>CAYPYW010000012.1:0-57283 GCA_964415365.1 uncultured Actinomycetota bacterium | reverse complement strand
CCGACATTTTCACATTGCACATTCCTTTCTATTTTCGAGAAACAGATAGTATAATACCTTAATAATAAGTAAAAGTTTGTTTGCAGGGAGAGTAAACATCAAACAATCAGTAAATAAAGAATTAAAGCTATTAATCAAATCGAAATATCCGGTTATCTTCCTTGAAACAATAGACGAAGTCTATACTTTTAAGCGGTTAAAAGCCATATCGGAACGGATGGACCTTATTTTCTACCACTGGTCTCTTACAGGTGGCCTAATAAGGGGTGATAACGAAAATTCTTATTACGAGACAAAAGAACCTGTAAAAATGCTGCGAACGGTACAAAACCTTCTCAAGAGTGAAAAAGACATAGCGCTAAAGCCCTCTCTATTTGTTTTAATAGATTTTGAAAAATACCTCAAAGATTCCCTGTTATTAAGACTCTTCAAGGATATTATCAACACTATAAAAGGCACCGGCAATACTTTTATAATCGTTGGCGCAGAGTACTACCTGCCAAATGAAATAGAACACTATTCTGCCCATTTAGTAGGCGGTTATCCGGTTATGGACGAGATTAAATCAGTAATAGAAGAAACAGTCGAAGAAATGAATAGGATGTTTATCAAAGTTACGATATCTTTAAGCAGCGAAGAACTAAATAAAATCATCAGATCCTTAAAAGGGCTATCCACACAGCAAATACATAATGTAATTAATCAATGCTTATTGCAGAATAATACCCTTGATATAAATAGTCTAACTGTTATAGAAACTTACAAGAAGAAAATATTTGACCGGGAAGGCCTTTTAGAATTTTCTTTAACCGAAGATAAAAATAATATCGCTGGTTTTAACAATCTAAAGCGCTGGCTTGCTGAACGAAAATCCAGCTTCTCTCCTGACAGGCCTGCTTTCCTCCCGGTTCCCAGAGGATTACTATTAATGGGGGTTCAGGGTTGTGGAAAAAGCCTGGCCGTAAAAGTCATTGCACGTGAATTTAACCTGCCTTTATACAGGCTTGATTTATCCAGACTTTATAGCAAATATATCGGGGAAACAGAGAAAAACTTGAGAAAAGCATTGATGGTAGCAGAGAAATTATGCCCTATTTGTATGTGGATAGATGAAATCGAAAAAGGTTTCGCTTCTTCTGGCGGTGATATCGACGGAGGTGTATCACAGAGAGTTCTAGGTACATTTTTAACATGGATGCAGGAACACGAAACAGAGTGTTTTATTGCTGCTACGGCAAATAATATCTATCGCTTACCGTCTGAATTCTTAAGAAAGGGACGTTTCGACGAAATATTTTTTGTGGACTTACCTGATGCTGAATCAAGGAAACAGCTTTTAAATATACACCTTAAAAAACGCGACCTGAAACCAGAAAATTTCAATCTAAAAAAGATTGTCGATGAAACCTGTGGTTTTAGCGGCGCTGAGATCGAACAGTCTATCATATCCGCTCTTTATAGAGCTTCAAATAAAAATGAAGCAATTTCAACAGGACATATTATTGAGCAAGTAAAATCTACAAAACCACTGTCTATTTTAAAAAAGGAAGAAATCTACTCCTTAAGAGAATGGGCAAAAGAACGAACGATTCAGGTTTGAATTTCCTTTATTCCTCTATAAAACACACGACTATTTATATATAAGTATAAATTGAACTATTTATATAATCTAGATTCTTATAAAGTTCTGATAAATTTTTTCTTAATTTGTTATTTTTGGATTTACCCAAACTGCCCAATCTTGAGCCGAAGAAGAACCAGCATAAACAAGGATCTGTATCTGTCCAGTTTTACCATTAAGTAGGCCAAGATCCAAATTTATATCTGTTAAAGCTCCATCATAAGCAGCATCGATAGGATCATAAGTATGAGAAGTTCCCTCATAAAAAAACCTGATAGAAAATTCAACACCGTCTGTTGCAGTTGCACCATTTATAAAACCAACTTTTGCTGTGAATTTCGCCCCATCCGGTATCGTAATATTACTTGTAGATAACCCGGCTATCCAACCGCCATCCACCCATTCAGGATGTGTTTCAAGAACTTTTGAATATATATTGCCATCCTCTAATTTTATATTAGTTCTGTATGTGACAAAACCACGGTGATCGTCCAGAGGACCACCAAAATCTATATGTCCAGCACTGGTTGTCCAATATCCACTAGATGCTTCCGTTAATAGATCATAAAGAAAAGTTACATCAACAATACTATTTGCACTGGCCTCTCCCCCTTTTCCATCTGATACTGTAGCCGTAATAGTGTAAGATCCTGGTTCTGATGGAGTGGTCCACATTATAGATTCCTTTGCATCATCATCAATAGTTCCGCCATTTACATTCCACTTATATGAGAGCACATCACCGTCAGGATCAGAAGCTGATACAGAGATCTCATACTCAACTCCGGTAAAATGATTTCCCATAAGCACTATTTCAGAAATTACTGGATCTCTATTACAGCCCCAATTAAGCGCTATAGAATCGTTGTTTTCTCCTTCAGAATTAGAGGCTGTAACAGTTAAATTATAATTATCAGTAGGATTATTCAGGTTTATTTGAGTTTTTAGAGGTCCCCACGCACCGCCTGAATCGTCTTTTGAAAATTCTACATCGGGGCTGGGATTCCCGGTGACAACAGCTTTTATCCTATAGTAACATACTCCATCAGCTTCAGAAAAAATGGGTCCTTCATATATTTCTAAATCAATAGTAGGTTTAGTTAACTCTTCTTCCGGTAGTTCTTCTTCCTCTGCTTCCTCTTCGGCATCCTCTTCTACTCCTTCTTCCGCCTCTTCCTCGGCTTCTTCTTCGGCCTCAGCTTCTTCTTCCTTAGCTGACTCCTCTTCCTCAGTTTCCTCTTCTGCAACTTCTTCTTCAGAAGATGAAGGTTCCTCAGCTGCACTACATTGATTACATAAAAATCCTGTAGCAAAAAGAGTAAGGGAAGATATAATAGCAATGAATAGATATATTTTATTTCTTCTCATAAATACCTCTATGGTTTATATCATATTATTTGGCTAAGAAAGTTATTTTTACTATTAAATTATACCATCTTCAATCATTTGTGCATTATTAGGCGAGATTCTAAAAAACGAGTTCCAATTATTTTTTATAAGGGCTACTTCTACAATTAAGATACAGTTGAATTATTATATAAAATTATTATAATCTTTAAGCTATACTATAGCTTGGCTATCTTAATAAAAGATTTGGAGAAATGTTATGATAGAGTTTTCAAAAAGAACATGGCTTATCGTAATATTGTCTTTTCTTTTTCTATCAATTTCAATTCTTCTTCCTGTAGGATGTAATTCAAAATATCAGGATACAAGCAATAAAGAAAATCTAAAAATAAATGAAACTGAAATCACCGAAGTCAATCTATACATAGATTCTGACTTGGATTTCTATAATCCTGCCATGTCTTCAGTCCCAGGTCTACCACTACAAGGCAGAGTTGAAGCAGATGGTATCATTCAAAATGTGAGATATCACTGGACTACTGAGTATGGCAGTTTTTTAAACTGGGATGATAGTGGAGTTGTTACAGAGCTTGGTAGTGATTTTTTCAATTCTGGACAAAAAGTATATTGGTCGCCTATAGCTTCCGGACAGGGTATTACCAATGAAGAACTCCAGATAAACCTGGAATTGGAAGATATTACCAGTGCAAAGGTCCTGGCTCGAGCAGTGTTGATAATAAAAGCTACAGATGATGGTTTTTATGTTAATAATTTTGAGAACTGATATGATTGAAATTTACCAATTATATAATCCTTTAATTTTTTAAGATCTCTTTCAGCAGCTGGCGATTAATCTCTTTTAATAACTTGCCCACATTTAGGACAAATTGTATCCTCTTTATTCTTCTCCTGAATCTCGCTTATCATTCCAGAACTTATAATTCCCGCTGGCAAAGCGAATAAACCAATACCTAAAAAAGCTATAATAGCACTTAAAATTTTCCCTAATGTTGTTATGGGATAAACATCCCCATAACCAACTGTTGTTAGTGTTACTACTGCCCACCACATAGCACGAGGAATATTTGAAAAGCTTTCAGGTTGAACTTCATATTCAAATTCATATATTAAACTCGAAGAAATTATTATCAGCAAGATTACCACAAAAATAGTTACTAAAAGTTCCGCTTTCTTTTTCCTAATCACTCTTCCCAACATCTGTAGAGCTTCAAAATAACGACCGAATTTTAAAAGCCTAAAAATTCTTACCAATCTTATAACCCTTAAAAATCTTAGATCAATCGGAATAATCATTGGAACATAGAAAGGTAGTATAGCTAATAAATCTATTAAAGCCAATGGAGTGATTACATATTTTATCCGACCTTTCAATAAACCTTTATATTTTTCATCAACATTACAAGTCCATATTCTTAAAATATATTCAATTGTAAAAATTGACACAGAAAGGATTTCAAATATCTTAAAAACAATAGAGTATTTTAGAGATAAGGCCTGTATAGAATTCAAAATTATTGCAAGGACATTTAGTAATATAAGAGTGATTATGAAGATATCAAAAGCTCTACTTAGTTTATCACCTTCTTCAGCCTTCTCGATGATTTGATATATCCTATTTTTAATTTTTAAATACATCCTTAATATTAAAGTGTTTAATGGAATTACTTCACAATTTTATACTTACCATCCACATAAAAATTTACAAAGCATGTTTAACATTATACTTTATATCTACACCAAGAAGAATACTCCAATAGTCTGAAAGTCAACATTTTACTTATAAGTATCCAATCCTAAGTTCAAAACATTAGGTTTTACCAAAAAACTATGTATACTGCAGCTTTTTTTATCAGAATTATCTCCTTTATTGCACAATAATCCTGTACAATATTCAATAGGTCATGAAAAGAATAAGAAGTAAGACCAAGTCTGGAAAAATAATAAGAACTGGAATCGGGATAATGGTAGAATCTCACCCAGGAACAGGAGATATGTGGATAACTTTTTATGCATAATAGTACAGAAATAAAAAACTCCACTCACTGAATCTATAAAAGAAGTAAAAAGAAATGGCTTTTCTTATGTCTATCCTGCAGATGTCAACAAAAATCATTTATGGGAAGAGGACTTTATAATATATAATCTTTATTTATTCTTACCTTTTCCATTATTCTCTCCATTTTTACCCTTTCCATTGCCATTATTTCCTCTTGATTTATCGTCCTGCGTTTTTTGTGTTTCAGTATTTTCCATAGTTCCAAAACTTTGACCTTCTAAACTAGCGTCATCATCAGTATTATCTAAATACTCCTTATAGCAATCAATTGCTTCCTGCGCTCTTTGTATTGATTTGGAACTTGACTGTAAAGCATGTTGGAGTGACAGTATTGAAGGATGCGTAGGATCCTTAGAAATCATTTTCTCAATTACTCTCTGTAAAACCACAATATGTTTAGACCTCATTTCAAGAACATGCTCAAGATGGGCAAGCCAACCCTCTGATTCCTCTAATTGCCCCTCATCTTCAATTTCAAATTCAAGCTTAGAAGAGCCACAAACAGGACAAATCCAATCATCAGGTAAATCTTCAAATATTGTTCCCTCAACAACTCCATTTTCAGGATCTCCAACCGCTGGATCATAAACATATCCACATACCCCACAAATCCATTTTTCTACTCCATCTTGATTTTCCTCTTCCTCAAATTCATTTTCTTCTCCCTGCTCCTCAGAATTTTCGCTATTATACACTGTAATGCCTGTGTTTATTGAATTATCAGGGTATGTAAATCCACTTAAAAATACTATAGAAGCCAGTAACGTAATAATTAAGAAAACAACCAGTATTTTTCCATTTCCAGGGATAACTTTATTCATAGTAGCCACCTTATTTAAATTGATTAAAATGTTTGATAATAGTAACAATATTATATAATTATGTAAATACAACTGATAATACTTATATACATTAATCTAACTATTAAAGAATTTATACACTACAATTAATTAACTTTGATAATAAAAAACTGTATTTTTAAATTACAGATTTCATTTAACTATTTTAGACTGTGGGTACAAATTAATTATTTTAAGATATATGTTTAAAAATATTATAAAAATTAATATTTAACTTGACATTATTAATATTTTAAGCTATATTTATTAAGAAATTTAATTTATTATATTAAGGGTGATAAAATGGCTCACGATTGGAAAGAACTCACAGAGTTAACCAGGGGTACAGCGGTCGAGGTAGAACGAGTAAGACTTAAAAGTAATGGAATTGCTATCGAAGGTAGTTTTGAGCTCCCTCCTCTTGCCCAGCTTACCCTGGAAGATCAGATTTTTATAACTGCTTTCATAAGGTGCTACGGTTCCATAAAAGATATGGAAGAACTTTTTGGAATCAGTTACCCCACGGTAAAAAATAGACTTAACAGAATTGCAGAGATGCTTGAATTTGTGGAGATCAATCCCCCTGCTTCCAGTAATGAGGTAATTAACCAACTTGAAAGAGGAGAGATATCTGTAGATGAAGCAGTGAAAAAACTGGGAGGTGACAAATGATCCCGCTATTGCTGAGAATCCGTATCAGGAAGAAAAACCATAAAGGTGTTAACCTGTGGCTGCCTCTTTTCTTAATCTGGCCAATTATTCTGCCGCTTTTTGCATCACTTGCACCTCTAATATTGCTGGCAGCGCTTCTACTCTGACCGACAGGAAAAGGGGAAATTATTCTGTATTCCTATCTGATAATTTTCAGATTAATCAGATGCTTGTCCGGATTAAAGGTAGATATAAAATCCGGTGATAACGCTGTTTATTTAAATTTAAGGTAAAGTAAGGAGATAAAAATGAACGAAGAAAGAAAAAGAATTCTAGAAATGCTTGCGGAAGGAAAAATAAATACGGAGGAGGCCGAAAAACTCTTATCAGCATTGTCAGGAGAAAATAAAACCACTTCAGGTGATATGGGAAAAGAATCTAATTATAAGTATCTAAGAGTTATGGTTGAACCAGGACCTGCAAGTGAAAGTTCTGATAAAGTAAATATCAGGATACCGTTAAAGTTGATCAGGGCAGGTTTAAAGCTGGCGTCTTTTATCCCTAAAGATGCTCAGGTCAAAGTTAACGAAGCTTTACACGAAAAAGGCATTGATGCAGATTTTACCAGGATTAAACCAGAGGACCTAGATGGTCTTATCTCACAGCTTGATAATCTCAGCGTAAATGTGGAAGGTAAGGAGACAATCAAGGTATTTTGTGAGTAAGATCAATAGGTAAAAAGATTTCATTCCAAAAACACATATAGAATGAGCGAAGGAAAATCTTCGCTCATTCTATATTTCAAAATCATACATATTCTGACTTTTTATGATGTATAAGCAACATGCAGAACTACTTCGTTAATCAAATAATCCCAGCCGTCCCACTGGTGATCTGAATCAGTTGCCGATGTTGTATATCTAATTCTAATACGGAATCTTGATTTTCCATCATTAATAGCTTCCTGCAGCTTGGTCTTCAGGTTTGTGTGAGTACAGGTGATCGTCGAGTTATTAAATGACTGAATAGCTGTATACGGTGTTATATTAAAATCTGCCATTACCAGCGGATCCGATCCCCAATCCACAGTATCAATCCAGAGAGATCCCAGAAAAGTAGGATCGCCCCATACCTGTTCAGGGCTCATGGATAGAGAAGCTTCCGTAATTGTAACTCCAGCAAGCCCAGTAATATCAAAGCTCATATATCCCCTGCATAGTCTATCTGTATTGGAATCACCGGCAAAAATACTATCATGAGGGTATTTAACAGTTTCACCCCATACTATATATCCCCCTTCAGTTAAAACCACAGGAACATCTGTTTCAGTTACAGGTTGGGGGCATCCCCAGCTAAGCGTTATCGATGCAGTGTCAGTTCCTTCTGGATTTGTAGCCGTAGCTGTAAGAGTATATGTTTCACCAGGGCTATTAAGATTAACCTGAGCCTTTCTAGTTCCCCATGCACTATCACTGTCATCCTTGCTCCACTCAACTGTTGGACTGGGACTTCCCGTAACTGTTGCCTTTACTCTGTAGAAACATATACCATCAGCAGGTGTAGGTCCTTCGTATATTTCCAGCGCTATTGTAGGAGCTTCTCCTTCCTCTTCTTCAGCAGGTGCCTCTTCTTCTGCTGTTTCCTCCTCTTCTTCCTCCGCTTCTTCTTCGGTCGCCTCTTCTTCTGCTGCTGCTTCTTCTTCAGCTACTTCTTCTCCACATTCACCTAAAAGAGTAATAGAAGCAGTGGCAGTACCAGCTAGATTGGTAACAGTAACTTCAAGAGTGTAAGAATCACCAACATCAACTCCCACTTCTACCTTATCAGAGCCAAGCGGGTTTACATTGTCGTCAGTTTTGAATTCCACTTCAGGCTCAGGATTACCGCTAACTATAGCTTCCACCCGGTAGTAACACATATCATCAGATTCTGAATAATCAGGCCCATCATACACTTCCAATTTAACAGTGGGTGCTTCTCTCTGGATGCCACATTGAGCAGATATACTCACCAGGCAAATAGCGGTAACAATCGCAAAGATTATGAAAAGTTTTTTCTTTTGCATATTAACCTCACTTACCGATGTTAATAAAAAAGATTTTACGAAATATTATACCTCATTATTGAATCAAGTAGAATTGTTGACATTATACTTTGAGATTAGACAACATATGGAAAGACTTAAGAGGTCACACTAAAACATAGAACCCAGTTTGAAACAAAATTCAATAGTTCTTAACTGCCGCTAATATGATCAGCCACCATGTCCCCTACTTCTGTAGTGCTGTAGCCCATTTTTCCTGCACTAAGACTCTTTATTCTAGTACAGGTATATGCTACAGCATCTTCTATGGACTTTGCCGCTTCCTTTTCTCCAAGATGATTTAGCATCATTCTTCCCGCTTCAATAGCAGCCAGGGGATTTATTATATTCTTCCCTGTATATTTAGGAGCAGAACCTCCTATAGGTTCAAACATAGAAGTTCCAAAAGGGTTTATATTTCCTCCTGCTGCGATCCCCATACCGCCCTGGATCATTGCTCCCAGATCTGTAATTATATCTCCAAACATATTGGGTGTAACCATAACATCATACCATTCCGGATTTTTTACTGTCCACATGCAGGCGGCATCTATATGATTATAATCAGTCTCAATGTCAGGGAAACTTTCAGCCATTTCTATAAATGCCCTGTACCACAGATCACCTACATAGGTTAGTACGTTTGTTTTATTTACAAGAGTAAGCTTTCCAGGCTTCCCATCGTCTTTTCTGGCTCTCGCCAGGTTAAAAGCATACTTCAGACAGCGGTCAACCATCTGCCTGTCATAGACCATTACCTGAGTTGCGATTTCATTAGGAGTACCTTTCCTGGTTATCCCGCCGTGGCCGGTATAAAGTCCGCCAGTATTTTCCCTTACTACCACAAAGTCTATATCTTCCGGCTTTTTATCCTTTAAGGGACAATCAACACCGGGATAAAGCTTTACCGGTCTTAAATTTATATACTGATCCAGAGAAAACCTTAACTTCAATAAAACGCCAACCTCCAAAATTCCAGGCGGTACATCCGGGTGCCCAATGGCCCCAAGATATATTGCCTTGAATTTCTTTAGTTCATCAACAGCTGAATCCGGAAGTGTCTCCCCTGTTTCCAAATACCTGTCTCCTCCGAAGTCAAATTCAGTAAACTTGAAATCCAGTTTATATTTCTTACCTGCAGCCCCAAGGACCTTTTTGCCCTCTCTGACTACCTCGGGCCCCGTGCCGTCTCCAGGTATAACTGCGATATCGTAATGCTTTGATCCGGTCATGTTTTCCCCCTGCGAGGTCATATCTTCTCCTACCTTGTTAACACTTAATAATTACTGCTATATTATATATAAATAATCATATATTTCACTATACATTTTAAATTATATATACTTATGCAATAAATCAAAACCTAAAGACACGTTTGATCTGGTTTCTTATATTTATAAAACCTTTTTAGTTCATTACGGAGGTGATTTTTAAGGAGATAAATATTTTCCGAAACAAATTATAAATTATGAGCGTTTGTTCAGGATTATCAATAGGGCCTGCAAAAGTTTTTTTAAAACTTTTATTTTCAAAGTAGTTTCCAGTCATTCACTGCAGCAGTGCTACAAAGTATGGTATAAATATTATCAGCCCGATGATGAATGCAATCACGGAGGCAACCAGAACTGCACCGGCAGCAATATCTTTGATATGTTCCGCAATTATTTTATATTCTTCTGTTACCAGATCTATTATCAGTTCAAAAGCCGTATTTATCATCTCAAGGGAAAGTACCAAAAAGCTGACTAACAAAATAAATATCCATTCGGTACGGGAAATATGGAATAAAAAACCTGCAACGACAGCCAGGGCTGCCAGTAACAGCTGTATCCTGAAACTTCTCTCAGTACGGAAGACTCTTGCAATGCCCTTTACTGCATACTTAAATGAGTGGCGCAAAGATTTTTTATGGTAGATAACCTGTTCTTTAAATGAATTTTTACTTTCCTGTTTGATGTTCATTTTATCTGATACCCATATTTTAGATTTAATCGGACACTTCGTAAAGCTTCACCGTATGACGGTCTGCCGAAATATTAAAGGATTACAGGATCGCCGAAGGATTAAATGAATCATTAAAACGAAAAATAAAGTTTCTACAGGAAAAACTATAAATTTTACTAATG
Source organism: uncultured Actinomycetota bacterium (assembly GCA_964415365.1). Taxonomy (GTDB): domain Bacteria; phylum Actinomycetota; class Humimicrobiia; order Humimicrobiales; family Humimicrobiaceae; genus Hydromicrobium. The sequence continues at coordinate 46,539 of CAYPYW010000012.1, read as the reverse complement.
TCCTTCAGTCAGCGCTTTTATTAATATTGCCAGATAACAAAATATCACAGGAGGAAGAGTTATTAAAGTAAGTATCATTCCCCTTGACATATGACTGCTTTCCTTCGATTCTATGATATTTAAAATTAAACTAACCAGGAATAATACTCCCGAAGCAGCCAGCAGTACCGCAAAGAAACCCAGTACAATATAACTCTCCCAGCCTATACCCATTTCCACACCTATCAAAATCCCCAGCAGCCAGAATACAAAAGTCAGGTATCCAACTATTAAAACTGCCACTCCCAGGTTTTTATTTCTCCGTGATATATTTTTACCTTCGCTGGAAATAAACCCATAGTCCTTACTGAAATATAATGTACTTGCTGAAAATAACAGTAATACCAGAAACACATAAAAGGGAAACCAGATTTCATTCAGGAAATTAAAAACAGTCACAAAATGCTGGATAACAAAGATTGCAGCCATTATTATTATAGATCCTATCAGAGTAACAAGACTAGCTCTGGTTATATCCTGAAACTGCTTTTCATCGTACCACTCAACTACCCTTTCCCTGAGTTTGATTACAAGCCAGTAAACAACTATCAGAATATATGGAATCACAGCTATCAGGCTTATTACAATAACTCCTGCATCTACGGCCCATGATGGTATCGGATATACCGTCAGATACAATAAAGAAAAAATTGTGATCAGGATCAAACCTGAAATTCCACTCAGGATCCCGATATATTGTGCATTAATAAATATGGAATCATCTTTTAAAACTGTCTCTTCACCCTCTTTCCATACTGACCTTCTGGCTAATATAAGGAGGACAATCATAAGAATATAGAAAACAAAATGAAGGGCCTGGCTGAAAAAAAGGACGTTAAACTCACTTGGCAGCTCAAAAATATATTCCTTTGAAATATCGCTTAAAAGCGCATAATCTCCAAATAACATCAGTAAAGAAGTGATACCGGTAAAAAATAGAAAGGCACGGAAGAAGTTATCCCTTTTAAAAAAATTTAACTGCAGTACCAAAGTAAGCATAGCTGAGAGGTGAAAAAAACCAAAAATAAAATATACCACTGCAACCGGAATTGAAAACTTATTAATAAAACTTTCAACAGCTCCCATATTAATTATCTTATCCCTGAGCATTAAAAAGAATGTGTTTGTGGATACAAGCCCTGCAATTGAAATTAAACATAAAACCAGAGTGGTATTGTTGCTTATTTTTAATAGTCGTTTCATTTTTTTATGCTCCTTTATCTAATCCTCTTCAAGATAAAATATCTGATCAACAGGTTTTTTAAAAAAATTAGCTATTTTCAAAGCCAGCAGGACAGAAGGGTTAAACTTACCCTTCTCTATAGAGTGAATGGTAAGCCTGGTTACGCCCACAGCATTTGCCAGTTCCTGCTGGGAAATCTCATTATGTTCAAACCGGCATCTCCTGAGGTCATTTTTAAGTTTTAGATTTTTGCCTTCCAATTTATCTCATCAATAATAATTAACAAAATGTATATAATAATGAACTAAATATATACAATAATATACATAATGTCAAGAACTTTCTTGTTTTTTTATTTTGGCTCGGTTCAAATTATTCTTTAATTGATTATTCTGACTTCTAACATTGTAAAGTAGCCGCATTTTACTTAAAATATTCTTGAAATATCTCAAAGGAAAAATTAAAAATTATTGAAATCCTTTAATTTATAGGCAAACAGGAAAATCAGCAATACAGAAGGGAACATTATGAAAAAATCACTAGGAGCTAAAACTATAATTTATCCTACGCCGGTTCTGGTCATTGGGACTTATGACAGTCAGGAAAAACCAAATCTAGCAGATGTAGCGTGGGGAGGAATTTGCTGTTCCAAACCCCCATCTGTAGCCATATCTCTGCGAAAGGCTACCTATTCTCATGGCAATATAATGCATAGGAAAGCTTTCACCATAAATATACTCCCCGAAAATATGGTAAAAGAAGCAGATTATTACGGTATCGTGTCTGGAAGAGACGAAGATAAATTTGCAAAAACAAACATCACTCCGGTAAGAAGCGAACTTGTCGATGCTCCCTATGGTAAGGAGTTTCCTCTTGTGCTGGAATGCAAATTACTTAAGGTAACTGAAATAGGGCTCCATACCCAGTTTGTCGGAGAGATTATGGACGTAAAAGCAGAAGAGTCAATTCTTGATTCATCCGGTTTTCCAGATATTGAAAAATTAAAACCATTCTTTTATGACCCAGCCAAAAGAGAATACCTCGGAACCGGTAAAAAATTGGGGAAAGGATTCTCTATTGGCAAGGAGATCTAATTAATGCCTCTCTTAAAATATTTTGTAACTTTAATTTAGAAATATCGTTTATAACATAGAAACAATTTCTAAACGAGCATTGCTTTACATTAATTATATATTCTGTCAGAATAGCGTAAATCTTAATAAGAAATAATAGAAATTAAAAAGAAAAGAGAAGATTTATAATGAAAATTTTACTTGTTTATCCAGATTACGAGGAAACTTTCTGGAGTTTTAAAAAAGTTTTAAAAATATTAGGTAAAAAGGCTTCATATCCCCCTCTAGGTCTTTTAACTGTCGGAGCCATGCTCCCCGGCAGCTGGGAGAAAAAACTGGTTGATATGAATACAGATATTCTAAAAGACGAACACATAAAATGGGCAGACTACATTTTTATAAGTGCAATGATTATACAAAAAGAATCGGTCAGAAGGATAGTAAATAAAATTAAAAAATTCAAGAAACCTATTGTTGGCGGAGGACCTCTTTTTACCACTGGCTGGGAAGAATTTACTGATATAGATCATATCTTTTTGGGAGAAGTAGAAGATACTTTTTCAGAATTTGTTGAGGATTTAAAGAATGGTACTACTAAAAAAATCTATGCCGGTAATGGATTCCCCGATATTAGAAAAATCGCTGTTCCTGATTGGAATTCTATTAACATTAAAAACTATAATTCGCTGTGTATTCAACTTTCCAGAGGCTGCCCTTTTAACTGTGAATTCTGTGATGTGGTTCAGTTGAACGGAAGAGTTCCCCGGTTTAAAAGTAAGGAACAATTAATCGCCGAACTGGAAGCTCTGTACAAAAGAGGCTGGCGCGCCGGCGTATTCTTTGTAGACGACAATTTCATTGGAAACAAAGCTATGCTCAAAAAAGAATATTTACCCGCAATTATAGAATGGCAGAAAAGCAAAAAGCATCCCTTTACCTTTAATACCCAGACCTCAATTAACATCGCTGACGATAAAGATCTTATGGAACTAATGGTAGAAGCCGGCTTCACAACTGTATTCATAGGTATCGAAACACCTGATGCAGGCAGTCTTGAAGAATGCGGCAAATTTCAAAACAAAAACAGAAACCTGATAGAATCAGTGAAAAGAATTCAAAATGCCGGTATGGAAGTTCAGGGGGGGTTTATTGTAGGTTTTGATAGCGATAAAGCTTCGATTTTTCAACGCCAGATCGAATTCATTCAGAAAAGCGGAATTGTCACTGCCATGGTTGGCCTGCTTACTGCACTGCCAAAAACCAGATTATATCAGAGACTAAAAGAGGCAAAAAGACTGGTCAAAAGAACGACAGGCGATAATACAAAAACTGCAGTTCTGAATTTCATTCCCAAGATGGATAAAAATGTGCTTGTAAATGGCTATAAAAGAGTTATATCCACTATATATAGTCCCAAGATTTATTATGAGAGAATTAAAACTTTCCTTAAAGAATATAAACCAGCTAAAAGAAAAACAAAAAAAATTCGCACATACCATATAAGGGCATTAATTGGCTCAATCTGGTTTCTTGGCATCAAGCAAAAAGGAAGGCATTATTTCTGGAAACTGATTTTATGGAGTCTTTTCAGGAGACCTTCTCTCTTCCCTTATGCAATCGGTTTCTCCCTGGCAGGGATTCATTTCAGAGCGATATCATAAGGGCTATTAGCAATTATTGTCAATAATTTACCACAGTATTATTCAAGACAATAAAAGCTAAACACCGGAAAAAATAGAAAAATAAATTTTTTAACAAAATAAAAAAATTCTTTATAATTTTAATACTAATATGTTATAATTAACGAACAAAATAATAATTTAATACTATAATGGTATTATTCCAGATATTATCAGGTCTCACAACAAAAACGTAATAATTTCATAACCTTTAATTTGACCCTAATTCAGGAAGAATAACAGGAAAAATAAAGGAAATTTAAAGGTTAAGATGAGAAAAAGGTTTTTTAACAAAGGCGAGGGGATAAAAAGAATATTCAGGATACTTCTTCTATTGTTAAGTAGACGAATGGGTATTAGCTCTCCTGTGAGATGGTAAAAGATCCCGGGCAATCAGAAATTTATTTATCTTTCTCTGTAAGAGAATTTACTTAGCACTACATTTCAATAAAACTTAATAAGCTTGCCATATCTATTTTAAACCTTTTCACAAGTTATACCTCGAGCACTATTTTCTCTCAGCAATTTGGCACACCTCTCAGGCAAAATAGTGTTTATATTAATCCCGGATCCTATCTCAAATCCACCCCTGTTACCTAGCCTTGGAAGTATTTCAATATGCCAGTGATAATATCTGCTTCCTGTCAGATCAAAGGGAGCGCTATCTATTACATAATTATAATCCGGATCTCCCAGTAAATAATATAACTTCCTGAGCACAGTTCTTAAAATTGACGCAAGATGCTTAATACTATTCCCGGAAATTTCAGCAAAACAAGCCTGGTGCTCTTTTGGCAGAATCATAATATTGTATGGAACCGCAGAAGCATAGGGTGCAAAGGCGATAAAATCCCTATTTTCACAGATAATTCTTTTTTTGACTTTTATCTCATAATCCTTCACAACACAAAAAACACATTTTCCTATATCATCAAAATACCTTTCTGATTCATATAACTTACTCCTGACCAAACCGGGAACAAACGGTACAGTAATAAGCTGTGAATGTGGATGATTCAATGAAGTACCTGCACCATAACCATGATTTCTGAAAATAACTACAAGCTGCTGATCCTTATTAAGACTTAATTCAGTAAATCTTTTTTTATATGCATTTATTACATATTCAACGTGATGCAGTTCCATGTTGTATAAACTATCATTATGCTTCGGAGATTCAATAATGACCTCATTGCTCCCCAATCCATCGGTGCTGAGATAAGGCCCGATTTTATGCCGGCTGATGTTGTGCCTGTAAACTTCTTTTGGCTCCAGAGCAGGAAATTTATTGGGAACTATCCTAACCAACCATTTTCTTCCAATTTTAATAGACAAAACCTCTTCTGGTGTCATATGTTCATTTCCCTCGCAAAAGGGACAATTCTTTTCATATTCTTTTAAGATTTTTCTCTCTTTCACCTTTTTAAATTCAGTCGGCCTTCTGGACCTATTTAACGCAAATATGGTCCATTCCCTGGTTGATAGGTCCTGCCTAATTATGGACATGTATAACTACACTCCTTAGCTGTTCGCATATAATTTGTTTTTATAATACTTATTACTTGATACTAATATAACAATTTTTTCCTTCAAAAGGTAGCGTCAAATTTCAAACCTATCAATGATTTTTTTAAAAATAATACATGATACAATGCACTAATTTAATTTTTGTTCTCTAAGCTACAAAATTAAAGTATTGACAAAAAAATTTTTTATTTTATAATTAAATCGTGTTAGTAATTAAATCGTGTTAATAACTCATTTTCACTTCTTAAATGAAAAAATATACTGGAATGAAAGATATAGCCAAATTAGCCAAAGTCTCCAGGACAACAGTTTCGTTTGTCCTGAATAATCGAACTGATGTAAAAATATCTGAGGCTACACGCAAAAAAGTTCTAAATATAGCTAAAAAGCTAGATTACTATCCACACGCAATAGCCACAAGTCTTGTTAAAAAAGAAACAAGAACAATAGGTCTTGTTTTGTGTCAAAAATTAGGAAGTGTATTTTCTGATGCACTTATTCCACAGGTCATCTTAGGTGTAAGTACAATTGCACGAAAAAAAGATTACAAGGTTCTCCTTCAATATATTGAAGATTCCGAAAGAAAAGGTACATACTACCAACTAGTAAGAGAAAAACGAATAGATGGAGTAATTCTCTCAGGCCCCAGATCAGACGACAAAGAGCTTATTAGATTGAAGGACGAAGATTTCCCAATTGTATTAATGGGACAAATAAGCGGAAATAATTTTAGCTGTTCTGACATAGATAATGTAAAGACAGCAAAGGAAATAGTATCTCATTTAATTTCTCATGGCCACAAAAAAATTGCAATGATTACTAACGCTCCTCTTAATTACACTGCAAGTAGATTTCGTTTATCAGGATACAAGAAAGCATTACATGAAAATTCCATAGATTACAATAAAGAACTCGTAGGTATAGGAAATTTCACACCACAAAGCGGTTTTGAAGTTATGCAGAAACTACTATCCCTAAAAAAATTACCAACTGCCGTTTTTGTAGCCTCTGATGTTGTAGCTTTTGGAGCTATGGATGCTATAAAAAAAGGGGGTATGAAGATACCTCAAGATATAGCACTTGTAGGATTTGACAATGTAAACCTGTCTAAATATGTGGATCCTCCTCTAACCACAGTTAATTTACCCGCTTTTGATATTGGAAAAAATGTAGCCAGTCTCCTTATAGACATTATTGAGAAAAATGGAAACAAAAATAAAAAAATTATTTTAGAAACTCACATGGTCATAAGAAAATCTTGTGGCTGTAACATGATATAAATCTAAAATAACAATCAATGTTTAGGAGGTGGTGGATGTCAAAAAAAGAGATTTGTCCAGGATGACTAATATAATCTTATATTAGAGGTGTAACCCAAACAAATCTCAAAAGAAATTTACCAGAGATAATGCGAAAAGTAAAGTAAAGGGAGGTGGTCTAAAGAGCCAATAATCTATGCTTTCCACAATCGATAGTTTTCAAAGAAAGGATTTTAAAATGAAAAAATCATTATTATGGATAGTAATTTTAATGTTAAGTATATCAATGATTGCAGCTTTTTCATTCACAGGTTGTAAAGAGGAAGCAGCAGAAGAAACGGCAGCCGAAGAAGAAGTAACTGAAGAGGCACCAGCAGAAGAGGAAGCTCCTGCTGAAGAAGCAGCTGCAACTGGTGGAGCGGTAACAGTTATCGGTGTATGGACAGGTAGTGAGCTTGAAAGTTTTCAGGGAGCAGTCTTCCCTTTTACAGAAGAAACGGGTATCGGCATGACATTTGAAGCTACCCGAGATTTAGCTGCTATTCTCACTACCAGAGTAGAAGCCGGAAATCCTCCGGATGTGGCAATACTGCCAAATCCAGGGCAAATGTATGAATTTGCCGAGGCTGGTGAACTTGTTGATGTCAGCCAATTCATGGATATGGATGAACTGGGGACAAATTATGCACAGGCATGGTTGGATCTGGCCAGTTATAACGGTACCTTATATGGTATCTTCTACAAGGTATCAAATAAGAGCCTTGTCTGGTATAGCCCACCGGCTTTTGCCGAAGGTGGATATGAGATTCCCGCAACATGGGATGAGGCAATAGCATTATCCGATCAGATCGTTGCTGATGGAAGTACCCCCTGGACCATAGGTCTTGAAAGTGAAGCTGCAAGTGGGTGGCCTGCTACTGACTGGATTGAGGATATAATGCTCCGAACTGCCGGGCCTGATGTTTATGATCAGTGGGTTAACCATGAAATACCCTGGACTGACGAAGCAGTCAAAAATGCCTGGGAAGTATTTGGTGAGATAGTTCGTAATGAAGACTACCAGTATGGTGGTTCTACAGGAACACTCACTACCTACTTCGGAGATGCTCCTGCTCCATTATTCACCGATCCTCCAGGGGCTTATATGCACCGTCAGGCTAGCTTTATAACCGGCTTTTTCCCAGAAGGGCTTGAAGCTGGTATAGATTATGATTTCTTCCCCTTCCCATCTATTGACTCGGCATATGGAGTACCGGTTCTGGGTGGAGCCGATTTAATAGTTATGTTCAATGATACACCAGAGGCAGAAGCTTTGATGAAATATCTAGCCACAGCCCAACCCCAGGAAACCTGGGCTGCTGATGGCGGATTTATTTCACCCAGTAAGGAGGTTAGTCTTGATGTTTATCCTGATGACCTCACAAGAAAGATGGCTGAAATGGTAGTCAATGCCGAAGTCTTCCGTTTTGATGGTTCTGATCTTATGCCTGCGGCTGTTGGTTCCGGATCCTTCTGGACAGGCACGCTGGATTATGTAGGTGGTACAGATCTTGATACCGTTCTTGGAGAAATTGAGGAAAGTGCTGTTGACGCCTATAAATAATTATTAATATTCTGAGCCATGCTGGAAAGGGCAGTCCATCTTCATATGGATTGCCCTTAACTTAACCACCCGGAGGTAAAAAAATATTGCTTAGAGGAAAAACAGTTATGAAAAAGGCAAATATATGGCCCTGGATATACATAACACCAGCACTACTGGTGCTTGGATTTTTCCTGGTTTACCCTATCATTAATACATTCTATCTTAGTTTTTTAGATGAAGATTCCGAAAGTTTTGTAGGTCTTAGCAATTATATATTTGCATTCACAAAAAAACCCATGTTAATCGCATTCAGGAACAACCTCTTATGGTTAGTAATCTTTACTTTTTTTGTGGTTTCACTGGGTTTGATTTTTGCCGTAATTTTCGATCGTGTTCATTATGAGTCAGTTATTAAATCCATAATTTTTCTACCAATGGCAATATCTTTTGTGGGCGCCGGGGTTATCTGGAAATTTGTTTATGCATATAGACCTGCAGGTACTCCTCAAATCGGGCTTTTAAACGCAATTTTAAGTAAATTTCCCAATTTTGAACCAATTGGGTGGTTGGTCAATAAATCAACAAATAATTTTGCCCTGATTTTTGTAGGTATCTGGATATGGGTAGGTTTTTGTATGGTTTTTTTATCAGCAGCATATAAGGGTATCCCAAAGGAGTTATTGGAAGCAGCACGTGTGGATGGAGCCAATGAATTGAGAGTCTTCCGGCATATTATTATACCGGAATTAATGCCAACCATTGCCGTGGTTACCACAACAATGGTAATCAACGTACTTAAGGTTTTTGACATTGTTTATGTTATGACCAATGGCCAATTCGATACCGAAGTTATCGCAAATCGAATGTACAAAGAGATGTTTCAATTCCATAACTTTGGACGTTCAAGTGCTATTGCTGTTATTTTATTATTGGTTATTGTCCCGGTAATGATAATTAACATCCGTCGATTTAGAGAACAGGAAGCTACACGATGAACAATAGGATAACAAGAATATTTTCGCGAACCCTGCTGCATTTCGCTATTATTCTCATAGGTTTTGTATGGCTTATGCCCACATTGGGCCTTCTGGTAAGTTCATTCAGAACCAGGAATGATGTTTTATACTCAGGCTGGTGGACAGTTTTTAAGACCCCATTTGATCTCAGCCAGTATACAATAGATAATTACACCCAGGTTATTACTGCCAGTGGAATGGGACGTGCCTTTCTTAACAGTTTAATTATAACCATTCCTTCTACAATTCTTACCATAATGATTGCCGCATTTGCAGCTTACGCTTTTGCCTGTATGGAATTTAAAGGAAGACAAATTATATTTGTAATTGTAGTAGGTTTACTAGTTGTACCCCTACAGATGACACTGATCCCTATACTAAGAATTTACAATAAAATGGGACTGGCGGGTACATTTTACGGAATATGGTTTGCTCATACCGGATATGGTCTCCCTCTTTCTATATTCTTACTGCGTAATTTCTTTGGTGCCATTCCCAGAGATATTTTTGAGGCAGCTTTCCTGGATGGAGCATCACATCATGCTGTCTTCTTTCGCATAGTACTGCGTTTGTCTATCCCTGCGCTAGCTTCACTTGCAATTTACCAATTTTTATGGGTGTGGAATGATCTTCTTGTTGCATTAATATACCTGGGAGGAACTGAACAAGTATCACCCCTAACACTAAGACTAAGCAGTCTGGTAAACTCAATGGGTCAGAATTGGCATTTACTTACTGCTGCTGCATTTGTATCAATGTTGCTACCTTTAATCTTATTCTTTTCTCTGCAGCGGTACTTTGTTCGCGGGCTTCTGGCAGGGTCTGTAAAAGGATAAGTAAAAGGTAAAGTAAAAAAATGTTCTTTCATAGGAGGAAATATATTGAAAAGTCTACCATTAGTTAAAATTAAGAAGAAATCTCTTGATTCATATATCGGGATAATTGGCAAAGAAAAGGTTAAAAAAATAAGAGATTTAGCATCTCTTTTTAAAGACATTAAAGTTCTCCATATTAGTTCTACTGCTTATGGCGGAGGAGTGGCAGAAATTTTACAAGCTTTGGTTCCTCTGATGAGAGATACCGGCCTTAATGCAGAATGGAGAACAATTAGGGGAAATGAGCGTTTTTTTAATGTTACTAAAGCCTTTCACAATGCTCTACAGGGAATGGATATTAAACTTACGCAGGAAATGAAAGATATATTCCTTGAATATAATAAAAAGAATGCAGATGAATTCGATGGTGAGTATGATTTAATTATAGTTCATGACCCCCAGCCAGTTGCTATTTACCACTATCTAAAACCTTATAAAGATATATGGATATGGAGATGCCATATTGATTTAACTAATACTAATAAAGCCGTCTGGAATTTTATTAAACCATTTATAGAGATTTATGATGCTTATATATTCACTCTTAAAAATTATGCACATGAAGGATTTGATAAGAAAAAAGTATTTGTTTTTACTCCATCTATAGATCCCTTATCGAAAAAAAACAACCCTCTAACTTTGAATGAAAGTAAAAAAATACTTGAAAACTACGGAGTGACTCCATCCCGTCCAATAATTCTCCAGGTGTCAAGATTTGATCCATGGAAAGATCTTATAGGTGCAATTGATGCTTATCGAATAGTTAAAAAGAAATTTCCTAATGTCCTGTTAGTTATAGCAGGTTCAATGGCAACCGATGATCCTGAGGGAATCAAATACTTTAAAAAAACTAAATCCTATGCCAGAAAAGACCGGGATATCTTTCTCTTATCAAACTTGGATGGTATAGGAGACAGGGAAATTAATGCTCTTCAGGTTGCCTCAGATGTTATTATTCAGAAATCACTAAGAGAAGGATTTGGGCTTACAGTAACAGAGGGATTATGGAAAGGTAAACCAGTCATTGGTGGAAATACAGGAGGAATACCTTTACAGATAATTAATGGTGAGAATGGATTCTTAGTAAATGATGTTGCTGAGTGTGCTGAAAAAATAATTTTCCTTTTAAAAAATCGTGAAATTTCAAAGAGAATGGGGAAAAAGGCAAAAGAGCACGTTAGAAATAACTTCCTTATTACTGATAATCTATACAATTATCTAAAGCTTTTTAAACATCTATTGAAAAAGAATAGTTAATCAATTTTTCATTCCAAATTTTACCTTTTTAAACTCAGTTGGCTTTCTGAATCTATTTAACGCCAATATAGTCCACCCCTGGTTGATAGGTTCTATCTAATTATCGAAATGTATAATCACGCTCCTTAGTTATTCATATATAGTTGATTTTATGATATTTTATTGCCTGGCATAAAAATAACAATTTTTTTTATTTCAATAAAAATGGAAAAAGATAAGTTTGAAGAAATAGTATCAGACACTCTGAAAAGTCTGCCGGATAAATTCAAGGAAAAAATAAAAAATCTGGGCATTGTAATAGAAGAGGAAGACATAAGCCCAGATCTAAAAGACAAGAAAGATATTCGCACAAAATACACACTTGGTCTCTATGAAGGAGTCCCCAACACCCTAAAGGCAGGTAGAATAAATATATTGCCTGATAAAATAACTATTTATAAAAAATCACTGGAAGAAATAAGCCGCAATGATGAAGAGCTGGAAAAGAATATCAGGAGAGTCGTTCTGCATGAATTGGGCCATTACTTTGGGCTTGACGAAAAAAAACTAAGGAAATTAGGTTACTAATTCTTATTTTCTCCACCCTCTTTCTTTTTTTATTTCCCTTTCAAGTATTTTCAGGATACTGTCGTGAATTCTATACTCAGACAGATTTCTTTTCAGTTGCAGCAAGTCTTCCCATATTTCATATCCTTATAAATAAAATCTTGACTTTATATAAAAATGGGTGTATATATACAAAATATATTTCACTTTAAGTGAAATTTAATTTTACTAAATGCTGAAAATTATTTTGGTATTTCTGGAAAATTTTTGTTATAATTAAAGGACAAAAAATTATTTTGTAAAAAGCCGTTCCAGGAACACCAGTAGAATCGGCAATAAGATAAAAAAAACTTTTTTATTGGTGTAGAATATACATAGAGAATTAAAAAATAGGAGTTGAAAACATGATAGCAGAAGAAAAAAAACTTAATAGAGATACGGATAGGATAAACATACCAGAAGAGCTGCCTCTTCTTTCAATAAAAAATAGTGTTGTGTTTCCATTCCTGGCTACACCACTGGTTGTAGGCAGAAGAAAATCTCTGGAAGCTGTCAAAAGCGCATCCAGGGAGCACAAAATTATAGTAGTGGTAGCACAGAAAGAAGAAAATAAAGAGCAGGTAGAAAAAGATGATCTATATGAAGTAGGAACTGCATGTGCCATAAAACAGGTATCTGATATATCGGAGAATGAAATCAAGTGTGTTGTCGAAGGAATTTCCAGGGTAAAAATAAAATATTTTACCCAAACTGAACCTTACTTCAGAGTAGCAACAGAAGTACTTGAGGAAATACCTTTAACTGAAGACGAAGAAACAGAAAATCTCAATACAACTATTAGAATGCAAGTAGAAAAGTTTATTCAGCTGGGTATCCCTCTGCCAACAGCATTTGTAGTGGCGGCAACCAATATTACCAAACCTGAAGTTCAAACTGATTTATTTGCTTCATATCTTCTTTCAAGCACCAAGGAAAAACAGAAAATTCTGGAAGAAAGTAATCTAAAAATAAGACTGAGAAAATTAACAGAATATCTGGGTGAAGAGCTCAGGAGATTCGAGGTTCAATCTCAAATAAGAGATAAGGTTCAACAGGAAGTAGGAAAAACCCAGAGAGAATATTATCTGCGCCAGCAGCTTAAAGCAATTAAGAATGAGCTGGGTGAGTCTGATGAGTCTATTGCTCTAACCAAAGAATTGGAGAAAAAATTACAAAAGAAAAAACTGCCCAAGGAGGCTAATGATAAGGTACTAAAAGAAATAGAAAGGCTCGAAAGCATCCCTAGTATGTCTCCCGAGCATTCTTATGTAAGAACTTATGTAGAAACGATGCTGGACGTTCCATGGTCCGAAAAAACCAGGGATATTCTGGATTTAAAAAAGGCAAAAAAGATACTGGACGGAGACCATTACAATCTGGAAAAAGTTAAAACCCATATTCTGGATTACCTGGCTGTCAGAAAATTAAAGGGTAAAACAACCAAAGGTCCAATACTTTGCTTTGTTGGTCCTCCGGGCGTTGGTAAAACCTCCCTTGGACAATCTATAGCCAAATCTCTGGGAAGAAAATTTATAAGAATGTCCATCGGTGGAATAAGAGATGAAGCTGAAATCAGAGGACACCGAAGAACATATGTAGGAGCACTTCCAGGTAGAATTATACAGGGGCTTACACAGGTAGGGACAAATAATCCAGTATTTATGCTGGATGAAGTCGACAAGATAGGTATAGACTATAGAGGTGATCCTTCATCCGCATTGCTCGAAGTTCTCGATCCCGAACAAAATAACTCATTCAGGGATCATTATCTTGAAGTACCATTCGATCTTTCAAATGTAATGTTTATAACAACAGCTAATATACTTGATACCATACATCCTGCACTGAGAGATAGAATGGAGGTTATTGAAATACCAGGTTATAGTTCGGAGGAAAAGATTCACATAGCCGAAAAATTCCTGATCCCCAAACAATTAAAAGAACAGGGTATAGAAAAATATAATGTCAAATTTGCTGGCGACGCTATCTCCCTGATAATTGAGGAATATACCAGGGAAGCTGGCGTTAGGAATCTGGAGCGTGAAATAGCAAATATTTGTAAAAAAATTGCCAGAGAAATAGTGGAAGGAAAAGAGTATTCCAGAAACATAACTGCTGAAAGAGTAAGAAATTATCTTGGTGTTTCAAAAATCCTGCCAAGTGAAATCGAAGATAAAAACAGAGTAGGAGTTGCCACCGGTCTTGCTTATACTCCAGTAGGTGGGGACATATTACTCATTGAATCCACTTATTATAAAGGAAGTGGTGAACTAATACTCACTGGAAAACTTGGCGATGTAATGCAGGAATCAGCAAAAGCCGCAATAAGTTATATACATTCAAAGGCAAAAGCTTTTGGAATAGACGATGAATTATTCAACAAATCCGATATACATATACATGTTCCTGCAGGAGCAGTGCCCAAAGATGGCCCGTCAGCAGGTGTGGCAATAACTTCATCTCTGGTATCAGCATTCACGGGAATACCCGTATTAAGAGACGTGGGTATGACCGGAGAAATAACTCTAAGAGGCAGAGTTCTGCCAATCGGAGGGTTGAAGGAAAAACTTCTGGCGGCAAAAAGAGCAGGGCTTAAAAAAGTTGTGCTGCCCGAAAAAAACAGGAAGGATCTTGATGAGATATCCGGTAACATACTAAAGGGATTAAAGCTTGAATTTGTGGAAAATATTGACGATGTAATCAGGCACACCCTGGAAAGATACCCCTCAAAGCCGGATGCTGCAGATAACAGAGATGTAAAAATCTCTGGCAAAGATCTGAAAATTGGGGAGTCCAGAGGATTGAGTCCCACAATACAGTAGGCAGATAATCATAAACAACTCCTGGAGTTCTTCAAGCTATTGAATCAATTTCAAGTCATTCTAAAAATAGATTGTATGTAGCAGCGGGAACAGCACTGAATGCTACTACTGCCAGAGAAGTAATTCTTCACGGAGGGTCATTAATTCATAAGAATTCATAAGAATTTGCTTCCGGGTCCCATAGACTATCATCTTTTATATTTATAATATGATACCCTGGCTCATGGGCTTCTATTTCCAGCCTGCCTCTCTTAATATTACCGGGGTGGCCGGGATATCTGATATCTATTCACCGATCTCTGCATCTGAGAACAGTTTTTCAAGTAAAGGTTTATGCCCAGTTTCTTTGACCAGTGATTTTACCGTTTTTTTTAATAATTCAAGTTGTGACATTTACTCATTCTTTTGAGGTATATTTCTTTTATTCGTTTTAATAAACGACAGTCTTCTGTTGTTTTATTTGCCTAGAAGCATCCTATATACCTTCTCATTTCTGGCAGATATTTTCTCACACTCTTTATGGTCTTTTTCCAGCTCTTCAGCAGAATGCTTATCACTGATTCCCAATTCAGCCATAAATTCTTCATGAGGGATTAGCTTAGCCTTTCCTTCTTCTATTTCCTTTATGCTTCTATCAAGAATGGTTTTTCCCTTACTTATTTTTTTGGCTACATCACTGGCATTGTATCCAAAAAATGTCATCTCATACAGGGAATGCGCTACTACTGCTGATTTCCCATACATCTGTACAGACTTGTCTAAAACATAGAAGCCCAGCCATTCATCCCAGAGAGACCACTCTAAAGCATAATGATTTTTATCTCCTCCCATAATACCAAAGACATCGAAGACGTATTCTCCCAGTTCAAGCCAGTTCTCTATTTTTGCCACAACAATAGTGATTGGGGGATCACTGGACTCTGGATTTATTTTTTCTAATTCTAAAAGTACATCTTGATATGCTTTATAGTAAATGCCCTTATAGTTATAGTGACTTTGGAGTTCTTTCCAGATATCACCATATTCTGCTTCTGCTATTAGTTCCTTGAAAGTCATTTCTCACTATTACTGATAGAAATTATTAATATCATTTTGATAATCCAGATACTTTTTGCGAATAATATATTAATCTCACGAATAACTAATTTCCAATAATGGCAATAATATCTCCCGCCAGTCTTCTATTGAACCATTTACTCCATTTACCTCAAGACCTTCTTTGTCATAATAGATTTCGAGCTTTTCACTGCAGCAGCCGCATTTTAAGAGATACCTTGGTGATTTCTTCCCATAACCCTTTCTATGGTATACCCTTATTTCCGGTTGCCCAAACCTTTCGGTATTGTAAAACTTATTTTTTCTTTTTAATATTTGCAATAGAGTGCCTATCAAATTATTATTTTAATAGTTGAAAAATCTCTTTTTTGATTTTTAGGTAGAGACTCGGGGCCCTATACTAAATTGTAAGATTTAAATCTGTAAAACTTAAATCGCTAAATAATAATCGGTAAATAGGTTAGGTTCCTGTAGACCTAATGCCATTCTTCTTTTAGGTGGATAAACAGCATCACCACCTCCAATTTACGTATTGGATTTCGGGCTAACCTGCCTTGCGGCAGTTTCGCTCCTGCCCCATTGTCTCTACTATTCTTCCCTAAAGTTTACAATACTGCTGTAATTTGCTATATGGATACGGGTTATAATAGTCCTTATCTTTTTTATTGTATCAATATAATTATCATAGACTTTTTCAAAAGGCTGTTTGGGGTTTTTTATGATATCCCGTTTTTCTTTATATATAATGCGTTTATATGCAGAACCAATAACCCGATTGGATATGCTTTCTATGTCATTTAGTAGATTTTTCCTTACTTCCAGTGCTTCTGCAATACTTATCCTGTCTCCATTGTGATCTATCTTGTATTTAAAATTTGCAGCCTGTATCGCCTGGTTTAGCTTTATTCTTTTGATTCCTAATTTCTTTAGTTGCTCCTCGATCTTTTTCCGGTCAAATCCCTGGGCAGGCTCTTTTTCACCTTCTTCCCTATTGCGGAATAACCTGTTACTTTTATCATCATCTTCTTCTAATAAGTTTTCCATAAGCTTTATGTGGCGGTCATATTCATTTCTTAACTCGATTGCTTCAAACAAATATAAGTTTCCTTTGTCATCAGGCATATCTTATGTCTCCTGTCTATCTTTTGGTAATCTTACAGTTTTAAATTATATAATATTATTTAATACTAAAACAATATATTATAATTACCATTGTGATTGTAATTATAATGTACTTAATAAAATTGCCATTCAATCAATGAGACCTGGTGAGGTAGCCTGGGGGTAGTTTAAAGGTGTCAAAACTCTATGTTGTTAGGGAACGGGATGCCTCCTTTGTTGATGGAGAGCCAAATTTCGCTGGCTTCCCGGACTGGACAATATTGATAACGGAGAATCTACTGGAAGGTCTTGCTAATTAGTAAAAGAGCTGGGTGCGGAAAAGATCAATAATCATCTCTCCAGGGTCATCCGCTACTTTCGGAAGCAGCCTTTTCCCTTCACATTTATATATTCCCAGTTAGTCAAGAGTCCTCTTAAAGTTAAACAGAAAGCTAGTTATACCTGATGCTTTTTACAACCTCTTTAAAAAAGTTCTTTCCCCATATGCTTACCGAATCCGGGTCCTTAAGGAAAGGAATGATGTCCAGCTTTGCTTTTTCAAAATCCATACTATCTATTTGCCGGATTAAAATTTCTAAAAACTTTTTTTTATCCAGAGTTTCTTTCTGAGGAAAATGGCCGCTCTGTTTCATCCTTTTTTCAAGATGTGTAAGATCCAGGCTGAAATTATTCTGTATATACCATACAAGATCATACCAGTCACGGCCCTTTACCCTTGTTTTCCATTTCCTGCATACAATAGCATGCATTTTCCCGGCAAATAAATACGGGATTTTATATGTATTGACTGAAAAAGGTATGGGGTTCAAAAGATATTTGGCTTCGGTTTCAAATCCAGGTGGAGGGTCAATATCTACTTCGATCTTTATCTTCAGTAACCTAGAACCAGGAACTCTTTTTAAATATTGGACCGGGGTTTCTACTGTTAAAAGGTTTTTTATAGTACCCGCTTTTATAAATGCTGATTCAATGTTCGTGCTCGTTTTTTTATCTTTATAACTTATCTCGGTATTGAAACCAAATGAAGTCAGCTCATTATTCAGGGCGGTAAAATAATCTGTTATAGTAAAAGATTTATCCGGATAGAGAAGCGAAAAATCAATATCTTCGGAAAAACGGTCAAGCCCATATAGTATCCTTAATGCTGTTCCTCCATAAAAGGCAGCTTGTTCGAAAAATTTGGCCCTCCACAATCCGAGAAGGGCTATTTCCTGTATTATTTCTTTCAGTGCATTTTCGTAGTCATCTGAACTCTTTAAACTGTATCTTCCAAGCATAATTTTTATTGCGCTATCCATAATTCCCTTCAAAGTATTCCTTGAAAAGTAAGTAGTTTCCACTATACTTTTTTGCCAGAAATCTGATATCACTCCTTTTTAATTTGTTTAATTCTCTTTCATCTATCCTTAAGTCCTGAAAAAGAAAATCTTCCATTTCTGTGATACTACTAATTTTATGACTAAAATATAATACATCCGCTATTGCTTTTTCTCTTGAAGCTATAATTATATTGTGTTTCTCATCAAGGTTTATTATGGTAATGCCATCCGCATATAAGTCTGGCCTTATAAAACGGTAAGTAAAACGACCGACAGGAGTATTAAAAACCTTATTTCTTTTATTTGTCACTGCAGTTACAGTTTCGGTCCTTTCAGGGATCATCCCATAAAAAGAAAGTGCATATTCGAGTGAGATATAAGAAGGCCCGTATATAAGGTTTGAAAGTGTTTCCCGGTAATAATGGTTTTTTGTATATGGCTCCCCCAGGATATATAGACCCTTTTTTACCCTTATTATTTCCCTTTTATGAAGCATGTCGTTTATCTTTACCCGCTTATTTTTATAGTCTGATAGAACAGATTTCAGGTAATTATAATCAACTTCTTCAATTGGAAAAGCTTCTCTTGCAATTAACATAATTCCTCCAGTATGTTAGCATTTTACTAACATACTGGTTAAATGTCAAATTTAATTTAAGAACTTGCTTCTGGATTCCCAGCCTGTGGAATATTATGGTATCGTCCACATGGTTCAGGAATTCGAGCTTGAAGCTGTTTTTTATTGCCTTACTTATTCTTCTCCTGATTTCTTCCTCATCTCTTTCACCAGGCTCGGTTGTCCACTGGCTGCCGATATTGAAGGCCATGATAATAAATATTGACAATGTAATCAGGCACACCCTGGAAAGATATCCCTCAAAGTCGGATGTTGCAGATAATAGAGATGTAAAAATCTCTGGCAAAGATCTGAAAATTAGAGAGTCCAGAGGATTGAGTCCCACAATACAGTAGAGTAGACAGGTAGGTAATTATAGAATAATCTCTCCTTTAATGTGTTTGAAGGAGAGATTATTTTTTTATCAGGATATTAAGAAAAATTTTATTAAATCAATGTCTGAAATGTCTCTTCCCGGTAAATATCATAGGAATTTTATTTTTATTGCAGCTTCCGATAACTTCGCTGTCTCTAACAGAACCACCTGGTTGAATTATTGCCTTAATTCCACTTTTAAAAGCAAGCTCAGCTACATCTTCAAAAGGGAAAAAGGCATCTGAAGCCATAATAGAACCGTTACACCTATCACCTGATTTCTTAATAGCTATCTCTGCGGCATCAATTCTGCTCATCTGCCCCGCACCTATACCTACGGTACTACCGCCAACAGCCAGTACTATCGCATTGGATTTAACGCTCTTTACTATCTGCCATCCAAATAAGAGGTCATTCCACTGGCTGGAATCTGGCTCAACATCAGTGACCACTTTCATATCCTTTCTACTATCTTTACCCTCATCCAGATCCTGTACCAGCATTCCGCCATCTACACTTTTAATGTCCACCTTTTCCAGTTTAAAATCATCCGAATTTAAACTGTTTATATAAGTGTCTAATTTAAAATCTATTTTAAGAATTCTCAAGTTCTGCTTTTCAGTCAGGATTTGAAGGGCCACCTCATCAAAATCCGGAGCGATAAGTACTTCTACATATTTATCCAGCATAAATCTGGCAGCTTCTGCTGTCCACCTCATATTGCAGGCAACAACACTGCCAAAAGCTGAAACCGGGTCACACTCATATGCTTTTTTATAAGCTTCTTCAACAGACTGTGCAGTAGCAGCACCGCAGGGATTATTATGCTTTATCACTGAAACACAAGGAGTAGCAAATTCCCTGACAATTCCGAATGCTGCATTGCCGTCCAGAATATTATTGTAAGATAATTCCTTACCCTGAAGCTGCCTGGCGCCTGCAAAATTATCTGTGCCCGCACTCTCATATTTATAATAAGAAGCTTTCTGATGTGGATTTTCGCCATATCTAAGGTTTTGAATTTTTTTAAGATTCAAACCAAGTTTATCCTTAAAATTACTATTGTTATCTCTGAAATTATTGTTAGTTTCCTCATCAGATCCACCACAATCCACATTCAGATAATTTCTTAAAGAGATATCCGAATCTCCAAAACATTCAGTCCTGTCTTTTAGATAGTTAAAAATCACACTGTCATATTCACAGGTATGCTGAAAAGCTTTAACACTTAATCTGAATAGTGTACCCGGACTTATATATCCTCCGCTCTCCTTTAATTCAGCCTGTATTTTTTTATAGTCATCAGGGTCGACTACCACTGCTACCCCTTTATAATTTTTAGCCGCGCTTCTAATCATAGTCGGCCCGCCAATATCAATATTTTCAATAGCCTCCTCCATTGTAACATTTGTCCTGGATATGGTTTCCTTAAATGGGTATAGATTTACCACCACCATATCTATTAACTTTATCCCGGAACTGGAAACTTCATTCATATGATTCTCATTACTCCGGTCAGCCAGTATCCCTCCGTGTACATACGGATGCAGAGTCTTTACTCTCCCATTCAACATTTCAGGAAAACCAGTAAATTCTTCTACTTTTTTTACTTTTATCCCCGCGTCTTCCAGTTTCCTGTAAGTTCCTCCTGTTGAGATGATTTCTACTCCTGCCTCCTCCAGAGTTCTTGCAAAATCTACAATACCCTCCTTATTAGAGACACTGATCAGAGCTCTTTTTATCTTTATTTTCACTTTCCTCCCCGCTTAGTATCATTTTTTATTTATAATTTTGGGAAATATCCCTTGGCACACATTAAATCTTATATTTCCATAATTAGGATATTAGTTATGGAGATATGATATGACATTCAAGGAATTTTTAAAACAATTTCCTGATGGAAAAGCGGTGATAGACCATTTCATAAAAGTCAGATATGAAAAATTGCTTTTATTGAAGACTGTAAGGTTATAAGAAAGATTCTTGACTATCTTGGCATATATGAATTTAGAAAAGACAGGCCTCCGCCCAAAAGACTTGCTGTTGCAGATTCTTTTAGTGACTACGCATAAAATGATTATGCCGCTACTGATTATACATATTTTTAGAAATAGAAATTAGGATTCTAACAAAAAGTCTTGTCTAAAACAGACTGGTATGATCATAAATTTTGCACAAATTTTATTTCCGGAAAATACCTCTGCTTGATTTTTACCTAAAATACCCGTTTTTTTATTTAAAATTCATCCTTTTTGGCAAATACATCATTAACTGGGGCAAATACCATGGCAGATACCTTGTTTATACATGGGAGATCCAAAAGCGAGTTCTTATGAATTGAATAATAAGACTCTGCAGTCAATATTTTTCAGAGTCTTATTATTATCTATTTTATTTTTTTAATTTTAAGCTATTCTTTTTTTATCAACAATACCCAATACTACCCCTATAATACCAATTACAAGTAGTACAATTGCAAACCATAATGTTGCAAAATGCAGTGCTGGGATTAATGCCAAAATCCCAAGGATTGCCAAAATTATTCCGATAATTATTACAGCTACCTTGCTCATTTCTTCTCCTTTCTTATTGTATTAAAATATTGATACAATCTTAAGGTATGTATTTATTAAAGTCAATATATTTTTGGAAAAATATTTTTTAAAAAACTTGGATATTATTAATAATAAGTAAAATAAATAGTTATAAAATAAAAAGATTCAGAGTTTATTTAATGCAAGGATTATCTGGGGGACAGGAGCATCTTTATACTTTTTTTTGCAATTTCAGTCCAGTCTTCACCTGCTGGGTCTATTAACCCCTGCATCAGAAGCCCTAAAGTGATTGAAAAAAGAATTTTAGATATATGAAGTGTATTTTCTTTTCTAATAAATCCTTTTTTCATCCCATCCTTTAGAATACCATTAAAAAAGATTAGAAAATCGCCGTAGGATTTTAGCACATATTTTTTTAAGTCTTTATCATTTATAGCTTTTATATATAATTCTAAAAATATAGGCAGTTGGCTTTCAGCTTTCTCAAATGCAGGATACATTCTTCCAACAATATAAAGCAGTAGATCTATTGTGTTAATATCTTTGGACTCAGGTATTTCAACTTGTGATGAAACAGTTGTTATCCACCTGTTTAGAAGTTCCAACAGGAGATGCTGTTTGCTGTGAAAATGATGATAGAATGCGCCCTTTGTAACCCCTGCTTTTTTGCAGATTTCATTAATATCTATGGCATTTATTCCATTCTTTTTAATATATTCAACTGCTGCATCAAATATTTTATTGATTGTAGCAATTTTTCTTTCATATTGAGTCATTGGAAAAAATAAACTTTAAATTGTAATAATAAAATATAAGGTAATTATAAAATTCTTACTTTTTTCCCATATATTTTTAACCTATCTTCACAAAAATATTTCACTGCCAGAGGATAAATCTTATGCTCTACCCTATGTATTTTCTCCTCCAGTTCCTCTACGCTTTCGTTCTGGTCGATATCCATAGATTGCTGGAGTATTATCGGTCCACTATCAAGGTCCTCATCAACAAAATGAACTGTTACTCCAGTCACTTTCACGCCATACTCATAAGCATCCTTTATACCATGAGTACCTTTAAATGAGGGTAGGAGTGCAGGATGAATATTTAGAATCCTATTTTTAAATTTACGGACAAACCCAGGACTTAATAGAAACATATAACCAGCCAGAACTACAAGATCTATTTTTTCTTCTTCCAGAAGCTCGATAATCTTTGCATCATACTCTTCCCTGGTGCTGTATATAGAAGGATCCATAAAAACTGTTTTAATTCCGTTTTTCTTTGCCCTATCCAGAGCATATGCCTCTTTATTATTGGAAAAAACCAGAACTATGTCTCCGCTTAAGTCATTTTCTTTATTGTAATCCATAAGAGCCTGAAGGTTCGAGCCAAAACCGGATGCAAATACAGCAATTCTTTTCCCCATCTAAGTCCTAACTTTCCTTTATAATTACCCTGCCGTTTCCTTTGACGACATTACCTATATTATATATATCTTCTCCCATTTCACTGGCAATGCTTTTTACTTTTTCAAATTCACCGGGAGCAATAATCACAACCATTCCAACACCCATATTAAATACGCGAAACATTTCATCTTCATCAATGTTGCCCAGCTCCTGCAAAAACTTAAAAACATCAGGAACTCCCCAACTCCCTCCCTGTATCAAAGCATCCATATTTCCAGGGATTATCCTATTTATATTTTCATAAAATCCTCCGCCGGTTATATGAGCAATCCCATGAATTCCAACCTTATTATTAATCATTTTGTCTATTATCTTAAAGTATAATTTCGTAGGGGTGAGGAGCAGATCCCCAAGTGAAATACCGCGAGCCCAATCATATTTTTTACTAAGGTCCAACCTTTTATCTTCAATTAATCCCCTCACCAGTGAGAACCCGTTACTGTGAACTCCAGAAGAGGATATACCCGCTATTACATCTCCTTCACTGACCAGGCCCGAATTAATTATAGCTGATTTTTCTATAATCCCAACCGCAAAGCCGGCAATATCTATATCATCTTCCTCACACATCCCGGGGTGCTCAGCCGTTTCTCCCCCAATAAGGACAGTATTGCAATAACTGCAGCTTTCAGCAATGGATTTGATTATGGTTTTTATTTTCTCCTCGTTTATTTTTCCGCAGGCTATATAATCCAAAAAAAAGAGAGGTTTTGCCCCACAGCATATTATATCATTTATACACATTGCTACTGCATCCTGTCCTATATGCTCATAGCAATTTAACCTTTTTGCCAGCAGTATTTTTGTACCAACACCATCAGTGGAAGAGGTAAGAACAGGATTTTTATATTCCTTCAAATCGAGCTGAAAAAGACCGGAAAATGAAGAGAGGTTGCTTAAGACTTTGCCGGAAAAGGTTGAGGTTATTGTTTTTTTAAGCTGATTCAGTATATTTGAAGCTTTGTCTATATCCACACCGGATGATTTATATGAATACTTTTTACCATCTTTACTATTATCTTTTTCAGGCATTAGAAGATATTTTCTCCTCTTTATCTATAGAATACTTATCGTACTCGACATTTTCAGGAATATAAACCGGGTATTCACCATTAAAGCAAGCAAAACAGAATTTTTCTTTTGATTCTCCAACAGCCCTAACCAAACCATTCATAGACAAATACTTCAAGCTATCAACTTTTAGAAATTCTCTTATATCTTCCAGAGTCTTATGATTGGCAATAAATTCATCCCTCTTAGCCATATCAACGCCGTAATAGCATGGATAAAGCAGCGGAGGGCAGGTAATTCTCAAATGTACTTCTTTGGCACCGGCATTATATAACATTTTAACTATTTTCTTTGACGTCGTTCCTCTAACGATAGAATCATCAACTACTACCAACTTTTTATCTCGTATAATGTCTCTTAAAGGATTTAATTTAAGCTTAACACCTATCTCCCTGGTCTCCTGCTTTGGCTGAATAAAAGTTCTTCCCACATATCTGTTTTTAATAAAGCCCTCAGCATAAGGTATTTTAGATTCTGTAGAATATCCGATAGCAGCAGGCGTGCCCGAATCAGGTACGGAAATAACTATGTCAGCATTGGCAGGAGATTCTTTCGCCAGCTCCTGTCCTAATCTATGCCTCACTTCAAATACATTCTTATTATGTAAATAACTATCAGGTCTAGCGAAGTAGATAAGTTCAAATACGCACATTGAAATCCTGTCGACAGACAGCATCATCTGCGACCTGATGCCATCTTTATCCAGTACTACGATCTCGCCTGGATCAATATCTCTTATGAACTCCGCGTCGATTATATCCAGTGCGCAGGTCTCTGAAACTATTACGTAGTTCCCCTCAAGTTTACCCAGCACCAGTGGCCTGAATCCATGTGGATCCCTTATCCCGAAAACTTTATCTCTGGTTAATACGAGAAGCGAAAATGAACCTTTAACTCTGTTTATTGCTTCCTTGATTGCATCTTCAATGCTTTCTTTCTCCGAACTCTCTATAAGCGACGCTATAATTTCAGTATCTGTGGAAGTTTCAAATTTAATACCCTTTTTTATTTGTTCATTCCTGATTTCCCTAAAATTAATCAGGTTCCCATTATGGACGATAGCAAAACTTTCATTTTTAAACATCCGGTAAAGCGGCTGTGAATTCTTCCAGATATTCATTCCGCTGGTAGAATAACGGGTATGACCTATTCCGATATCACCCTGTAAAGGAGCAATATTTTGCTCATTAAATACCTGCGATACCAGGCCCAGATCTTTGAATATTAAAATATTCTCTCCATCAGATACAGCTATACCAGCACTCTCCTGTCCCCTGTGCTGAAGTGCTTGAAGCCCATAAAATATTATTTCCGCTACTTTTTTACCAGGTGCATATATACCAAATATCCCACATTTCTCATTAATCTTTCTATCTGATATTTTATTTACCATTTTCTAATCAATGTATAAATTTAATTTTTACCTTTTGGATCTACATTGGAATACCTTTAATTTCACTCTTTTCTCGCTCTATCAATGTCGGTTTTATTCCGCTGGACAAAGTTATTATAACAAATAAAATGCCAAAATAAACAAAGGATTTCAGAAGAATTAGCCATTTTCTTCACACCACTCCCTGGCATTTTGAAACATTTTCAGCCATGGAGAAGTTCTCAAATTGCACTTCCAGCCTTCCGGCATCCACGGCCACTGCCATGGCAAAAATGCTCTTTCAGGATGAGGCATCATCGCCAGATGCCTGCCGTCCGGCGAGCACAGCGAAGCAAATCCGTACGGAGAACTGTTAGGATTAAAGGGATATTTCTCTGTAGGCATACCTCTATCATCCACAAAAAGTATGGGAGCAAGACCGGTATCAGATATTTCTGACAGAATCTGAGGATCTGAGCAGTACAAGTAACCCTCTCTGTGCGCAACCCATATGCCCAGAACCGAATCCTCCATGCCTTTGAGCATGATAGAAGGACTTTTTGAAATTTTCACGGTTACCCAGCGAGATTCAAACCGGCCGGAAGGGTTCCGGACAAACCTGGGCTGTTTGGTTTCAGGAATTCCCCTCCATGGTACCCAACCAAGAAGAGTCATAAGCTGGCAGCCATTACAAACACCCAGTGAGAAGGTATCCTCCCGCCTGTAAAAGAGGTCAAACATCTTCTGCAGCTTCGGACTGAACCTGATAATACCAGCCCACCCTTTAGCGCTGTCCAGAACATCAGCATAAGAGAATCCTCCCACAAATACTACTCCCTTAAATTTCTCAAGAGTGATATCATGCTTAAGTAAATCGGTCATAGTTACGTCCCATGGCTCAAATCCAGCCATAAAAAAAGCAGAGGTCATTTCCCTGTCACCATTGCTGCCCTCTTCGCGAATGATTGCTACTCTTGGTTTTTTTACTCTTTTTAATAATTCCACGGGAGTATTTTCAGGCTGGAAGGTTAAATGATAAGAAGGACCTGAACGATCGTGAGACTTCACTTGTTCCTTTGCCAACTCTATATTCATCTGGTTCTGTTCAATCCGGTCACTTGTCGATTCCCACCAGGTCAGAAGGTTAGGAATGCCAATATCCAGCTTCGCTTCTTTACCCTGATTGATAGATACCTGCCTCTCTTTACTGGTGCTTCCAAGAATCACAAAAGGAACTGTGAGCTCATCCAAAATACCAATAATAGTCTCCTCGTGCTGTGGCAGGTATTCAATTACAAGACCTAACTCTTCGGAAAACAAATATGGAATCACTTCAACTTTTTCAGGAAGTTTAACTACCATTCCACAATTTCCCGCCATTGCCATCTCAATCAGAGTAGTTACAAGTCCGCCGTCACTTCTATCATGACCAGCAAGTATCAAATTTTCTTTTATCATTTTCTGGACTGCCCTAAAAGCATTAACCAGAAGAACAGGATTCTCCACATCCGGTGAGTTGTCGCCCACCTGTCCAAATACCTGTGCCAGTGCCGAACCACCAAGACGGCTTTTACCCGGAGCAAGATCAATAAAACACAACTTGCTTTCACCAGGCCGTTTGACATCAGGAGTTACTACTCTGGTGATATCCGGCATTGAACTGTAAGCAGAAATAACCACCTGTCCCGGAGCCCTTACAATTTCGTTTCCTACCTGTGCCGCCATTGAAAGGCTGTCTTTACCGCCGTCGGCAGCAATGCCAATCTCCTTCATTAATTCACTAAGAGAAACTGCAGCTTTATATAAACCAGCACCACCACCTGGGAGTTTGGCAGCCCACATCCAGTTAACAGAACACTTTATATGTTCAAGATCACTTATATAAGCCCACACAATATTGGTCAGCGCTTCTCCCAGAGCCATTCGCGCACCAGCACCAGGATCAACCATAATTTTAACCGGCTGTTCCCCGATAGCAAGAGCGGCACCGCTAGACCCGAAATGACTTTGCGCCACAACCGCTACATTGGAGAGAGGCAACTGCAGAGGTCCGCAGCACTGCTGCCGTGCAACAAGCCCGGTCACACTGCGGTCAACTTTTCTTACCAGAAATCCTTTGGATCCTACTGAAGGTAAACTGAATATAAGTTTAAGAACCTTTTCAACCGAAAGATTGCCTGGCAATTGCAGTGGCTTTAATTCCTCAGGTACGCTTTTCAGATTGAAAGTTTTTTGAGGAATACTACTTAAAATTTCATCAAGATTAAGATCAACAGGAGTAGAATTATCCCGGCTGTCATGAACCACAATCCGCCCATCACCTGTAATCTCGCCCAGGACCTCACAATTGACCTTTTCTCTCTGGCATATAGCCTGAAATTCCTTTAAACGTTCCGTTTTGATGAGAAATGCATTGCGTTCCTGGTATTCAGCGCCCCATATCTCCAGTACCGACATAGTCTTATCACCTACCTGAATATTGCGTATTTCAATTCTACCCCCTGCCGGCTCTACCAGCTCGGTTAAAACATTGCATGGCCCCCCGGCGCCCTGGTCATGAATACTCATAATAGGGTTTCCGCTCTCCATTTCAATGCATGCCCTGATTACCCGGTTCATTTTCTGCTCCATCTGGGCATTACCACGCTGCACAGCATTAAAGTCAAGCTCTTCTCTGTTTTCTCCCTGAACCATACTGGAGGCAGAACCACCACCCATACCAATACGATAAGCAGGACCGCCAACCTGCACTATTTTCATACCTCTTTCAGGAATTTCCTTCTTTACATGGCGGTGGTCAATCTGCCCGATACCTCCGGTAAACATAATTGGTTTTACCCATTCATGTCGCTGTCCGCCAGGCAACTTTAAGCCAAATGTCCTGGTAAAACCCTGGATCACAGGCTCGCCAAATTTATTTCCGTAATCTGACGCACCATCGCTTTCCCTGATCATAACCTTCAGCGGAGAAGCAAGATTCGAAGGATAGAGGAACTTACTATCTTCTCCCGGAATCATATATCCGGGAATATTTAAATTTCCTGTACAGTATCCTGCTGTACCAGCAATAACCAGACCTCCCCTTCCCGTTGCCTGGACATCCCTGATCCTGCCGCCGGTTCCAGTTTCAGCCCCCGGAAATGGTGCTACACCACTGGGGAAGTTGTGGGTCTCTGCAGTAAATATAATATGATAGGTAAACTGCCGCTTGCAAAATGGAGAGTAGACTCCCGGACGTTCTGGTATAATAGTCCACACTTTATAACCTTTAATACCACTCGAGTTATCTTTAAATGCTATTACGCTATTGGAAGGACTGGCAATCAGTGGTGATTTTATTATCTGGAGCAGGGTTTCGGAAATTTCTTTACCATCAATTAAAAGCTTGCCCTTAAAAAACCAGTGGCGGGAATGTTCACTGTTAGCCTGCCCCAGCTGAAAGCACTCCACACTGGTAGGGTTTCTTCCTACGGTATTAGTAAACAGATTATAATAGAATCTGATGTCCCACTCATCCATCCCCAGGCCAATTTTCTGGTTAAATTCCTTAAGCTCCTCTATACCATTTCCCATCAGAGGTATTGTGTATACCTTCTCCGGTACAATTCCAATTTCGAATGTTTCCAATGGTCTGGGATATATAAATTCTGTCATCCGGTCATGGTGTGTATCAATAAATTGTGCCCGGTCAGTTCCTGGAAGCAGAGCATACCGTCTCGAGAGTTCAATTCGAGTAACCTTTTCCAAACCACACGCGTGGCAGATTGCAACTGCATTCGTTGAAAGTGCAGTCTCAAAATTCAGCCGGGGGCCAATTTCGATTACATTCTGTTTCCCATTATCAAGAAACGACTTATCTCCAAAATTCTCTATCTCGAATGTTTCTGCAAGAAGCCATTTAAGTATTTCTGATTCTACTTTAGTGAAGGGTTTTGAAGTTTCGATGTAGTAGCAATATTCAAAATTCTTATCAATAAGCCGGTAAAACCGCTGTATCATTCCTTTATTTTCCTTACCTTTACTGCAACTTAAAAATACAAACTGATCCCTAGTCAGGATAAACTTTTTACTGCTAAATATTTTCTAATCTATCAATAATTTCATCTACGTATCTTAAATGATACTCAACATCAAATAATTTCTCTAACTCGTCTCTGCTTAAAAAAGATAGTACTTTCTTTTCTTTCATCAGATTTTCTTTAAAGTTACCTTCAGTGTTCCAGGCCTCAAGAGCTGCTTTCTGAACAAGAATATAAGCATCTTCCCTGCTCATCCCTTTTTTTACAAGTTCTAACAGCACCCTTTGTGAAAAAATAATTCCCCCATATTTCATCAAATTTCTTTTCATATTCGATTCAATTACATTCAAACCTTCAATTACAAACATTGTCTTTCCAAGCATATAATCAAGCAATATAAAACTGTCAGGAATTATTATCCTTTCTGCTGAAGAGTGTGAGATATCTCTTTCATGCCATAATGCAATATTCTCCATTGCAGTTATGGTGTTTGACCTTAAAACCCGTGCTAGTCCGCATATTCTCTCACAGATAATAGGATTTTTTTTATGAGGCATAGCAGAAGACCCTTTCTGTCCTTTGCTAAAAGGCTCTTCAACTTCCTTAACATCTGTTCTCTGTAAATTTCTAATCTCCAGAGCTATTTTTTCCAGAGTGGCTCCACAAATTGCCAGAGCCGAAATCAACTGGGCGTGTCTGTCTCTTTGAAGAATCTGGGTGGATACAGGGGATGGTTTCAGGCCCAGCATATCACAAACTTTTTTCTCGATTTCAGGAGATGTATTGGCATAAGTACCTACAGCTCCGGATATTTTCCCATATCTAATATTCTCTCTGGCCTGTCTCAGCCTCTCAAGATTTCTGGCTGTTTCAAAAGCATATATACAAAATTTAAGCCCCAGAGTAGTTGGCTCTGCATGGATCCCATGGGTTCTGCCTATCATAACTGTATGAGCATACTTTTTGGATTTGGATTTTAAAATATCTAATAACTTTTCGGTTTTCCTCTCAATTATACTTATCGCTTCAAGCATTTGCAGTGAAAGAGCGCTATCTCCGATATCTGATGAAGTCAGCCCATAATGAATATATTTGGACGAATCCCCGATATAGGAAGATACATTGG
Organism: uncultured Actinomycetota bacterium; assembly: GCA_964415365.1. Lineage (GTDB taxonomy): Bacteria > Actinomycetota > Humimicrobiia > Humimicrobiales > Humimicrobiaceae > Hydromicrobium. Next base: position 15,539 of record CAYPYW010000012.1, on the reverse strand, counting down.
TAAGAAAAGCAATAACATCGTGATGTGTTTTATTTTCAATCTCATTTATTTTTAAAATTTCGAATTTGGCTTTTTTATTTATGTCATCTGCAGCTTTTTTGGGGATGATACCCAGATCTGCCTGCACCCTGGCTACTGCCTTTTCAATCTCAAGCCACTTACTGAATTTATTTTCTTCACCCCATACAGCACCCATTTCTTTCGTTGTGTATCTGGGAATCATAGTCTCTCCTACCAGTAAAAAATATCAATAGAAATTACACTGTATATTTTTTAACCTACAAAATCAGGCAAATAAGTAATATGGATTACATCAATTCTTCTAATATTTTTTCCCTGAAAGTCTGATAATTCTTTGAATCGTTAAGATCCAACAGCTCTTCACCACAATCAAAGAAGACCTGGTCGTAATCCTTGAGACAGATGTCTGAAACCTTTAAAAGCCATTTATTATTGAGCTTCCAGCTTTTTAAATCACTCAGCCAGTTTTTTTCGCCAGCAGGTACATCATTTTTTATAAAATAGTCAAGATTTCTGGACTTTTTTGAAACCTGCAGTAAAAAATCAACTTGATCGGTAAGAGATGAAATATTCGCTATACTTAAATCTCTGTCACCGGCCACTAATATCTCCCCCTCATAATTTTTTACATTATTCCTCTTTTACAGAATATAGATACCGTATTATCTCAAACTTATTTTTAAAAATTAAATAATCCAATACATTGTGATAAGCTTTTACTTCAAATAATCACTTAAAAAATCCACTACTTCCTCTTTATCTGCAATTAAATAGCTTATGCCATCTATATTGGCCGGTTCTGCAGGTATCGTAACCTGGTTCATATCCTTACTTGAAAATAATAACACAAATCCTATAGAACCAAAATCCCATATCGTAAAATCGGACCTGGTTTCCTCGTTCAGAATTCCAATAATTTGAGGAGCCTTGGTGATTATGGAGAAATTGAGCTTCTGTTTTATTATTTCACTCAGCAAATATTTCTGCCTGTCTACTCTGTCAAGATCAACTCTCGCAGTTGACCTGCATCTTGCAAATGACAAAGCCTGTTCACCGTTCATAGTATAAGTTCCGGGGTCAAAATCCGCTCCTGATAATGGATCATGAAGTGCTTCCTCTACTGTTATCTCAACTCCTCCGAGCATATCAATGATTCTCTTAAAGCCCTTAAAATTTACAACCATCACTCTATCAACTTCAATACCGGTTAGTTTATATATCTCCTGCTTTATCATTTCATCCCCGCCAAATTTATAAGCCGCATTAATTTTATTCCATCCATGACCCTCCAGCTGGACCCTGATGTCACGGGGAATGGAAATAAGACTGTCTTTCTTTCCCCAACTGCTGATATGGTAAATCATAATAGTATCAGTCAAGCCTTCAAACTCACTACTATCTTCTCTTTCATCTATACCCAGCAGTAATATATCTTTTCCACCTGGAGTTAAATTTACAAAAGAGATAATCAGGAACACCAGAACAACCAGTACAAAAACAACCAATATGGTAATAAAACAACCTTTAGCTTTTCTCATATATTACTTATTTTCTATGTCTTAAGGAAATTAATTATATTCTGCATACCCGGTATGAGACAAATAATACAGAGTGTGCAGTAATTTTTCAATAGGGTCTGTAGTTTCAATTCTTACACTTGAAGGAGTTTTAATGGGAACTGAAGTATAATTTATTATAACCTTAACACCAGCCTTGACTAAAATATCTGTAACTTTTTGTGCAGAATTAGGTGGAACCGCCAATATTGATATTTCTATATTCTTCTTTTCGAATACACCTTTAACCTTGCTTATATCCAATACCTCAGAACCTGATATAACTTTGCCTATTACTTCCGGATTATTATCAAAGACATTCTCTATTTTAAATCCGAACCTTTCCAGCATCTTGTATTTTAAAATTGCTTTGCCCAGGTTACCTGCACCAATCAAAGCAATACGAACCAACCTATCATAACCTAAAATCTTATTAAACGATCTGATAAGATCATTAATATTAAATCCAACACCCCTTTTACCCTTTATTCCAAAATATATCAGATCTCTTCTCACCTCTGCGCTGTTAATCCCTGTGTTGGTGCTCATATCTCTGGAGGTTACAGTTCTCTTACCCAGTTCTTTCAGCTGCACTATGTATTTTAAATATTGAGATAATCTCGAAATAACACCTTCAGAATATATTTTCCCTGCCATCTATAAAACTCTTTCCTTACAAATTCTTTATGAACAATTTCTAAGTAAAACTTTGTAGCATAATTGTAACGGGTTACTCAACCTTTTACAAGAAATCAAACTGCATTTTCAAAATGTTTCTGGAAATCTCCTGCTTTTAATCCTTCCATTCTTAGCCATCATAACGAATTATGGCTGTTCTATCAAGCTTTTCGTTATTGTAACAAAGATGAGTATTTAAGCTTTACATCACCGCCAATCCCGCTCATATAATCTATAACATATAGGAAGAATAGCTAAACACTCTTCTTAAAATTATAAATCCCATTTTCCTTTTTAAAGGTCTTGCCGCAATTTTGGCATTTGATTATATTTCTATCAAAAAGAAGATCAGTTTTCCCACAGTAAGTACAGATTAAAAAATCCTCTAAACTTACCTTCCCACTTCCGCCAATGTCCCCGAATCCTGGTCTACTTAATACACTTTTTAAAAAAATACTGGGCCCCAGAAGAGCAAAGGAAAAAAACTTCTGGTAAATTTTTTCAAGGAATACAAGAGTTTTCATACCCGGAAATCTCTTTAAAATGCCGAGCCTGAAGTTGGAAACACTTATTGATTTTTCTATCATAAAATTTCTTTTCTTTAGAAGATTCGATATGTATTTGGGATGAAAATTCAATATGGTCTCGCCTATCTGTGATGGTTTCAGATTAAACGGAGATGTGTCCATTTTTCCGATAAAGAACCTTAAAATATTTTTAAAATTTCTTTTATTGGCAAATTCCAAAAAAAATAATCCATCTTCTTTAAGTATCCTTGCGATTTCGTCAAAATATTTTTCGGGATCACTTAAATGGTGCACCACCCTTACGGTCAATATTATGTCAGCGCAATCAGATTTTACTGGAAGAGAAGCAGCATCCGCAGCAATAAAATAAACCGATGATAATTTCTCAGGATTGTCTTTTAAAAATTTTTCTATTTTTTCCCTGGCATTTCTTAAATTATTAAGCGAGTAATCAATCAGAACAACGGTCCCAAAATCCTTATATTCATTAAACAACCTGCCATAACCACAGCCGATATCAAAAAATAGTTTGTTCTCCCTATCAACACCAGCCAGCAATCTTCTTAAAGCCAGCCTTTCAGCCTTATCTTCATATAATCTCTTACCATCTTCCCAGAACTCTCTGTAGTCATAACTCTCATAGTCTGATTTCCTGAAATTCACTCTTCAATACCTTTCTATTCTCAAGTGTAGTTTGAACAATTATACTACAACCAGCTTGGCTTAGTTTTATATCTTCTTTCGAATTCCTTCCTGCTAATAATAATTTTCCTATTACACTTCACACACTGAATCTCCAGCTGACTACCAACCTTTAATAACAACCACCGGTTAGAACCGCAGGGATGAGGTTTCTTAAAGGCTACTACATCATTAGGCTTTAAATCCTTAGAATTCTTCAACTGCTTTCCTTAGTCCTAGAAATAAATATTAACTACTGCCTTAAATAAAAGCAAATGCTTATTATTTAACCTGCTATATTAAAAACTTAAGCAGTCTTTGATTTAACCTTGCCCTTTCCCAAACTATCACCTTCGTCCGCTTCTATATTTTCCTTTTCCAAAACCTTTAGCTGATTGAACTCCAGGCTTGCTGCTACTACATCAGCAGTAATATTGGTAATATTGTATCTTTTACCCTCTTTGTTCTCCCAGCTTCTCAGGTTCAAATGGCCGCTTACCAGGATCCGGTCTCCTTTTTTCAATGTGGCAGCACAATTTTCAGCAAGATTATTCCATGTGGAAACATTAAAAAAATCAACTGTTTCAAACTCTTTCCCGCTTTTGTCAATCCACTTCTTATTCACAGCAAGCCCCATTTCAGTAATAGCTACTCCCTCATTAGTGTATTTGATTTCAGGGTCCCGGGTCAGATTTCCAAGCAAATATATATTATTCACATAATTCATAAATCCTCCTATTCATCCCATACAAATTAATTATTGCTAAAAAATTTAATAGCCAAACTCATAAGTATCGCAGTAACCAAACTTATCGTCCCATGGATATACTAATTTAGTTCTAGAGGTTGACCTGACACTACAGTTTCCTAGAATGAATTTGTCTACCAGAATAAAATTAAGTTTTCTTTCCATGGTAACCATCACTTCATCATACTCACTATTGCATTCAACAAGGACACAACCATCTCTTTGAGCTACTTCTTCGGCAATTTTATTACAATCCAGATTCTCAAAAAACAACAGGTTTTGCGCAACAGCAAGTGAAGCAGCATCGGAAGCATCTTTTGTTTCCTCTCTTGCTATGAAAACCTGGCAGAGGTCAAAAATAAGCAGGAATAAAACTGAGAATATTGTTACCACAGCCAAAGTCAAAAAAGAAATATTCCCTCCATTCTGTGCTTTTAAATTCTTCAGTAGCATTCCATCCTCATATTACTTTTGGCCTTTATAGAAATATCCCTTCCTGAAAATATTTCCAGTAAACGGGTGATACCGGTACACCTGTATAAAAGAACTACTTCAATCATATCCCCGACTTTTCTGGAGGCTTCACTCTCCGGAGTAATTTTTATATCAAGCTTATCCCGATCCAGACTCGAACAGACCTTCCTTATACATTCATAAGCTTCTTGATTAGAATTGGCAGTAGCAATTACTCTTGCTCCCTCACGGGCCGCCTGCTCCAGTATATTTTTCTGATAAACCAATAATCCGAAATGGGAAACAGTTAAAATTATTAAAACCAGGAAAGGAATGATAAGGGTAAACTCTAATGAAGCCTGACCTTCTATTCTACCAGCTGATATCTTTAAATTTTTTTTATTATTGTTCATCTCCAATATAACTTTTAACATAAAAACTGTTTCCCATTTTCTATTCGCAGGCAATAATTTATTTTTTAATGGGTTTCTAAACCATAGAAGCTATCTTGTTAAACACTTTTGAAATAACATCTATTATGAGAGGCTTCCCTACCGCAACCAAAATAGCGCTTATTATTCCTGCAATTACAGTAACCAGTGCATACTCTAAAGTGGATTGTCCTTTTTGACACCAGAATTTTATTCTGGCACCTTTCTTTTTTAGTTTTATTTTACTCACCTCCTCCTTTAAGAATAGAAGTTAAATACAAAATATCATCGCCTCCTTTCTAAGGTTATTTTATGGCTTTGCACATTTATGCATATACCCACACCAATAATTTATCATAATTATACATATGTGTAAATACGCAATTTAATATTAATAGAGATTCTTTTTAAAATTTTTATTTCTGGAATTCCTTAATATTCTATATATACATTGTTAAAAGTATTAATATATTTATATTAAAAAATATTTAAAAAAATATCTTGACTTTATGAATATAAAGTATTAATATTTTAATGCAAAAATAAGTTGAAGGTTTTATTGATAATTTAAAATTTTTATCAGTAATAGAGGCTATGACTTACATTCCGTTATATGGGCACTTTGGAATGTAACGAGCTAGTAGTGCAACCGGCTATTGCTTTTCTGTTTGAAAAGAGTTTGCCATCTAGCCTCTAGGTTAGGTGGCTTTTTTTGGGAGAAAATTAATGAGGTCCAAACTAAAAATAACTTTAATAGTAACACTGGCCATAGCAGTGATAGCTGCTGTTGCTTTATCTACTGCTTTTAACTACAAGGCAGCAAACATAGATGGTAGTTTTGCTGAGAGCAGCACATATAAGGCAGAAGATATGGGAAAGGCAGCAATAATTCAGGAAAATGTATCCGTCAAAGATAATAGTATAAATGCAATAACAATATTATCCAAGATATCAGATAACCTTGATAAAGAAATAAATATCATATATGAAGAATATAAAGCAGATGTTCTGAGAAGTACTACAACCAGCAAAACTACTGATATTGCTAATGACACTGTTGCTGCTGCTCCGGTAGAACCTACCGCCAACCTAAATGATTATGAAGCAGCAGTACTTTACCTCATTAATACCATAAGAGTATCAAATGGATTAGGAGCATTAGAGCCAAATCAAATACTTACAGATATAGCCAGATCAAGATGCAGTGATATGATAGCCAACTCTTACTTTTCACATTACACACCTGATGGCCGGAACATCTTTAATATACTCGGTGAAAACGGGGTATCTTACGTAAATGCCGGAGAAAATCTGGGTCAATCCTCCCCAGCTTCCAGTGGAACTCCTGAAGCATTTGCTAATGCGTGGATGGGAAGCCCTACTCATAAGGCAAATATTCTGAGATCCGTATATTCCAGAATCGGAATTGGAGTAGTTGATGGTGGAGGTAGAAGAGTAGTTGCAACAGTATTTATGAACTAAATGTTTAATTCAATATAATTTTACGGACGCCTAGACAAACACCCCAGATATTATATATCTGGGGTGTTTAATTTTAAGTCTAAAAATCAGAACCGTAAAAAATTCCCCCCTATCGAAAATACAAGAGGCCCTCCCACCAATATTATAAAAGAGGGTAGAATTAGAAAGACCAGCGGAAATAATGTCAATATAGTTGTCCTTCTGATTTTTCTTCCCAGGTTTTGATACATTTCAAACTTCATATGCCTGGATTTCTGCTTTAATATTTCGTTTATGGAAGAACCATACCTTTCTGCCTGAATCAAAAGAAAAATAAAACTTTTAAAATCCCTTGAACTGCTCTTATTCATTAAGTTCCTGTAAGCCTGGACTTTGCCAATACCAATATCAATATCTTTTACAAAATTTGAAAGCTCTACACAAATACTCCCCTTGTACTTTCCAACTACAATCTTTATAGCATTATATATATTCTGTCCTGATAACGTTGCTACTGCCAGAAGATCAATAATATAGGGTAAATCTCTGTCTATCTTCTTTTGCCTTATATGTCTGAAATTCCGAAGTAACAGATTTGGAATAAAATAACCTATCACTCCCCCAGGGAAACCTAGAATACATGAGTTTATCAGACTATTACCCACAAAACCTCCTGCAGTCATAAATAAAAAAAATAAAATTATCTTATAGCCTACAAAAGAATCCGGCGTAAGAGATACTTTACTCTCAAATTCCAATAATTTTAAAAGCTCTCTACTCTCCCTTTTGATTTCAAACCAGCGCTTATTAATTAGAAATCTTCCGATTTTAGAAGAAATTAAATTCACCTTATTTACAAGACTACTAATAACCTTTTTACTTCTGGGGCAATCTTTAATTTTCCCGGTCTGGTAATAACTTTTAACTTTAATAAAATAGAATATGCATGAACACAGGAATAGGTAATATGAGAATACAATCAAATATATAAGCATACCTTAACCCCTGTCACTTTCCGGAACTGATAATTCTCTTCATCACTATTATTCCTGCAATCTCCAGAATTCCCCCTATAAATAGTAGAATAATTCCCATGCCGGTAGAAAAAAAGTCCAGTACAGTTTTATTCATAAAAATACATAATAAAATCAGAACAATAATGGGAAATATAGAGATAATATTTCCGGAATATCTGCTTTGCAGACTCATTGTATCTACTTGTGATTTTAACTTCAGGCTATGACGCATACTATCTGCTATATCATCCAGTATAGATATCAAATCTCCCCCTATTTTATTATTAATCTTTAAGGAGCAAACCAGAAGGTCAGCTTCCCTGCTCCCGCACCTTTGCGAAAACCTATTTAAAGCTTCATCCAGACTGGAATTGAGTTCCAACTCATTTGCTATTTCTAGTAAATAAGTACCAAGAGGATCCTTAAACCATTCAGCGGAATCTTTAAATATACTTCTTACCGTTTTTCCTGCCTTTAGCAGCAATATCATATTGCCTATAAATTCAATCAGCTGACCATGAAGCAAATTCTTCCTCTTTTCTTCAAATCCCTTTAACAGATCGAGAATATAAATTTCCAGACATATGCCAACAAACAGACTGAAAATAAAATTTCCAGATAATAAATAAAAAATCAGGATCAAAATAGCAAATATAAGTGCTGAAAGTATTTTTCTTTTGGTCCCATATATATTTATAAGAAATTTCACAGGCCTGGATTTCCAGTAATTTCTATTCCCCTTTATAGTTCTTGCTGTCAAGCCAAATACAGAAACTGTCTTCTTTAATCCATAAAACATAAATATTATTGATAGAACCGAGGTAATGGAAATCAGTATTTCATCCCAGATTTTCATCTCTAAAATTAAAATCAAATCCTCCGTTTTTCATTTTATACATGAATGTCGGTATATAGCCTGTATAAATGATACTGTCTCTGCAGCATCCAGTACTATTTGCCCCATCATCTTCAGGCTGGTATTTGTAAATATCTTTCACATCTAAAATAGTGTTACTGCCAATAGATTCGTCCATATTTATCAACTCGCTTACCCCCAATAAAATCCTCCTCCCATCTTTTAACTTTCCCAGATGAATTATCACATCTACGGACGACGCTATCATCCTCCTGGCAGTAGAGGGATTCAGATTCAGGCCGGACATAAGTATCATTGTCTCCAGTCTGCTAATCAGGTCTTTTGGTGAATTGGAATGAACCGAGGTCATAGAACCACTGTGACCTGTGTTCATAGCCTGAAGAACATCCACGGCTTCTGCTCCCCTGATCTCTCCCACTACGATTCTATCCGGTCTCATACGTAGAGAATTCCTGACCAAGTCCCTTATAGTTATTTCTCCTTTTCCTTCAAGATTCGGGGGCCTGCTTTCAAGTTTGATCACATGGGGCAAATTTAAGTTCAACTCCAGTGTTTCCTCAATAGTGACGATCCTCTCATCCGGTGGAATAAAATTGGAAATAACATTCAAGAAAGTGGTTTTGCCGGTGGACGTGGCGCCACTCACAATTATATTCAATCTACTTTTCACACAGACTTCAATAAAATCGGCAACCTTTTTATTTACAGTTCCCTCCTTCCTCAGATTATCCATATTCATTATATTTTTTCTAAATTTCCTTATGGTAACCACTACATCATTTACGGTTACCGGGTTTAAAACTACATTAATTCTTGATCCATTTTTAAGCCTTGCATCCACCATTGGAGAACTCTCATCCAATCTCAAGCCTAAAGGACTCAATATCTTATCAACCAGATTTCTGATATGATTGTTATCTCTAAAAATAATGTTCGTTCTCCTTATAACATCATCTTCTTCAATATAGACCTGGTCAAAATTGTTTATCATAATCTCAGTTATCTCGTCATTATTCATAAGGAAGCTGACCGGTCCAAAACTGAAACTATCCTCATGAAAATCCCTTACCAACCTACAAATTTCTTTCTGGCTGATTATAATCTTCTTTTCCTCCACTATTTCTCTTAAACACTTATCAATTCTCTTCAGTCTTTCCTCAGGCAAAAGTTTTTTTAGATCATCTGCCTTAATTTTTTCTAACATCTTCTTGCCCAAGTAATTCGATATATCAATATTGCCGTTAACCAAACTCATAAACTTAGATCCTCATATACTTTTTTAGAAAAAGCAGAAATACTATTTACAATCCTAAGATTGTAATTAAAAACGGAATCAGGTCCCTTATTCAACATCAGAAATTCAATATCTCTATCATAAGGAATAAAAGCATTTATAGGATAATTTAAAATTGTATTCAGTCTTGTAGGTGAAACGGCAGGTCTGGTATTGAACTTATTTATCAATATATCAAAATCGTAAGAAAATTCATCATAAATTACACTTCTGATCAGTATATTTAGATTATTTATCGAAATCAGATCAGGCAAGGAAACAAAAATATATTTATCGACAAAGTCCCTTAGACCGATTTTATTCTGAATAAACAGATAATTAGGAAAATCTACACAGATAATGTCAAAATGTTCTTTGAGCACATTTAAAAGTTTTTCAAAATAATCTTCTTTGCAAAAAATTTTATTTTTCTCAGTTTTTGTGGAAGGTAATATCAAATTCAGACTGTTTTCAAAATTAATCACCAACCTTTTTAAAATTGAAATATCCAGTTCATTTATGACTTCTTCTATATCACCCAGGTCTCTATAGCTATCACCTGCCAGATTAAAAACCAATCTGCTGTCCTCTTTCCCAATATTTAGATCCAGCAGCAGTATGTTCTTTGTGGTTTCTCTGGCAAAATAAGTTGAAACACAATAAGTTATAAAGCTACAGCCGCAGCCTCCCTTACTTCCAGAGAATAATACAACTTTTGACTCACCTCCATTTAGTCTGTTCATCTTTTGACTCCCTACACCTGAATCCTAAAATTAAAATAAAATATAATAATGATTGATAAAAAACTTAAGTTGCCCTTTAATGAGTTACCTTTCAACAATTTACTTTTTAGGACAAACCGACAGATTGATAACTCCCCTCTCCAGCGCCAGAAAGACTTCTTCCACCTCAGATTTGCTCAGATAAAAAGTAATGATTAGAAGGTTCCCATAATTGGAGCTTGCCGAACCACTGGCGATCACCGGGTCTAAAAGGAAACTTCCCCTATCATTTTCATCTTCCGAGTAACTTTCCCCGAGACTGTTACTATTGCCAATTAATATTATTTCTTTCTCAGACAGGACCGTTTCTGAATAAAGAATACCGCTTTCCTGCTCATAGTAAGTTGATATTAAATCAATGCTATCTCCTGCTTCCAGTAATGATTCATCACCATAAAAATTCACGGGGATGCTGACTGATCTCAAATCATAAGGAATATAAGACGAGAAAGTGGAGCTAAAATCATTACTGGAATCTACCCCCTCAAGTTTTTCTTTTGTGATAATTTCACCTTCTGAAATATCAACCGTAGCTTTCTTCCCTATAATCTCATCCTTATCTATAATAAATTTTCCACTGAATATGTTAGCCGGTATTTTTTGTGCTTCTATTGATTCCCCCATAATTTCCTCACCTTTCCTAATATTAGTTCCGGCTACAAATACCACATTGCAATCGATATTCTCGGGAATTTTTTCCTTCAAATTGCCTATATACCAGAAAACAACAATACCTCCTGTAACAGCAATTATTATAAAAACAACGCTTAACATTCTCTGTTTAATAATTAAAGATATTCTATTCATTCTACCCAGTCCTTGATTGCTTTCTTAACAACCGTATTTAACTATAACGCCATAACGATTTTGGATATAAACATAATAACACTTTTAATCAATTGTGTAAATATGTAATAATAAAAAAACCTTAAAACCTCGGGCTCTTAGCAATACTGCCCAACAGTGTTATAATTACTGGGAATTGTGGTAATCAGTTTTTATATGAGAATTAACTTATGAACAGTGCTTATTATTTATTTAAGAGAGGTAAAAAACTATCTCAAAACGGTAAATTCCTGGAAGCAATAATGCTTCTGGAAAAAGCCAAAAAATTCGAACCTGAAAAAGGTTCCATCAGGGAAGCTCTCGCCAGCGCATATTATAACTGCGGCCTATACACCTCTGCCAAAAAGAACTTCTTAAGAGCCCTGAAAATAGACGCAGCCAATGATTTTGCACATTATGGATTAGGCTTATGCCTTGTCAAGGAGAAAAAAATAACCAAAGCGTTAGGACATTTCAAAATCGCATTCTTTATGAAGCCCAATTCTAAAGAATATAAAGAGATACTGGATAAATTTACTGGACTGCAATAATATTGTTCTTTCCGTCAGGCCTCAAAATCTACCAAATCACCTACTTTTAAAGAAGTTCTCTCTATTGCTCCTGATTTCAGTTCCAGTACTGAACATGCATCTCTTATAAACGGAGTTACTCTAAAAGGTTTGATGTTATGATAAATGGCTAAAACCAGATTCTTTTCATCCAAGAACACCACATCTATGCTGTATCTCATCCAGAAAGTGTGGATGCTGCTGCAGTTCTCTATAAGAAACCCTTCCCCGCCCTTTAATCTTCTTCTTATTGTAAGTCCAAATAACCTACTTAAAAAATTATTTGCTTTTATCACCCTGGCAGCAATTACTTCTTTACCCTTATCAGTATTGATTTTAACTGCTTTCATTTGACCTGTATATTATAAAACTGTGGGGATTTGTATAAAATACTATTCTTTTTTTGAATTTCAACTGACCGGCTCTGAAGACAATCCACTGCCTACTTGCTTAATTCTTCTTCAACCTCTTCCTTACCTGCTTCCAGTTCCTCAACTTGCTGTCTATCTTCCTTTAGAAGCAGAGTCTGAAATTCTCCTACATGAGTTTTTTCTTCTCTTGCTATGTCCAGAAGAATCTTTTTAATGTCATTGTTCTCAGTAGCTGCAGCTAGCTGCTCATATAAATTTATAGCATCCAGCTCTGCAATTATTCCTACTCTGAGAATTTCCTTGTCAATATTTTCCTTTTTTACCTTTGTCAGATCAATCGGGATATTTGACATCATAATTATCACTCCTTCAAAATTTAACACTTCCTAAATCAATTATACTTTTCCTCTGATCATCTCTATATTCAATTAATCCAGGGCTGGATATCATCCGCCTTCAGCTAGTCAATAATTTTAAAAGTCTCAATAGTCTCATCGAAAGCTTGTATATCCTGATCAAATTGTTCCAAAGCTGCAGTAAAAGTCAGAACCCAAAAACCTGATTCATGTTTGATTATATACTGAACTACTTTCGTTTCTATACCATCAACCTTCTGTTCAAATATTGCCCGTCCTACCTCTTCATAATTACCAATCGGGACAACGTCCTCTTCAATAATATTAAACTTATAACCTGCCTTTTCATACACTTCCGCTACATTTTTATATGAGAGGTCCATATATTCATCAAGTGTTAAAGAAGTAGCAGGTTCACCAGTAATAGTAAAATCATTTACATTACCTCCCAGGGCAGCTGAATCCGGGTCATATCCAAAAAATAACAGAATAGTTTTATTCTCTTTCACTTTATCAGCTAATTCCGTCTGGCCTATCTCTTCAAGCTTTTCAGTCACAGAGTCAAGTTCTTCTTTATTTGCACCTTCCCATCCTTCCGGTAGAGATAATTCAAAATCGCTTCCGATGAACTCGATTACTGTAGCTTGTGTCGCCGCTGTTGTACATCCAACTCCAATTAAAACCATTGATAATACAATAATAATTGCAGTTAATGTTAACAAAAATTTTTTCATGGTTTTTCCTTTTATCTCTTAAATCCTATTTTGAATAGGTATATTATAACAGTTTCAATCGCACTTGTTACCCCATTTTATGACTAAAATATTTCTTATCCACTCCGGTTTGCTCTAGACTGCTCCAAAAACCACTGATATAGCCTGGGGTTATTATAAGTCTCTGTCCAACAATCATGCTTCAAATTTGGATAAAGAGTAAACTTAACATTTCCACTGCATTTTTTCAATGCTTCAACCATTTTTATCGATTCCCGGAGTAACACAGTGGTATCTTTCGCCCCATGGAACACCCATACAGGCATATCACCTATTTTATGCAGAAAAAGCCCGCCTGTAGATATGATAACCAGAATATTTCAACCACTCTAAATCCAGATGAATTGAGAAGTTTAAGATGCTCACCCACTTTTATCGGGAAATACTTCACGCCAAATCTTTTTTTATGTTCTGTTACTTCCCTTTCACTCCTGCCTTCAAGCAATTGAAAATTCATCCACCTGTCCAGCTGAAAATCTATCATCTCATCATTTTCAGGTCTTATATTTTCAAACGTAACATATATTCCATTATCCTTCAAAAGCTTATAACAATTTCTGGTCGCCCTCATCCTGTCCTTTTTATTTAGATAATGGTGTACCATTATAGCTGTTATCACATCAAATTCCTTTTGCCCATCTAATTTCATATCCTCGGTTCCAACAGGATCCAGAAATGCTATATTCTTATAACCCTTAAGTCTTTCCTTTGCTATCATTAACATCTCGCCTGATGAATCTGCCAGCACAAAGGTACAGTTCTTAAACAGCGGAAATGCTTTTTCCACAAGGTAGCCTGTTCCGCATCCGGTATCCAGCCACTTTTTCACATCAGGCTTGACATTTTTAATCAGATCAATTGTTTGCCTGTGAAAATATTCGTAAAACGGTATAGTCTTTTTAACTCCACAGTCATATTCTGATGGCCTGTGAGGTGTTTTGTTATCATTTATTTCTGTCATTCCATACCCTTTCCAAACGCCCCCCCTTCATTCGGAAGGCCAATTCAAATATTTCGTGTCACCTACCTATTTAAATCTCATTTGAAATTTTCTACCAGTTTTATCTTCAAATTATCCAAATCTGCCTGCACATTTAAGTATATAAATAGCATAAATTGTGACAAACGGATTTGTCTTTTTCTTACCTGACTCGCCCCAGCCTGCAAATGAGCCTCTAGTAATTATGGTATCGCTTGTCTTACAATTCTTTTGTTCCAGCAGAAAACCCCCGGCAGGTAATTGTTTTGACTGCAGTATATCAAGTGCTTCACTGCAGCGCTTGTCTGCAATCTTACCAATTTCGACCATCACCAGTAGAGCAAAGAGAACATCATAAAAAAAGATGGGTAATGTATTTTATCAAAATCAGGGAGAATCATTTTGCCGTCTTTAAGACGCCGGTATAAATTCCTTTTGAGAAAATACCCTGCTGTTCTTTCCGCATATTCCAGAGCCTCACTGTCATTATACGTCTTCCATGCAAGATAAAGGGCACGCAGCGGGATGAGGCTCTCTATAGCAGAAGACACTCTTGCCTGCGGTCTTTTATCGCAATTCCAGCCACCGTCCGGCCACTGCCACTCTTTAAGTCTCTGAACCAGAAGTTTTGTACGGCTGTCATCAATACCCAGCCTTATCGAATACCATATTGCATTACCTTCCTGGGAAGCACAGCGACGAAAGCGGCCCTCCTGGCCAGGAATCAGAAGGGACCTTGGGTATTTCAAATGTTTATCTTCCAGAAGCCAGTTATATACCTGATCCCGTATAGGTAGGAGCGATTCATCTCCGCACGGATAATCTATTTCGGCAAGACTATACAATGTCCAGTGAGGTCCCTGCCATTTCCGGTAAGGATTGGTATCTATGGTCCCATCACCTCCTACAGGAGACAGTAATTTTTTAGCCATGGCCAACTGCCGGATTGATTTTCTGAGCAGTATCATTTCCGGAGAATCTTCCGGCTCATCCAGTAAAAGCCCGTGCGCTTTATACCGGATAGTGGGATTGAAAGAGGAGAGAAGCTTTTTTACAATAGACATCTGTCTGATTAATTTCATACTGGTGGAATCTTTCATTTCAGTATTATATCATTCCAGCTTTATTCCTGTAACTATACTCCTGTTAAGAACAGTAGGTC
>CAYPYW010000011.1:0-78596 GCA_964415365.1 uncultured Actinomycetota bacterium | reverse complement strand
GGGTGTCACAGGTTCGATCCCTGTACGGCTCACCATTTATGCGAGAGTGGCGGAACTGGCAGACGCGCTAGACTTAGGATCTAGTGGGGTAACACCTATAGGGGTTCAAGTCCCCTCTCTCGCACCAGAAAAGATTCAAATTTTAAGGTAAAATTTAAGGCTAAGAAAAGAAAACATGCTGAGCACATGTTTTTGTGACTGGTTTGTATTTTATTTATTTTCTATTATAATATGAGTCTTAATGTTGAAATAGAACTAGCCCACTACCGGGTATTTGAGGAGGAATTTACTTGAATTATGAGATAAAAAGCCAGAAAAAAATTGACCTAAATAAGATTAAATTAGACGTAGAGATTTCAAATAATTTTTTAAAAAAGTATATTGGTAAAGCCTATAAAAATATATCCTATAAAGCAAATATCCCCGGTTTTAGAAAGGGGAAAATACCCTATCAGGTAATAGACGCAAATTTTGGTAAACAGTATGTATTAAATGAAGCAGCAAGTCTTTCAATCTCCGAGTTATATCCGGATATAATCACGCAGTCTAACCTGAAGCCAATAGATTATCCCAGAATAAAAATCGCGCAGTTATCGGAGGATTCACCTCTGAGGTTCGAAGTAGAGCTGGAACTTGAACCGGAAATAGAGCTGCCCAGATATAAGGGTATAAAGGTTACAGGCTTCTCCAAAGAGGTATCTGATGAAGAATTGGAACGGCAGATAAATAATATCAGGAGTAACTTTGCATCACTTGAACCGGTAGAAGACGACAAGCCGGTATCCAAAGGTGATTATGTTACCCTGGATTTTGATGGCGAAATCGGGGGTAAAGCATTTGAAGGGGGCAGTGCTGAAGATTATCTCTTAGAAGTAGGTTCAAATACGCTGTTTACTGGGTTTGAGGATTCACTTATTGGAATGAAAAAGGGTGTCAAGACAAATGTGACACTTACACTACCAAATAATATCGGAAATAAAGATCTGGCAGGCAAAGAGGCGAACTTTGGCATTTTTGTAAAAGAAATAAAGAAAAAGGTACTGCCCAAAGTAGATGAGGAATTTTTGAAAACCCTGGGTGATTACAAGGATGCAGATGATTTTAGAAATAGTATTAGAGATGGAATGATTGAACAGAAGAAAAATTTTAGGAGAGCGAAGATAATAGAAGAAATCCTGAATTATATAATGGATAATATGAAAGCTAGAATTCCTGATATAATGGTAACTAGCAGAATAAAGCAGATTAACGAGGAAATTGATGAGGATTTAAAGAAGCAGAAAATAAGCAGGGACAATTATCTTAAAGCTGTAAATATTACTGAAGATAAGCTGAATGAAGGAATCAAAGAGAGGGCAGTAAGAGAAGTAAAAGAATATTTAATCTTTAGGGCGTTAGAGAAAGCAGAAAAGAAAAATATAGAGCCTTCGGAAGATGAAATTAAAAAGGAAAAAGATAGTCTCATTGGCAGATGTAAAAAAGAAGAAGATATCAAAAAGGTAAAGGAGTTTTTTGAAGATCCCGAAGGGCAAAAGATTATGGTTCAGACTATCAGGAGAAGGAAGATAATTGATTTGCTAGTGAGCAGTTCTCAGGTAGTAGAGGAGAAAAACACAGGTGACAGGGGTAAAGAAGGGATATGGACGCCTGACAGAGATAAGACAGGAGTTGAAAAAGAGGCAGAGGCTAAAAAGCTCTGGACTCCTGGTTCAAAATAAATAAAAAAGAGAGATGATTGAAATGTATAATGATTATTTAGTTCCAATGGTAATCGAGCAGACCAACAGGGGAGAGCGTTCTTTTGACATTTATTCACGCCTGCTGAAAGAAAGAATAATTTTTCTGGGGATAGCCATAGATGATAATGTTGCTAATCTGGTTATGGCGCAGATGCTCCATCTGGAGGCAGAGGACCCGGAAAAAGATATACAGCTATATATAAATAGCCCTGGCGGGATTATAACTTCTGCTCTGGCGGTATATGATACCATGCAGTTTATAAAATCTCCGGTATCCACTATCTGTATCGGTCAGGCCGCAAGTGCTGCTGCAGTTCTACTTCTGGCAGGGGAAAAAGGTAAGAGATTTTCACTGCCTAATTCGCGGGTGTTGCTTCACCAGCCGTCCGGAGGTGTTTCCGGAACTACAATTGATGTGGAGATTCATGCAAAAGAAATGGTAAGGATTCGCGCTCTCTTAAATGAGATAATTGCTAAACATACCGGTCAGGAAGTAAAGAAAGTGGAAAAGGATACCGAGAGAGATTTTATATTGAATGCAGAGGAAGCCAGGGAATATGGCATAGTGGACGAAGTTATTTATAAAAAATAGTATTGCCGAGGGGTGTATAAATTTGTCAACAGGTGACGAGAAAAAGAGTGATTTTTTAAAATGTTCTTTTTGTGGCAAATCCCAGAATCAAGTAAAAAAATTGATTGCAGGACCTGGGGTTTATGTCTGTAATGAGTGTGTGGATTTATGCAACGAGATTATAGATGAGGAATTAAAAGAACAGAGAGAAGTTGATTTCAAAGACCTTCCCAAACCTAAGGAAATATATTCAATTTTGAATGAGTATGTTGTTGGCCAGGAAAGGGCAAAGAAAGTACTGTCTGTAGCGGTGTATAATCATTACAAAAGGGTAAAGTATGAGGATAGATTGAATGAAGATGATACAGAAATTCAAAAAAGCAATATTATGTTAATCGGCCCGACTGGCTGCGGCAAGACTCTTCTTGCCCAAACTTTGGCCAGAATATTAAATGTTCCATTTTGTATTGCAGATGCAACATCACTTACCGAAGCAGGTTATGTTGGAGAGGATGTGGAAAATATATTGCTGAGATTGATACAGGCTGCGGATTTTGATATCAAAAGGGCTGAGACCGGTATTATTTATCTGGATGAAATAGACAAAATCAGCCGTAAATCTGATAATCCTTCAATTACCAGAGATGTGTCCGGAGAAGGAGTACAGCAGGCGTTGCTTAAGATTTTAGAGGGAACTGAAGCCAATGTTCCTCCACAGGGAGGCAGAAAGCATCCCCATCAGGATTTTATACAAATTAACACTAATAATATTCTTTTTATATGTGGAGGTTCATTTAGTGGATTGGAAAATATAATCGAGAGAAGGATAAATAAGAGCAGCGTTGGTTTTGTTTCGGGGAAAATTCCTGATAAGGTTGAGAGGATTGATAAACTTCTTCCTCAGGTAATGCCGGAGGATTTATTGAAATACGGCTTAATCCCGGAACTTATTGGTAGGCTGCCTATAGTCAGTACTCTCTCTAATCTTACTGAAGATGATTTAGTTAAAATTCTGATTGAACCAAAAAATTCCTTGGTAAGGCAGTACAGCAAAATGTTCAAGATGGATAAAGTTGATCTGGAATTTACGGAAGATGCTCTAAGGGAAGTTTCAAGGCGTGCTTTGCAAAGAGGGACAGGAGCAAGAGGGCTTAGAGCTATTATGGAAGAGATTATGTTAAATATAATGTTTGAGATACCCCAGCGCAGTGATATAAGTAAATGCATTATAACCAGAGAGGTTGTAGAGAATAAAACCGAGCCTGAAGTAATAGGTAGATCAAATAATAAAGTTTTTTTGAAAGATGAAGAAAAATCAGCCTAAAATGTTCGATGAGGTTAAGGGTAAGTACAATCCTTTAGCATTTGAACAGGAAATCTACCGGCATTGGTTAAAAAGCAAATATTTTTCTGCAGAAATCGATAAATCAAAAATTCCATTCAGCATAGTAATACCTCCTCCTAATGTAACAGGCTATCTTCATATCGGTCATGCTCTGAATAATACTCTGCAGGATGTAGTCGTAAGATATAAGAGAATGAAGGGATATAACGCTACCTGGATACCGGGAACGGATCATGCAGGAATAGCTACCCAAAATGTAGTTGAAAAGGCTCTGAAAGAGAAAAACATAAACAGATTTCAGCTGGGAAGAGAAAAGTTCGTAGAAGAAGTATGGCACTGGAAAGAAAAGTATGGCAGCCGGATTATAAATCAATTGAAATCACTGGGTTGCTCCTGTGATTGGGATAGAGAAAGGTTTACCCTTGATAAAGGATATAGTAAAGCGGTAGCGAGAGAATTTGTTGTCCTGTACAGAAACGGTTTGATTTATAAAGGGAACTACATGGTTAACTGGTGTCCCAGGTGCCAGACCGCAATTTCGGATATTGAAGTGGAACATATTGGGAAGAAAGGAAATCTGTGGGATATCAAATATCCTTTGATTGACCTGGAAACTGGTAAGCCCAGTGATAGTGAATACATAGTTGTTTCAACTACAAGACCCGAAACTATGCTTGGGGATACAGCAGTTGCTGTAAACCCTGAAGATTCCAGATATAAAAAATATAAGGGCAGAACTGTCTACCTTCCACTAATGGAAAGAGAAATACCGCTGATAGAGGATACCTTTGTGGATATGGAGTTCGGAAGTGGTGCAGTGAAGGTTACCCCGGCTCACGATCCCAATGATTTCGAAATCGGGAAAAGGCATAATTTAAGAGAAATTAACATATTCGAAAAAGATGCAAGCTTGAATTCAAATACAGGCAAATATGAAGGTCTGGACCGGAATACTGCAAGGCAGAAAGTTTTGCAAGATCTGGAGGAACAGGGCTTTATGGTTGGGAAAAAGGTTCATGTTTCTTCGATCGGAATTTGTCATAGGTGTAATACTATAATTGAACCGAGAATTTCCATGCAGTGGTTTGTATCTATGAAAAAGTTGGCCGGGCCGGCTATAAAGGCGGTAAAGGAAGGGAAAGTAAGAATAATCCCCAGAAAATGGGAAAAGATATATTTTAACTGGATGGAAAATATAAGAGATTGGTGTATATCCCGTCAGCTCTGGTGGGGACACCGGATTCCAGTGTGGTATTGCAAAGATTGTAATGAAATGATAGTGAGTGAGGAAAACCCTATGGAGTGTACAAAGTGTGGCAATAGCAATATGGAACAGGATCGGGATGTTCTGGATACATGGTTCAGTTCCTGCCTGTGGCCATTTGCAGTTTTTGGCTGGCCGGAAGAAACGGAAGACCTCAAATATTTTTTCCCTACGACTACCCTGATAACTGCTCACGATATTATTTTTTTCTGGGTAGCCAGGATGATTATGATGAGCCTGTATTTTAGGAAAGATGTCCCTTTCAGAGAAGTTTTTATAAACCCTCTGGTGAATGATGTGTTTGGTCAGAAAATGAGTAAATCCAAAGGTAATGTGATGGATCCGGTAGATATAATTAATCAAAATGGAGCTGATGTCTTAAGATTCACTTTAACATCTTTAACTACCCCCGGAAGAAATTTGATTCTTGGTGATGAGAAGATTGAAGGAGTGAGGAATTTTGCAAATAAATTATGGAATGCATCTAAGTTTGTTGTATCTAACTTAAGTAAAGGTGGAAATGTCAATGATATGAAAATAGATCAGTTAAATCTGAGTCTCTGGGATAGGTGGATATTATCCAGATTAAATCGTACTATAAGAGGAGTTGAAAAATATCTGGGAAGATACAATTTTTCTTTTGCTTCAAGGTTGCTTAACAGCTTTTTCTGGGATGATTATTGCGATTGGTATATTGAATCGACCAAAGCAAGAATTTATTTTCCAAAAGATGATGATGATAAGGAAAATGCGTTATTTATATTATGGTATGTTTTAGAAAAATATCTTAAACTCCTCCATCCGTTTATGCCTTTTGTGACCGAATTGGTCTGGCAGAACATTCCGCACAAGGGTAAAAGTATAATGGCAGAGGGTTATCCACAATTTGAACCGGCCATGGTAAGCCAGGATGTTGAAGATGAAATAAAGATACTCTTTGGCGTTATAAGCGAGATAAGAAAAATAAGATCTGAGCTTAAAATAAACCCGGCCAGCAGAGTGAGAGTAAGTTTGCTGGCAGATAAAGATAAGAGCAGGAACATACTGGAAAAAAACAGGGAATATATTTATAACCTGGCGAAAACAGATGAAGTAGAATTTAAAGACCGTACTGGTGAAAAAGGATATATTAAAACCACAGTAGGGAATATAGAAATATTTATTTATGTTGTTGATGTGATTGATATGAAATTAGAAATAAAGAGGATAAGAGATCAAATCAGAAAGGCGGGTCTGGATATTGAAAAAAGTAAAAAGAAGATATCAAATCCTGATTTCACCAGTAAAGCGCCGGAGGAAATAATTCAAAAGGAAAAGGGCAAGCTTGACCGGGCAGAAAGGGTTTTGAAAGTATTAAATAGTCAATTGGCCAGGATGGAAGGCATTAACGAATAATATAACTGATGACTGAAGTGTGAAATAGTGAATTACAGGCAAGTATGCAAATATTTGGATGACTGCCTTATTTTTGGAATAAAAAAAAGCCTCGTAAGAATAGAAAAAATACTTGAGCTTCTGAACAATCCTCAAAAAAAGGTTGATTTCATTCATATTGTAGGAACAAATGGTAAAACTTCTACTACTAAAATGGTTGCTGCTATATTAAATCATCAGGGGATCCGTACTGGTTATCACATTTCTCCTCATATAAATAATTATACTGAGAGGATATGGATAAATGGGCAGGAGGTTTCAGAAAGAAAATTTACCAGAATTTTTAACGAAATATACTCTTATATCCAGGAAGTAAATAGAATGGATCTGGGTGGTCCGATTACCCAGTTTGAAATAATTTCTGCTATGGCATTCAAATTGGCCGAAAATGAAAATATTGAAGTTATGACACTTGAAGCAGGAATGGGAGGGAGATGGGATGCCACCAATATTGCTGATTCAAAGGTGGTAGGTCTTACCGGTGTAAGTCTGGAGCATACGGATATATTAGGCAGTACTGTAAGAGAGATAGCTTTAGAGAAGGTAGAAGTTATAAAAGAAAAGGCACTGGTTGCAACTACGAGCCGCCATAAGAAAGTCCTGGAGATTTTAACTGGAAAAGTGGAAAATACAGGCTCAAAACTTTTTTTATATGGAAGAGATTTTTACATACAGAAAAAGGTAAACCTGGGGCTAGAGGGATGGTTGCTTGATATAAGAGGAGTGAAGAATATTTATAGAAACCTTGTATTGCCGTTTCTTGGCCAGTATCAACCTTTAAACCTCTTACTGGCAGTAGTTCTTGCAGAACTTTATCTGGAAATTAGGGGAAAAGAGATAAATGAAGAAAAAGTGAGAGAGAGCTTATCCGTATCCGCCATCCCGATAAGAGGGAGGTTTGAGATTGTAAGGGAAAAACCTCTGATGATTGCAGATGCAGGTCATAATCCTGAAGGAATAAGGAATTTTGTTGAAAATATGGCCCTTTATTTTGGTGACCGAAGAAAAATAATAATTTTTGCTGTTCTGAAGGATAAAGACTATGAGAGTATGATTGAAAAAATAATAAGCGTAAGCAATGTTTTGATTTTAACCTCAAGTTTAAACAGCAGAAGTCTGGATGTTGATCGTTTGGAGAAGGTAGTAGAAGAGAAAATAAAATTGCTGGAAGATGTGAGCTGCCGACCGGATAAGGTATATAAGATGGATACTATAGAAAATTCCATAAAATTTGCTTTAAAAATTTCTGGTATAAATGATATTATATGCATTACTGGTTCGATAACTAATTTAGAGAACATAGTTAGATAAAATTTATATGCCGGCTAATGAATAAATCAGCGGAGATGAAGCTGGCATCGATAAACTGGCAAATATACGAGATGTTAACTGGGAGGAATGATGGATTTATTTGAATATATTGATGATGTTGTAGCTTTTTTTACACACCCCGCATGGAAGTATGCGATTTATAGTATCATTTTTATTTTAATTATTGTCTGGCTTGCTTTTGTTTATTGGACGTACAGAGACGCAAAACTCAGAAGTGAATCCGTAGCCTCTGCCGTTTTCTGGGCGCTGGTTGTGTTTGTATTAAATTTTTTGGGATTGATATTATACTTAATATTAAGGCCCCCAGAACTTATAGACGATGTGGTTGAAAGGGATCTTGAAATTGAAAGGATGGAGACGCTGCTTGATAGCAAACAATCTAGATGTCCTGCCTGTGGGAACCTGATAAAAGATGATTTTTTAATCTGTCCTTACTGCAGAAAAAAATTGAGAAATTCTTGTACTAATTGTGGCAGGCCTTTGAATCTAAACTGGAAAGTTTGTCCTTACTGCAGGAATACTCAATAAACAGAGGAGCGATTGCCTAAATGAATGAATGTGGAAATTGCCGGAGAATAAGTGAGTTTAATGGTATTGAGAGAAGCCTGGTCATAATCAAACCTGACGGGGTGAAAAAGAAAGTCGTTGGAGAAATCATATCCCGTTTTGAAAAAGAAAATCTGACTATTGAAAAATTAAAGATGTTGAAAATTGACCGGGAGCTTGCCTGTAAGCATTATCAAGACCATAAAAATAAAGATTTTTTTAATGTGTTGATTGATTATATAACTTCAGGTCCTGTAGTAGCTATGGTAATAAGTGGAAAGGATGCAATTGCCGTAATCAGAGAACTTATGGGGCCAACTGATCCCGGAAAGGCAAAAGAAGGAACCGTCAGGGGTGATTTTGGCAATGATATTACTGTAAATGTAATTCATGGCTCAGATTCCAGGGAGAGCGCCCAGAGAGAGATTGAATTATTCTTTGGCTGAGATCAAAAAGTCAGTAAAAGAGAATTTTAAAGGTGATAAATGGGTAAAAGAAGAGGTAAAATAGTCTTTTTCATAGTTTTGCTTGGAGGCATCATAGGGGCTATTTTAGGTCATGTCCTTAAAGATATTGTTCCGATTTTAGATAAAGGATTAAAAGTAGGCATAGACTCTATCGGCTTCAATCTATATTTAATTGACGTAAGTTTTGGTATTCACATAAATATTACGCTTGGTGCCATAATAGGATTACTTATAGCTTTTTTATTAGCTGATGTTGGAAGAAGAAGGTCATAGAAAAAAAATTATTTTAGCTTCTGCTTCTCTAAGAAGAAAGGAAATACTGAAGCTTTTGAAATTGGATTTTAAAGTGATTGAGCCGAAAGATTGTGAAGAGAGGCAGTTTAAAAATCCTTACAAGACTGTTATTCAGAATAGTATCATTAAAGCTAAAAATGTTTATAATTATATAAAAGAACATAGCCTGAAGGAACAGGATGTGTATTATGGAAAGGGATTTCTTATTGCTGGCTTTGATACCATTATATATATGAATAGAAGATATATGGGGAAACCGGCCAGTGTAAAGAAGGCGATTGAATTTTTAAATATTCTTTCAGGCAGGGTTCATAGAGTGATAAGTGGGGTTTGTGTTTTAGATAGTGTATCCGGCAAGTATCGTTTTAATACTGAAACAACTAAAGTCAGGTTCAGAAAGTTGACTGTAGAGGAGATTAAGGCATATGTAGGTAAGGAAGATGTGTTGGATAAAGCCGGTGCTTATAATATATTTGGATTTGGAAGCTTGCTGGTAGAGAAAATATATGGTTGTTTTTTTAACGTAGCTGGACTTCCTGTTATAAAATTTATAGATTTGCTAAGGGATTTTGAATTTAGTGTTATTGGTTAAATTAAGGAGTTAGTAGATGCATATGTTTGATTTTTTCTTAAATATGATTGGCAGAGATATGGGCATCGATCTAGGAACGGCATATACTCTGGTGTATGTAAAAGGCAAAGGGATAGTGCTGGATGAGCCATCCATTGTAGCAATTGATAAAGAAAGGAAGAAAATACTGGCGGTAGGTAAAGAGGCCAAGAGGATGGTAGGAAGAACTCCTGGTAATATAGTAGCAATCAGGCCTTTAAAAGATGGAGTAATTGCAGATTTTGAGACAACAGAAAAAATGTTAAGATATTTCATCCAAAAGGTTCATAAAAATGTGGCTTTTGCCAGACCCAGGATTGTTATTTGTGTTCCCTCGGGAATTACTCCTGTTGAAAAGAAAGCGGTTATTGAAGCTACTGAACAGGCCGGGGCCAGGGCAGCTTATATAATCGAGGAGCCCCTGGCTGCAGCTATAGGTGCCAGCTTGCCCACCGATGAACCCAAAGGTAGTATGATTATTGATATAGGAGGAGGAACTTCTGAGGTAGCGGTTATATCTTTGGGAGGAATAGTTGTCAGTCAGTCGCTCCGGATTGGCGGAGATGAAATGGATGAGGCCATAATTTATTATCTAAAAAAGGAACATAATCTGTTTTTAGGCGAAAATACTGCTGAAAAAGTAAAAGTAGAGATAGGGTCTGCATTTCCTCTGGAAAATGAGGAGAAAATGGAAATAAATGGAAGAGATCTTGTAACCGGTCTTCCTAAAACAATTATTATTACCAGCCAGCAGATAAGAAAAGCACTGGAAAAGGTGGTAAGCGATATTGTAAATTCCATTGTTGAAGTACTGGATGTCACGCCCCCAGAACTTTCTTCGGACATAATGAAAAGAGGTATCGTTATGGCAGGAGGGGGTTCGTTGCTTAAAGGATTGACTGAAAGAATTAGCAGAGAAACGCATTGCCCGGTTTACCTGGCTGAGGATCCACTGGCAGCAGTAGCTGTTGGGGCAGGAAAATGCGTTGAGGATTTTAATACTTTAAAGAAATATCTTAAGTATTCAAAATAGCTGATTTTACATTCAATCTATAATATTTGCTGATGATTAGATTAAATAGAAGATTTAGGAACTTTATTGTTCTGGCTATAATAATTGTTTTGTGTCTGGTAGTTATTACTGTAAGTTTTAGACAGTCTGATATAATCGATAATATCAAGGCTAAAACCGTTGATTTTTTCAAACCCATCCAGAAGAAAATTTTTTCTTTCTTTAATCCGGTTACACGCTTTATAAATTCAATAAGGGATTATATAAATTTAAGGGACAAGTATCTAAATCTTCAAGAGGAAAATTCAGAATTAAGAGAAAAATACAGTGAAAATATAAATCTTAAGGTTGAGAATGATTCATTGAGAAAGCTACTGGGCTTAGAGCTGAGAGAAGATTATATAACTATGCCTGCAAAGGTAATAGGCTATTATGAAAGTAAATGGCAGTCAGAAATTGTTTTAGATGTTGGCAGTAGTGACGGTGTACTGGAAGGAATGGGAGTAATTAATGAAAATGGATTGGTAGGAGTAGTAATGCTGGCCGGCAATGATTCATGCAGCGTGAGACTTATTAACGATCCTCAGAGTAATATCGGGGTGAGGATTCTGTCTTCAAGAAAATTGGGAATCATTCAGGGCGACCAGGATGGGAAGATTACTTTAAATTATATCTCCAGCGAAGAGCCGGTATTTAAAGGGGATATAATAATGACATCAGAGTATGGGAATCTACCCGGTGAAATCCTGATAGGTCGGGTAAGTAAGGTGAGTGAAGTTACAGGTAATCCATACAAGATAATTGAAATTGAACCTTTTGTTGATTTTAGAAAGATAGAATATGTTTTGGTAATAAAAAAATGAGATACTGTTTAAGGCTATGAAAGTTTTTTATAAAATCTTACATTTCTTTATACTTATAATCTGTTTACTGCTGCAGGTAGGTTTTTTCGAGCATCTTAAGTTATTTTCAGTGAATTTTGATTTAGTTATGGTAGTTATAATAGCAGTTGCCTTGTTTGACGGCACCTTCTGGGGGATTTTATTTGGGTTTATGGTAGGTATTACACTGGATCTTATGATAGGAGATATTATTGGAATAAGTGCCTTTATTTATTCCATAGATGCCTTTATTGTAAGCAGACTTATTATGTCAGGATTCAAATTTAAATATTTGACTTATTCATTTATTGTCTTTCTAATTACCGAAATTAATATTTTGATAGTAAGTCTAATTCGTTACCTGTTTAATTTTAGCAGTAATTGGCTGCAAATGGGACTTGAACTGATAACGAAGCCGGCTTTTAATATTATCTTGATGTTTATTATTTTTCCTATTATAAGTATGAGTTCTGGTATGAACAGGGAGATTGAATTTGGGTTCAAATACAAAAATAAGATTTAAAATATTATTTTATCTGCTGGCAGCAGTATCGGTTGTGCTTATGTTGAGGCTTTACTTTTTGCAAGTAATGAGCGGGGAACTGTATGCAGAATTGGCATCCGAAAATATTAGCAGGGAAAAAACTGTAACAGCCCCGCGGGGGAACATTTATGACCGTAATGGAAAATTGTTAGTCAAAAGTATTCCGGTTAAAGCTGTAGCTGTGGAGCCTTATGTCGTTTTAAAAAATGAAGATGTGATGGAAG
Source organism: uncultured Actinomycetota bacterium (assembly GCA_964415365.1). GTDB lineage: Bacteria > Actinomycetota > Humimicrobiia > Humimicrobiales > Humimicrobiaceae > Hydromicrobium. Next base: position 66,333 of record CAYPYW010000011.1, on the reverse strand, counting down.
CTTTAAGTGATTGTTTGGATATGTCATATGAAGATATAAAGCAAAGAATGGAACAAAGCAATGTATCTTATATAGACAGGGTTGTTCTAAAGCAGGATATCGATACCGCTACTATGATTTATCTTAAAGAAAACAGCAGTGAACTGCCGGGGGTGGAAGTAATTGACTTATATCTGAGAGAGTATAATTTTGGTTATCTGGCGTCGCACCTGCTGGGATATACCGGAGAGATTAGTGAGGACAGATTAAAATCAGAAGAATACAAATATAATTATGAAGGTGGAGATCAGATAGGATGGAGCGGGCTGGAAGAGGCTTATGAGAGTATACTCAGGGGTGAGAAAGGAAAGATAGTATATGAGGTCGATCCTTTGGGAAAGCCAGTAAGTATACTGGAAGAAACTGAGTCAATTAGTGGAAATGATTTGTACCTTACGATTGATATTAACCTGCAGAGGACTGTAGAGAAAATTCTTTATGAGTCTATACTGGAGGTAAGGCAGAAAAAGATTAAGGATACCAATGAGAATTATAATGTGCCGGGTGGAGCGGTGGTTGTGTTTAGCCCCAGAGATGGTCAAATATTGGCTATGGCCAGTTACCCAACTTATAATCCGGAATGGTTTGTTGGTGGAATATCGGAGGGTGACTGGGCTTATCTAAATGATCCGGAAAATTATTACCCTTTGAATAATAGAGCGGTTATGTCATTTCCTCCAGGTTCTTCAATTAAAATAGTTACGGCTTATGCCGGGCTTGCGGAAGAAGTAATCAGTGAGAGCACCAGGTTAAATTGTGCCGGGGTATGGCTGGGACTGGGAGAAGATTTCCCAAAGAAATGCTGGTCAAGTCATGGAAGTCTTGATATCAGGGGGGCTATTAAAAATTCCTGTGACATTTATTTCTACCAGGTGGGATACGGACTTTTTACAAAATATAGTAACATGGAAGAACTTCTTCAAAAATATTTACGGATTTTTGGGTTTGGTTCTTTAACTGGAGTTGACCTGCCTAATGAAGATGAAGGACTGGTTCCGGATAAAGAATGGAAAAAAGACTATTTTAAAGGTCAGCCAAAATATTCTGTTTGGTTTCCAGGAGACAGCGTCAATATGGCTATAGGTCAGGGAGACTTGACGGTAACTCCGCTTCAGATGGCGCAGGCTTTTTCGATCCTGGCTAATAGAGGTATAGAATATACACCTTATTTAGTTAAAGTGATAAAAGATTCTGAAGGTAATTTATTTCCGGATAGTTCAATACAGGAATACCAGGATTTACAGTTAAATGAAAATCTCATTGAAATAATAGAAGATGGCCTGGTTCAGGTGGTCAATACAGGGGGAACGGCGGCTAGTGTTTTCAGTGATTTTCCGCTAGATGAAATACCAATTGCGGGGAAAACAGGTACTGCAGAATTCTTTGGAAGACAGGATTATGCCTGGTTTGCAAGTTATGCTCCAGTGGGTAATCCCGAATATGTGATTGTAGCAATGCTTGAAGAAGCTGGTTCTGGTGGAAGCAATGTGGCACCGATTGTAGAGGAAATATATAGGTATTTATTTAATATTAATTGAGAAGTAATTGTAAAGGTGTAAATGATAAGAAGAAGAAAAAAGAGTCTTAGAGGTTTTGATAGTATTGCTGGAGAGAAAAGAAGAATCCGGTTTGATTTTGTATTGTTTTTTCTGGTGTTTGTTATTTCGTCATTCGGCGTTCTGATAATTTACAGTGCAACCAGGGAAACCATGCCGGGGGGAGTAACTGATCCTCAATACTACCTCAAGAAGCAGGTAATCTGGTTAGCAGTTGGAATCGTTATTTTTATTGCAGTTCAATTTATAAATTACAGAAAGATTCAGAGGTACTGGTGGTTGGTTCTTGCTGTAGGTATTTTTTCACTTGCTGCTGTGCTTCTTTTTGGTTATGAGGTGCATGGATCGAAAGGCTGGATAGATTTAAAATTTACCACTATTCAGCCCTCGGAGTTTTCGAAAATTTTTATGGTAGTAGCTCTGTCTGCTGTTATGTCAAGATGGAGAGGTGAAAAGGTACACCAGGTTACATTTAAAAAAGTTGCTATCTCATCGGTTATAGCCCTTATATTCGTGGTATTGGTTTTACTGGAGCCGGATTATGGGACTGCTTTAATTTATTTTATAGTATATATAGGTTTGTTGTTTTTGTCCGGGGCTAATTTTCTATACATCATTTCAATATTAGGGCTGACGACAGGAGGGATTTTCCTTGCTTTTAAAGCCGGTCTTATCAAACAATATCAAATAGATAGAATTCTTGTCTTTTTGAAACCGGATGCGTCTTCAACTGAGGGTGCCGGCTATAATCTATATCAATCCAAACTGGCAATTGGTTCCGGCGGATTTTTAGGGAAAGGTCTTTTTCTGGGAAAGCAGACCAATCTGAGTTATGTTCCGGAACACCACACCGATTTTATATTTTCCGTTATTGGGGAAGAAGTAGGTTTTGTTGGAGCAATTCTGGTAGTATTGATACTTGGCTTGATTATCTGGAGGTGCTTTTATATAGCCTCAAATTCTTCCGATAGCTTTGCTATGCTGCTTGGTTCGGGAATAGGTTTTGTTATTTTATCTCAGGTGGTTATAAATATAGGTATGACTATAGGTATTATGCCCATTATTGGAATTCCTCTGCCCTTCTTGAGTTCTGGAGGTTCCAGCCTTATAAGTATATTTTTAGGTATTGGTCTTGTGGAAAATATCTATATATGGAAAGAAGTAAGAAAAGGCCATGAAATTGCCTATCAAGATTTTAAATAATTTTTAGGAAAACTAAGTATGAACAAAATTGAAAGGCTGGGCGATTTTAGCCTGCTTGAAAAGCTTTTAAAGGATATCGAAAAACCGGGCAGGTATATAAATAATGAAATAGGAGCTAGAAGTAAAAGTCCGGAGGCATTAAAAGATTTCTGCAATATTGTCCTTATGGCTCTAGTATTTCCAGATGTTTATGAAGTCGGTATGTCTAATCTGGGACTCCAGATTTTATATGACATTGTAAATAAACACGATTGTTTTTCGGCAGAAAGGGTTTTTTCTCCGTGGATAGACTTTGAGGAAAAACTCAGGAGGCAAAATGTAAAAATATTTTCGCTGGAAAACAGGATATTTCTGAACTCTTTTGATTTAATTGGATTTACCGTCCAGCATGAGCTTTTATGCACCAATATATTAAATATGCTTGATCTGGGCGGCATAAGTATAAACTCAAAGCATAGAAGAGAAAAATTTCCACTGGTGTGTGCCGGAGGTCCCACAATTGTGAATCCTCAACCTCTCTCAGAATTTATGGATTTTTTTGTGATTGGAGATGGTGAAGAGATAACTATATCTATTCTGCAAAGAGTGAAAGTTTATAAGGATAATGACAGAGATAAGGGGTGGTTCTTAAAGGAAATTAGTAAACTGGATGGGATATATGTTCCAGGATTCTATAGATTTTATTACTATCCGGATGGCCGTGTTAAAGGAATTGAACCTGAGAAAAAAGTAAAAAAGGCAACAGTAAAAGATCTGGATAAATTTGAGATAGTTCAGGACCCGGTAATATCCAATATTAAAGCGGTACACGATAGATTTGCAGTAGAAATTATGAGAGGTTGCGGCAGAGGTTGCCGATTCTGCCAGGCAGGCATAATTTATAGACCGGTACGGAAGAGGAAGGTTGAATCTCTGATCAAGCAGAGTATCATAGGAATCAAAAATACAGGTTATGACGAAATTTCATTTTTGTCACTATCTTCATCAGACTATGGGGAAATTGAGTATTTGTTGGATAAAATTACAAATTCTTCAAAATCCAAAGGACTGTCAGTTTCAATGCCTTCTATGAGACTGGATAGTTTCAATTTGAAATTGGTGGAACTTATTCAAAAGGGCAGGAAAACAGGACTTACTTTTGCCCCCGAAGCAGGCAGTCAGAGGATGAGAGATATAATTAATAAAAATATTGAAGAAAGTAAAATGCTTGACTGCATAAAGATGGCTTTCAGCAAGGGTTGGGAAAGAATCAAGCTTTATTTTATGATAGGGTTGCCATATGAAGATGATGAAGATATCCATCAGATAGTAGAGCTTTTGGAAAAGATAATCATGGCAGCAAAAAGCAGGCTTCCCGGGAAGAAACTGCCAAGGTTAAAAATTAACGTCAGTATAAATGCGTTTTGCCCCAAGCCATTTACTCCGTTTCAATGGGTAGCCCAGGACAGTATAGAAAGTCTGGATGGCAAATTTAACTATATTTTAAAAAATGTACCGAAGAGATATGTAAACATAAACTGGACCGATCCCAGGAAAAGTATGATAGAGTGTGCCTTGTCCAGGGGTAATGAGCGGGTTGGCAGGGTTATAGAAAGTGTGTGGAAAAGTGGTGCCAGATTTGATAACTGGACTGATTTTTTCAAATTCCATGTCTGGGAAAAAGAATTTAAGAAAGCTGATCTGGATATTGGTTTCTTTGCCAACAGAGATTTTTCTGTTGATGAGATATTACCCTGGGATATCATTGATATCGGGGTCAGTAAGGAATTTTTACTAAGAGAATATGATAGATCAAAAGAATGTATCAGAAACCAGAATAAGGTTTAAATTTTATAAAAAGGATGAGTTTAAGTATCTATCTCACCTGGATATTTCCAGGATGATAATCCGTGCTTTAGGTAGAGCGGGGCTGGAAATCAAATATAGCCAGGGGTATAATCCAAAGCCAAAGATAAGTTTCAGTTTGCCTACCCCATTGGGTGTAGAGAGCCTGGCAGAATATGCCGATGCGTTGCTTGATGGTGAGATTGATGAGAATGAACTTAAAAAGAAAGTTAACCTTGAACTAAAACCGCAGATGCAGCTCACAGGGGCAAAAAGGATGATGGTAAAAGCGGATAGTCTCATGAATGAAATAGCAATAAGCTTTTATAGTTTCAAACTTGATGCTCGCTCTTCTACCGGAAGCTTATTAGATAAGTTTTATGCTGTGGTGGAGAAAAATTTGATGGTTAAATCCGATTTTTCCCGGTCAATATTTGATTTAGAGGTAGTACCGGGAAGGGAAACTTCAGATATTATCCTTCTAAAACTATTTGGATATGCTAAAATTTTTAAAGAGAAAAATAATGAATTTTTTAAGTTTAATAATTTTTACCAGTTTTTTGGAAGTTGGTTAGAGAAATACAGGATCAATATTAAGGATGTAAATAAAGAGGAGTTGTTCGTAATAAGGGAAGGTGTGCTTAAAACACCTATGGAGGTAGTTTAAGTAAGTAGAACAAAGGAGACTGGAGTAAAATTGTATAGAGAAATGTTAATAAGTTCAGATAAAAATGAGACCAGAGCTGCTATCCTGGAATCGAAACAGGTTACCCAGCTTTATTTTGACCGTAAAAGTAAAAAGTCTCTGGTTGGGAATATATATATGGGGATGGTAAAGAATGTCCTTCCGGGGTTGGATGCAGCTTTTGTGGATATTGGTGAAGATAAAAATGCATTTTTGTATATAAACGAGATTGGCCTTGATATGGATGTTGATAACGGTGAGGAAATCCCAAAGAAGATACAATATGTTCTTAAGCCTAACCAAATGGTAATGGTCCAGGTAACGAAAGATCCAATGAAGACAAAGGGTGCCAGACTTACTACTTTTGTATCTATCCCCGGGAGGTATCTTGTTTTGGCACCTTTTAATAGAGGTGTTGGTATTTCCAGGAAGCTTGATAGCGAAGAAAGAGAGAATTTGAAGAAACTTGCTGAAGAGATAAAAAGTGAAGATTATGGGTTAATTGTGAGGACTGCGGCCAGAGAAGCAGGCAAAGCCAAATTAAAAAAGGACTTAAATCAACTTATAAAAAAATGGAATTACATAAGGAAAAAATCATCTGGTTTAAACAGTCCAAAAATGATTTTCAGCGAGCATTCAATGGTTATAAAACTGATGCGGGATGTATTTTCAGAAGAGTTTAATACCATATATGTGGACAAGAAGGTAATTAAAAGGGAAATTGTCCATTATTTGAAATCTATCGGGATTAAATTTGACAACATTGTTGTTCATCATGGAAGGGAAGATTTGTTTGAGGCTTTTAATGTTAATGAAGTAATAGAGAGTGCTCTGGAAAGAAAAGTATGGCTCAAATCCGGTGGTTTCATAGTAATAGATCACGGGGAAGCTATGACCTCAATTGATGTTAATACAGGGAAATATACTTCAAGCAAAAGCTCGGCCCAGACTATATTAAGAACTAATCTTGAGGCGGCAGAAACTATTGCCAGCCAATTAAAGCTCAGGGATATTGGTGGAATAATAGTAATTGACTTTATTGATATGGCAAGTGAAAAAGACAGAAATAAAGTTTTTAAAAGGTTTCTTGAGTGTCTCGAAAATGACAGGATTAAAACTGAAATATTGCAATTTTCAAAGTTGGGACTTCTGGAGATGACCAGAAAGAACGTCTCTGATGGAATTCTTGGTGCCATGTGCAAAACCTGTCCCTGTTGTGGTGGTTCAGGTTATATAAAATCTGAGGAAACCATAAGACTTGAAGCTGAAAGAAAAATAAGAAGACTTGCTAGAGAGAGCAATTCTAAGGGTTTTTTAATAAAATTGAATACTGCTATTGCATCCCTTATTATAGGTGCAGATGGCAGGAATTTAAAACATCTTGAAAATATAACCAGAAAATACATTTGTGTTCAGGGCGATTCAAAATTATCTATCGATTCTTTTTTAGTAATTGCCGAAGGTTCGATTGCCGAAGTAAAGGAGGCTGCTAAACCATTTAAGACTGGAGATATCCTGGATTTATTTGTTGAAGAGCCGTATCTGCATAATAAAAGAGATGCTATCTCCAGGGTTGACGGATATATCGTACAGATAATTAATGGAAGTAAATATGTGGGTCAGAGATTAAAAGTAGAGATTAAATCCATATCCAAAACCAGTGCTGTAGCAGAAATCTGTGATTGAAATAATGATAACCATTTTAAATTGACAGGGTAATAATATATGTGTTAATATTGCACTCTGTGATTTGAAGAGAGCCATGGAGGTTTAAGATTTACGCAATAATTACAAGTGGTGGAAAACAATATAAAGTTGAAGAAAATAAAGATATAGTAGTGGAGAGAATTGAGGGTAAAGAAGGTGATAAGGTTACGCTCTCGGAAGTTAATCTTATCAGTGATGGTGATAAAATAGAAATTGGGAAACCGCTGGTGTCAAAGGCTGCGGTAGAAGCTACTATAAAGAAGCAAATAAAAGGAGATAAGGTAATTGCTTTTAAATATAAGCCCAAGAAAAGGTATAGGAGGAAAGTGGGACACAGGCAATTACTTACAATATTACACTTGGATAAAATAAGTATAAAGTAATGGCAACAGGAGAAACTTATGTCTAGTAAAAAAGGTGTAGGAAGTAGCAGAAATGGAAGAGATAGTAATCCTAAGTTTCTGGGTATAAAAAAGTCTGGAGGCCAGTTAGTGGCTGCAGGAAATATTATTATAAGACAAAGAGGGACCAGATACAGGCCGGGCATTAATGTTGGCATAGGACGGGATCATACCCTTTTTGCCAGAGCTAATGGAAGGGTTGAGTTTATAAAGAACAGCAAAAAAGGTAAAGTAGTGAACATCATTTCTTAGCGATCATCGCCTCTGTTTATAACACACCTATGTAATATGAGATAACTCCGGCTGCACCTGCTATCAAAATTACCAGGATTGGATGTATTTTAGGAACAAGTAATATTATTAGGCTTACAATCGTTATTACTATAGTAGTAGGGTTAATGATTCCCCAAAAGTGACTGCCGTCGCTAAAATTTAATATAGCTTTATAACTTATTTCTTCTCTAAATAAAGTGTTTTGAGCTACAAATATAGTAGCCTGTATAATTAATGCCAGTACAACCGGTCTAATTCCATAAATGATATCTTTCACTATTTGATGATGTTGATATTTAGATAAAAGATGATAGATACTTAAAATTAAAATGAACGATGGTAGGACCACTCCTATGGTAGCAAGTACTCCGCCAGGAATTCCTCCTACCTTATACCCAATAAAGGTGGCTGTGTTTACAGCAATTGGGCCTGGAGTCATCTCTGAAATCGAGATTATATTTACGAATTCCTGACTGGTAAGCCAATTGTGAGCTACTATTTCTCTTTCAATAACAGGAATCATACCGTATCCGCCACCAAAGCAAAATAATCCTATTTTGGAGAAGGTAATTAATAATTCCAGATAAATCATTTTGATTTTTTCCTTATATTCCTGAACAAATAAAATATTAAGCCCAATGCAATCCCCAGTATGACGACAAATATAGGATGAATCCTTATTCCCAGGAGTAATACAAGAGCTGTTATGGTTATTAATGGACTTATTTTATCCTTTATGCTGGCTTTTCCTACTCGAAGTGCTGCAACGATTAGTAGTGCTATTACAGCAGAACTTATTCCCTTAAGAGCTGCTTCTACTACCTCTATATTACTAATGTATGTAAATATTTTTGCTACTGCGATGATAATTAGAAAAGATGGGATTGTCACACCAAACAGAGCAGATAAAGCGCCTAAATATCCTCCGATTCTTCGGCCGATGAATATAGCCGAGTTTATGGCCACAGCTCCAGGAAAAGATTGAGAAATAGTTAAAATATCTACCATTTCATTTTGGGAAATCCATTTTTTCTTTTCTACTATCTCCCGCTCGATTAGTGGGATCATGGCAAATCCCCCTCCGAATGTAAAACTTCCTATTTTAAGAAAAGTCCAGAATAGTATCCATATTTTTTTCATGATGTCTTATTATAATGAATAATTATGAAAATTTTTATACTTTTTTCTAACTAATCTTTTTTTAATTCAATTCCGTGTAAATTGTTAGTAATTTTATCACATGTGTCATTAGTAGTTATGGAATTTTTAATAATTACATACCAATGTGAAGATTTTATTCATTATCCGCAAATTAACAATTTTTATTGCTTGACTAGGTAAATTCTTTCTGTAATATTTAGATAATATATTTAATTAATAGATTTTTGGACTATTCGGTGAGAGATAATTTATGAAAGGTAAAATGAAAGCACAGTTATTCTATGGACCGGAAGATGTGAGATATGAAGATATAGATATACCAGAGATAGGAAATGACGAAGCACTGGTTAGGATAAAAAGTGCTCTTACCTGCGGTTCAGATTTGAAGACATATAAAAGAGGTCATCCTACTATGATAAAAAAAGCTTCAGTTTTTGGCCATGAATGGGCTGGTGATATTGTAGAAACAGGAAGCAAAGTAGATGATTTTAAAGTAGGAGACAGGGTAGTAGCGGTAAATAGTGTTCCCTGTTATGAGTGTTATTACTGTAAACTGGGAAGACATTCTCTTTGTGAGAATCTGGAATATAATAACGGTGCATACGCAGAATATATAAGAATACCATCAAATATATTGAAAAAAAATACGTATAGGATACCGGGGGAGATAGATTACAAGGAAGCTGCATTGTTAGAACCACTTGCCTGTGTAGTGCATGGCGTAGAGCAGTCTGATATTAATAAAGGTGATACAGTAGTGATCAACGGTATGGGTCCCATAGGGCTTATGTTTGTAGTCTTGGTTAAACTAAAGGGTGCAATCGTAATATCTGTGGATTTATCAGATGAGAGACTGGAGTATGCCAGGGAGTTCGGGGCAGATCATATAATTAATAGTTCCAGAGTAAATGACCAGGTACAGGCGGTAAAAAGTCTGACTAAAGGAGGAAGGGGAGTAGATGTGGCAATTGATGCTACCGGGATTCCCAGGGTATGGGAAATGGCTATACTTATGGGCAGGAAAGGAGCAATTATAAATCTGTTTGGAGGTTGTATGCCAGGTACTTCTATTAATATAGACACAAGGCTACTTCACTACTCAGAACTTACTATAAAGGGAGTATATCATCATGCTCCGTATTATGTAAAAAAGGCATTTGACCTGATAACTTCAAAACAAATTGATGCAATTAAATTTATAACTGCTGATATGCCTCTCGAAAAACTGGTAAACGCGCTTGAGCTTATGGGTCAGCAGAAGGGTATAAAGTACAATATTGTGACCTGAACATTATGAAAGCTTTACTTTGCTACAATCAAAATGAGTTTAAACTGGAAGAGATAGACAAGCCGGACATACAGGAAGATGAGATGTTGATAGAGATGATATACACAGGCCTGTGTGGCTCTGATATCGTAAAGATATTTGATCCTGCAGTAAAAAAACCGGCGGTTTTTGGGCATGAGGTTGTAGGAAGAGTTGTAAAGACCGGAAAGGATGTAACCGGATTCAAAGCAGGTGACATAGTAGTGACAGCTCACCATATACCATGTTACCAGTGCCATTACTGTTTACATGGTAACCATTCGATGTGCAGGCATTTTAAAGAAACAAATATATATCCGGGTTCATTCTGCCAGTATATAAGGCTGTCAAAGGAACATATCAAGTATACTACTTTTAAAATCCCGCCGGACTTCAATCTTATGGAAGCGTTGTTTGTGGAACCTCTGGCCTGCTGCATCAGGGCTATTGATAAGGTCGTATTCTGTAAAAACGATATATTTTCTGTAGTGGGAACCGGGATCATAGGAATGTTATTTATCCAGTTGATTAAATTATCAGGGGGGAGGGTTATAGCCATTGACGTGGATGGTGAGCGGTTATCTCTGGCAAGTGTGATGGGGGCAGAATATATCATAAACCCATCAAACCAGGATGTAATCCGCGAGATTAAAAATATCTCAACCATAGGTGTCGATATTGCTATACTTACTGTAACGAATAAAGATACCATGTGTGAAGCTCTTTCGTATCTGAGGGATGGCGGAACGGTTAATATTTTTGGAGCATCAGGAAAGGGGAGTAGATTCGAGGTCAATTTTGAAAATGTGTACAAAAGGGAACTAACCATAATGAGTTCTTATTCGGCTACTCCTGAAACGCTAAAGCGCGCTTATGATATTATAGCCGGTAAAGAAATAAATCTATCTCCTCTGATATCGGAAGCAATGCCGCTTTCAGATTTTAAAAATGGCCTCGACCTGATGCTGCAGAGAAAAATATATAAAGCAGTTTTTAAACTGGTGTAATATAGCCTTTGAATAATTCCTGGAATCCGATTTATTTTTAGGATAGTTATGTTTTTAGACGAAGCAAAAATCAATATAAAATCAGGAAACGGTGGGAATGGTATGGTTACCTTTTTCAATGTGAGAAGCGGGAGTAAAAAAATTCCCAGTGGAGGAAGCGGAGGGAAAGGTGGGGACGTAATAGTAGAAGCCACCGGGGATCTGAGCACTTTGTATGGGTTTAAAAAGAAAATACATTTTAAAGCTGAAAACGGTAAAAACGGGGAACCAAATAACAGAAATGGCAAAGCTGGAATGGATTTAACTATAAAGGTACCTGTAGGAACTATTATCAAAGATAAAAAAGGATGCATGATCACTGATCTGAATAGTCCCGGAGATAAGATTGTTATAGCTAGAGGTGGAATAAGCGGCAGAGGAAATTCGAGTTTTGTGTCTGCAGAAAGAAGATTCCCTGCATTTGCGGAAATAGGAGAAAAAACAGAAGATTTCTGGATTGACCTGGAACTCAGGCTGGTAGCAGATGTGGCGTTGGTCGGGTTTCCCAATTCTGGTAAATCTACCATAATCAGTCGTATATCAGCAGCAAGGCCGAAAATAGCTGATTACCCCTTTACTACTTTAACTCCGAATCTGGGCGTGGTAACTGTGGATGAAGACAACTTTGTGGTTACTGATGTCCCGGGGCTGATAAAAGGTGCACATGAGGGAGTAGGTCTTGGGGATAAATTTTTAAGACATATAACCAGATCTGTGGTGCTGGCAATAGTTCTGGACGGGCAGAGGATTATAGATGAGGCAGAGGATATTATTGAAACTTTTAATGTTTTAAGAGAGGAGATAAGGCTATATAATATTGATGTATATAAGAAAGATTATATAGTTTTGATAAATAAGATTGATTTGATTGCAGATGTTGATAAGTTAAATGAGATTAAAAAAACTCTTGAGAATAAGAGTGGTAAAAGTGTTTTTCCAGTATCGGCAATTACAGGTCAGGGTCTTGATGAGTTAGTCTGGAATTTATATAAAAAAGTGGAGAAATACAGAGAAGAATTCCGGAAAAATAAAAGTGCAGAGTCTCAAGAAGAGGGGATAACGAAAGTCTATGGCCTGGACAAAAGAAGCTTGGAGATGGAAGAAATTGAAATTGAAAAAAACAATAATGAATATACTGTTAAGAATAAAAAATTAGAAAGAATGGTAGCTATGACCGATCTGGAAAATGAAGAAGCCCTGGATTATTTGAAATACAGACTGAGTAAAATTGGAATTGCAGATAAGCTAAAAAAAATGGGTATTAAGGAAGGAAGTACTGTAATTATTGGAAAGCTTGTTTTTTCACTGCTTGAGTGAATTTTACTTACGGGGTAATAAATGGAAGACAGAAGAAAATATCTTAAGGATGTTAAAAGAATAGTTATAAAAATAGGTTCCAGCAGTCTTACTTCGAAAGCGGGCAGGTTGGATAAGGTTAGTATGAAAAAATTTGTAGATGAAGTCAGCTCTCTGGCTAAAATGGGAATGGAAGTGATAATAGTTACCAGTGGGGCTATTGCAGTTGGTCTGGAGAGTTTAAATATCAAGAAGAAGCCGGAAGATATAACTATGCTCCAGGCAGCTGCGTCTGTGGGACAGGTGAGGCTCATGAGTTTTTATGGTGATTTATTTTTAACAAATGATTTGAAGATAGGTCAGATACTATTGACTCATGAGGATACTACCAGGAGAGAACAGTATCTCAACATAAAAAATACCATAAAAAATTTGATTGGTTTAAGTATTATTCCTGTGATTAATGAAAATGACAGCGTGGCTGTAGATGAAATAAAATTTGGAGATAACGACCAGCTGGCTTCTCTGGTTGCAATTCTGGCAGAAGCGGATATTTTGATAATTTTGACTGATATTGATGGAGTGTACAATAAAGACCCAAGGATTTATAGAGATGCGAAGATGCTTTCATATATAGGTAAGATAAATAAAGATATCGAAAGTGCGGCAGGTGGGATTGGTTCAACTTATGGTATCGGTGGGATGGAATCCAAAATAAAGGCTGCTAAAATCTGCTCTTTTTCAGGTATAAAAACAATAATTGCAAACAGTGGAAGGAAAAATGTTTTAAATAGAATTATTGCCGGTGATGATGTAGGAACTTTCTTTGCTCCTCAGACTGAGAAAAAGGTAAAGAGTGTAAAGAAATGGATAGCCTTTGGAAAGAAAACCAAAGGCACTATAGTTATTGACAGGGGAGCAGAAGAAGCTGTACTGGATAAAGGCAAGAGCATACTGGCAGTTGGTGTAGTAAAGGTTGATGGAAAGTTCAATAAAGGTGATACTTTACAGGTATTTTCGCTTGACAGTAAATTGATTGCCAAGGGAATCAGCAGCTATTCAAGTGAAGATATAAGAAAAATAAAAGGTAAAAATAAAAAGGAGATTCTGTCTGAATTCAATGCTTCTATGTGTAATGAAGTAATCCACAGGGATTGTCTGGTAGTTTTTAATGAATGATTTTCGTCAGCTGTTTTGTGTTATAATAACTAAAACCGGAGGGATTAATGGATACAGTATTAGAAGTAGCAAAAAAGGCAAAAGAAAGTACAAAATTTATCTCAAACGCCAGCACGAAAATTAAAAATAAAATACTATCCGATATTTCAAAACACCTTATCGCTGGTGCAGAGGAGATTATAGAAGAAAATGAAAAAGATATGGAGGTATCCAGACAGGAAGGAGTATCTGAAAGCTTACTGGATAGGTTGAAACTGGATAAAAAAAGAATAGAAAAAAAAGCGGAGAGCATAGACAAGGTTATTGAATTCACTGATCCTGTGGGGGAAGTAATTTTTGGTTATAATCTCCCTAATGGTTTGATTCTAAAAAACATAAGAGTACCTCTGGGAGTTGTCGGAATAATATATGAAGCCAGGCCTGATGTTACTATAGATGCAACGGTTTTATGTATTAAAGCAGGGAATTGTATTGTTTTAAGGGGAAGCTCCCATGCGATTAATACCAATAAAAAATTAGTACAGGTAATGGGTAGAGCACTAAAAGATAATGATTTTCCGGAAAGCATCATACAGATTATTCCTTCTACTGATAGAGAAGATGCAGTCAAATTGATGCAGTTACGGCAATATATAGACATTCTTATTCCAAGGGGCGGCAAGAGTTTAATTGATAGTGTGGTGGAGAATTCTAAGGTACCAGTGATTGAAACCGGGATTGGGAACTGCCATGTGTATATAGACAATGTGCTGGATGGTATCAGTATGGATATGATCACAGGGATAGTAATAAATGCGAAGACACAAAGGCCAAGTGTGTGTAATGCAGCTGAAAAATTACTGGTGCATAAAGATATTGCTGAAAAAGTACTACCTGCAGTGCTTAAAAAACTTGAAGAAAAGAATGTAAAGCTTCTGGGATGCCGTATATCTAAAGATATATATCCATCTATGGAGTTGGCTTCTGAAGAAGACTGGTATGAGGAATATTTGGATTACAAAATGGCAGTTAAGGTGGTTGACAGTATTGAAGAAGTAGTGGAGCATATAAACAAGTATGGTTCCCATCATACTGAGACCATAATAACATCAAATTACCGGAATTCTGTTTATTTTACCAGAGAGATAGATTCTGCAGCCGTTTTTGTAAATGCTTCTACTAGATTTACAGATGGTGAGCAGTTCGGGTTGGGTGCTGAGATCGGTATAAGTACCCAGAAGCTTCACTGGCGAGGTCCTATGGGATTAAGAGAACTTACTACTAATAAATTTATAGTATTGGGTCAGGGCCAGGTAAGGGAATAAAATGGGAAAAGATATTAAATCCTACAAAAAGATTGGAATTATGGGGGGAACGTTTAATCCTATCCATAATGGTCATTTGGTCACTGCACAGGAAGCATTAAGTCAGTTTAAATTGGATATGGTAGTTTTTATACCTACTGGCGATCCGCCGCACAAAATTGAAAATGAAGTAGCCAGTGCTGAAGACAGGTATATAATGACCGTCATTGCTACTTCTTCGAATAGTAATTTTTTTGTTTCAAGGATGGAAATAGACAGAAGCGGTAAATCATATACCATAGATACGGTCCGGCAGCTTAAAAGAATATATGGCAGAGATTCAATGCTGTATTTTATAACGGGCGCTGATGCCATTTTAGAGATACTTACCTGGAAGAATACTGATGAAATAGTGTTGCTTTGTAAATTTATAGCAGCAACCAGACCCGGATATGATCTGTCTCGAATAGAAGATTTGAGAAAAAGACTTTTTAATAATACTGAAACTGCTGATAAGAAAATATATATAATGGAGATACCTGCTCTTTCTATCTCTTCAACTGATATAAGAAACAGGATAAGGCATAATAGGCCAATAGATTATCTACTTCCCGAGGGGGTTAGTAACTATATATTAAAACATGGACTTTATAAATGACTTTTCATTAACTGAAGATCAAAAAGAGCATATTGGGGAACTGGCTGGAAAGATCAAAAATGTTATGCCTGCTTTATTATACCAGCATTCTATTAACACTCTGGAGTGTGCAGGTGCTATCGCACAGAAATATTTATCTGATATAGAATTTTTTGACCTGGGCGTTGCCTGTATCCTGCATGATTACGGTAAAATATTCAGTTATGAAGATTTAGTAAAAATAGCAAAGGAAAATAATTTTGAAGTTGGTAGTTTTGAATTAAACTGCCCGCCATTATTACATAGTTTTGTGGGTGAATATTTGGTTCGAAGAGATTTTAATATTTCCAATCAGAAGATACTGAAAGCGATTAAATTTCATACTATTGGGTATTGTGATATGAGTCTTATGGATAAGATTTTATTTGTTGCTGATAAAGTTGAAAAGCTCAGGAGCTATAATGGTGTAGAGAATCTCAGGAGCCTTGCTTTAGAAAATATAAATTTATGCTTATTAGAGGTTTATAAAAATAATATAATGTATATTATAAAGAGAGATAAGTTTTTACATCCTGATACAGCTAAGATTTGGAATAATATTTGTGGAGGTATTTAAAATGTCTTTTGATGAAGATGAAAAAGAGTTCAAAGATAGATACTCTGATAAATACTTTGGTGAAGAAGATTCTCATGATGTAAATAACGGTGATAAAAAGAGTCGTGGTTCAGGGGATGATTTCTTCAAGGATGAGGATTTTGAATTTGAAAGTTATGAAGGTAAAGATATAGAAAGTGAGGGGTTCAGAAGCAAGAGAATAAAGCAGAGGAGGAAGAGAAGAAAAGTAATTTTTAGAATTATCGCCGTACTGTTTGTTCTGGTAGTGGTGGCAGCAGGAGCAGTTTTTGGATACCGGTATATTAAGAATAAGTTTTTCGCTGCTGCAGAAGGAATAACAGAGGAAGAGAGGATAAATATACCAAGTTCTCTTGAATTGGGGCAGGATATTAATATGGTAATCGCCTGTGCCGGAGAAAATCTGCTTGAACCTGAATTAAGCTCTATTATGTTTTCAAGTTATTACAGCAGTGAAGAGAAGTTAATTTCACTATGTATCCCGGTAAACACATATGTGGATATACCGGGAACAGGTGCAGGTCTGGTAAGTGAATCGGTAGGGATAGGGGGAATGGACTTGCTCAGTCTTTCTCTGGAAAATATTCTGGGTATGGGTATGAAAGTAGATTATTATATTCTTCTTGATGTTTATAATGTAGTGAATAAATTGGAAGGTGTAGAACTGGAACTGGATGAGGAAATTACGGTTAAGAACTATGATGATGGCTCCACTTTTAAGCTGGAAAAGGGGAAGAACTTGATTGATGGTGCTGAGGCAGTGAATTTCCTTAAGTATTTCAGCGGTATTGAGAAGGATGTTCCTGTGGGGGATATTGTAAAACAAAAAATACTGCTGGATGCGATTATAAACAAGATTGTTGGGGATAGTGAAGAGAAATTATCCGCCAATCTGAACGCGGTAAAGGATTTTATGAGTACTGATCTGAATATGGAGGATAGGTTAAAGATATTCTCCACATTTTCCAATGTGGAAGCCGATAAAAATTTATCTTATGCTCTGGGTATATCATCATCTCCAGATCTGGAAGGAATTGGTATTGTGCGTATACCGGATGTTTCCGGAATTGCTGAACTTTTTAATAAAGAGGGAGCAGCACCTGAAGAAGAAACTACAGATTTTACAGATACAGTAAAGATTACAATACTAAATGGAGTTTACAATTCTCCGGAAGCTTTTGGTTTGGCGGGCACGACCTCTAAAACCTTTGAAGGTCTTGAATTTGAAGATGGCAGAAATAAGTATGAAATAGTTAGAGTGGAAAATGCTGATAGTGGTGATAATGAAAGTACCCAGATTTTAGTTTATTCTCCGGATGAAAATTCGCTAGCGGCAGCAGATGATATTAAGGGAGTTTTGGGGGTAGGAAGCATAAGCACAGTTGAAGAAGAAATTGATTCAGATATCGTAATAGTTCTGGGGAAAGATTATTTGAATGTGATTGCTACTTCACAGGAAGGCGAAGTTGAGGAGCAGTTGACGAAGATAATTGTTATAAATGGTGAGGGCACTGCCAAACTAGCAGCAACAGTTACTGATATACTTGAAGATTATTTTAATACTGAAGAGAAAGTTGTAGAATTGTCGGAACCAAGAAGTGCTGACAATTTTAATTATACCCAGACCGAAATAGTAATTTTTACCTCCAGAGAGGGAGTGAATGAAATTGCGCAGCAAATACAGGAAAGGCTGGGTGTAGGGGTAATAGAATATTCGGATAACAATGTGGATAATGTGGATATAGGTGTAATTTTAGGGAGTGATTATACAAATCAGTGATAAAAAAATAGCAAAGGGAGTTGATCTGAAATCTAAATTAAAAGATACAGTCGAAGCAGTAAAGACAGTTGCCAGAATAGCGGACGGGAAAAAAGCGGATTATATAAAAATCCTGGATATGAGATCAAGGTTAATTATCACTGATTACTTCATAATAATCAGCGCAAAAAATACCAGATTGACAAGAAGAATAGAAGAAGAAATCTGTGTTAGTTTAAAAAGTAATAACTGGTATCCCATTAACAAAAGTGGATTGGCTGAAGGAAACTGGATTCTGGTTGATTATGATGATTTTGTGATTCACATTTTTACAAACGAATTCCGGGAATATTACCAGCTTGAAAAGTTGTGGAGAGATTCTAAAGAAATAAAATGGAATTAGCATAAAATTAACGTTGGTTGGAGGTGTTCCGGAAAGGATTAAGGTTGGAAAAAGTATCAGTAAATGAGTTTTACAGACCGAAAGAAATAGAAGGAAAGTTAACTGAAAAATGGGAGAGAGAAAAAATATATTCTCTTAAATCCGATAGAAGTGATCCAAAGTATTACGTGTTGGAGATGTTTCCATACCCTTCCGGGGAACCTCATATGGGCCATGCAAGAAATTATATTATTGGCGATGTCATAGCAAAGGTTCTTTCAAGGAGCGGATATAATATCCTTCATCCCATAGGTTTTGATGCTTTTGGACTTCCGGCAGAGAATGCAGCCATAAAAAGTGGTATGCACCCAAAAGAAAGTACTATGGCTAATATCGATAGAATGAGAAAAGCTCTTAAGCGAATGGGAATGAGTTACGATTTTGGCGATGAAATTATAACTTCTGACCCTAGTTATTACAAGTGGACACAGTGGTTTTTCCTGTTATTTTACAAAATGGGTCTGGCGGAAAAAAAAGAGGCACCGGTCAACTGGTGTAATTCATGTCAAACTGTCCTGGCAAACGAGCAGGTTATCTCAGGCAGGTGTGAGAGATGTGATAGCCTGGTTGAGAAAAGGATATTATCCCAGTGGTTTTTTAAGATCTCAAATTATGCGCAGAGGCTTCTTGATGATATGAAGCTTCTGGAAGAAGGGTGGCCAGAGAGAGTTCTTACTATTCAGCAGAATTGGATCGGGAGAAGCGAAGGAGCTATAGTTGATTTTAAACTTTCCGGCAGTGAAGGTATTTCAATTCCGGTATTTACTACAAGGCCGGATACATTGTTTGGAGTCACTTTTTTTATCCTTGCTCCGGAACATCCACTTGTAAATAAAATTGTAAGTGGCGAAGATTATAAAAAGGAAATTAAAAGGGTTAAAAATATAATTTCCGGACAGAGTGATATCGAGCGGGGTTCCGCTGAAACCGAAAAAATTGGTTGCTTCACAGGAAGATATGTAACAAATCCCCTGAACGGCCAGGAAGTTCCAGTATGGATAGCTAATTATGTTTTGCTGGAGTACGGAACTGGCGCCATAATGGCAGTTCCTGCCCATGACCAGAGGGATTTTGAATTTGCATCAAAATATGGTATTCCTATAAGAGAGGTAATATCTCCTGATGGTGAAACTCACAGCAGACTGAATGCTGCTTACATTGAGGAAGGAATAATGGTAAATTCCGGGAAGTTCAGCGGTACTGATTCGGAGAAAGGGAAAAAGGATGTAACTTCATATCTTGAAGAAAATGGTATAGGAAAATTTCATGTGAATTATAAGTTGAGAGACTGGCTGATTTCAAGACAAAGATATTGGGGTGCACCAATTCCTATTATTTACTGTGACAGGTGTGGTATAGTTCCGGTACCGGAGAAGGATTTACCGGTACTGCTCCCCTATGATGTGGATTTCAGACCGAAGGGCTTATCTCCACTGTTCTATTGTGAACAGTTTGCAAATACTACCTGTCCGAAGTGCGGAGGTAAGGCAAAGAGAGAAACAGATACCATGGATACTTTTGTTTGTTCCTCCTGGTATTTCTTGAAGTACTGCAGCCCGCATAATGATAAGGTTGCCTTTGACAGTAAGGAGGTAGATTACTGGATGCCGGTAGATCAGTATATAGGAGGGATAGAGCATGCCAGTATGCACCTTATATATGCCAGGTTTTTTATTAAAGTTCTTTATGACAGCGGATTATTAAAATTCAAGGAACCCTTTGTAAAGTATTTTCCCCACGGTATTGTGAATTTAGGCGGCCAGAAAATGTCGAAGTCCAAAGGCAATATAGTAAATCCGTCCGAGATTTACAATAAGTACGGGGCAGATACGTTAAGATTATATATACTTTTTATGGGGCCGGCCGATAGTCCTGTAGATTGGAGTGACAGTGGGGTAGAAGGGTCAAGCAGGTTTTTAAGCAGGGTATGGAGACTTGTTATCAAAAATATTGAACTAATCAATAATGTAGAGTCGACTAATAATAAAGTAAATAGCCAGGGATATTCCAGTGAAGATATTAAGGATAAATTAAAGGATGCCAGATTAAGCGGTCTGGAAATAGAGTTATATAGAAAATTACATCAGACCATAAAAAAGGTGACCAGTGATATCCTGGTCAGGTTTAATTTTAATACTGCCATAAGTGTTATTATGGAACTGGTTAATTTAATTTATAGGTACCAGGAGGAAGTTGCAGACAGTAAAAAGAATACTGCCCTGATAAAAGAATTGACCATGAAATTACTGATACTTCTTTCTCCCATTGCTCCTTTTATTGCTGAAGAGCTATGGCTTAAAGCCGGGAATACAGGAAGTATTCATAGGGTAAAGTGGCCGGATTATGATCAGGAAATTGCCAGGGAAGAACTGGTCACTATTGTATTTCAAGTTAATGGGAAGCTCAGAGACAGGATGGACTTACCGGTAGATACCCCTGTGGAAGAAATAAAGAAGTATGCCTTTCTATCGGAGAAAGTAAAAAATTATACCAGCGGTAAAAAGATTATTAAAGAGATAGTGGTGCCTAATAAGCTTATTAATATTGTAGTGAAATAAAAAAAGCAGATAAGGCGGATAATTTAGGTAGAGAAAAATATTCTACACTTATTATCGTTCTTTTACTATGAATTTTTTAGAAGATCCAGTATCGACCCACAGAATGCAGGTAGATCATCGGGTATTCTTGATGTTACAAGGTTACCATCCACTACCACTTCTTTATCTATATACTGCCCTCCGGCATTTTTTAAATCGGTAGCTATCGCTTTATAACCGGTGACTTTCTTACCTTTAACTATGTCGGCTTCAACCAGCATCCATCCTCCATGGCAGATTGCTGCAATAATCTTATTCTGGAGGAAAGCTTTTTTGACCAGATCAACCATATCTTTTACAATCCTCATTTTGTCAGGCGCATTTCCCCCGGGAATAATTACTGCAACTACATCATCCAATTCGGCTTCTGAAGCAGAGAGATTTGATTTTATAACTGTTCCGAATTTACCTTTATATTCTTTTCCCGTTTCCGGACCTACAACTTTTACTTCATAACCAGCTTCTTTAAATCTATAGTAAGGATAGATCGCTTCTTCATCTCTGTACTCATTTTCTATCAGTAAAAATATTTTTTTAATCATTCTATACCCTCCTCTTTTAAATGTTTTCTAAAGAAATTTAAATTATATCTCTTGGTTCTAAAAGCAAGTTCAGGCCGTTTATTATTTCCTGAATTCTATTTGCTCCGAGTGTCCCGATTTTTTCCCCTAAATCTTTTTTATCAACGGTGTATATTTGAGATATATTGACAACACTTTGCTTTGGGAGATTTGCTTCGCCAGATGAAAGTAAAACATTTCCGGGGGATCCGGCTCTTCTTAGATTTGAGGTAATGAAGCAAACCACAACTGTATTAATGCGACTCTTATTAAAAATATTATTCTGGATAACAACAAAAGGATGGATATAACCTGGTTCAGAGCCTTCGGGCTCTCCGAGATTTATCCAGAATACATCACCCTGATTTATTTCCATTTATCCTCGACAATTCTTTTGCGATAGGATTTCATAAGAGTTTGTAAATTTTTCTCCTCTCTGGTAATTCCATCAGAATAAATATTATTTAATTTTTCCAGAATCTGCATGTTTTCATACTGCCTGATATAATTTTCGACGGCAAGCTGGAATAATTTACTTCGAGAGATATCTAATTTTGATGCCAGTTCCTCAGCTTTATCGAAAAGCTTTTTGTTTATGGAAATACCAGTTTTTACTATTTGCATTGTCTAACCCAATTACATGTTTATACTAAAAGTTATACCAAAATTATAACCAAAGTTATAAATAAAATCAAATAATAAAAAAGTCTTCAAGATTTTTCCAATTTATGCTATAGTGCAAATATATAATAGCATAAATATATAAATGTTACTATATGAGTTTACTGGATGTAAAAGAAAAAATAAGCAGGGTGAGATTCCTTATCGATAAAGTTAAATATAAGAAGGGGAGACATTTTTGTCTGGCAATCTTTTGCTCACTTTTTTTAATTGTAGCTTTATTTACCATTATTTATATAAACCAGCGAGTGGAAATAAAAAGGAAAGAGAATATCCTTAAAAGTTATTATTCAGAATATAGTACCGGGAGCGTTGAGTCGAATGAATCTATTGGTGGAACTGATGAGATAGGCAAATTATCTGATAGTAAAGGAGAATATTCGGGAAAGAATAATTTAGAAGGTGATGAAAATACCGATGATTCCGATAATTTATCGTATGATAAGAAGATTATAAAAGCCTATATATGTGGTGAAGTTAAAAATCCTGGTGTTTACGAGATAGAAGATGGGGCAAGAATAATAGACCTTCTGGAGCTTGCGGGTGGGCAGTCCGAAAATGCATGTCTTGAGATTGTTAATCTGGCCCAGATTGTAGCTGATGGACAGAGAATATACATTCCGTCTCAGGAAGAGATCAGGGATAGTAACTCTTCATTTTTTATAGACGATTATTTAGATGATTATAATTCCTCTGAAAACAGGTTGGTAAATATCAATACTGCAAGTTCAAAGGAACTGGAATCTCTGCCTGGAATCGGCCCTGTGATTGCAAATAACATCATTGAATATAGGAGAAGGAATGGATCTTTTAAGGAAAAAGAAGAATTAAAAAATGTTACAGGTATCGGAGAAAAAAAATATGAAGAAATTGAACATTTTGTTTCCATTTGAATAATGTAAAGGGGAAAATATTACCACTGTTTCTTGGAGAATTTTATTTTTTCTGGACTGCAGGACTTACTGCAGGAATATATACTGGAACCAGATATGATTTATATAATATCTATATAACCACGGCCGGGATTGCATTTGTTATACTACTTATGATTGCGGCGATATTAAAGACCCGAAGAATCCTGTATGAAGAAAATACTACAAGATTTACGATTCTTGTCATAATTCCATTTTTGACTTTGTTTATTATAGGAAATTTAGTCATAAGTGTTTTTAAGTATAATGAAAATGAAAATGTATTTCTGCTATTCTACGAGAGTGAAGAATCAGCCGGAAATAATATCGTAATAGAGGGCAGAGTATCCAATCATCCCAAATATAAATACGGCCATCTGGATTTTTTGCTTGAAGTGGATAAGGTACATGCTTTTAGCTGTAAACAGAATTCCGATAATTTTTTGAATATAAAGGAGCTTTTAAATATAAGATTATCGGGTAAAAACAGCGATTTCATCATAAGAGACGATTACTTTAGATTGGTAGGAAGTCTTGGAAAAAATAATTCCAAATATATAACTGCTGGCAAGTATAACGGGATAATCTTCAAGGCTGATTATGAGGATGTGAAAGAAATTGAATGCAGTAATTTAAGCTATAAAATATTCAGTTTTAGAAAGAGGTTATATGGTTGTCTGAAAAATGCTTTTTACAGGAACCTGAAAAGCGAAGATGCATGTATAGCCGAGGCAGTAATTTTAGGAAATAGAAATAATGTGCCTGAATACCTAACAAAAGCTTTTAAAAGGTGCGGATTATATCATCTGTTTGCTATTTCAGGGTTGCATCTTTCTTTTTTTGTGTCTTTGATTTGTTTGGTATTTAAAAAGGTAAGGTCATCCAATTTCATGCTCTGGGCTGTGATTGTTTTTTTAATTATTTATAATTTTTTGGTTGGAGAAAGAGCCAGTATGCTGAGAGCTTCAGTTATGGTTATTTTTATACTTCTGGCCAGAAGATGGAACAGGGAACACAGTCTTAAAATTTTACTGTATCTTTCCTATATTATGATAATTATTTATAATCCTTATTTTCTTTACGATTTGGGGTTCTGGATGTCATATGGCTCAATAGCTGCACTGGTTTTTGTCCACCCATTTGTATTGAGATTGGTTAAGAATATTTTCACATCTCTAAATCGAGGAGTGAGATTTTTTATTAAAATTGCTCTCATTACTTTGTCCATTCAGGCAGTATTATTTCCAGTTTCGGCTTATTTTTTCGGGGAAGTTTCTTTAATTTCGCCGCTGGTTAACGTGCTGATAATACCGGCATTTTATATCCTCCTTTTAATTCTTATGGTTTCTTCTTTCATTATTATAATTTGGCCCCCTGCAGGAAGTCCTTTCCTGAATTTGAGTGCTATTGTTTTTGAATGTATTTTAAAGACAGTTAAAATTTTAAGTAAGTTTGATTTTTGTGTTATAAGTTTTGATAGTTTTACAGTAAAAAATGTGATAGTTTACTATATGGTATTTTTGATCATATTGTTTGTGATTTATATGATCATAAAAAGAACTAATATTGGAAAGGGGGAATTTTAAAGTATATGTTATACCTTAGTGATTTTAATAAAGGATAGCTAAAGCATGAATCTAAAATCCTGGTCTACAAAATTAGAATTTTTTAAAATATGATGAGTAAAATTATCAACTTTACAAGAAATAATAAAATAAATATAGAAAAAAGTATTTTGTTTTTTTCTTTTATTCAGCGGTTGCTGATGGGTATAAGTGCAAGTATTATTGGACCAATTATTCCTCTTATCGCCACTGATTTAAGGATTGGCCTGGATTATATAGGAAGTACCATATCTATTGGAACTTTTATATTACTGGTTACTGTCGTAGGTGTTGGATTTCTGCTTGAGCTGTTCGGTTTTAAAAAAATAATTTTTAGCGGATCAGTGCTAGCTGTTTTAAGTTACGTGGGATTATTATTTTCTCATTCTTACGGCATATTTATCATAGCTTATTCGGTATTGCAGTTAGGAGTGGGAACTATGGCAGTAGCTACTCTGTCTCTGGTTGGGAACCTTTATTTTAAGAACAAAGCCAAAAGTATATTGATATCTAACACTGGGTTTGTACTCGGATCTGTTATTGCCCCTTTACTGGTCAGCTTGATAGTTTCCATTAATATGAAATGGCAAGTTTTATTTCTTTACCTTATAATTCCTCAGGTCTTTTTAATATTGCTGTTAATTTTTTTAAAGATACCGGGGAAAGATAATGTAACAAAAAATTTAAAGGGCCTGTTTAATGCTAATAAGAATGTTGCCTCTCATCCTTATATTATTCTCTGTGGTTTTATAACCTTTCTTTATGTCTCTGTTATGCAGACATTTTATACCTGGTTCACCTCGTACTTTTCGGCTCTGGATATTAAACTGGGTGCGAGCTCTCTGATTTTAGCTATTTACGCCACTGCCACTCTGGTAGGGATGTTTATCAAAAATTATGTGGTTAAATACATGGAAGAAAAAAGATTACTATTGGCCGGTATATCTTTATCATTTATTTTTTTACTTTCAGTATTTTTTACCCCTAATCTGATAGTTAAGATTGTTTTGATATTCTTATTTGGGGTAAATGTGGCCGGGAATTTCTCCTTAACTTTTTCTATGGGTCTAAACATAGGCTCGCGGTTTACTAATATGGTCTCCAGTTTATTGCATGCATTTTCTTATCTGGGAGTAATCCTGTTTCAATATCTAAGTGGGTATTTGTCGGAGCATTTTTCAAAGAATAGTGTGTTATACATAGATCTGACCTTACTGTTACTGCTCATAATAGTTGTATCTGTCATGAATAAGAGAGAACTTAGATACTTGAGCAGGGATATAAATGTATCATAAAAAATGAGACAATGTATGATGGGGTATGAAAACAGATAATTCAAAAAAAGAATCTTTGAAATTAGGGAAACTTTCGTCCTGTTATTTATATATCAGTCCCAGTGATTCGGTATTGGAAGGTACGATTGATAGTGTAAAAAGTTTCCTTAGAGGAAAGATTAATTTCGATACAGACTTCAAGACATTTAGTGGAACGGAAGAAATTGATGAGGAGGAATTTACTAACTATATAAGTACTCCCTCTTTATTTTCCACTAAAAAAATAGTGGTAATTAAATATATTGAGAAAGTACCTCTAAGTCTGCAGAAAAAAATAATAGGTTTAATATCGACAGGCACCAGTGCCAGCGAAAATATAGTTTTCATTATCACTGCTTTAAAACAGAAATTTAGTCCTGCACTACTGGATGCAGTCAAAAAAGCAGGAAAAGTCAGACAGTTAAAGGCGCCTTTAAGTAGTAGTTTGAGAAAATGGCTTGAAGAAAAGTCCCAATCCGACGGAATAGAATTTACTGAGGGAGCAGCATCGCTTTTAATAGAAAATGTAAATCTGGATTTAAGTTTATTAAATAAAGAATATGAAAAACTTTATAATTATATAAGTTCGGAAGCAAAAAAAACAATCGATGAGGATATTGTAAGATCTCTGGTAAACCGTATTTACTCATTAAAAATATTTGATCTGGTGGATTATATCGGCAAAAGAGACAAAGACAATAGCCTGAAGGCGTTAAGATCTGTGCTGGATGAAGGACAGAACTTGATTGGACTGGTAACGTTGATTTACAGGATGTTTAAATGTTTTTTATATATTAAATCGGGAAATAGCAAATCATCGGTAACAGACTATATTGAAAATAATATAAAGGTTCCTCCTTATTTCGTTGGCAAGCTGGTGAGCAAATATATTAAGTTTAGCGATAATTACACGGAGTCTGAAATACTTAAGATCTTCGAGATATTAAATGAGTATGACATCAGTTTTAGAACCAATAGTATTGAGGATAAAAATCTGGCCAAAAAGTTGATTTCAGAAATTATAGATATTTAAGATTTTTTAATTGAGTTAACTAATTTTGCCGCTTTAGATTTTTTATTTGCCGAAAAATTCTTATGGACTGCATTTTTCTTTACTGCCTTGTCCAAATGCTTTGAGAGCATACTGAAACTTTTTGCAGCCTCTTCCATATTTTTACTATTTACAGCTTCTGCAAGCTTTTTTTGATCGGTTTTTATTCTGGTTTTAAGTGACCTGTTTTTAGCTCTTCTTTTAATATTCTGTCTGTCTCTTTTTTCCTGTGATTTTATGTTTGGCATCTATTTATTTCCTCTCCGGTAGCTATCAATTTTAAACGAGTGTACATTTTAGCATTTTTTTAAATAAATAAAAATATTTATTGCCAGGCTAATATAAGTGATATAATACCTTTTTTAATAACATCTGTAATATAATATAGTCATGGATGAAGATTATCTACTGTCAAGAAGAAGAATTTTTAATGCTACATTCCTGGTAGTTCTGGCTATTCTGTTGTCAAAGATTTCCGGGCTTGTAAGGGATCAGATAATGACTGGTTATTTTGGCATGACCTATGATACGGATGCTTTTACCTGGGCAAATTTTATCCCGAATCTTTTCAGAGTACTTTTTGCTGAAAGTCTCATAATTGCGGCATTTATCCCCATTTACTCGACATATTTAAAGAAGAATAAGAAGGACGATTTAAGAATATTCGTTAATTCTGTTTTAAACATTATGGTTGTGGTGTTTCTTATTATCTCTGCTATCATATTCATTCTATCTCCTGAAATAGGTGTTCTCCTTTCAAAGATTGCCAATAATCAGATGGATGTATACAAGTTTATGGTTATGAATAGAATTATGATATTCTCTCTTGTTCTGATGTCATTAGCCGGTCTGGTTACTGGCATATTAAACTCGCATAATATTTTCACCATCCCTTCTCTTGCTCCTTTCGTGCTGAATTTAGTTACGGTTATTTTTGTTGTCTTATTTTTCAGGCGGCTCGGAATATACAGTATGGCCATAGGTATAATGGTTGGCTCGCTTATGTATCTCCTGGTGCAGTTACCACAGCTTAGAGTCTCGCCATTAAAATACAGATTTATGATTGATTTTAAGCATAAAGCAGTCAGAGAGATCTTCTCACTTATGTTTCCCATCCTTTTGAGCCTGGGCGCAGTCCATCTCAATAATAGTGTGGATAATTTCTTTGCATTGAATCTGGGAGGGGGAAATACTACTGCTCTGACATTATCGTGGAGAGTTGCCAATTTGCCGCTGGGGGTATTTTCAGTTGCGATAGTAACTGTGTTATATCCGTTGATATCCCGCCAGGCAGCAGGAGGTGATATCAAAGGGATAAAGGAAAGTTTTTCTCTGGGAGTAAGGGAAATTGGATATGTAATGATTCCGGCAACTGCGGGGCTAATGATTCTAAGCTATCCTATAATAAAATTATTATTTGAGCGTTATAATTTCAGTCCGGGAGATACAGAAAAAGTGGCATACATTCTGCTCTTTCACAGTCTTGGTCTTATATTTTTTGGGCTGCTTATGATTCTTAACCGTATTTTTTACGCATTTAAAAATGTAAAGACCCCACTTAAGGTAGCGGGCCTTTCTATTATTGTCAATCTGATTCTTGACTGGGTTTTTATAAAGTTTATAGGTGTTGGCGGGCTGGCCTTGTCCACTTCCCTGGTTGCGTTGTGTAATGTGGTAATCCTGATTGTCATACTCAGGAAAAAAGTAGGAAATTTTGGGGGAAGAAGAATATTTATATCATACGGAAAAATTTTTGCCGCGGCAATTGTAATGAGTGCTGTGTTATATTTTTTATGGAAGTGGTTGGGAAATTTTGCTTACCGGGGTTTGTGGCCTCTCATCCTGCTTTTGTTTTTGGTAATTTTTGTCGGAGCGGGTATCTATATAGCCTGCACTGTTCTGTTTAGAATGGAAGAGGTAAAGTTTGTATTTGGATTATTTAAGAAATTCAGGAGAAATGGTTAATTGTCGTTTTTATAAAGGGTTATTTTATAAACTATGATGGACAGTAAACTAATCAGAAATCTTTCAATAATCGCTCATATTGACCATGGAAAGTCTACGCTGGCTGATAGAATTTTAGAAATAACCGAGACTGTGAGCCGGAGAGAGATGCTGGATCAATTCCTGGATGATATGGAACTTGAAAGGGAGCGTGGTATTACCATAAAGGCGCATTCGGTAAGGGTTCTTTACAAAAGTAGATCAGATGGCAGGCAGTATGTTTTTAATTTAATTGATACACCCGGTCATGTTGATTTTAGTTATGAGGTTTCCAGAAGCCTGGCTGCCTGTGAGGGGGCGATACTCGTTGTTGATGCTACCCAGGGCATACAGGCGCAAACTCTGGCTAATGTTTATATGGCAATTAATAATAACCTGGAAATTATCCCGGTTATCAATAAGATTGATCTGAAGAGCGCAAGAATTGATGAAGTCACCATGGAGCTGGGTAGCGTGCTTGGTGTAAAAGAAGATAAAATACTTAAGGTAAGCGCAAAGACAGGTTCTGGAGTCAGGGAAATACTTGAAAGGATAGTAACTGATATACCACATCCTGACGGGAACCCTGAAAGCCCGCTTCAGGCATTAATCTTTGATTCCCAATATAATTCTTACAGAGGAATAGTAGTTCTTATAAGAGTTGTGAACGGCTCTATAAGTAAAAGCAGCAGAATTAAATTCATGGGAGAGAATATCACAAGTGAAGTCGAAGAAGTAGGAATATTTGGTCCTGATATGATAAAAAAGGAAGTGCTGACTGCAGGCGAAGTAGGATATATTATTACCGGGATTAAAGAGGTGGGAAATATAATAGTAGGCGATACTATAACTGCTTTAAAAGATCCTGCAGAAAAAAGCCTGCCTGGATATAAGAAACCAAAGTCTATGGTTTACTCAGGACTTTTCCCCATAGAGGGGGGAGACTATGAAAATTTAAGAGATGCTCTGGGCAAACTTTCACTGAATGATTCTTCGCTGGATTTTGTCCCTGAAGTGTCCGGCGCACTGGGTTTTGGTTTCAGATGTGGGTTTCTGGGACTGCTTCACATGGAGATTGTCAGAGAAAGGCTTGAAAGGGAATATGGGCTGAAACTGGTGACATCAGCGCCTAATGTGGCTTATAGAATAACAAGAAGTGATAATTCGATAATTGAAGTAAAAAGACCTTCTGATTTCCCACCCCAGGAGAAAATATTAAAAATAGAGGAACCATATGTGGAAGCCACTATAATTACTCCAAAAGATTATATTGGTGATGTAATGGAACTGGCGAATCAGAAAAGAGGTAATTTCAAAGATATGCAGTATATTTCACCGGAAAGAGTGGAGGTTAAATATGCTATGCCGCTTTCTGAAATAATTGTGGATTTTTTTAACCTGTTAAAATCGATAACTTCCGGATTTGCCTCGTTGGATTATGAGCTTCTGGAGTACAGATCTTCCGACCTGGCCAAATTGGATATATTAGTAGCAGGAGAGAAAGTCGATGAGTTGTCTACCATAATTCATAAAGAAAAGGCCTATCATACGGGCAGGGAAATGACCGAGAAACTGAGGAAATTAATACCAAGACAGAACTTTGAAGTATCAATACAGGCTGCAATCGGGAGTAGAGTCATTGCCAAGGAGAGGGTAGCTCCATACAGGAAAGACGTTACCGCCGGACTTTATGGTGGGGACATAACCAGGAAGAGAAAAGTGCTTGAAAAGCAAAAAATGGGTAAGAAAAAAATGAAAAGAATCGGTAAAGTAGAAATACCGGCAGAGGCTTTTATGAGTTTTTATAAATTGGACGTTAAAAAATAGCGTAAGAAAAGTACTTATTAGTTTAAATAATTTCCTTCAGTTGATTTTTTGCTGTCTTAAGTTTTGTGTTTTATAAAAAGTGTTATTTTAGTAAAATGATAGACGCTAAAATAACTATAAATGCTGAGAGTAGTAAGGAGTCTAAAATGAAAAAAATGATGGTACTGGCAGTGATAATAAGTCTGGCGATTTTTATGCTGTTTTCTGCCAGTGGATGTAATGTAAAACAGAAAATTGCAGAAGAAGCTGTCGAGGAAGCTATAGAAAAAGTTATAGAGAGCGAAAGCGGCGGGGAGGCTGATGTCGAAATAAGCGAAGAAGGAGCCTCCATAAAAACAGATGAAGGTGAAGTTGCTATAGGAGAGAAAGCTGAACTACCCGATGGATTTCCAGATGTAGTTCCTGTGTATCCTGATATGGAAATTATAACATCCTGGAAGGGTACAGAAGATGAAAAGACAACTTTTTCAGTTAGTGCATTGACCAGCGATCCGGGAAGTACAGTATTTGACTGGTATAAAAGCAAGCTAGGGGGCTGGGAAACCGAAAATGAATTTACAAACGAGAGTGAAGGTGAGGTCGTCTCCAGCATTTCCGCCAGTAACGGCACCTATAGTTTAGTGATTATGGTTATAGATACCGGCGAGGAAACAACAGTATCTATTGCTGTAAGTGAAGTATAGCGTGACTGTGTAAATAAAATTAAAAGTATTCTATGCAGGGTACATAAATTTATATAAAAAAAGAAAAATACAAGACAAAGAGAATGGAAGGACAGCCTTAGGGAGTTGCCCTTCCATTTTGATTTTTAAATCTGTATATAATATAATTTCTTGAATTGGTAATTTCTGTTTCAAATTTCACTCCATTGCCTGATGATATAGTGTCTTACAGTTTAAAAGGTTACGATTTTAATAATGAACAGCCAAAAAGAATATTTAATAAAATTTGTTCCCAGCGGTAAATCCATAAAAATTACTCCGGGTTATAATCTAAAGCAGGCAATACTTGACAGCGGGATACATATTGATTCTTCCTGTGGAGGCGTGGGAACCTGTGGCAGGTGTAAAGTACGGATAAAGGAAGGAAAAGTAGATACTAAAAAATCTAAGTTTATATCCTCCAAAGAAGGAAAAGAGGGCTACGTTCTTTCATGTTTATCAAAAATAGAGAGTAATTTAGTTGTGGAGGTCCCGCGGCAGCAAAAAGTCAGGGCGAAAATAGTAGAGGGTAGATTTACGGATATGCAGTCCAAAGTATATGCTGGTATAAGTAAGGATGAACTCTCATCTGTTGAAATAAAACCCTGGATAAAAAAGGAGACTATAGTTGTTGAAAAGCCGTCACTCAGTTATGGAACCAGCGATTTATTCCGACTGAAGAAAAGCATCAGGGAGAATTTAGACATAAAAAATTGCGTAGTGCCAATTCATATAATCAGAAAGCTACCCCTTGTTTTAAGGGAGAAGAATTGGGAAATTACAGTAACCATAGATGACGAGAATAGCACACTTATTGACGTTACTCCGGGTAAAGCAGGCAAAAAGAGCTACGGACTGGCTCTGGATATTGGGACCACATCTCTGGTTATGTACATTGTAGATCTGGAAAACGGGAAAATAATAGGTTCTGAATCGGAATATAATCCTCAGATAAAATTTGGCGAGGATATTATTAACCGGATAATTTATGCGAACAAGAAGGGTGGACTTGAGAAATTAAGAGAAGTGATAGTGGATTCAATTAATAACTTAATATGGAGATTGATGTTTAGTTCGAGTATAGATGCGGATAGTATTGTCTCTATGATGGTTTCTGGAAACTCCACCATGATGCATCTTTTTTACGGTGTCCCTCCCAGATATATAAGAGAGGAACCTTATGTTACTGTAGCCAATCAATTTTCAAGCTCCACTGCAAAAGAAATTGGTATAAAACATATAAAGAATGCCTATGTATACAATATACAGGGAGTGGCCAGTTACCTTGGCGGAGACATAACATCAGGTATACTGGCAACAAATATGCACAGGGAAAAAGGATTGGCTCTTTTTTTGGATCTTGGCACCAATGGCGAACTGGTAGTGGGAAATTCTGAATGGATGATGGGAGCTTCCTGCTCTGCAGGACCTGCTTTTGAAGGTGGAGGAGTAAAATGTGGCATTAGAGCGATAGATGGTGCTATTGAAAAGGTATCAATCGATCAAAAAACATATAAATGCCGGACCGAAGTTATCGGTGGAGGAAGACCGAAAGGTGTTTGTGGTTCCGGGTTGATTGATGTGATTGGAGAAATGTATCTTAAAGGTGTTATTGACAGGAAAGGTAAATTCAATAAAGACATAGGAAATAAATATCTTAAGTGTGTGGATAATGATTGCCAGTATATTTTGGTTGATGGTAAGAACAGCGCAACCGGGGAAGAGATATATATAAGTGAGGTTGATATTGATAATTTAATAAGGGCAAAGGCTGCTATCTATGCAGGTATTAAAACGTTACTGGAGGAAGTCGATTTAAGTGTATATGATCTGGAAAAAATATATATAGCAGGAGGATTGGGGAGACATCTTTATATCAAGAATGCGGTGGTCATTGGGATGCTTCCGGATGTGAATGTTAATAAATATTTTTTTATGGGGAACACCTCAGTCACAGGGGCTTATCTTAGTCTGCTTTCAGAGAATAAATATAAGCAAAGTTCGAAAATCGCAGATCATATTACCTATATTGAGCTGAGTGTTAATATGAAATTTATGGATAGATATGTGGCAGGCCTGTTTTTACCTTATACTGATATGAAAGATTTCCCGTCTGTAGAAGAGAGTCTTTATTCACTTGATAGTAAGCTGAAGAGATAAGTTAAATAAAAGAAAGTTGATGTAGATGAATGTGAAAATTGCACTGGCTGGAAAAGGCGGTACAGGCAAGACTACTGCTTCCGGTCTTATTATTAGAAGCCTGGTTGAGAAAAAAATAGGTTCAGTTCTGGCATTGGATGCTGATCCCAACTCAAATCTTAATGAAATCCTGGGAGTTAATGTTTCTGGTACTGTTGGTATGATTCGTGAAGATTTTAAGAAAAATGCAGCCCGCCTTGCGGGAGGTATTTATAAGGACCAGCTTGTGGAGATGAATATACATCAGGCATTGGTTGAAGGTAAAGGATTTGACCTGTTGGTAATGGGCAGGGGAGAAGGTCCGGGGTGCTATTGTTACGCTAATAATCTCTTTAAAAAATATATAGATATCCTGCAGGACAATTATGATTATATTGTAATGGACAATGAAGCAGGTATGGAACATTTAAGCAGGAGAACAACCAGCGATGTTAATTATCTAATCATAATTTCCGATCCTTCCCCGAAGGGAATTCTTACGGCATCAAGGATAAGGGATCTTTCAAAGGAGGTAAACGTCAGGGCGGAAAAAATATTTCTGGTGGTAAACAGAGTTGGTGGTAAGTTAGATGATAGGCTTAAGAAATATATAGAGGGGGAAAGTCTTGATCTACTGGGGATTATAAATATTGATGAAAATATTTATGAAATGGATATCAGTGAAAAAACAGTGTTTGATATCCCTGGAGATAGCCTGGCTCTAAAACAGGTGAGGGGTTTAATAGAAAAACTTGAAATATGACATTTGAGAACGTATTTTTCAAGAATTTTTTTGTATAATTTGAGCTACAAGGAAGCATCAAAAATTCCGTGATAGCGATAAAAGTAAAACTTTAAGGGCCAGGATGGGTTATCTTAAAAACACGCAAGCTTTTACCCAGCGAGAAAGAGCTTGCTCAGTTTCAGGCTTCGCTCTCCTCTTAGAAGAGGAACCATGCCCGCTTTGCCTTCAAATGGTTTTCTTAAGTAACTCGTCCTGGCCTATTAATTTATTTTTTATCACGAAATTTTAGAGCTAACGAGCTACAAAAACAAACTGCAGTTTTCCAATAAAAGTGATAGAATATTTTAAATTGTGGTTTATTTTGGGTGATGATTTATATAAAACATTGTATATAACGGAGAGTAGTGCCAACTGAGAGAGAGGGGGAAAATTTGGATTTTCAGGTTCCAAAAAATAGTTATACCGGAAAAATCAATGCAGTGAAATTGGGTAAAGATAATACGGAAACTGTAATTGGTGGAGAAGCTGCTCTGCCATTTTACAGTTTTGAAGGTGAAATACCAAATAAGCCAATTATTGCTATCGAAATTTGTGATAGCAAGCCTGATGATTGGCCAGAAGTCGTCAGTAAGTATTATAACGATGTTTTCGATGATCCGGTAAAATGGGCTAAAAAAAGTATTGACCAGTATGGAGCAGATGCTATATGTCTAAAACTTACCAGGGTAAATCCGGACAGGGAAAATATGAGTCCTGAGGATGCTGCGGAAGTTACCAAAACCGTAAGAGAATCTATCAATAAACCTTTGATAGTGTACGGGACTGGTCCAATGGAAAAAATTGCTGAGGTAATGAAAAAAGTCTCCGAAAAAAACAAAGATTGCAATATTTTAATGGGTTGGGTAGAAGAAGATAATTATAAAACCATAGCTGCGGCTGCTATGGGCTATAATAATGATGTTGTAGCATTAAACCCACTTGATGTTAACATTGCAAAACAGTTGAATATATTACTTACTCAATTGGGCCTGTCTCCCGATAGAATAGCTATGGATCCTTCAAGTTCAGGTCTGGGTTACGGAATAGAGTACTGCTATTCAGCTATGGAGAGATTGAAGATCGCTGCCCTTATGCAAGATGATAAAATGACCCAGATGCCAATTATCAATAATATTGCCCCTGAAATCTGGAAGGTGAAAGAAGTCAAAGAAAGCGAGGAGAATTATCCCCAGTGGGGTAACCAGGAAGAAAGAGGAATAAACTGGGAAACTATTTCATGTATGAGCATGCTGCTCTCAGGGACGAATATCCTGGTAATGAGACACCCTAAAGCGGTAAGTTTAATTAAGGAAATCATTAAAGATTTATTATAACTTGTAGGTGCAAGAGGTGGTGTAATAAATAAAATGAAAAAAGATGAGGAAGAGAAATATAAAGAGATAACTGATGATGAGGCAGTTATCGAAATTATGAAAAAGGTAGGCGATGAAGCGCTTACTATTTTTGACAGGTCCCAATTAACGAAGTGTTGTCCTATTGGTTCAGGGATTTCGGGAATTTGTTGTAAAAATTGTGCAATGGGTCCCTGCAGGGTAATGGAGGATAGGACAGGCTTGTGTGGCGCAACTCTGGGAACTGTTGCTGCCAGAAACCTGGCCAGACATATTGCTGCAGGTGCTGCTGCTCACTCTGATCATGGAAGAGATTTAGCCCACCTGCTGGGGATAGTTGCAGAGGGGAAAGCTCCCGGCCTGGAAATCAGAGATGAATTGAAATTAATGAAATTTGCAAAGAATCTGGGAATTGAAGTCGGAGATAGAGATATAAAAGAAATTGCCAAAGAGGCAGCAGAGAAGGCTCTCTCTCTTTTTGGTCAACAGCATGGAGAAGTGGATTTAATAAAGATGGCACCCCAGAAGAGACAGGATATATGGAGAAAAAATGGTGTAGTACCGAGGGGCGTGGATAGAGAAATAGTAGAAGTAATGCATAGAACTCATATGGGAGTAGACCAGGAGGCAGAACATATTCTGGATCAGGCTGTAAAGTGTGCTATAGGTGATGGCTGGGGTGGATCTATGATAGCCACTGAGATTACCGATATTCTGTTTACCACTCCTGAACCCAGGAAGGCTAAGACTAATCTTGGAATGTTAAAAGAGGATGAAGTAAATATTGTGGTTCACGGCCATGAACCTACTCTTTCTGAAATTATTGCTGAGTATGCAGATAATAAAGAATTAATCGAATATGCGAAAAGTAAGGGTGCCAAAGGTATTAATGTAGTGGGGATATGCTGTACCGCAAATGAAGTTCTTATGAGACAGGGTATAGCACCGATTGGCAATTTCCTTTCTCAGGAAATGGCGATACTTACCGGTTCGATTGAAGTTATGGTCGTAGATATTCAATGTGTCATGCAAGCTCTGGGAGAGCTTACAAAAAAATATCACACCAAACTTATAACTTCCTCGCCAAAATGTAAAATACCAGGGGCAATTCATATGGAGTTTGAAGAAAATAATGGAGTAAAGCTGGCTACAGAAATAATCAAGATGGCCATAGATAATTTTAAAAACAGGAAGAAGGAAGTTTATATCCCCCAAATCACTTCTGATCTGATTTGTGGTTTTTCGCATGAGTATATCAGGTATATGCTGGGAGGGAAGTTCAGAGAATCTTTCAGACCTTTGAATGATGCTATTATCGATGGAAGAATACAGGGAGTAGTTGGAGTAGTGGGCTGCAATAACGCCAGAATAACCCAGGATAAATATCATAATTATCTGACCAGAGAGCTGATTAAGAGGGACTATCTGGTAGTGACTACGGGATGCGGGGCGATTTCAGCAGCTAAGTGTGGTTTGATGGAGCCGGAGGCTATGGAATATGCCGGTGAGGGCTTACGTTCTATATGTGAGACAGTGGGCATACCACCCATACTTCACCTGGGATCATGTGTCGATAATTCAAGGATACTGACCGTAGTGTCTGAAGTGGTTGGAGAAGGCGGTCTGGGTGAAGACATCAGCGATCTTCCTATAGCAGGAATTGCTCCGGAATGGATGAGCGAGAAGGCACTGTCCATAGGTACATACTTTGCGGCATCCGGTGCCTATGTAGCATTCAGCGGAGAGCCGATTCCGGTTGAATCAAGCAGCGAAGTGAAAGAAATAATGAGTAAAAGGTGGCAGGAGAAATACGGAGGACAACTTGAGTATATTGCGGATATAGAGGAGTTACTGGACAAGGTGATAAGTGTTATTCAGGAAAAAAGAAAAGCTCTTAAGATAGATACCAAAAAAGAAAGAGTATTATTGGATATGGAAGCAAGGAGGACGTTAAAAGATGTCTAAAATCATTGCAACCAGCGCCATAAAGGGTGCATACAAAATTCTGGAGCGTGCAGAAAAGACGCTTAAAGAATGCATTACAAAACATGGTGGAGATCAGAAAGTAGAATTTCCGAATACAGGCTATTATTTGCCGATTATATACAGCATGACAGGAATCAAGGTAGAAAAATTATCGGATGCGGAAAAAATTCTTGATGAGGCAAAAAAATTACTTCCCCCTGTTCCTGAAGAGAAATTATGGCTTCCATATCTGGGAAGCACACTGGACGCAGGAATTGCTACGCTGTGGGCGGAAGAAGTAATAGAAGCTGTCAAGTATATAGATGGTCCACCGCCTGTTACAGGTATCTGGCTGGGAGCAGCAACTGATGTGATAATAAGAGAAAGAGGAATAGAGTTTGTAGATGGAACAGCTCCTGGATTTGCTGCTTGTGTGGGTGCCTGTAAAGATAGCAAAACTGCGGTTAAAATTGCCAGGGAACTCCAGGAAAAAAATATTTATGTTTTTATGTCCGCATCTACTGATGGTATCTCTATGGCCGAGCAGTTGGAAAAAGAAGGAGTTGAACTGGGGTGGGATACGAGGCTTGTACCTTTTGGAAAAGATATAAGTGCAACCATTTACGCGCTTGGTTTTGCTGCCAGAGCTGCTTTGAGTTTTGGTGGAGTTCAACCTGGAGATTACAGGAGAATGCTGCTCTATAATAAAAACAGAGTATTTGCGTTTGTTCTGGCTCTTGGTGAGGTGGATGAAGAAAAATATGCCAATGCTGCCGGTGCCATAAATTATGGATTCCCCACCATTGCTGATACAAATATCCCGGAAATACTTCCCAGGGGAGTATGTACTTATGAACATGTAGTTTCTAACATTCCTGATGATGAGATTGTTACAAAGGCCATAGAGATAAGGGGTCTTAAGATTACTGTCGATAAAGTTGATATCCCTGTGGCTTTTGGACCTGCTTTTGAAGGTGAAAGAGTGAGAAAAGAAGATACTTATGTAGAATTCGGCGGCAACAGAAGCGAAGCAGTAGAATTTCTGCATATGGCCGATTCCACGGAAGTTGAGGATGGTAAGGTTGAAGTATTTGGCCCGGAGGTTGATGATATAAAGGAAGGAGACGTACTTCCGCTGGGAGTTGAAGCACTGGTTTACGGAAGAAAGATGCAGGAAGATTTTGAGCCGGTGATGGAAAGACAGATACATTATTTCACCAATTATGCCACAGGTATATTCCATATGGGGCAAAGGGACATTATCTGGGTTAGGTTCAGCAAGGAAGCAGTAAAAAGTGGTTTCAAGATTAAACATTTAGGAACCATACTACATGCTAAAATGCATTCGGTTTTTGGTAATATTATGGATAAAATTCAGATAAAGATTTACACAAATCCTGAAGATGTAACAGCACTTAAAAAAAGAGCAAAGGAAGTTTTCAGGATGAGGGACGAAAGACTAAAGAATCTGACTGATGAAACAGTGGATACATTTTATTCTTGTACACTATGTCAGTCGTTTGCTCCTAATCATGTATGCGCCATCTCGCCGGAAAGGCCGGGTCTGTGTGGGGCATATAACTGGCTGGATTGCAAGGCCTCCTACGAAATTAATCCTGCCGGGCCGAACCAGCCAATTAAGATTGGCAGTGTCATAGATGAAAGACTGGGTATATGGAAGGGAGTAAATGATTTTGTTTATAAAGCTTCAAATCAATCCCTTGAATCTTTTTCAGCATATTCAATGATAGTGGATCCTATGACTTCATGCGGTTGTTTTGAGGTAATCGTAACAATTCTTCCTTCCACCAATGGAGTAATGGCAGTAAACAGGGAATACTCCGGTATGACTCCGAGTGGTATGAAGTTTTCTACTATGGCCGGAATGGTTGGTGGAGGAATCCAGACTCCTGGTTTTATAGGCATAAGTAAATTTTTTATTAGCTCGAAAAAGTTTATAAGAGCCGATGGTGGACTTAAGAGACTGGTATGGATGCCCAAAGCATTAAAGGAAGAGATAGGAGATATACTTGGGGAGCGGGCTAAAGAAATAGGGATAGAGGATTTTCTGGACAAAGTTGCCACAGAGGAAGAAGCAGAGACTGAAGAGAAGGTACTGGAGTGGATACAAAAAGTAAATCATCCTGTTTTGGAAATGGAACCAATGATGTAACGGTTACAAAAATAAGATAAATTATTCTAAGAAGCAAGGAGAGTATCAAATGGCATTGAGTGGTCTTGAAATATTTAAAAAGCTGCCCAAGACGAACTGTAAGGATTGTGGATTCCCAACCTGTCTGGCGTTTGCAATGCAGCTTGCAGCAGGTAAAGTAGAGCTGGAAAAGTGTCCCCACATTTCGGAGGAAGCAAAAGAGGCACTTTCGGAAGCTTCCCAGCCTCCAATATTAAAAGTGGAAGTTGGAACCGGAGATGAATCTTTTGTAGTTGGTGAAGAAACGGTAATATTCAGACACGACAGGACATTTGTGAATCAGAATGCGTTTGCGGTAACTGTAGAGGATGATATGGATAGCAGTAAGATTGAAGAGATAATAAAAAATGTAAATTCAATTGCATACGAACGGGTAGGTCAGATTTTAAAAGTAGATGCTATCTGTATAAATAATAAATCTAAGAATAAGGAAAAGTTTTTAAAAGTTGTGGAGACAGTTACTTCACTTACAAAAAAACCATTGATATTGGTCTCAACAGATCCTGATACATTAAAAAGTGCTGCTGATACGTTCAAGGAAAATAAGCCGGTTATTCATGCGGCTACGGCAGATAAAATAGATTTTTTTATAGCTATTGGAAAAGAAACCGGCTGCCCGATAGCGGTTAGAGGTAAATCGTTCGAAGAAGTCGCGACAATCACTGAGAAAATGCGTAACGCAGGAATTAAAAATCTGATAATAGATATTGGGTCAAGAAATTTTAAGGATGATTTTTATAATCAGATTATATTGAGAATGGCTGCCATAAAACAGAAGAACAGGTTTTTTGGTTATCCCACCATAGTATTCCCCGGTGAGATGACAGATGATCCTTTAAAGGAAACCTTGATTGCTTCTATTTTTGTAGCTAAGTACGGTTCAATTGTTGTGCTTTCAAATGCAAATAGTCAGAATATCTTTCCACTGCTGGTATACAGACAGAATATATACACTGACCCCAGAAGGCCGATGCAGGTGGAACAAAAGATTTATGAAATAGGCAGCCCCAATGAGGATTCACCGGTCTTGATTACAACCAATTTCTCTCTTACTTATTTTATAATCTCCGGTGAGGTGGAAAGCAGTAAGATCTCTTCCTGGCTTTTGGTTATGGATGTTGAGGGTCAGTCTGTTCTTACCGCGTGGGCGGCAGGGAAATTTGTTCCTGAGTTGATTGCTCAATTTGTGAAGAAAAGTGGAATTGCAGAAAAGGTAAAGAAAAAGGAGATTGTAATACCGGGTTATGTAGCACAGCTTCAGGGCGAACTGGAAGATGAACTGGGAGAGGGATGGAAAGTTGTAGTTGGCCCGAGGGAAGCCGGTGAGGTTCCCAAATTCTTAAAGGAATACATTAGCTGACCGGTATTTCTGTTTCATAGTTAAAATCTATTTAACCTCCTATATATTTAAAGGATTGTTGCCTGCTGCCAGCAAGTATTTTCTAGCCAGTATTTTCTTAATTTAATTTGTAACAGGTTAGTAATTTTTGTATAATTTATTGAAGTAATTTTTGGTTGTCAAGCCATTAAATCAAATATGAGAGGAGTGTTATGAAAAGTGATATTGAAATTGCTCAGGCATCGGAAATGAAGCATATAAGAGAGATTGCTGAAGCGGTTGGTCTTGATGAAGAATATCTGGAATTCTATGGAAATTATAAGGCGAAGGTAAAACTGGAGGTCTTAGAAAATTTCAAAGACAAACCAAATGGGAAGTATATTGATGTCACAGCTATTACTCCTACTCCACTTGGTGAGGGTAAAACGGTAACCACAATCGGATTAAGCATGGCCCTAAATAAAATCGGTAAAAAAACTATCACGTGCATCAGGCAACCTTCTCTTGGACCGGTATTCGGTATAAAAGGAGGAGCAGCCGGTGGTGGTTATTCTCAAGTTCTTCCAATGGAGGACTTCAACCTTCACCTGACTGGTGATACCCATGCTGTAGGTATTGCGCATAATCTTTTAGCTGCGTTTCTGGATACCCATATTATGAAAGGAAACGAACTTAATATAGATCCTTTCAGCATTACTTTAAATAGAGTGGTTGATGTAAGCGATAGGGCATTGAGAAATATCATAATAGGTCTGGGGGGTCCATTAAATGGAATTCCGAGAGAAAGCGGATACGATATAACCGTTGCTTCAGAAGTAATGGCAATTCTTGCGTTAACCACAGGCCTTAAGGATCTTCGTGAAAAACTGGCAAGGATGGTAGTAGGCTCTACTTATGACGGAAAAGCGGTAACAGCAGAAGATCTAAAGTGTGCCGGTTCTATGACCGTGCTTTTGAAAGATGCTATAAAACCCAATTTGCTACAAACTATTGAACACACACCCTGCTTTGTACATGCAGGACCTTTTGCCAATATTGCGCATGGTAATAGCTCAATTCTGGCAGATCAAATAGCTATAAAACTTGGAGACTATGTCGTAACTGAAAGTGGTTTCGGTGCTGATTGTGGAGCAGAAAAATTTATGAACATCAAGTGCAGATATTCAGGATTAAAACCGGATGCTGTGGTTATTGTGGCAACGGTAAGAGCACTTAAGATGCATGGAGGGGTATTTGAATTTATTCCTGGCCAGGGTGTAGATAAAGAGCTTATGGATAAACCGAATGTAGAAGGAGTTGTAAAAGGCTGTGAAAACCTGGAGAAAATGATTGAAAATATGAAACTTTTTGGGATTCCGGTTGTAGTTGCCATAAATCATTTTGATGCCGACAGCCAGGAAGAGATTGAAGCGGTCAGGGAAAGATCTATAGAAGCTGGTGCTGAAGACGCAGTAGAAAGCAAGGTATGGTTAAGTGGCGGAGATGGCGGGATTGAATTAGCCGAGGCTGTAGCAAAGGCAGCGGAGAAGAAGTCTGATTTTGAATTTCTTTATCCACTGGATTGGCCTATAAAGAAAAAAATTGAAACAATTGCTACCAAAATTTATGGTGCGGACGGGGTAAGTTATTTACCGGAAGCAGAAAAAAAGATAGAGTTGTATACCAGACAGGGATTTGATAAGCTGCCTATCTGTATGGCTAAAACTCATCTTTCTCTTAGTCATGATCCCGATCTGAAAGGGAGGCCTACCGGATTTACTGTTCCTATCAGGGATGTAAGAGCTTCTGTCGGTGCAGGGTTTCTTTATCCACTGCTTGGTCTTATGCGAACTATGCCGGGTCTTCCAAAGGTACCTGCCGGAACCAAGGTAGATATCGATGATAATGGCAATATTGTTGGATTGTTCTAAGCTAAAAATTTGGTTTTATAAGTATAAATATGGTTCTTATAAATTTATTATAAATTTCAAGTATAGAGGTGATTAAAATAGCAAAGTTAATTAGTGGAAGTAAGATTTCACAGGATATTAAAAATGAAGTAACTGAAGAAGTAAAAGAGATAAAAAGGACAAAAGGGGTTGTGCCCGGTCTTGCAGTAATACTGGTAGGTGAGAATCCTGCTTCGAAAGTATATGTAGGAAGCAAACAAAGAGGGTGTGAAGAGGTTGGTTTTAAATCTGAAACCATAAAAATGGACGATAATGTATCTACCGGCGATATACTAAAGGAGTTAGACAAGCTGAATAACAGGGAAGATATTCATGGTATTTTAGTCCAACTTCCACTACCTGAACAAGTAGACAAAGCAAAGGTTCTGGAAGCAATATACCCGGAAAAAGATGTGGATGGGTTTCATCCTGTTAATATGGGTAGACTAGTGGCGCAGCAGGAGTGTCTGGTACCAGCAACACCATCCGGTATTATAGAAATGTTGAAAAGAGAAAATATAATTATAAAAGGCAAGAATGCTACTATGGTGGGTCATAGTGAAATAGTTGGAAAGCCTACCAGCCTGCTTCTTTTAAATGAATGGGCTACGGTTACTATATGCCATATCGAAACAAGAGATTTAAAAATGCATACAATAGATGCGGATATTCTGGTTGTGGCCGCTGGTGTGCCATATTTAATCAAAGGTGATATGGTAAAAGAAGGAGCTGTAGTTATAGATGTGGGAATCAATAGAATTACAAAAGATAAGGCAAATCAGGAACTTCTGGAATGGAGAAAAGAAGACTTTGAAAAGAAAGGTGCCACATTAATTGGTGATGTGGACTTTCTAAGGGTGGAACCCAGG
This sequence comes from uncultured Actinomycetota bacterium, assembly GCA_964415365.1. Classification (GTDB taxonomy): domain Bacteria; phylum Actinomycetota; class Humimicrobiia; order Humimicrobiales; family Humimicrobiaceae; genus Hydromicrobium. The sequence continues at coordinate 22,047 of CAYPYW010000011.1, read as the reverse complement.
GTTAGTTATATATCACCGGTACCAGGTGGGGTAGGGCCTATGACTATTGCTATGCTGCTCAGCAATACATTAAAGGCAGCAAAGAATATAATCGGAATTAAATAGCCGGGCGGTTAGCTCGAATAAAATATAGTTGTAGTTTTGTATTTCGTACAGATAACAACAAAATAGATTTAGCCATTTTAGGCAGGACTTTTAGGGGTTGTCCATAAATTTTTTCAGTATTTTTTCTCCCCTTAATCTTAAGAATGTATCCAGGACTTCCTGAAATCTTTCACATGCAGGAATATTTTCTCCTTTGTAAATTAAGAAGGATGAGTAAGAGCAGCCTCCTCCGCAGATTGGTGAGAATTTACAGTCCCTGCATTTTGGAATGCTAAAAATAGTTCTATCCTTCCATAATTTTACTTTATCTTCAAAATATTCTAGATTGGGGTAAAACCTTCCGATAGCATATTCAGGGTATCCGATAGACTCGGGACAGGCATATATTAGACCGTCAGGACAGAAAATATGAAGTTCTAAAAGATTGGTCTCGCAATTTATAAATTTGGGAGAGACATTAGGAGCACCGTTGATTATGTCTAACATGTGTCTTAAAGGTTTGAAAATATGGTACCCAAACGCCTCTTCCAGTTCCGGGTGTAAATCGTAAATCTTTATTAATTTTTTTAGCAGTATTTCTTCAGGAACTATTACATCATTGTATTCCAGGGAACTATGATCTCCGATTAAAGATAACTGAGTTCTGATATTTTTGTTAGCTGTCCATTTTTTATGGTGCATGTATTCATAGAGGCTAGGTATGTACTCAATATTAGAATAATCTACGTTTACCCTGATTTTAGTTTTTAGATTATCCTTTATGAGCAAATCTATTCCGTTTGATAATTTATCAAAGGTTCCTCGACCGGATTTATACTTTCTTCTTTTATTATGAATATCAGGTGGTCCATCTATTGTTATCTGCAGATATTCTATATTGTTTTTATGCTGAGATAAGGTATCTATTAGTTTCTCTATATTAACACCATTAGTTACTATAGTTACTGAAGTTTTTCTTGATTTTGCTACTTCTAAAATTTTCTCAACCATTCCTTTAGTTCTTTTCAGCAATGGCTCGCCTCCAAACAATTCTATGGCATAAACTCTGCCTGAAAATTTTTCTGCTAATTTATTCATAGCGTTTATCGAGCTGGCGAATACTACATCACTCATAAATTGATGCGAGTTATAGTATGAAAAGTTTTTTTCAAAGCAGTATATACATCTTAGATTACAATAATAAGAAGGACAGAAAACAAATCTTATTGGGCGTGAAGTAGCCTTTTTCATAAAACTGTCGTATAGAGTATAAAATAATTTTTGTTCTTCTTTGGGGTCATTATAAAGATACCCTCTTTCAATAAGATTTGAAAGAGGGCTTTTTTCTATGAGGTCAAACTTCTGCATTTTTATGAGATTCCATATCTCATTCTCAATAATATCTACAGCGCCGGTTAGTGTATCGTTTATCAAACTATATTTGGAATTTATTTTTCCGCTATAGATATATTTACTGTTGTACAACTTCATTCAATGATTTACCTGTATTTGTAGTGATTACAAAACCCACCAACACCAGTAAAAGCAGCAAAGTGGTCCTATATCATTTTTCAGATTTCTCATAGTCACATCTTTGTTCCATAAATTTTTTGTTTTATTTACTGATACCATCTGTCCTCCTTTCACTCCTATTATTAGTTAACAATTTTAAAAGTGTATGAAAATATGAGCATTATATAAGAATTAGTTACCCACATAATAAATTAGCCTTTTAATCTCTGCTACTAATAATATAGTAATATAGGCAGCATTTCAAGAAATACTACTTCTTAGTTTGAAAGTTTAATTTTTCTTAATTATAATAACAGCTTATTTTATCTTAAGATCATTAATGTATTGGAAATTTTTAATACAAAAGCGGTTTGGATAAAAAGAAGAAGTATGAACAGTAAGTACATCAAGATTTTAGGAAAGATCTTAGCATGGATTTTGTTTGGATTTACTTTTAAAATATTTTGCACCCTGTTATGGATTATATTGAAATTGATACCTCTTTTAAAAAAGTACGGTGACCCATAATTCATAGAATGGTTTTCTTCTGGAACATAGTCTTCTTGAATTGATTTCAATTTTAAAATAGAGTTTAAAAAGTTCTTTGCTATTTGCTTTGGGGATTTTTCGGAATATTTAGTCATTAGCTTATCAGAGGCGCTTTCCTGTTCCGATTTTATGAGATAATAGGCTATATAGGCAAATGGGTTGAAGAAATTTAAATCTCTTAGGATAAGAGCTATCCATCCAATGAGATTGTCTCTTCTTTTTATATGGGAAAGTTCATGATTTATCAATATTTCCTTTTCTTCGTTATTAAGTTTTTCTATGAGAGTTGGAGAAATAACCAAAGTGCAAGTTCTTATCCCTACTATAAAGGGAGTAGAGTATTTTCTATAAGTGAGGCTGATATCCGGAGCCTTGACTTTAATTCTTTCAATGTAATTATCTATAATGGAGTAGAGCTCTGGCACTTCTTTGCTGCTTACTTTCTCCTCATGAGCGAGGCTCCTGTAAAGTAAAGCTATACTTGCCCACCTGGCTATTAAAATAATGCTGATACTTATTAATGCTATTGACAGTATAAGGTTATTAAATTCTGAAAAATTAACCATGTCAAATATTTCTATTTTGTTATGGGGTGGGAAGAATTTTAATGGATCAGGAAATCTTATACCTCCAGTAAAACCCCTTGATCCTAATACCATTTCATTTACATCAATTTTTTCGGCAATAACCATAAATGGTTTTATAAGTGGCAGGAAGAAAAATAAAATTCTGATATTTGAATCTTTTATCCTGAAAATGAATAAGAGGAACAGAACCAGAATTAGGCTTACGAAACTATCGTAAATGATTGGTATTATGTAGTTTGTTAAAAGTTCTAAAAAAAACATGTTAGTCAATACAAATTATATAAAATTTATTACTGTTGTAATACTAAAGGTAAAAGAGCTACCTAATATATTAATATGAATTCATGATTATAGAAAGGAAAATTTTATAAATTCTTACTATTAGTTAAGTAATAGCAGCTCGCCCAACATATTCGTAAGGTTTCAAACAGAGTTGATTAGAACAGATGGTTTTAATGTTTGTCTATTTCTTCCAGTAGCTTCTTTATGCCTTCTTTGGAAATATTTTTGCTGTCAGATAAGAATTTGGAAACCATGCCTTTGGTACTTTCCTCAAGCAGTTTATCTGAAACTGATTTTATTATGCTTTTTGAAAGTTCTTTTTTATCAACTGCTGCAGAATACACATAGGTTTTAGCAGTTTTATCCTGCTTTAGAAGCCTTTTTTCTGCCAGAGTGGTCATTGTCGACATTACAGTTGTATACGGAATAAATCCCTGTTCTTTACTTTCAATTTCTTTTCTCAGCATATTCTCATGTACTTCTCTTACTGTTACTTTGCCTTTTTCCCATATAATCTTCATTATCTCAGCTTCTAGATTGCTTATGCTGTTAAGGCCGTTTATTCCAATTTCTTCCGATTTTTTCTTTGTATCGATCCTTTTAGCCATTTTTTTATCACCAACCTTTATTTAAAAATTTGTCAATCCATAAAATAGTTATCTGAGTAAAACTTGGAATACTTTATACTATTTTTAAGTAAAAATCAAATTAACTTAAAATCTTATATTGCCAGTTAATATTTTAGTAAATTATTCCATCTATTTTGACAAAGAGCACAAATATAGATGATATTAATGTTTAATATTAATATCATATATTCTCAATTTTAACACATAATGAGTAGGAAATAAAATATTTTGTATAAAACTGATCCGGTAAGCCTTCCTAAACATTGTAAAAATTAATATAATGTTACGGATATTATTTAAAAGGTGTATTCATAAAAGAAACTGGATGATAAAGATTTGCAGAAAGCACTATTGGTAAAGAGGCTATTATGTCAGGTGGGGAAATTGAAATAAAGATTGAGCCTATAGGAAAAAAGATATTATTAAATAAACCGGTGAATGGATTAAAAGCAATTGTTGATGCCGGTGTGGGAATAAAATCAGTCTGTGCCGGAAAAGGGACCTGTGGTAAATGCAGAATAATAATGCTGGATAAAGAAAAAAAGCAGGCAAATAAACAGGAACAGGAAATATTAAGTCCTGATGAGGTAGGTGATGGCATCAGACTGGCATGCCAGCAAATTTTTGATAGAGATCTCACAATTTATATACCTTCTTCCTCGTTGAGTGAAGAGCAGAAACTCCAGATTACGGGCGAAGAGAAGATTATTGAGGTAGATCCAGTTTGCAGGAAATATTTCATAAAATTGAAAGAGGCCAGTCTTGGAGATTTACAGCCTGATTTTAATAGGATTAAAAGTGTGCTTAAAGATGAATATAATCTGAAGGTTAATTCGATTGATCACAGAGTATTGGTTGAGATGCCTTCCGTTATCAGAGAAAACTCATGGGAAATTACGGTTACGGTGAGAGATGGGGAAATTATTTTAATCGAAGGTGGTGACAGGACTGCGAATAATTATGGTCTGGCAGTTGACCTGGGAACAACGAAGATTGCCATTTTTCTTGTTAGCCTGGTGACCGGAGAAACAATCGACAAAAGAGGAATTATTAATCCCCAGATAGTTTTTGGAGAAGATGTAATGAGCCGCCTGAATTTTGCTATGCAGAATCGGGATAATATGGATAAGATTCAGAAGATAACAGTAGGCAAAATAAATGAGGCGATAAGTGAGCTCTGTATAAAAAATAATTTGACAAATAAAGAGATAACCGAGATGACTGTTGTCGGCAATACTGCCATGTACCACCTGTTCCTGAAGTTACCTGTAAATCAGCTCGGACTATCTCCTTTTGTTTCAATAACTAACGAATCCCTGCAAATTAAAGCCAGGGAGATTGGCATCAATATCACGGCTGGCGGATATATTTTCTTACCTCCCCCGATAGCGGGATTTGTGGGGTCAGATCATCTGGCTATGATCCTGGCTGCAGAAATTTATAAAAAGAGAGGAAATTATCTGGGTATTGATATTGGAACCAACACCGAGATTGCACTGAAAAGCGAAAAGGAGATCACCAGTGTTTCTACTGCTTCCGGACCGGCATTTGAGGGGGCACATATAAAGCATGGTATGAGGGCAGCGCCAGGTGCCATAGAGAGAGTAATAATTGATTCCAGGACATACCTGCCATCTATCCAGACTATTAATGATAAAGAGCCTGTCGGTATTTGCGGTTCGGGGATTTTAGATGCAGTAGCGGAGTTACTGAAGGTGGGTCTCCTGAATAGAAGTGGTAAATTCAAAACTGATTCGGATTGTATTTGCAGAGACAGTAAAGGAGAATCTAACTATGTGCTGGCATCTCCGGACAGCAATAATCATTTTGTTCCGAAATGCAGGGAAAAAGATATTTTAATAAGTCAGAAGGATGTTGTAGAAATTCAACTGGCAAAGGGAGCAATAAGAGCCGGTATTGAAGTGTTGCTTGAGAATGCAAATATAAGTTTTAAAGATATAGACGGGATAATAATAGCGGGTGCCTTCGGATCTTATATAGACCCTAAAAATGTCATCGATATAGGTATGTTGCCCGGCGTTCCGTTAAAGAAGATCAGACAGATCGGTAATGCAGCAGGGGTAGGGGCAAGAATGATTTTAATCTCAGTGAAACAGAGGATTAATGCCGAAAAAGTAGCTAGAAAAATTAAGTATATTGAATTGGCTGCTTATCCTGATTTCAATAATCATTTTATAAACAGCATGCAGTTTCCTTGAGAAAGTCTACGTATTTATAAAATTATCCAATAATACGAACTAATAAGCACTTGTAATATATCATATTTTTAATAGAATTTAGGTTATCATAAATTAAAGGTAAAGACATTGTCAGACGATAGATTTTGATAAATGTTTTTAAATTTTACACAGAAGAATAAAAAAGTTTTTTTATTCTTCATAAATATATTTTTATCTGCTGTAGTTGTATTTCTATTATTCTATGCTGTTGGCTGCAGAGCTTCTGATAATGCCAGCAGTACTGGTACTGATTCCGCGAGAGAAGAACTTATAATCGGATGCGATGCCACATACCCACCTTTTGAATCTATAAAAGACGGTAATATTGAGGGTTTCGATATAGATATTATCAGGGAGATAACCGAGAGAATGGGCAAGGAAATGGAGATAATATCAATTAAATGGGACAATACCTATCAAATTCCTGAGGGTATGGATTTGGATATGATAATCTCAGCAATTCCGATATCCGGGGAAAAAGAGGGGATTGTTGATTTTTCCAACTCCTATTTCATAATGGAATACATGCTGATAACTTTAGGTGAAACTGAAATTAAGATTAAAGAAGATTTAGAGGGCAACTCAGTAGGGATATTAAATAGTGAAAAAAAATATCTGGATGAAGACTATTTACTTAATTATAAAATTGAGGGTTACGATGATGTTGTGGTAATGTTTGATGATCTTAAGAATAGGAATATTGAAGGGATTTTAATCTCACTGCCTATGGGTGTCAATTCACTGGCCGGGGATGCCGGAATTTATAATGTGCTGGAAGTTGTAAAGTCTAATAAAGAATTTGGTATTGTTTTTAATGAAGGAAGCCCTTTGAAAGAAGAAGTTGATAAAATACTGGGTGAAATGAAAGAAGATGGCACTTATGATGAAATCTACAGTAAGTGGTTCAGTTACGACTTCTAATGCACTGGTAAACCGCTGTTAATTTTTTTCAATGTAGTGTTATAATTATTGATTATTATATTGTAATTTTTTATAGATTGGGGAGAAGATATGTTAGTGGTTGGTGAAAATATAAGTGTAGTATCAAAGGTAGTTGGAGATGCTATAAGGGACAGGAATGTAGCGCCTATCGTTGAGATGGCAAAAAAACAGAAAGAGGCAGGAGCCGATTATATAGATGTAAACATTGGTCCTGCTACAAAAAAGGGCGAAGAGCTTATGCAGTGGATAGTAAAAAGTATACAGGCTGAAGTGGATACACCTCTTGCTCTGGACACTAAGAATGTAAGTGCCATAGAAGCCGGCTTGCAGGTACATAAGGGTACCGCTATGATTAATTCTGTTACAGGAGATAAAGATAAGCTTGATATTCTTATGCCCCTTGCAAAAAAGTACAACAGTAAAATTGTTGGAATAGCTCTTACTGAAAAAGGAGTGCCTCCTGATGTTGACAGCAGAGTGGAGATAGTTATGAATATAGTCAATTCGGCTCTGGAATATGATTTGCCAATGGAGAATCTATATCTGGATCCGGTGGTGCTGCCTGTTGCAGTTCTTCAGGAGCAGGTGTTCAATTGTATTAAGGCACTGAAGGTTTTTAAAGAGCTCAAAGAATTGATGGCGCTGCCTGATGACCCCAGAACTATTGTAGGTTTAAGCAATGTTTCTCAATCTTCTCCTCCGGAGCTCAAGAGTCTTATTAACAGGACATACCTTGTAATACTGTTAAGCCAGGGTCTTGACAGTGCTATTGTTGATCCTCTTGATAAAGAGTTGATGAGTACTGTAAAAACTTATGATATACTGACCAATAAAATATTATATGCACATTCATATCTTGATTGATAAAAGGTTGATGTATGTTTAAAATCCCCGGGCAATCAGGAATTTCTTATACTATTCTAATAAATTTACAATAAATATATTAGAGATTAATAATTTATAGATTGAATAAAAATTGGATTGTGTTAAAATGAGCGAAAGGGGTAAGTTAATGTAGGCGTCCAACAGTTTTGAACACTTGCCCCTCCTTTTTTGGCAGCCTGCTTTTGGAGCTCTTTTATGTGATCACTAGATGTGTATTCGTTTAATACTTATGTTGTGCAAATAAATTGATCTGTAAAATTTATTGGACAATTTATAAAAAATACTATATAATACCCAAATACTATTGTATAATAGTGGCTCTTTAAAATTTTATATTAGTAAATTATAAGTTAGAAGCTTTGAAGTCTTCCTTTAAATTGGACGCTAGAGGGAGATGAAGCGAGTGGCGTAACCGGCTAACAGTATTAGCCGGTTTTTTTATTATAAGGGGGAGCTTAAAGTAATATTTTTGAGTAAAGGAGTGACAGAAATGAACTATTTAAGTAAAGATACTTTAAAGACAATTAAAAGGAATACTGTTGAAACCAGAATAACTGAGGGACTGGATTTACAGGACCAATTAACCTATCCGTTTATAGATAGGAGAATTTCGGATAGGAGAGTTTCAGATAGAAGAAAAGCTAATTTAAAGAAAATAACAATTCTAATTCCTTGCTATAACGAAGAAAAAGGTATTGGTAAAGTTATTGATGGTGTACCTGATAAGAAATTAGCTGACCTTGGCTATCGAGCTGAAATTATTATAATAAATAACAATTCAACTGACAATACAACTAAGATTGCTTACGAGAAGGGCTATAAAGTAGTTTCAGAAAAAAAGCAAGGCAAAGGTAATGCTATAAGAACTGGTTTTAGAAACATTAGCAGTGATACCGATTACGTTGTTATGTTGGATGGAGATAATACTTATAAGCTAAAAGAAATTCCCAGATTGATTGAACCTCTTGAGAGTGGTTTTTGTGATATAATTGTTGGTTCCAGGCTTGAGGGGAAACTTTATGGAGATTCATTAAGCTTTTCCCACAGATTGGCCAATTGGTTTTTTACTTTCCTGGTTAGGAGGTTGTATTTAGTAAATACAACAGATATTTGCACGGGTTATTTTGCCTGGAAAAAGGAAGTTGTTGATAAACTTGCTCCACATATAAAATCGGATGGTTTTGGCATTGAAGCCGAAATGATAACCAAAATGGCCAAGCTTGGTTTCAAAATTTTTTCAGTCCCCATTACCTACGATAAGAGAGAAGGTAATTCAAAGCTTTCTCCTTATCTTGACGGTTTAAAAATTTTCTGGATACTATTAAAGAACATAAGCTGGAGACCCAGAGAGAAGGCAGATAAAGCTTTCTCCTTATCTTGACGGTTTAAAAGTTATCTGGATGATATAGAAATACATAACCCGGAGTCAAAGAATGAAAATTGCCTTTATTTCTGATGCCATCTATCCGTACAATGAGGGAGGCAAGGAAAAAAGAATATTTGAAGTGACGACACGGCTGGCTAAGAAGGGTTATGATATCCATCTCTATTGTATGAAATGGTGGGAAGGATCAAGAGACAGGATAGAAAATGGTGTTAACCTGCATGCAATCTGTAGAAAGTACCCCCTGTATACGGGAAAAAGAAGATCCATGATTCAGGCGTTGATGTTTGGCCTGGCCTGTTTAAAACTTATTAAAGAAGATTTTGATATTGCCGAGGTAGACCATATGCCCTTTTTCCCTCTTTTTTCTTTAAAACCCGTTTGTATCTTAAAAAGAAGAAAAATGATTGCCACCTGGCATGAAGTCTGGGGCAAGGATTACTGGCAGGAGTATCTTGGCTGGAGAGGAGTTTTTGGCTACCTGGCAGAAAAGCTCAGTGTCTTTATGCCCGATGAGATAATTTCGGTTTCCGGACGCACGACGAAAAAGCTGAGGGGCAACTTGAGAAGCAGGAAGAAAGTTTATACTATTCCAAATGGCAGTGATTTTGGAGAGATCCAAAAAATTAAACCTGCCGGAAAAAAATTCAATGTTATTTTTGCGGGCAGATTGTTAAGTCATAAAAACGTTGACGTTCTGATAAAATCAATTCATTTAATTAAAGAAAAAAAACGGGATGTCAGTTGCTTAATCATCGGAGAAGGGCCTGAAAAAAAGAATCTTGAAGCTCTAACCCAAGAGCTAAACCTGATAAAAAATATTGAATTTTCGGGTTTTTTGGACACCCAGGGTGATGTTTATGCCCGAATGAAATCATCAAGAGTCTTCGTCCTCCCTTCGACGCGGGAAGGTTTTGGAATCGTGGTTATTGAAGCTAATGCATGCGGTATTCCTGTCGTAACGATTGATCATAAAAACAATGCCGCCGAAGATCTTATTGAAGAGGGGAAAAACGGTTTTGTCTGCCGTCTCGAAGAGGGTGAAATTGCAGATAGAATTATGAGGATTTTAAAAAATACCCTGGGTAGAAAAATGGAAAAAAGCTGCCTGGATTTTGCAAAAAAATATGACTGGGATAAAATTGTCGGTGAAATCGAGGAAGTTTATTCAAAATGCAAAAAGAAATAATCGTTACAACCAGCTGGGATGATGGTCATAAGTTGGACCTTAGATTAGCCCTACTTCTAAAGAAATATGGAATCCGGGGAACCTTTTATATTTCTCCAAAAAACAGGGAATTCAGGAAAGCAGATCTGTTATCGGACGAAGAGATCATAAAACTTAACAGGGATTTTGAAATCGGAGCCCATACTATGACTCATCCAAGATTAACGAAAATCAGCGAAAAAGAAGCTTTTGATGAAATTATGGATTCAAAAAAATACCTGGAGAAGTTGCTTGGGCAGGAAATACGGTGTTTTTGTTATCCTGGCGGGAAATATAATGAAAAAATAATGGAATTGGTAAAGAAAGCCGGTTTTTGCTACTCAAGGACTATGAAAAGATTTGAACTTCATCCTACCAAAAATTTATTGTTATCCGGGACAACGCTGGAAGCGCATAGAAATTCATTATTAACTTTGCCGGTAGATTCCCTGAAGATTTTATCAATTTCAAAGTTTAACTTGCTGGAATTCATTAAGAGTTTAAACTGGGAATATCTGGCAAAAAAAACATTCGATCAGGTAGAGAAATATGGAGGTGTTTATCATTTATGGGGGCATTCATGGGTCGTTGAAAAAGGCAATGAGTGGGAAAAACTGGAGCGCGTCCTGTCATATATAAGTAAAAAGATAAATGTAAAATATTGGACGAATTATGATATATTTAAAGCTACAAAATGAAAATCTTGCATGTTACAAAAAAATACCCCAATATTATGGGAGGGGATTCTACTGTAGTTGCCGGCTTGGCAAAATATCAGAAGAAAATGGGTCACCAGGTATATATACTTACAAGTAACTGCAGCGAGGTAAGAGAATCTCCGGAAGTAACAAGGTACGGGTTGAAGATAGATTCTATTAAACTGGACAGGATCAACTTGAAAAGAATAATATCACTGCTAATACTATTTTTTTACTTATTTTTTTATTTAAAAAGGATAAAACCGGATATCGTCCACAGCCATTCACCCGACCTGGGTTTTATTTTATCGATTCATTGCAGGTTATACGGAATTTCAATCGTAAATACGTATCATGGAATCAGCTTCAATGACAAAGGCTATTTTCTTATCAAAAGAAAATTGGAAGAATTTTTAATTAAACATAGCAATTTTGATAAAATTATCATCAAGGACAAAAGCTCTCTGGATGATTTTAAAAAATTAAAGATAAGGAACGTGGGTTATCTGCCAAATGCCATCGATCTTGATTTGTTCCGGCAGAAAAGACATAAGGTAAACGGGAAAATCACTTTTTTGTTTGCAGGCAGGATCGAGAAGGAAAAAGGATTGGATTATCTGATCCATGCGGTAAATAAACTTAAGAAGAAAGAGAAAGGTTTTGAAGTGTTGTTAATTGGAAAAGGTCTGGATCAAAAGTATTTCCAGGAATTGGTTACTTCGCTAAAGCTGGATGACTATATTAAGTTTTTGGGAGAGAAAAGCAAAGACGAAATGATAGATTATTATTTTGATTCCGATGTGTTTATTTCTCCATCACTGCATGAAAGCTTTCCTGTAACGGTACTGGAGGCCTGGGCGGCGAAACTGCCTGTTGTTATAAGCGATGTGGGAGGGGTGTCGACGATCTGTAAAGACAAGGAAAATGCCATAATAATTACCCCTAAAAGTCCAAAAGATATCATAGAGGCGATGATTACCCTGATTAAGGACCCGGGATTAAGAAAGAAGCTGGGAGAAAACGGAAGGAAACTGGTTGAAAAGAATTACAGGTGGGATAAGATTGCAGAAGAGATGGAATCTATTTATAAGGAAATCATCAAATGAGAATTGTACAAGTTGTTGCCTACTATCCTCCGCACATTGGCGGCATGGAAAATTGTGTTAAAGAAATTTCTAACAGGTTGGCAGGAAAAGGTCATCAGGTAGAGGTATTTACCTCTGACATCGGCTGTAAAAAAAACAGGCAAAGTCCGACAAGTAATCCAAATGTCCATTATCTAAGAAGTTGGGAGTTTGCCCATACCGCAATCATACCGTCCCTGTTTTTTAAATTATTAAAAATACCGAGAGATTCGATCATCCATGTGCATGTAGCACAGGTCATAATACCGGAAGTTGTCTACCTGATTTCGAAGATTAAGAAAATTCCGTATATTGCTCATATTCATGCTGATGTTGGTCCTTCCGGGAAATTGGGTTTTCTCCTGCCGTTCTATAAAAAAGTGTTTTTACAGAGGATTTTGAATTCTGCATTGAGGATCGTAGTTCCCACCAGGGATTATGTTAATCTTATCGGCAGGAAATACTCGATACCGGAAACGAAGATATACGAGATTCCCAATGGTGTGGATCTGGAACATTTCAGGAGTGTATCAACCAGGCTGCACAGCCCGGTAAGATTGTTGTATGTTGGCAGACTTTCCAAACCGAAGAATATCCCACTTTTGATACAATCATTCAAATTAGTTATAGAGAATAATCGTAGGGATGCAGAATTGCATATAGTTGGGGAAGGGGAAGAGAAAAGCAGGATATCCAGCCTGATTAAAAAGGAGGAACTTGAAAAGAAAGTTTTTTTGCATGGAGCCTTGCTGGGAAAAGATTTGTATGATATTTATTCTTCTTCGGATATCTTTGTTTTGACTTCGGAATGCGAATCTTTCGGGCTGGTTTTAATCGAGGCGATGGCTTCCGGCCTGCCGATCGTGGTTTCGGATATTACTTCTGTCAAGAATACAGTAGAAAATAATGTAACGGGACTACTGGTAGAACAAACACCTGAGGATTTTGCACAGGCGGTGGAAGAGCTACTCAGCAATCCTCAATTAAGAGAAAAAATAATTAAAAACAGCCTGGAAGTGGTTAAAAAATACGACTGGAATAAAATTGTCCGGAAATTTGAATATATTTATGAGCAGGTGTATGAAAACAACAAAAATTACGGTGCCAAAAAGCAAAAGGCTGGTACAGATACCAATGGGAATTTCATGGTTAACCAAAATTATCGTAAGTAAGTCTGTAAATGAAAATTAGTAAAAATGAATTTAAATGTGCTAATTGTGGAGCAATATTAAATAGGGGTATAATACTCTGTCCTTATTGTAAAACCAGTTATCCTTTAAAAAAGAAAAAGGTAGAGGTAAAACGCCCAGCAGCGCCTCCAGCAAAACGTCCTGCGGCAAGTCCAGTAAAACGCCCGATAGCAGGTCCTCCGACAGAACGTCCTATAACAGCTCCTCCTACAAAACGTCCGGTAGGACGCCCAGCTGCGCGTCTGGAAGAACGCCCCAAAAAAGTACCTCGTCGTGTGGGCAAAATCGATGAGATAAAAAGTTCTGCTTCAAGAAATACCATATTTTTAGGAATATTGGTTGCCAGGATAATTACGGGTTTTTTAGTGTTTTCGGATATTCAGCTCCACTATTTCAGGGCGGTTTTTTCCTGTGCCTTTTTAATATTAGTTCCCGGATTGCTAATTATGCTGATGCTAAAAATAAGGAAAACAGGCGTCTGGGAATACCTGATTTATACAATTGGACTGAGTCTTACTTTTTTGATGTTCGGGGGGCTGTTTGTTAATTTGGTCTTGCCCTTAATTGGAATTGATAAACCCCTGTCACTAATACCTTCGTTTGCAAGTTTCGATATTTTCTTACTTGTTTTCTGGATAATTGCTTATAAACGAAATAGAGATATTTCTATTGAAATCAAGTTACCGAAGCTTGATTTGTCGGATAAGATTTTTTTCATAGTTCCTGTGGTTTTCCCTCTTTTAAGTATCCTGGGGGCAACAACCCTGAACAATGGCGAGTCCAGTTACCTCACCATGGTTATGATTGGCGGAATTGTCGTTTATTTTTTCTTCCTGATTTTATTCAGGAAAAAACTAAATCGCAATGTTTATCCCTGGGGAATTTTAATGATAGGTATCTCATCGTTATTAAGTTGTTCATTGAGAAGCTGGCATCTCACCGGAGGAGATATAAGTCTCGAATATTATGTATTTCAATTAACCAAGTCCCTATCTCATTGGAGCTCGTTTCAATTTAATGATCCATATAATACCTGTTTAAGTATCACCATTCTGCCTACTATATTATCGAATTTTTTAAATATTAGTGATGAATATATTTATAAAATTATCTTTCCTGTAATTTTTAGTTTCTCGGTGATAGGCTTGTATTTATTGATGAAAAAATATATGAAGAATGTCCCCTCTCTTTTATCGATATTCTTTTTCATTGCCCAGTTGCCGTTCCTGTTGTGGATTACGGGAATAGCAAGGCAGGAGATAGCACTTTTCTTTTTTATATTATTTTTGCTGGTTATATTTAATAATGATTTTGAACTGAAAATTAAGGAGATATTTTTTTTAATCTTTGGATTTTCACTTATAGTATCTCATTATTCAACCGCATATATTATGCTGTTTTTAGTGACCTTCGCATTTATTGCCAGTTATTTTATCAAGAAATTTATATTTAGATGGAATAGATACCTGCGTAGAAAAAAGAAAAGAATCAGTCCGTTTAAAATAACCAGTACCCGGTATTTTGTACCCTTAAGATTAATTTTAATGCTATTATTATTTGCATTCTTATGGTATTCGGTTTTTACGCAAACAACGGTGAGCTTAAATCAAATATTGGAAAATAATATCAATAACTTAAAGGAAGAATACAAAAGTTCTTCGGTCAGGGATGCATTTTCCATTAATCCCTTTAGCAATATTTACGCAACTACCGACCAGGACGTTGTTGATTATTCCGAATATACCCGGGCAACCTATTCTGAAATGGATGATCTTGATTTATATACACCTGATGAATTTGTGGGGTATGATGTCTATCCGGCACCTACCGAGATTAATCCCATCCCTAATAATTTAATTTATAACATAATGCTTATAACCCAAAAAATAATCACAACTGTTTTTAAGTTATCGTTTTTCATAGGAACGATTTATATATTAATTATTTTATTTATGAAGAGAATTAAGGTGGAGTTAATTGATATCGAACTAAAAATTAAGATGAAAACAGCTGATGTAGAAGTGCAAATGATTGATATAGAGTATTTATCTTTAATAATAGGATCAATAATTATTTTGTTCGTTATTATTTTAGTTCCTTTTATATCATTAGAATACAATTTCGAAAGGCTTTATCTGCAAACATTATATATTCTAGTTCTTCCGGCGTTATTAGGGATGAAGTTACTTTTGGTACTATTTAAGAAATTTAAAATTGACATGTTGATAATACTACTGGCAGTTGCATTTTATTTCTTGTACAATACCGGTTTTACTACTCAAATAGTAGGGGGCGAACCCAGCGGAATATTAAATAACTACGGTACATTGTACATCCAGGACTATACTCACGATTCGGAAGTAAAATCTATAGAATGGTTATCCGATAACCATGACAAAAGTTCTCCGATATACGTTGATAAAGCATCTGAGAGAAAATTAATGGCATATGGCAATATTATTGAAGGATTAAAAAGAGATATATTGCCATCTGCGATTGATAAAAGAGCTTATGTTTATCTGGGATACTCGAATGTTGCCGATAATGTAATTTTGCAGCTATTTAAAGGCAAAGTAATTTTGTACAGCTTACCCGAAGATTTCCTGTCTAATAATAAGAATCTTCTTTATAATAACCAATATACGAAAATCTATAAATAATTATGGATATACAATTTATTCAGAATGTTAAGAAAAGCTCTGGCGGTTCAACAGATCAACTGTTTGTCAATTCAGTATTTAAATGATAAAAGTGGGTAATTTTAAAAAAGCAATAAATAAATTTATAAATCTATTTTTTTATTATTTAGGCTTTTATTTTATTTTGAGATTTATCAATAGAAAAAAAGTAAGAGTATTAATGTATCATGGCGTTGATGACCAGCAAACGGATTTTATTTTATATGACCCTTCTTTGGTAATATCCACAAAAAATTTTGAAGAACAAATTAAATATCTTAGCAAATCATATAATATTATATCCATGCATGATCTGACTGCTCATATAAAAAAGAAAATTCCTTTCCCATCAAATTCAGTAGTTATTACTTTTGATGATGGTTTAAAAAATAATTTTGTTAATGTATTTCCCATTCTGCGGAAATATGATGCAAAAGCCACAATTTTTCTAACGACTGATTATATTGATACATTAAAAGTAAGTTGGTCAAATAAATTTTATTATTTTATAAATAAAATTGGCTTGAATAAATTTGTCGAAGAATTTGAAAGAGAATTTCCCGCTTACTCAAGCTCGATCGCGAAGATTAGCTGGAAAAATATAATGGAGAATATAAATTTTATATTAAAATATAAAGTTGATGATAGTATCAGAGAAAAGTTTATACAGGGATTGTACAATAAATTTGGAATAAAAATAAATAAAGAGGAAATAAAGGATTTATACTTATCCTGGAAAGAAGTTAGAGAGATGGCTGATGCAGGGATTTCATTTGGTAGCCACACATCTACACATCCTGTCCTTTCTGTACTGGATTATGAAAAAGCAGAAAAGGAAATTGCTGACTCTAAAAAAAATATTGAAGCCGAATTAAATAAAAAAGTCGATCTCTTTGCTTATCCATATGGTAATGAGGATAGTTTCGATTTAAATGTTAAAAAAGTTTTGGCTGATTACAATTTTTTATGCGCAGTTTCGACTATTGACGGTTTTAATAATCTAGATTCAGATTTGTATGAGCTAAGAAGAATCTCTATAGTTGATGAACCATTTTATTATTTTAAGTTACGCATTGAAGGGCTTGAAGGGCTTATTGAAAAAATTCAACACAAATTATACAGATATTTTAGAAGAACAAAGTATTAAATAATCATGAATATATTATTTATTTCAGAATATTTCCCGCCTTATGACAGAGGAGGTGCGGAAATCAGTACATCATTAATAATCAAATACGTTTCCAAGTATTGTAATTGCCATATCCTGACGGAAAAATATAAGGAAAAATCCTGGAAGTTCAATGGTTCGACTGTTCATCCTGTTTTAAAAAGAATACATATGGAGCGGAGATCATTCGTTGGCATAATTGAATATGGAATCAATATCATTATTGCACCTATAATAAATATTCTGAGAATTGTCAATTTTATCAAAAGATATGATATAGATATTATTCATTTTGTTCCAACCGCATATTATTATGCCAGCCTCATAATTGCAGCTATTTTAACCAGGAAACCATTCGTAATAGATGTAAGAGGTCTCTCATTAATATGCCCGGTATCATTTACTTCAAGGTATTGCAGAGATAATAACTATGCCAGGCATAATTATAATTGTTTAAGGACGAGTTATGCTGTCGATAGTAAGATTTTAAAAATAGCCGGTTCCATATTTGCCCTTTATGAGTATATGGCTTTTTACTTGCAGATTAAGGTATTTAAAATAGCGTTAAAATTAACCGATAAATATAAGATAATTCCAAACAGTAAATTTGTCCGGGACGTGCTGATTAAAAACGGCTACTCTGAAAAGAAAATTCAGGTCATATATAATATTATTAATATACCGGCGGAGAAAAAAAGATATTCAAGAAAAGAAAGAATTGTGTATGCAGGTCAGCTGGAAAAGTTCAAGGGAATATGGGAAGTAATTCTTGCATTTAATTTGTTGGATAACAAAAAACTCTCATTGCTAATTGCCGGAGATGGAAGGGAAATGGACAGCCTGGTACCATATATAAAAGAAAAGAAAATATCCAATATTAAACTTTTAGGAAAACTGCCCAATAAAAAGGTCCGGGATTTATACCGCGAGTCAAAAATTGTAGTGACGCCTTCCAATAGTCCTGAAGCTTTCGGCAGGTTCATTTTAGAATCTTTCGCAGCCGGAACACCTTTGATAACAACAAATGTGGGCGGTAGTCCCGAGGGTATCAAAAACAGGGAAACAGGTATATTGATTGAGCCTAATGATCATATCGGGTTGGCAGCGGCAATGAAAGAATTACTGAATAATGATAAGTTATATAGGCATATTGTTGGTAACCTTAAGGACGAGATAAATAAATATAGCCCGGAAACGATTGGCCAGCAAAGGTTAAAACTGTATGAATCTCTTATTGGTGATTACTCCAAAATAAACCAGACTGACTAGTCCCTGGCCTGCCGTCCACGCCAATCCAATTCCCAATAAACCTTTTGAGAGAAGTAAATAACTCAGTCCTAAAATTGATATGGCGCTAATGAAGTTAATATAGATTAACATCATAATTTTATGCTTCACCCTTAAAATGATTCCGAATATGGTGTTGCAAGAAATAAAAATACCTGATAAGGCCAATAACCTTAAAAATAATAGCCCTTCATCAGAATACTCCTTCCCGAAAACCAGGAGGATATATTTTCCAAGGAAAACTGTGATAATAATAGCTGGAATAATGATTATGGATATTATTTTTATGGATTTCTTTAAATGAATTTTTAACTCTGATTCGTTGTAGGAGCCTTCTGCGAATAAGGCCTGTGAGGTTGCTATTGGGATAATATAGAGAAGGTTTGCAACCATCATATCCATGTAAAAATATGCTGTGTACTCGGCACCTATTGTATTTGTCATAAGTATCGGCAGGATCATTGCGGGTGATCCGCCGAGAAATCCGGCGATATAATTTCCCAGCGAAAATTTTGTCATTCTTTTTAGAATATCAGTGTCTATTTTCGGTTTGAATGAGTATTTGTATTTCATAACTAAAAAAAACATACTTATTCCGAAAGTAATGGCTAAAGAAATCCCTACGGACGTGAATATTCCGTATGAACCCAGTGCGATAAGGGCGAATGGAAGAATTAACTTGGCAACGCTAAAAATTGTGTTTTTTATTAACACGTATTTTGATGAGCGGTATGCTATAAAAATATTTTCCGATATTGTATTCAATGAAGAAAAAATTATAAATAATATAAACAGTAAAGCGAAAATAATATTTTCTCTTACGAATAATAATTTTGAAGAAAATGTCCTTAAGAAAATCAGGTAAATTGACGATATCAAAATTGACATTAAGGCAACTAAAATGAATGAAGTATTTATCTTTTCGTTCTTTCTCACTGATGTAGGCAGATATCTGATCAGCGCACTGTCAAGTCCCAGGATACTAAAACTAGAAATCAACGTCATTACAGAAATAAGTGTAGTTCCAATACCTACTTGTTCCGTAGAATATAGACGTGTGTTTATGACCCAAAAGAAAAAACCCAATAAGGCCATGACTCCGGTGTTTAGCATCAGATAAGTTGCATTTCTGTATAAAGAATCTTTTGCAAAAAGATTGAAAAATTTAGAAATTGTATTTTTCATTCTTCTTCTACTTCTATCCAAAAATTTATTTGTTCATTTTTGTCAACCAGGTTTACGACTACCCTGGATCTTGGTATCGGAGTTGTGATTGTGAAATCTACTGCAATTGTTTTATATTCATTATCTTCTATTAGAACGGAATCCATACTAATCATTTGTTTTTCTCCGTTTGTGTCGAAATAGACTTCATATGGATATTCCATGTCCTTATTTTCAAGATTGTGGATTGTGAATTTGAAGTTATTCTCTTCGAATAAAGTAACTTTAACCGGGAGGGACAAATGGTTCTCAAAATACAGTTCCGTAAATGTTTGTGCTTCCCTTGTTGTCGCAAGAATGATTGCCTTTTTTACCGAATTATACTTAATAAGCTGAAAGATTCCTACAGCAATGAAACACACTACTACAAGCAGTAATATAACCTTTATTACCTTACTTTTTATATTTTTGTTTTTAACCATTTCAAATGTTAATTATAGCATTTCTTCTTTCTGTCTTTATATCTTTTTTCTGTTGCATCAATTTAATATCCCGGGCAATGTTTCGGCTGGCTAACTCCTCTTTATTTGACATTTTTCAATAATACTATAAAAAAAAATATTTGAATGTTAGAATGTTATAGTTATAAATTGAGAATAAGATTCAAGCATTGCCGGTTAAATGAAGTGATGTAGAATATTTTTATGAAAAAAATACTTAAAGCAGCATCTTTTACATTTTTTATTTTTGGACTTCTTGGATGGCTTTATATTACTGCTGTTGCCCTGGTCCATCCCCAGACTCTGCATCTTCAATTAACTCATCTCACTCCCTGGTTAAGAGAGGATACGTTTGGCATAATCTCCTTTGTAGTCTCGTTTTTTTCCTTTTTCATCTGGAACCTGGTAAAAGATGATAAATAGCCTGCGTTATCATAATTTTTGTCCGTATATTTTTTCAAAATATTCCAAAGTAATGAGTGGGTCTATTTTGTTGTAGAAATCTACCATCAGCTCGAACTTCTGCCTTATTCTTGAATAGTTCATTACAGAGTTTAAGAATATTGGATCATTACTAAATGCATAGCCGGCGATTTCAGCAAAATCACAGCCATAATTATCCATACTCAGAGGAGTTATAAAACCATCTTCATACATTTCCGATTTATCTTCATCATTAATATATGGTTCATAACCATAATATTCAAATCCTTCCGGATTGTTAAGTATCCAATCCTCATAATAGGAATCAAATAATTCCTTATATGTATTTTGTAATACATGACTAAATATATGATGAAATGCCGGCAAATATAGTGTCTTGTCATTTTTTTCACCGATTGTCAGAAAAATTGTTGTTTTATAGGTGGCGATAGCTATTGAATCATCTACGCTGCCGGTATTTATTTCATTACCTATTATGTATATTTTCGATAAATGCTGGGGAACAAATCCTAAAGGATATACTTCTATAGCTTCTGTAATAACTTTTTTGATGCTACTCTGGAGTTCTTCCGGTAGGTATATCAGTTTTTTTGTATCTTCAGGGAAATAACTTAAATATGTTTGCTCATCTATATGAAACAAAACGTCATTATCAAGAAAAGACTCGGTTAAATTTTCCAGATACTCCTCATCCTTTTCTTCGGGATCAGGATCATCTGTATTATTGCCGGAAGATTCCGTTTCCGGTGTCAAGCCTATAAGCTCGCAGGCAATATTAGTGCCTGATAGACCAATTAGAACTAATAATATAACTATTAATATACCACCTGATAATTTTATTCTTTTCATGTTCGTAAATCTTTCAGCAAATAATTATTGTTCGGTGATTTTAGCAAATATTTTAATCTAAAACAACCAACCAGCCTGGTGCCACACCATTTGCCGGGTTACAAACTAAAAATACTTAAAAGTCATAGGCTTCCCACGGGAAAATTTAACAGTTTTTATTTCTTGTAAGATGAAAGTAGTCAGATTGTAGTTCTGCTGGATTTGAAATACCAAATGGAAACCGTTTTAGAGCTGGCACCTGGTGCTGTAGTGTAATTATCTTAAAATCGCATTATTCCATAATTCTCTATAAGTCCCATTGCCTTTTAGAGCACCAAACTGATCTCCGGGGTAGCAGAAATAGTTTGCTCTGGTTACTCCTGAGGCCTTGATGTATTCGATCATCGAGGCCAATGCTGCTGCCTGTGCTGCCTCATCCGTTGAGTAATCATTCAGAGATCTATAATTGAGATTAAATTCAGTTATATAAGAATGGTCGGCTCCCCACCAATTTATCATATTGGTTACGGCATTCTGCCAATTCTCCTGATTGGAATAGACATTCCAGGCTAATATGTCTATATCTCCACGTCCTAAAGCATGCCATTTTTCCATAAAATAAGAGTCTGATGTAGTATAAGATATATTTCCTCTGGTGAATATGG
>CAYPYW010000010.1:0-78804 GCA_964415365.1 uncultured Actinomycetota bacterium | reverse complement strand
CTACCCATCATAGCCTTGGTAAGCCATTACCTTACCAACAAGCTAATAGGACGCAGGCTCATCTTGAAGCGGAGGCCTTGCGGCTACCTTTGTTATATTAATCATGCGAAAAATATAAAATATTTAGTATTAGCTTTCCTTTCGGAAAGTTATCCTAATCTCCAAGGCAGATTACCTACGCGTTACTCACCCGTTCGCCACTAGCTTTGTGGGAGTGTTGCCACTCTCACATTGCCCGTACGACTTGCATGTATTATGCACACCGTTAGCGTTAGTCCTGAGCCAGGATCAAACTCTCAAAAAAATCAATATTTTAAATAATTTTGCTCAAAGAAACTTACACTATTTAGTTTTCAAAGAACACAAAAATAACCTGCAGAAAAATATCACACTAAAATTTAATTGTCAATAAGAATATAAAAGAAGTTTTCAGTTGGATAAAACTACCCATTACAACTCTTATTTAGCGTAGTAGATTATAGCATTAAGACAGTACAAGTCAATAGCATTCACAACAAGTTCGTTATTATTCAGTAGTATTGCAATACCTTTCCTTTTAAGGGAAAAATCACTTGAACAAAAGAGAGGACTACACAACGAAAGTAAAAGAAATAAAGAAAGACAGCAAGAGAGGGTATGGAACCTAACTTTTTCCTTTACTGGTATCTTCTTTCTCTATATCTTCTTTTTTAATATCTTTCTTTTCGGTATTTTTCTTTTCTTTCTTGCCGGTACTAAGATTGAGCATATCCTTTACTTTTTCTTCAACTTCATCCATCACTTTGGTATTCTGAGCCAGAAACATTTTTGCATTTTCTCTACCCTGTCCAATTCGTTCACTTTTGTATGAGTACCAGGAACCGCTTTTTTCCAAAATCCCCAGCTCAGTACCCACATCGAGTACACTCCCTTCCCTGGATATGCCTCTGCCATACATTATGTCGAATTCAGCGCTCTTAAATGGAGGCGCCACCTTATTTTTAACTACTTTTGCCCTGACCCTATTACCAACAGCCTCTGTTCCACTTTTAATGCTGTCAATCCTTCTTATATCTATTCTCACTGATGCATAAAACTTTAAGGCCCTGCCTCCAGGTGTTACTTCCGGATTACCAAACATAACTCCTATCTTTTCCCTGAGTTGATTAATAAAAACTACCGAAGTTTTAGTTCTGTTCACCACCCCTGTTATTTTCCTTAAAGCCTGTGACATAAGTCTTGCCTGAAGTCCGACGTGAGAGTCCCCTATTTCACCTTCTAACTCCGCTTTAGGCACCAGAGCAGCGACTGAATCAATTACTATCACATCCAATGCACCACTTTTTAACAGAATTTCACATATCTCGAGAGCCTGCTCTCCATTATCCGGCTGTGACAGCAGAAGTTCTTCAATATTAACACCTACATTCCTGGCATAACTGGGATCTAATGCATGTTCGGCATCTATGAAAGCTGCTATGCCTCCGTCCTTCTGAGCATTTGCAATAATATGCAGAGCAAGAGTCGTTTTTCCGGAAGCTTCCGGCCCAAAGATTTCAATAACTCTTCCTCTGGGTATCCCCCCTATCCCTAATGCAATGTCAAGTTCCAAAGAATTGGTAGATATATAACCTATATCAGCCATTGAACTTTTTTCTCCTAATCTCATTATGGCACCGCCGCCATATTGCCTCTCAATTTGGGATACCGTATCCTCAATAACCTTTTCCCTGTCCATATCAAATCCTCCAATAAAAAATGCTCATTTTTAAAAAATATATATTAAATAAACAGCCCTTATGTGCAATTGACCATAAGCTTATTTTAGCACATTGAAAATATTTTTAAACAACAAAATTATATCTAACAAGACACTTCCTTATTTTAGACTAAATTTACCAAGAATAATATATTCGGCTCCATGTGGTTTTAACTGACTTTCAAACAGGGTAATATCCGAGCATTCCAACAGGTTAGTTGAGCTCATTTTATGCTTATCTATAAATTGCCCCATATTCTTTTTATTCTTTATTCTGGCAACAGTAATATGCGGTGAAAACTCCCTTTTTTCCTTTCTTATTTTGATCCTGCTAAGGTTATCCTCTAATTCATCATAAATTTCAGATATTCTTTCCCCTCCACTACCTATCTCTAAAAAAACAACTCTCGCATTGGCCGGACTTGGGAATGCGTTTATCTTTCCGTTAATTTCATATTTAAATCTACCAAACATATCAGCTGTTGTTTTTATAGCTTTTTTTATCTTTTCTATTCTATTTATGCCTGTGTTCCCTAAGAATTTTAAAGTTATATGGATATTTGGAGCAGACACTAACTTTATATACCTGTCCTCTCCAAACAAAGCCGCTGTAAAATTATATATATTATCCTTTATAAAATCCGGGATATCTATAGCTATGAATAACCTTTTTTCAGATTTATTCTCATCACTATTCAATAATTTTACCCCCTTCTTGATATCCTTTCATTTATTGCCGCCCTTAATTCATTTAGTACAAATTGTGCAGTCCTGAACTTAGCCTCATACCTTGTGCCAGGGAAATTCTTTTCAAACACTTTCTCGTATCCATCAGGTCCTAACACACAACAGTACACCAGCCCCACTCTTCTGTTCTCAGCCTCCGGTCCTGCATAACCAGTGACACTTAATGAATAGTCAGAGTTAAATATCTCCTTTGCCTTCCTCGCCATATTCAAACACACTTCCTTACTTACAGCTCCGTACTTATCCAGAATATTTTCATCTATGCCAAGTAATTTGATCTTTGAGTAATTTGAATATGACACAATACCCCCCAGGAAAAACTTTGAACTCCCCGGTGTGTCGGTGATAATACTACTTATTAGACCTCCGGTTATTGATTCGGCTGTACTGATAGTCAAATTTCCTCCAATTCTTGCTATAGCTTCTTTTAAATTATCGGAAATTAAAGTATCATCCTTTCCATAAAAATAGTTTCCCAATTTACTGGAAATCTTCTCTCCAATCTTTTTTAAATTCCGATCAGCTTCTAAACCATCACGTGATTTTGCAATCAGTATTATTTTTATCAAACCCGGGTCTGCCGTAATCCCTATTTGAACATTAACATCCCTCGCTTCATCAGCAATCTCCTTAATTTTCTCCTCAATCTCTGTTTCACTTATATCAGTAGTTAAAAGGATGGATTTCTTTATTTTAAACATATCACCTTCTAAGTCTTTACCTGTTATCCTTTCCTGAAGGAAAGGCATGACATCCTTTTCAAACATACTTTTCATTTCTTTTGGAACACCCGGGATACAGAATATGATTTTCCTGCTGTCCAGTTCTATTCTGAACCCGGAAGCACTTCCCAGTTCTGGTTTAATCGGGAAAGAACCTTCAGGAATGTAAGATTGCCTCAGTAACCTCTCGATAACCCTTTTACTTCTTAGCTTTCTGACAAATTTCAGGCTGGTGTTGTCAAGGCTACTATCTCTTATCAACTTTAGATTCAAAGCCGAAGCTACTGCGCTTCTGGTGATATCATCATCAGTAGGGCCTAATCCCCCACTTATTATTATTAAATCACTGTGCTTTAAACTCTGTTTTAGCACATTGGATATCTCGCCTGAATCATCACCAACAGTAAACATATATCTGCATTCTATACCCAGATCAGCAATTCTTTCCGCAATGTATTTGGAATTTTCATTCAGTATTAGCCCTAGATTTAGTTCAGTTCCTATGCTTATTATTGATAAGTTCATAATTGGAATTCTCAAAGATTTCTAACTTTCTTTTTCTTCCAGCATTTTGATTAAATCTTCCTTTGAGATTAATACTTCCCTGGGTTTACTGCCGTCAAAACCGCTAATCAGTTCTCTATCTTCCATTTGATCAATAATTCTCGCGGCTCTTGAATAACCTATTTTCAGTCTCCTCTGTAATAACGAAGCTGATGCATGTCCAAAATCTACGACTACTCTTAAAGCCTCGTAGAACAGGTCATCTTCATCATGTATATCTTTTTTTTCCTCACTTATTCTTTTCGAAATTTCCAGGCTGTACTCAGGAGTACCGATATTTCTTATATATCCGGTGACCATCTCTATCTCGCTTGAAGTCACGAAAGCTCCCTGAATTCTTTCCGGTCTGTTGGAATAATAGGGTAGATATAGCATATCTCCTTTACCCACTAATTTTTCTGCTCCATTACAGTCCAGGATAACTCTGGAATCCACACTTGATGCAACCATGAACGCAATCCTCGAGGGTATATTTGCTTTAATCAGACCAGTTATTATGTTAACTGAAGGTCTCTGGGTTGATATTATCAAATGAATGCCAACTGCTCTCCCCATTTGCGCAATCCTGCATATGCTGTCCTCCACTTCCGAAGCTGATAACATCATCAGATCAGCCAGTTCATCGATAAAGACCAGTATATATGGTAAGGGCTTAAAATTCTCATCCTCACTCTCACTTCTCTCTGCCTCAAAATTGTACATTTCCAGGGACTTAAAATTTCTTCTAACCAGTTTCTTGAACCTGTTTTCCATTTCTTCCACTATCCATGAAAGGGCTGAGGAAGCTTTCTTTGGATTGATTACGACCGGAGATAAAAGATGGGGTATTCCATTATAAATACTGAGCTCCACCATCTTTGGGTCAATCATAATAAATCTGACGTTGCTAGGACTTACCTTCATTAGAAGAGAAATTATAATGCTGTTAAGACACGAGCTTTTCCCGGAATTAGTAGCACCGGCAATAAGTATGTGTGGCATTTTAGTTATATCCATGTAAACAATATTCCCGGAGAGGCTTTTCCCCAGTGGAACATTCAATAAATTATCGGTTAGATTCTTATCACTCTCAGAATAAATATCTCCCAGAGTAACTATACTTCTGACACTATTAGGAACTTCTATACCAATGGCAGATCTCCCGGGTATAGGTGTAAGAATCCGTAAATCCGGTGAGCCCAGAGCGACACAGAAATCATCTTCCAGACTGAGTAATCTTTGCACTTTAACCCCGGGTGAAAGTTTTAGTTCATAAAGTGTTACCGTAGGACCACCAACTACCCTGTCTATTTTGGCATCCAAATTAAAATCATTGAATAGTCTGTTTAAGGTATATGCCCTTTCCTTTACGCCTTGCTTATATAATTTAGATGGCAGGTTTTTGGATTTCTTTAGTAAATTTATAGGAGGCATTCTGTAACTAGTCCCCAGATCTTTGTTTTTTATTATCGGTATCTTTAATTGGTTGCTCTCAACTTCAACTGTGCCAGCTTTCTTAATAAGTTCTTCTGGTATTTCCACTCTTCCCTTAAGCATTTTGTTAGTATCTTCGATAACTCTGGCCTTTTTTAATTCAACCTTCTCCTGATTTTTGTATTCATTATTATTCATTACCGGTTCTTTCGATTCAACGGCAAATTTATCTACGGCATGTCTCCTGAATAAATTACCTGCAGCCCTGAAATTCATCTTTTTAAATAAGTAGACTATTTTTTTAGCAACATCTATCAGGGATATTTTAGTAATAATTAATACCGATATAACCAGCAGAACCCCCAGTACTACCACAGCACCAGCACTGCTAAAAAGTTTATACAATCCATAAAAAATCCCGGCCCCTGTGATCCCTCCTCTAGTCTTTACCAGAACCTCATCAAAAATATTTGTGTAGTTAAAGTTGTTGCTTACAATTCCCAGTATAGAGAAAAATAACAAGAAAAATCCCCAACCAAAACTCGAAGGTAAAAGGCGGATTCTTTTCAGGAAGAAACTAAAACCCCAGATTAAAAGCATAAAAGGTATTAAAAATTTACCGATTCCGAAAGTAAAAGACAAAAAATCATTCACTGATGCATTTACAACACCAGAATCCGAAAAGCCGTATACACTGATAAATAGTAGCACCGAAACTGCTATTATTAAAACACCATAGACCTCGGTTCTTCTCTTAACATATTTTTTTCTATTTTTAGGGTTGGCCGAATCTGATCTATTCCGAGCTTTTATTGTTTTTTTTCTCTTATGATTTCTTCCAGTCATATTTTTTAAGGATTTAAATTTTAATTAATGTTTGTCAAGACTAAGAATCTTGGTTATTATTATAGGTCTTATTCCTGCTTTTTTAAAAATAAATTTTTCCATCCTGTCATTGACAGAATCTTCTATCACTGCTCTGCCTACCATATTGTTATCAAAACATGTTTTTATTGAATCCCTTATAATTTTCTTAGCTTCACTTAAAAGTTTCTTCAAATCCTCAATATATATTATCCCCTTCAGGATAAAATCAGGCTCACACAAAATTTTTTTCCCGATATAATCTACCCCGATTACTATAAATATAATTCCACTCCTCGATAATGCTTTTCTGTCTTTAAGAACTATATCTTCTATATTCCCCATACCAACACCATCCACATAAATAGTTTGTGGATGCAAGTTACCCGAAACCCTGCAAAAATTAGAATTCATTTTAATAATATCGCCGTCTTCAGCTATAATGATATTTTTTTCATTTATCCCCATCGACTCTGCTATTTGTGCATTCTGAATTTTATGTTTATCTTCTCCATGGATAGGAATAAAGTATTTGGGATTTACCAAATTTATCATAATTTTTATTTCTTCCCGTGCGGCGTGACCGGACACATGAACACCTGCGATAGATTCATAAAAAACATCTGCTCCCTGTTTTATGAGCCTGTTAATAGTATTGGATATAGCTCTTTCATTTCCCGGAACTGGTGAAGCTGAGATTATCACCATGTCCCCCTTCATAATGCTAACTCTCTTATGTTCTCCCAGAGCCATTCGGTTCAGAGCTGATAGTGGCTCACCCTGACTCCCTGTAGAAAGTATTACTATTTCTTTTATAGGGAACTCATCAATTTTGGATATCGGAACTATAGTATTTTCAGGAATCTTTAAGTAGCCTAATTCGGCAGAAATTCTAATAGTTTTCAGGATTGATTTACCGGAAATAGCGACTTTTTTTTCCAGTTTGTTAGCCACATCAAGTACTTGTTGTATCCTGTGTATATGAGAAGAGAAAGTGGCAACAATAATTCTTTTCGAAGCCTTCTCAAATTTTTCAAACAGCGTTTTACCCACATCTTTTTCCGGAAGAGTATATCCTATTTCCTCCGCATTAGTGCTATCGCATAAAAGAGCCAGTACACCTTCTTCACCGGCCCTGGCAATTTTTGAAAATTGGGTAACTCTATTATCAATAGGTGCATAATCAAATTTAAAATCTCCAGTGTGGACTACAGTTCCTACATCCGTTTTTACAATCAATCCAACACCATCCGGTACACTATGATTGACCCTGAAAAAATCTATATGAAACGGTCCTATGTCCAATGGCTCATCAGGATCAATCTCATTATAGTTAACAGGAATCACATTTCGCGAGCTATCGAACTTTATTTTAGTTAAACCTATAGTAAGCTTAGTAGCAAATACAGGTGGTGCACTAATTTCTTTAAATAAAAACGGGAGACCGCTTATATGATCTTCATGCCCGTGGGTAAGTATTATTGCTTTTACTTTACTTTCATTTTTCTTAACATATGAAAAATCCGGTATTATAAAATCAACTCCTGGCATATCATCTTCCGGAAACATTATTCCGCAATCAACAATTATAATATGATTATCTTTTTCAAGGATCATCATATTCTTGCCAATACCACTAAGACCTCCCAACGGTATTAATTTTAAACTGGTTTTTCTTGCCATAATTATTTACTTACAAAATCTCACCTCTAGCTAATTAATTATCTCATGCTTTCTTAGAATCTCCTTAAAAGCCATTAGTTCTTTATCTTCCATAGGGCATAATGGAAGTCTGCATGGACCAACATTGATACCCTTTAAATTTAACGCCTCTTTAATAGGAACCGGATTTGTAGCTATAAAAATTCCATGAAATATATCTACCAGATCCCGGTGCAGTTTAGCCGCTTTTCTATAGTCCCCTCTTTTAAAACTGGTTATCATTTCTTTTATTTCCCTGCCTATAATATGAGAAGCAACACTAATAACTCCATATCCACCCAGAGATAATATGGGTAATGTATCGCCATCATTTCCACTGTATACCAGAAAATCCTCACCAGTATCCCTGATTATTTCCGAAATCTGTCTCATGTCACCGCTGGCTTCCTTGATTCCACAAATATTATTAATTTTTGACAATTCCACACAGGTTTTTGAACTTATATTAGATGAAGTTCTTGAAGGAACATTATATAGTATTATAGGAGCTTTAACCTCGCCGGCAATTGCCTCAAAATGTTTAAAAAGACCCCACTGAGAAGGTCTATTATAATAAGGCGCAACAAGCAGCAGACAGTCCACTCCTGCCTTCTCTGCTTCCTTCGATAACTCTATAGAATGTCTGGTATCATTAGAACCCGTTCCGGCAATAATTTTAATTTTATCCCCGAAATTATCTTTCGCAAATTTAAATAATCTTATCTTTTCATCGTCGTCCAGGGTTGAAGATTCTCCAGTGGAGCCCGATATTACGATTCCATCACTTCCCTCATCAATCAAATAGCTTATAAGCTTTCTGTAAGAATCCAGATCCAGATTATAGTTTTTATCAAATGGCGTTACTACAGCTGTAATTACCTCACCTATATTTATCATATAATCCTCCTCAAATAATAATACGATTAAATATCTATCAACTTATCCAATCCAAAAGTATAATTAGAAAGCTTATCAAGATTCCTTATAGCAAGAATGACACCTGGATAAAATGATGACCTGTCCAGACTGTCATGTTTTATAGATAGAGTCTGACCTTTTGCTCCGAAAATAACATTCTGATGTGCCAGCAGTCCTGGCAGTCTTATGCTATGAATATGAATGCCACCAGTAAATCCTCCCCTGCAACCTTCTATGGTCTCGGTTTCACCCTCTTTTAGCCTGGACTTGTTAAAATTGCTTTCAAGGTTTATCTCGTCCGCCGCCAATATAGAAGTGCCGGAAGGAGCATCTTTCTTTTTATCATGGTGCAGTTCAATTATTTCACAATTATCAAAATATTTTGATATCATCTTTGAAATTTTAATCATAATTACAGCTCCAATAGAAAAATTGGGAGCAATAAGAGTTTTACTGCCGGATTTTAAAGCCTTACTCTTAATTTTGTTTAAATCCTCATTACTCAAGCCAGTAGTTCCCACTATTATATTTATATTATTATCAATAGCCCAATTAATATTCTTCCTGGCAGCATCAGCGTTCGTAAAATCAATAATAATATCCGGACTCAATTCTTTAATATCTTCATAGGAACTGTAAATTTTGTACCCTGTTTTCTTACCAATTAAAAACTCACCTATATCAACACCTGCATTTATAACATCAAAACCTCCGACCAATTCTATTTCCTCTTCTTTTATCAATTCCCTGGAAATAGATATCCCCATATTTCCACAAATGCCAGACACCACTATTCTTTTCATAATAACCTGCCTTTATTTAATTTTCCCAGTACTACCAGACTCATCTTATCCAACTTAAAATACTTATTGACTACATCATTTAAATTATTTTGTTCTACCTTATCTATTTTCTTTAATATCTGGTCAATAGTCAAAACTTTTTTATCAAATAAAAGCCCTTTTCCCAGCCTGAACATCCTTGAACTTATATCTTCCACACTCAGAACAATATTTCCTTTTAAATTTTCCTTGGCCCTTTTCAGCTCAACATCTTTTACTCCATACTTGATAATATTATTTATTTCGCTCTTAATTAATTCTAAAATTCTCTCAACATTTTTAGGCGAAGAAGCTGAGTATATAATTATTGTACCCGTATCCAGATATTGAGCATTACTACTAAAAATTGAATAGGCCAGGCCTTCTTCTTCCCTTATTTTCTGAAATAATCTACTGCTCATACTTCCGCCAAGTAAATTTGTGAACAGTGAAATTGGATACCTATCTTTGCTATCCCGTCCGCAGCCCAGACCCCCAAAACACATATGAATCGAATTCGTTTTACCGCTATATATCTTCTTAACACTTCCATTAGACGGGGGTTTCTGTCTGACAAAATTCTTTGGATGCCTTTTATCTCCTGCTCCAACAGTATTTTTTTTAATTCTATCTATTAAATCTCTATGTTTTATATTACCTGCAGCCGAGATAACAATACCGCTAATATTAAACTTATCCTTAAAATATTCCAGTATGGTAGATTTTTTGATTCTCGTGAGCGAATTTTTGGTACCCAAAACTGGTAAGCTCAAGGGATGTCCATCTAAAATTGTTTCATAGAAATAATTCATGATATTATCAGATGGGTTGTCCTCTACCATCTTTATTTCCTCAACTATTACCTTCTTTTCAGTTTTGATATGCTCCGTAAGGAAAGATGGATTCATCAATATATCAAACAGCAGTTCAGTACAATTATCCAGATGGGTATCAATGAAATCAGCATAAATACAGCAATCTTCTTTATCAGTGAATGCATTGAATTCAGCACCCATTGAATCAAACTCAATAGCTATATCTCTATAACTCCTCTTCTTGGTACCTTTGAAAATAAGATGCTCTATAAGGTGGGAAATTCCATTAATACTTCTATCTTCATCTCTGGATCCAGTCGGTATCCAGAAACCTAGCGATATTGATCTAAAATGGGGTATATATTCACTAATAACTTTTATTCCGTTATTTAATTCAGTTATCTCATAACTGTCAAATTTTAAGCCACTTGAAGAAACTATTTTTCTATCTACCTCGCTAATAAAGTATTCAGATATCGGTTCTTTCCAGACTTATTTTTTTAGTTCTGGAATCAATATTACCAACTTTAACCAGTATTTTATCACCCATTTTTAAATAATCCTTAACGTCTTTAATCCTTTTATTTGTAACTTTGGATATATGGAGAAGTCCGTCTATTCCAGGGATTAAATTTATAAAGGCCCCATAGCTGGTTATTCCCACTACGGTTCCTAAAAACTCTTCTCCTACCTTTATATCTTCAAAAGTCTTTAACATTCCCTCTATTTTTTTCCTTGCCATTTCGATATTAGTATCATTTGAGGAAATAATAGAAACCATACCTTCTCCGTCATAATCACTTATATCAATTTCTTCCAGATCAAATTCTTCTTTTATGCTTTTAATATTCTTTCCACCCGGTCCAATAACTTCACCAATCTTCTCCTTGGGAATTCTAAATGTAGTTATTTTCGGTGCACATTTGGACAAGCTCTCTCTCGGTTCAGGAATTACTTCAAGCATTTTCTCCAGTATGAATAATCTTCCCTCCCGTGCCTTATCCAGTGCCTTCTTTATAATATCCAGACTAATGCCTTTTATTTTCATGTCCATCTGTAGTGCAGTAATTCCATTTTTAGTTCCTGCAACCTTAAAGTCCATATCACCATAGAAATCTTCCAAACCCTGTATATCTTTTAATATTATATACTTATCATCTTCGCCTCTAATCAGGCCCATTGCTATGCCGGAAACCGGATTTAGTATTGGAACTCCTGCGTCCATTAGAGCCAGAGTACTTCCACATACACTGGCCATTGAAGTAGAGCCATTGGATTCCAAAACCTCAGATACCAATCTTAAGACATAGGGAAATTTATCCTCATCAGGAATCATAGGTCGCAAAGCTTTTTCTGCCAGCGCTCCATGCCCTATTTCTCTTCTTCTCGGTCCCCTCAGTGGCCGGGTTTCACCAGTGCTGAACGGAGGGAAATTATAATGATGTATGTATCTCTTGAATTCCTCTTTTCCCAGACTATCTATTTTCTGAGCTTCTCTTATCGAACCTAAAGCCAATATAGTAAGAGCCTGTGTTTTCCCTCTGGTGAAAAGGCCAATGCCGTGTGTTGTTTCCGGAAATAAACCTACTTCACAGCTTATGTCTCTTATCTCATCAGGTTTTCTGCCATCAGGCCTTATTCCTTTCTCCAGGATCATCTTTCTTACCAATTCTCTCTCAAGCTCGTTAAAACTTACATCAATACTCTCTTTATCTTCCGGAAATTCTGATTCCAGCTCTTTTTCAATTTCTTCTTTTATAACCAGAACTCTATCCTGGTAATAACCCTTAGCAGTGTCATCTAGTAAAGCCTTTTTCTCATCATCCCCGGAATATTTCACAACATCATCCAAAATTTCCTTAATCTTTCCTTCTGCTAATTTCCTTACCTTTTTTTCAACATCCTTGTTCAATTCAAAATTAATAGTTTCCCTTTTCTCTTTACTTACTATTTTTTTGAATTCTTTCTGGAAATTGATAATTTTTTTTATTTCGGCATGTGCCCTTTCCATAGCTTCCAATACTATTTCCTCAGGTACCTCCTTACCGCCTGCTTCTACCATTAATATTGCTTCTTCCGTGCCAGCCACCACTATATCTATAATGCTTTCCTCAATCTCACTGTAAGCCGGATTTATTATCCATCTCTCACCTATTTTGCCAATTCTGACCGCACCTATAGGACCCTCAAACGGTATATCCGATATATATAACGTCATTGAAGCACCATTTATTACTGAAATATCATAGGGATTGACCTGATCAAAAGAGATAACCGTGGCAATTAATTGAACTTCATTTCTTATATTTTTATCAAACAATGGCCTCAAGGGTCTATCAGTTAATCTTGAGTTAAGAATTGCTTTATCGCTGGCTCTGCCCTCTCTCTTAAAGAATCCCCCGGGTATCTTGCCCGCCGCATACATTCTCTCTTCAACATCAACTACCAGGGGGAAAAAATCTGTGTTCCCAGTCGGATTTTGATTCATAACTGCAGTAATTAATACTCCGTTTCCACCAAATTTAACCAAAACTGAATTAGCCTGCCTGGCCATCTTACCGGTGGAAAATATCATTTTCTTTCCATCAATATCGATCGTATAACTTTTTTCCATTTATATTTTACATTCTCCTTTAAATTGCAGAAACAAAAAAACATTTATGTAGAATTACTTTCTTAAACCTAATTCCCCAATTATTTTTTTATACCTCGCTATGTCATTATTTTTTAAATATCCCAGAAGTCTTTTTCTCTTACCAACCATAACAACCAGACCCCTTCTGGAATGATGATCCTTTTTATTTGCCTTCAAATGTTCATTCAGCCTGTTAATCTTCTTTGTAAGAATAGCTATCTGAACCTCAGAAGAACCGGTATCATTCTCATGAGTTTTAAATTTCTCGATAACCTTTTCCTTATCTTCTTTTACTAAAGCCAACTTTTTTCACCTCCTCAAAATGTTCGTACTATAATTTATCACAAGCTTATATTAATTACAATTTAATCAAATCCCACTATTTACCCCTTCTACAGCAGGAAATTGTTCTTGGGGCTTTTTGAAGTTTCCTTAAATCAGCCGTAAGCCCATCAGCTTTTGCTCTTAAAATATTTACTGGCATACTCCAAATCCAACCTCATCTGGTTGATTAATTTATCCTTACCCTCAAATATAATTTCATCCCTCAGTCTTTCTAAAAAACTAATCCTTATTTTCCTTTTATATATATTATTTTTGAAATTAATTATAAAAGCTTCTATCCATTTTTTTGATTCCCTAAAAGTTGGGTTGTCTCCTACATTTATAATGGCCGGAAACAATTTATTCTCATCCCCATCAATCCCAACAGTACCCAGATAAACTCCATCTTTTGGAGTTACAAAAACCTCGCAAACATCTATATTGGCAGTAGGGAATCCCAGTTGCTTCCCCCTACCAGCACCTCTGACGACAACCCCTTCAACCTGTGGATTCCTCCCCAATAAATCCCTTATCTCCTCTATCTTGCCTTCAGAATAATACTTTCTTATGTTAGTACTTGAAACTACCACACCCTTTATTTTCAGAAGAGGAACTACATTTACCTTTATATTGTAGGGCATTAAAAACCTTTTTAAGAAAAGCACATCTCCCCTGGCTTCAAAGCCAAAACGAAATCCACTTCCTACAAAAATTTCTCTTATATAAAACTTATTTATAAGCACATCCCTGCAAAACTGTCCCGGTTCCAGCATTAAAAAATCAGAATCAAAATTGGCAGTTACAATAAAATTAACCCCCAGACTATTAATGATTTTTATCTTCTCCTCATAAGAAATTATAAGTTTTTTATACATTCCGTTTTTTATTACATTTAGCGGAGGCTTGTTAAAAGTCATAACTATACTAACACCTTTTATCTTCCTTGCCTTTTCGACACAGGTCTCAATTATCTTCTTGTGCCCAAGATGTACCCCATCAAAAAACCCAATCACCACAACCGCATTTTTATTCCTAAAATAACTGTTATCTATTTTTTCTAATTCTAATAATTCTGACAATTTAACACTCCGATACCCTATAAAATCTCAAACTACTAGATTTTATTGAACTGCCAAAAAATTACAATACTTTTAGTTAAATTTATCTTCTTATATCTTATCCAGTAACTTTTCAATAGATATTATATACGGGCTTGATTCCAAATCGTCCTTTTCTAAGTCGCTTTCCAGAAACTTTGCTACATCGATACCGTCGTCCAGTTTAAAATCACCGATTTTTGCTCTTTTTAGTCCCTCTATTGAAGCGCCGCATCCTAATAACTCTCCAATTTCATAAGCCAGAGACCTGATATATGTACCCGAACTACAATTTACTTTTACTGTAAGTAAATCATCATCCAGAGAAATAAGTTCCAGATCATAAATGTTCACCATTCTCGGTTTTATATCCACGCTCTGCCCCTCCCTGGCAAATTTATATGATGGTCTTCCCTTATACTTTACTGAGGAATATACCGGTGGCTTCTGTTCAATTTTACCTTTGAATTTACTCAAGATCCCGGATATTTCCTTGGCACTAACATTCCTGACTTCTTTGACAGCTAAAACTTTTCCATAAAGATCCCATGTATCAGTAATTACTCCTAGTTTTATATCTGCAATGTACTCTTTACTCAAAGATAAAAAATAATCGAATAGTTTAGTGGCTTTATTTATTAAAACAATAAGCAGGCCTTCTGCTATGGGGTCCAGTGTACCAGCATGGCCAATTTTTTTTAAAAAAAAACTCTCTTTATCCGCCTTATGACGTCATAAGAAGTCATATCAGGCAACTTATTTATTAATATTATGCCGTTAAAATCTTCCAGTAAATCAGATTTAACATTGGTACTATTCATAATTTAGATTATCTCTTATTGATTTCCTTAAGTTATTAACTACAGTTCTCAAACTTCCATTATCAGAATAGGCAGAAGCCATCTGGTGCCCGCCACCTTTAAAACTGCTGGCAACTTTGACCAAATCGATATTCCTATCCGAGGTACGAAGGCTGATTTTAAAACATTTTCTATCAGTCTGTTTTATCAACGCAGCAATCCTTACTTTCTCCGCACTCCGTAGCAGATTTATCACCCCGTCCTGAGCAGAGAACGGCAAATTTAGCCTCTTAAAATCTTTTTCCAGAACATACGAATATATTAACCCACAAGAATCTATATACTTAATTCTTTGAAGAATCAACTGAATCAACTTGAATCTTGCCAGAGGCTCATTCTCATATATATGCTTATGGATTTCAGAAGGATGCAGATTGAACTTTAAAAGATTACTTACCACTTCATGAACAGCGTAATCAGTACTGCTATACTGGAACTTGCCGGTATCAGTCAATATCCCCGCATAGATACCCAGAGCCATTTCCTGATCTAAAAGCTCCCGGTAATACTTATATATTAGCCCATATAAAATCTCAGCGGTTGCAGATTTCTCCGCATCCACAATGTTTATATTGCCAAAACCAGTATTGTTGCTATGATGATCTATATTTATTACGCACTTTGCATCATTCTTCAATACTTCGAAATCCAGATTCATTCTATTTTCATCAGCACAATCCAGACAAAAACAGACATATCCTTTGCTGTAATTTTCTATCTCTTTTAAATCTCTTTTAATTTCACTTAAATAGGGTAAAAATTTATATTGATAAGGCAGTTCACTGTTACAAATCGCTACTACATTCTTTTTTAACCGGGATATTAATTGATACAGAGCCACCTGTGAGCCCAGTGAATCTCCGTCCGGATAGACATGAGTGATAATCAAAAAATTATCATTGCTGTTTATAATTTCTGAGACCTGTTTATACAACTTGTCTATATCCAATTAGTTACCTGCTTAACATCATTTATCTTCATCCAGAGTTCCCAGTATTTCTGATACTCTCATACCATTATCAATGGATTTATCATATAAAAATCTTATATTGGGCATATTTCTCAACTTCAATCTTTGCTGCAAATTCTTCTTTATAAAACCGCAACAGTTCTTCAAACCCTCCAGGCTTCTATTTATTTCATTCTCTTTGCCCATAATACTGACAAAAACATCCAGCCATTTAAAATCAACAGATAATTTTGTATCAGTAACAGTTATAAATCCTATTCTGGGATCTTTTACTTTGGTATTGATAATAAAACTTATTTCTCTTTTCAGGTCTATCTCCGCTTTTTTTACTCTATCCACCCAAATCACGACCATTTAAAAAATTATTTCTCTTCATAGAATTCCAGTACATCGCCCTTACTGAGATCCTGAAAATCCTCCAGTCTTATGCCGCACTCATATCCTGATGAAACCTTCTTAACATCTTCCTTGAATCTGTGAAGAGTTGTAACTTTTCCTTCATGGATTAAATTCCCATCTCTTATCACATTCACTAAATTACCTCTCTCAACTTCACCTTCAAGGATATAAGAACCAGCAATTATCCCTATCTTTGGAAACTTGAATATTTCTCTGACTTCAGCCTTGCCCTTGTCAATTCTTTTTACTTCAGGTTCCAGTAAACCTTTAAAGGCAAGGGTGATATCATCAATTAATTTATAGATAATATCATAAGTCCTGACTTCTACATTTTCCTTCTTACATAATTCATCTGCTTTTTGAGTAGGAACCACACCAAAACCGATTACAATTGCATTTGAAGCTGCAGCTAACAGTATATCAGTATCGGTTATAGCTCCAATTGCCTTGTGTATTATATCAATCTTTACTTTTTCTTCTTTTATGTTACTTAAGGATTTTTCCACTGCATCAAGTGAGCCATCGAAGTCTGCCCTAAGAATTATTTTTAATTTTTTTATTTCACTTTCTTTTGATAATTCGGATAATTTTTCCAGAGTTAAACTTCTTCTTGAATCTGCAATTTTCATCATCTTTGTCTCATAATCTTTTCTGCTAAAAAGCTCTTTTGCTACTTTTTCATTTTTAACCACAAATAATTTATCTCCGGCTTTCGGTATCAGAGAAAAACCTGTGATTTCAACCGGTTGTGACAGGATAGCTTCCTTCAGGTTTTTACCATTTTCATCCCTTATTGACCTTATTCTTCCAAGCGTACCACCGGTAACAAAAGAATCTCCTACTTTTAACTTTCCTCTCTTTACTATAACCGTACCCACAGGACCTAAACCCTTATCTAATCTTGATTCAATTATAATCCCGGTACCTTCGGAATTAGGGTTGCCTCTCACTTCATTCAAATCAGCGACCAGTAGAATCATCTCCAGAAATTCATCCAGATTAGTCTTTTCTTTAGCAGAAATCTCTATACAAACAGTGTCTCCACCCCACTCTTCAGGAACCAAATTATACTCGGTAAGACCTTTCTTTATCTTATCAGGATCTGCATTCGGTAAGTCGATTTTGTTGATAGCAATAATAATGGGAACACCTGCATCTTTTGCATGATTTATCGCTTCTACTGTCTGAGGCATAATACCGTCATCAGCGGCAACAACAATAACAGCAATATCGGTAACCTTTGCCCCTCTGGTCCTTATAGAGGTAAATGCCTCATGTCCAGGAGTATCTATAAAAGTAATTTTTTTGCTCTTATAGTCAACCTGGTAGGCGCCTATCCGCTGGGTTATTCCGCCTTCCTCACTAACTGCAACATTCGTTTCTCTGATGACATCAAGCAATGTTGTTTTCCCATGATCCACATGTCCCATTATAGTTACAATAGGAGGTCTGGATTCTAAATCCTCTTCAGAATCCTTATAAACTTCATCTAACTTTTCTTCAAAACCTACAATATGATATTTAAAATTATATTCCTGGGATAAGTATTCTATTAAATCCTTGCTCAGGGACTGGTTTATGTTAATAACCTCACCCATATTAAATAACAGCTTTATCATTTCACTTGAAGGAATATTTGTTTTCTCCGACAACTGTTTTATAGTTATTCCTTCGGAAATTTCAATCACTTTTTTTATCTCTGGTCTTTTCTTTAATCTCTCTCCTAATTCTTTTTGTTTTTCCTTTAGGGCTTCTTTGCCTTTTACCTTCTTTCCAGGAGCAGCCTTTTTCCTCTGGATCAACCTTACTCTGAATCTTCCTTCCCTCTCTTCTTTATCAAGTTCTCTATCAATTACACTCTTTATACTTGATTTTTTCTCTTCTTCCCAATCAACCTTTGCCTTTGGTTTCTCTATAATTTCCGCTGCACTTTCCACTGTGAGTTCTTCTTTGGTTTCAACCTCGACTTTTTTCTTTGTTGCTTTTACGGCAGCACTCTTCCCTGCAGCTTTGACTCCAGCCGGAGTTTTGCCTTTCGGTTTCGCTTTAACTTCAGTTTTCTTCTTAGCACCGGTTTCCGTTCCAGCCTTCTTCTTTGTTTTTGGCCACACTTTTCCCTTACTTCCGGTCTTAACTTCTAGCTTCTTTGTTCCCTTAGCCGAACTCATGTCCTCAGGCTGAGATTTACTCTTAGTTCTGGCCTCATTACCCTTCTTTGACTGACCCTTCTTTAAATCTTTTGGCTCAGCTGCGTCTTCCTTTTCAATTTTATTTTTACTGTCTTCTTTTTTTGCGTTCATAATACCTTCAAGTGGCCCATCATTTATTTCTGAAACTTATAATAATTACATTACTCGCTGACTTCAGTATCTTCTCCCTTACTTTTTAATCTCTCTTTTCTGGCTTCATCCATCTCTTCTTCGAATTGTTTCTCACTCTTTATATCAATTTTCCAGCCGGTTAATTTGGCTGCCAGTCTAGCATTTTGACCTTCCCTGCCTATTGCTAAAGAAAGCTGGTCATTCGAAACTACAATTAATGCAAACTTCTTATCCTCATCAGTCAGCACCTTTAAAACTCTTGCCGGGCTTAGAGCATTTTTGATAAAGGTTACAATGTCATCACTATATTCTACTATATCTATTTTTTCCCCTCCCAATTCGTCAACAACCATTCTGACCCGCGAACCTTTAGGACCAACACATGCTCCCACGGGATCCACATTCTTCTCGTTTGAACTAACAGCAATCTTAGTTCTGTAACCCGCTTCCCTGGAAATACTTTTTATCTCTACAATTCCTTCATAAATTTCGGGTACTTCTAATTCAAATAATTTTCTGATCAGACCGGTATGCGTTCTGGATACTATTACCTGAGGCCCCTTTGTTGTTTTTCTTACATCAGAAATATAAACCTTTATTCTTTCGCCGTGCTTATATCTCTCTCTCGGAACCTGCTCATACGGAGGAAGCAACGCTTCTACTTTACCCAGATCCACCAGAGTAAATCTGGCATCACTCTGCTGAACAATACCGGTTACCATATCTCCCGCTCTATCTTTAAATTCTTCATACATAATCTCCCGTTCTGCTTCCTTAATCCTCTGCCTTACTACCTGTTTAGCAGTTTGAGCCGCAATTCTTCCAAAATTATCCGGGGTAACCTCTACTTCATTTCTCTTGCCGCTATCCTCTGCCGTATTATCTTCACTTCCACCTTCATCCAAAATTTTAAATACCTTTATTTCACCGGTTTTTTCGTTTATATCCACACGACAGTCATAGTCAACCTGATAATTCTTTTTATAGGCTGAAACAAAGGCAATTTTGAGAGCCTCTATCAGAGTGTCAATTCTTATGCCTTTTTCCTTTTCTAATTCTACCAGTGCCGCCATTAATTTTTTATTCAACTTAAGTCCCCTGTCTATAAGAAAATTTAAACTAAAAAAAAGTGGGTCTAGCCCACTATTTTTAATAACTATTCACATTAAAATTTCTCTAAGAGTATATCATAAAATAGAAAAAATTCAATCGGTACTTATATTATCGAAGTGTTGTACGACTATTCTGACTATGTACATAGAAGACTTTAATGAAACCAGTGAAATTGTAACTTAACAGGCAGAGAGGAGTTCATCAAAAATTTCTAAGCAATTCCTTTAAACTGGTATACCGCTTCTCAACAATATTTCTATTTACTGCCATTCCTATCGCTTTTTTACTTCCAACCATTACCGCAAGCTCTCTGGCTCTCGTTATTGCCGTATAAAGTAAATTTCTCTGTAACAGCATATAGTGGGAAGTCAAAATGGGTATTATAACACATTTAAATTCAGACCCCTGAGATTTGTGAATAGATATAGCATAAGATAAACCTATCTCATCTAGCTCGAAAAAACCATAACTAACAGTTTTTCCATCAAAATTTACTCCGATTTCTTCAGCTTCCATATCTATGCTATTTATAAATCCTATATCACCATTATAAACATCTTTTTCGTAATTATTCTTGAGCTGTATTACCTTATCATTCAACCTATATTGCACAGATCCCTTCAGAACCTTTTGACTGTTAAAATTTAAAGTATTCTGAATTCTGGAATTTAAATTATTAACCCCAACAGTTCCTTTGTTGGTAGGAACCAGAATCTGGATATCGTGAACAGGATCATAACTGAAGCTTTTGGGGATTCTTTTGGTAAGAAGGTTCAATATAAGACTTACAACTTCTTCAGGCTCATCTTTTTCAATAAAGAAAAAGTCACTGTTTTTTGGTTTGCCGATATATGGAAACTGGCCATCCCGGACTTTGTGGGCATTATATATAATAAGACTTTCACTCTCCTGCCTGTATATTTTCTTAAGCTCAATTACGGGAACCGTATCTGAACTGATTATGTCACTTAAAACATTCCCGGGACCTACTGCAGGCAATTGATCTACATCACCCACAAAAATAATACCGGTCTGTGGCTTAACAGCTGAAAGTAAATTCCTCATCAACCTTATATCCAGCATTGAAGCTTCATCGATTATTACGATATCTGCTTCAAGGGGATTTTCTTCATTTTTTAAAAATTTGTTCAGTTTCGGATTGTAATTTAATAGTCTGTGTATAGTTTTGGCTTCTCTACCAGTGGTCTCACACAACCTTTTAGAAGCTCTCCCTGTTGGAGCACCTAAAAGAACGCTTTTATTTTCCTTTTTAAAAATCTTTATTATGAAATTAAGTATGGTACTTTTTCCTGTGCCGGGACTTCCGGTTATAACCAGTATTTTTTCGGATACTGCCTTTTCAATGGCTTTCATCTGAATACTATCCAGTATTATCTTTTCTTCAGCAGCCAGGCCATTCATCAGGCGATTTATATTTCCCTTTCTACCCTCTCCTGATTCATTTTCTTTACCACCTTCTAAAATAGCCAGGATTTTCTCACTCACATATTTTTCAGCATTATAAATATTTGTAAGATATACTTTATCCGTGTCATCTCTGACAACAATTATTTTTCCTTCTTTTTCCAGTTCGCTTAAAGCACCTGTGATTCTTCCAAGCTCTGT
The DNA here is from genome assembly GCA_964415365.1 of uncultured Actinomycetota bacterium. Classification (GTDB taxonomy): domain Bacteria; phylum Actinomycetota; class Humimicrobiia; order Humimicrobiales; family Humimicrobiaceae; genus Hydromicrobium. The sequence continues at coordinate 57,156 of CAYPYW010000010.1, read as the reverse complement.
GCCCAGGAAACTTTCTGCCATCTCGATAAACTCTTCATATGGAAGGTAGCAATGTCCTCCATCTTCTGCCTCTCTTAATAAATGAATTATTCCTGCCTTCATCCTGAATGGCGAATCTTTTTCAATACCTGTCATCAACGCAATTTTATCAGCAGTTTTAAACCCTATTCCAAATATATCCTCAGACAATCTATAGGGATTTGTCTTTATAACACTTATGGAATTATCACCGTAATTATTATAAATTTTTAGAGCATAAGTGGTACTTATTCCGTGAGATTGCAGAAAAATCATAACCTCTCTTACATTCTTATGTTTTTTCCAGGACTCTAAGATTAAATTTATTCTTTTTCTACCTATGCCATCTATCTCATTTAATCTTTTCGGCTCTTCATCCAGTATCCTTAGAGTTTCAAGCTTAAAATGAGAGACTATTCTATTTGCCATTACCGGACCGATGCCTTTTATCATACCTGAGCCTAAATAATTCTCGATACCGACAACAGTAGCAGGTTCAGCTGTTTTAATGCTCTCAATTTCAAACTGCCGCCCATAATTTTTATTTAAAACCCATTTCCCGGTCACTTCCAGTTTTTCACCACACTGAAGTTCAAAAGCATTTCCCACAATGGTCACCAGATTATTATCCTCTGATCTTACTTTTCCGACCATAAAACCAGTCTCAGAATTTTTGAAAATAATCTTTTCTAAAATCCCTTCGATTTTACTTTCTTGATTATCCATCTTGAGGCAGCTTGGGGTTACTCGCAGTTTTTAATTTTTTTTATAAACTCAGGAACTGAATCCAGGGGTAGTTCTATCTTCTTACCATCTTTCCTGTATTCAACATCAATTATTTTATTATCCAGAAATTTCCTGCCCAGAATAAATTTAACAGGCATTCCCATCAGGTCCGAATCCTTGAATTTTATCCCTGCGTTTATATCTCTATCATCATAAAGAACTTCAACATTTGACTTGATTAAAGTTTCATATACAACATCGCCCGCTTTTGATAATTGTTCATTCCCCATAGTCGTAACTATAAGGTTAACTACAAACGGAGCTATAGAAACAGGCCATACTATTCCTTTACTATCATGCAATTGCTCTATCACTGCTGCCAGCATCCTGGTTATTCCCATTCCGTAACAGCCCATAATTAAAGATTTTAGTTTCCCATCTATATCCAGAAACCTGGCATTCAATTTATCACTATATTTACGGCCCAGTTTGAAAATATGTCCAATCTCAATTCCCTTCTCGGATTTGAGCTTTCTCCCACAATTAATACACTTGTCACTGCCGGTTTTGGATGCAGACTCTGACATTTCAAAACTTGCCGAGTAACCGCACTTCGGACAAAAAACCAATTTATCTTCACCGTTTTCAGCAAGTATTATAAATTCATGAGAAGAGCTTCCACCAATCAGTCCCGTTTCAGCCTCTACCACCCTGTACTCAAGGCCAATTCTTTCAAGTATTTTACAATAAGCATCATACATCTTTTTGTAAATAACTTCTAAGTCATCATCATTCCTGCAAAAACTATAGGCATCTTTCATAATAAATTCCCTGGCCCTCAGCAGCCCATATCTTGGCCTTATTTCATCTCTAAACTTAACCTGAATCTGATAAAGATTCAGAGGTAAATCTTTATATGATTTCAAATCTGAATGCGCCAGATAAGTTATTACCTCTTCGTGGGTAGGTCCCAGACAGAAGTCCCTTTTGTTTCTATCCCTCAACCTGAACAACTCAGAGCCATACTCTCCCCACCTACCTGTTTTTTCCCATAAAATAGAAGGCTGCATGACCGGTAAAACTAGCTCGGCGGCACCGGCATTATTCATTTCCTGTCTGACTATATCTTCGATTTTCCTTAGCACCTTAAATCCCAGTGGCAAGAAGGAATAAATACCTGATGCAATTTTTCTTATAAGACCAGCTCTTAGAGCTAAAGAATGACTTGGTATTTCAGCCTCACTTGGTTCCTCTTTTAAAGTTGGAATAAAAAATTGAGAAAACTTCAATTCAAACTCCCCTTCACCTATTTAAATTAATTTTTTCAAGTTCTTTTTTAATCTCTTCTACTACAACATCTCTACCTATTCTTTTTACCACTTTACCTTTTAAAAAGAGGGCTGCCTTTTCTTTACCAAAGGCTATCCCCAGATCTGCATCTTTTGCTTCTCCGGGACCATTAACAATACAGCCCATTACGGCCAATTTTAAATTCTTCTTAGTACCCGCAGTTAGTTCTTCAATTTCATATACAATTTGCTGAAAATCATCTGCCGTCCTCCCGCAAGTGGGACAGGAAATAATATCTACTCCCACTTTTCTTAAGTTTAAACTATTAAGAATTATGTACGCAGCTTTCACTTCATCCGTTGATTTTCCGGTCAGCGAAACCCTTATAGTATCCCCTATCCCTCTGGATAATAAAATACCAATACCAACCGACGACTTTATGCTGCCCCTAAAAGGAGGTCCTGCTTCGGTCACACCTAAATGCAGAGGATAATCGACTTTATCTGATATTGCCTCATATACATTTATAGTATCAAGAACTGACGATGCTTTCGCCGATATCTTGAAATTATTGAATTTTAAACTTTCTAAAAGTTTAACACTTTCCAATGCACTTTCAACCATTGAATTGACAATATTACCCTTATTTTTTTTAAGTATTTTTTTATCTATGGAACCTGAATTGACACCAATCCTCAACGCAATCCTTTTCCTTTTAGCTTTCTCTACAATTTTCGAGACCCGGCTGCGCTCCCCTATATTACCCGGATTTATCCTTATACCATCAACTCCGATATCCATACAATCAAGAGCCAACTGGTAGTCAAATTGAATATCAGCTACTAATGGAACCGTAAAAATTCCTTTATTAATTAATTTCTTAAGATAATTTATAGATTTCTTTTCCGGTATTGCTATTCTTATAAGTTCACAGCCGCTTCCAATCAATTCTTTTATCTCATCTCTGATGGTGCTCAGATCCTCCAGCTTACTTTTAGTCATGGACTGTACAATAATAGGGTTATCGCCTCCTACTTTCAACTTTCCCACTTTAACAACCCTGGTTTTTTTTCTTATTATTTGCATTTGAAATTATTGCTCAGATAATTATTACATATTTTTAATATTGAAAGGTTTTATTATATCGAAAACAAAGCCTATAATAAGTATGGAAACCAGAATAAATACCCCTGCGAAATTGAGGATTTCCAGAACTCTCCTTGGAATTGGTTTTCTTCTTATAGACTCGATTATGATCAATATAATATTTCCTCCATCTAAAGGAATAATCGGAATTAAATTTCCGAAACCCATTAAAACAGAAACCAGTGCAACAAAAAATATAAAATCCTGTATGCTTACTGATGCAAACTGCTGAAATAAACTCACCAGTCCAACCGGCGAAACCGGTCTGGCCTCACTGAGAGGTATTTTGCCTGTAAACAGCATTCCAAACAGCTTTATATAAGTGACACTTATATCCCAGACTATCCTGAAGCTTTCTTTTATTACTCCAAAAAAGCCATATTCCTTTATGGCATACCGGGGACTCAAAGTGTACCGCGGACTTATTCCCAGATATCCCTGGCCCTCCACATCATCCAGTTTTGCTTCCAGCTTTATTTCCTCCCCTTCACGGATAACAGTATAAGTTACTTCTTCGCCAGGATATTTTTTAGTCATAGTGGAAAAATCATCCCAGCTCTCAATTTTTTGATCATTTAGAGCAATAACTTCATCACCTATCTTGAAGCCGTTTATATCAGCAGGTGATTCGGCCTCGACAAAACCAATGATCGCCGTAGGCGCAAAACTTAAAATAATTCCCATTAATATCACTGCAAAAATAACATTAAAACCAACTCCGCCTACTGCGACCAGCAGTTTCTTATAGAAAGGTTTGTTCTGGAATGCTTTATTCTTCAGATCGGGGGGTATAGATTCATTTCTATCCATGCCCAGTAATTTATTGTATCCTCCTACCGGTATAGCACTTATACCATAAGTAGTACCTCTCCTGTCTTTAAATTTAAAGAGCTTCGGGCCAAAGCCAATAAAAAATTCTTCAACATGTATCCCGCTTAACTTGGCCATCAAGAAATGTCCAAATTCATGAACAATTACTATCAGTGACAGGCCGACTATTGCCAGGATATATTGGAAAATGGTAGTTACAGTTTGCATAGGAAATCACAACCCGCCAAATCTTCTATCTCTGTACTGGTAATAATAAATAGCTTTTAAGAAGTTTTTCTTTTTAAAATCCGGCCAGAGTGTTTTCACAAAATAGAATTCGCAGTATGCGATTTGCCACAGCAGGAAATTGCTTACTCTATATTCACCACTGGTTCTAATTAAAAAATCGGGATCGGGGTAGCTGTCTGTAAATAAATATTCTGAAAAATTCTTCTCGTCCAGTTTCTCAATATCTATATCATTTCTAGCAGCTGCTCTACATATTCTTTTAACTGCACCTACAATTTCCTGTCTGGAGCCGTAATTAAAGGCAATATTGAAAAATAACTTATTATTATTCTCAGTCTCCTTTTCCGCATTCTCAAAAGCTTTTAATATTTCAGAAGGTACTTCTTCTCTATTACCAATCAATCTCACTCTTACTCCGTTTCTATCCAGAGACTCCAGTTCTTCTCTCAATGTTTCCAGGAATAGATTTAAAAGAAAATTCACCTCGTCTTTTGGTCTCCGCCAGTTTTCGCTGGAAAATGAATATACGGTCAAGAACTTTATCCCTAATTCTATACATACCTCTATAACATCCCTGAGAGCTTCAACACCAGCTCTATGACCGGCAGACCGTGGTAATTTTCTCTTCATAGCCCATCTGCCATTTCCATCCATAATAATAGCCACATGCTCCGGAATATTATTTTTCTTTAGTTCTTTTACGGTTGGAACTCTTATGGAAGAAAAAATAGAAGAAATTAAACTCAAAATACTTCCTACCTACACTTCCATGATTTCTTTTTCTTTCTGGGCCAAAGAATCATTAACCTTCTCTATAAACTCATCAGTAATTTCCTGGACTTCCCCTTGAGATTTTATCAGATCATCTTCTGTTATTTTACTTTCGTTTTCCAACTTTTTAAATTCGTCATTTATTTCTCTTCTGATATTCCTGATAGCTATTCTTCCATCTTCTGCAATCTTTTTAACTAATTTGACCAATTCCCTCCTTCTTTCCTCATTTAAAGGAGGTATGCTAAGCCGGATAACTTTCCCGTCATTTGATGGATTGATGCCCAGATCAGATTTGGATATTTGAGTCTCAATCTCCCTCAAAAACTTTGGCTCGTAAGGTGAAATTAGAATAGTCCTGGGTTCGGGTATACTCATGTTAGACATATGTTTCAATAAAGTCCTACTGCCATAATAGTCTATATAAATATTATCGAGTAATGATACAGATGCTCTTCCCGTCCTGATAGTATTAAACTCATGTTGGGTTCTTTCCAGAGCTTGATTCATTCTTTTTTTTGTTTCGACCATTAATGCATCTTTCATTTCTTACTCCTTTGTGACTAAAGTGCCGATTTTTTTACCCATTATAACTCCTCTTATATTGCCAGGCTTTGTAATATCAAACACCACAATAGGTAGATTATTTTCCATGCATAAAGAAGTAGCTGTAGAATCCAGAACTCTAAGATTTTTTCTTAATACATCCAGGAAAGTTAACTTAACGAATTTTTTGGCATCCTTAAATTTTAGAGGATCTTTATCGTATACACCATCTACTTTTGTAGCTTTAAATATTATTTCGGCTTCTATTTCCAGTGCTCTTAATGCAGCAGCCGTATCAGTTGTAAAATAAGGATTGCCGGTTCCACCGGCAAATATTACTACTCTCTTTTTTTCCAGGTGTCTTACCGCTCTTCTTCTGATGAAAGGCTCGGCAATTTCCTGCATTGATATCGCAGTCTGAACCCTGGTAATTATTCCCATTCTTTCCAATGCATTCTGCAGCCCCAGGGCATTCATAATAGTAGCCAGCATTCCGATATAATCCGCAGTAGTTCTATCCATGCCATTCACACTGGCCGAAACGCCTCTCCAGAAATTCCCTCCGCCAACCACTATCGCAACTTCCACACCTAACTCTACTACTTCCTTGACCTGACTGGATATATTATTGGTAACCTCAGGATCTATTCCGTAATCCAAATCACCTAATAACGCCTCACCGCTGATCTTGAGTAAAACTCTGTTATATTTTAACTCTCCCATATATTTTATTTATTGCCCTCAGGCAAAAAATATTTAAAAGCACTTACTTCTCTTCGCCAAGGACGAATCTTGCAAACCTTTTGATTACTATATTCTCGCCGATTTTTGCTATATTTTGTTTTACCAGATCTCCTACCTTTACATCATTATCTTTTACAAATGGCTGTTCCAGAAGGCAGTTCTCTTCATAATATTTCTTAAGCTTACCTTCAGCAATCTTGTCTAAAATTTTCTCAGGTTTTCCTTCATTTATGGCTTGCTTCCTGTAGAGTTCTTTCTCTTTCTCCAGCACCTCCAAAGGCACATCTTCTTTGGAGACATATAGGGGTGCCGCTGCTGCAATATGAAGTGCAATATCATGCACTAAATTTTTAAACATCTCATTTCTGGCTACAAAATCGGTTTCACAATTAACTTCAACCATTACCCCGACTTTGGAACCCAGATGCACATAACTATCGATTAGACCTTCTTTTGTGGCTCTGGAAGCTTTTTTAGAAGCTTGAGCCAGTCCTCTTTCCTTTAACAGCTCTTCTGCTTTCTTCATATCTCCCTTACTATCAACCAGAGCTTTCTTACAATCCATCATTCCGGCATTACTTTTTTCCCGTAACTCCCTGACCAGTTCAGCTTTAATTTCCATTGTTCCTCCCTATAATTTCTAAACCCATACATCATCTTCGGGTAAATCTTCTAACTCATCTTCAGTTTTCTCTTTCTCCAGTTCCTTTGCTTCTTTTTCTTCCGGACTCTCCTCCAGTTTGATCTTTTGTTCCTTCCCTTTTTTTACAGCTTCGCATATTACACTGGTTATCAGGTTACAGGAACGAATTGCATCATCGTTGCCCGGAATAACAAAATCGATAAGATCAGGATCACAATTTGTATCTGTTATAGCTACAATAGGTATCCCCAATTTTCTTGCTTCCTTTATCGCAATCATCTCCTTATTAGGATCAATGGCATAGAGAACATCGGGAAGTTTTTTCATATCTCTTATGCCCCCAATATTAAAAAGGAGCTTTTCATACTCTTTCCTTATCCCCAGCACTTCTTTTTTGGGTAACTTATCAAAAATACCTGATTTTTCCATCTTTTCTATCTCTTCAATTCTTTTTGTTCTCTTACTTATGGTTTCAAAATTAGTAAGAGTGCCTCCCAGCCATCTATTCCTAACATAAGGCATTTCACAATCTTTGGCATAAGATTCAGTTATATCCTGGGTTTGCTTCTTTGTGCCCACAAATAATATGATCCCGCCCTCACTGACAACTTTTTTTACATATTCGTACGCCTCTATTAAGAGTCGCTGGGTTTCCTGAAGGTCAATTATATATATACCATTTTTATCCGTATATATGTACTTTTTCATCTTAGGGTTCCACTTCTTGGTCTGATGACCAAAGTGAACCCCTACCTCCAGAAGCTGCTTCACAGTTACGATACTCAAAATAATACCTCCTCATTTTTATGGTTTTTCCTCCACTACTTTAACTGCCGTATTTTTTCACCATAATGCCACAAGTAGTGTGTGTGATTTCAACGTCCAAGTCTAGCATAATACATATATTTCATCAAATAATCAATAATAAATTGTCACATTATTAGAGTAAAAATACTATTCCTGCTCTACTTTATTTCCGCTCTGGGGTGAAATTTCTTATAGTCTTTTTTTAACTTTTTAACATTCAAATGTGAGTATATTTGCGTGGTAGATATGCTTTCATGACCTAAAAGTTCCTGGATCTCTCTTATCCCCGCTCCTTCCTGAAGCAGGTGGGTAGCAAAACTGTGCCTGATACTGTGAGGTGTGATATGCTTACTGATAGCTGCTTTCCTTACATATTTTTCAACTATAGTTCTCATGCTGCGTGAGGATAACCTCTTCCCAAATTTATTTAAAAATAAATGGTTATCCTTTATATATCTCTCTTTCCCGGGATATAACAGTCTACTTCTTACCTCCAGATATCTCTTTATCCAGGATACTGCCATCTGGTTCAAGTAAATCAACCTCTGCTTTCTGCCCTTACCAGTCACCACTATTTCACTATTCTGAAGATCAATATCCCCAATTTTTAAACCCTCTACCTCGCTTATCCTGGCCCCGGTAGAATAAAGTAATTCAATTATAGCTCTGTCTCTTATCTCCAAATCGTTCTCAGGTTTAAAATTGTCAAACAGTTTTTCTATTTCATTAACAGACATAAAAGAATAAAAACGGTGACGCTTTCTGGGAACATTTATAGCCTGGGTCAGCTGAAAATCAATATAATCATTTCTTTCAAGAAATCTAAAGAAATTCACAAGGGAAGAATATTTTCTAATAATAGTCCTGTTTGAATAGTTGTGGTTATCTAAAGATTTTAAAAAATCCCTGAAAATATCTAAACTTAACCCGGTAGTCTCAGTAATGTTCTTGCTTTTTAAAAAATTTAAAAATTGGAGGTTATCTTTTTGATATGAATTTATAGAATTTAGAGATAAATTTTTTTCATACTTCAGATACTTTATATATAGTTCTAAACAATTAAACAAATTCATACTTATAAATAGTCACTCTCGATATCCTTCATCTTGCCTTTTATAATCTCCCGAATTTTTACTACCTCACTCATTCCAGCAAGTTTCTTATTCTCCTCCATTTTTACCGGATCATAATCAAGGGCTTTTGCTTCACTAAAAAAAGTTTTTAGCCCATTTATCATATCAATAATTAAATATCTTATTTTGTCCGACCTGTAATCAATTTTCAAATTTTCCCTGGATAAGTCATTAAGTATTACATCAAACTTACCAACAGCACCCTCGATAACAATACTGGCCCTTACTGGATTGAGTTTCCCCTTTGTGTTTATTCTATCCAAAACTCTCTTTAAATCCTTTTTAAGGATATCATCGTACTTATACAATGCAGAACCCAGAGGACTCTTGGGTTTTTCAATTTTTTTTCTGCGAAATAACGCCATTTTTATACTCCCTGCCTGATTCCAATAAAAATATATTACTATTTTAATAACAAAATTTAAAATAATCTACTATATTTATTAAAACTATCTTCACTGATCAGTTGCTTCATCTCAAGGGAGGTCAATATCCTCAGGACTTCTTTGACCTCCATTCCTGAATATCTTACTATCTCTTCCATACTTTTTGGTTTGTATCCAATAAACTCATATATCTTGAGTTCACAGCCCTGAAGCTCTGAATCATGTCTGTTGTTAGATCCCTTGTTGTCGGCATTGTCATGGTTTCCATATAACCTCAAATCTCCCTTATAATACTGAGAAAACTCCTCCAGTACATCATCAACACATTCTACCAGCTTCGCACCATTTTTAATTAGCTTATGACACCCTCTGCTCATTGGATTAAAAATATTGCCTGGAACTGCGAATACTTCCCTGTTTTGTCTGAGTGCCATCTTGCAGGTTATTACTGCTCCACTTTTTTCTCCTGCCTCCACAACTATAACTCCTCTGCAAAGGCCACTGATTATTCTATTTCTGACCGGAAAATTACTTTTAAGCGGTGGAGTTTTTGGAAGAAATTCAGTTATTATACTGCCGTCCAGAAGTATATCCTCATATAAAAACTTATTCTCGGGCGGATAAACGATATCAATACCGCATCCCAGCACCCCGATACTTCCACCCTTTCCCTCTAATGCCGCTTTATGGGCATAACTATCGACCCCTATTGCCATACCGCTAACAACTGTCATCCCGATTTCCGATAAATTTCTGCTTATATACCCGGCTGCCTCACGTCCATAAGCAGTACACTTTCTGCTGCCTACAATGGCAACACAAAATTTTGTTTCTTTTATTTTATTACCTTTAAAAAATAATATGGGAGGAGGCAGATATATCTGTCTTAATATTTTTGGATAGCTATCCTCGCCAATATCAAGCAAACCCACTTCATTTTTTAAAATGAAATCAATAACCTTTTGGTAACAGTTCCCGCTGCTACCCATATGATTATGATTCTCTCCGTTTGTTCCACCATAATTCAGCTTTAAATTCTCGTGTCTCAAAAAGTAATCCAGAGTTTTATTTATATCACCGTTATTGTTCCTGTATACACTTATAAACCTCATAGGCTTAACTTTTTTCTCAACCAGTATATATAATATTTTTTCTCCATTTCTGATTTTCATATAAGAAAACTGCTGCTCTGATTATTATCACAACCAACCCTGTAATGAACAGCTTCGATAATATGACGCTCTTCAATAGTGTTACTTTCCTCAAGATCAGCTATAGTCCGGGAAACTTTTAAGATACTTACCATGCCCCTAGCTGTTAGATTATATTTTCCTGAAATTGTATATATTAAATCCCTTACGCTCTTATTACCTTTTAACCACTTATTAACAATATTTATTCCAATTTCAGAATTGTAGTTGATATTTTCGTGCCCGAACCGCGATTTCTGCACATTTACGCATTTCCTGATACGGTTCTTTACCTGATTTGAACTCTCACCGCACTCAGTTTTTATGAAACTGCTTTCCGGAAGCCTGGCAACAGTGACCCTCATATCAATTCTGTCCATAACAGGACCAGACATTTTCTTCCAGAATTTTTGTATTTCTCTCTGACTGCAAATACATTTTCTTCTTTCATCCCCAAAATACCCGCAATAACAGGGATTGGTAGCTACTATTAACATGAAACTGCAGGGAAAACTATAGGAAAGATGGTTCCGCGTGATAATTACTTTTTTATCTTCCAGAGGCTGTCTCAAATCCTCTATAAAATTTTTGGGAAACTGTGAAAACTCGTCCAAAAACAGCAGGCCCTTATGAGCAAGACTGATTTCACCGGGTCTTGGACTGATACCTCCTCCGATAAGTCCTGCTCTGCTTATGGTGTGATGAGGACTTCTAAACGGTCTTTCCTGTATTAAATGACTGGTATACTTTTCGTATAAACTATAGACCTTAGTAACTTCAATACACTCCTCCAGGCTTAAGTCCGGCATTATAGTAACAGCTCTCTGAGCAAGCATAGTTTTACCGCTACCCGGAGGGCCGACCAGCAGGATATTATGTCTCCCGCTTACGGCTATTTCCAGTGCTCTCTTCGCCCTGAGTTGACCTTTCACATCCTTAAAATCAAAATTGTAATGATTCCCTACATTTGAAATATTTTTATCCTCGCATATAAATTTTTCTGTTTGTTCTTTGCCGGAGAGAGCTTCTACAGCTTCGGATAGATTTTTGCACGCCACTATATTTACACCGGAAATAAAAGAAGCCTGACTCGCAATTTTGAGGGGTACGAAAAAGAATTTCTTACCTATATTCCGCACTTCCTCCGCCATAGAAATTAAACCTTTCACCGGATTTACACTTCCATCCAATGACAGTTCTCCTACAAAACATGATTCTTTAGAGATATTACATTTAATCTGGCCGCTGGCTGCAAGAATCGAAAGAGCTATCGGTAAGTCATAAAAAGAGCCGTCTTTCTTTATATCCGCTGGTGATAGATTTACAATTATTTTTTTAACCGGAAAATCAAATCCGCTATTGATGATCGCAGATCTTACTCTCTGTCTTGATTCATTTACAGCTTTCCCCGGCAGACCTACAATTATAAATTCAGGAAGGCCTCTTGATATGTGAACCTCTACCGATACTTTTATAGCATCAATGCCAGTTAATGTGAAACTGTCCAGCTTGAAAAACATGGATTAATTATATACATAAATGCACATATAGTCAATTACATAATAAGTATGAGGCTCAAGTAATTGTGAATTATAAGAAGAATAAGTATAGGTATTTTTATTTTTTTCTTAACTTTAAATAGTATTTCTTCTCAGCAGCAATTCTATCCAGGATGGAATGAAGTAGTTTAGCTTTTTCTTTTATATTAAGACCCTTAGAACCGCTTCTGGCTTCCGCTATAGCCTTTTCCAGCTCATCTACTTCTAACACTGTTGCAGCAATACAATAATAACTTTTTGAGCGGTCTTCATTAAATTCATCAAGCATCTTCCAGAGCAGCTTTTCCCTGACTTTTTGCGATTTCCTGAATTCAGCTAAGCCATGCTCTTGGATAAAAGCAATATCATCTTCAAGTTTCTGATAACATTTAAATGAATCATACTTCTTTCCCATCTCGCGGTGTCTTTTCCATTTCGCACAGGTTTTGCTCTCATCGCAATCACCGCAAAAATCTATATTTCTTTTCACAGCACAATGCAGAATAGAGCATGGGCCACCAAGCCGCCACTCTGTTTTACAGCCAGGACACTTGCTCTTTGTCTTCATAACATAACCCGGGCAGAGACGACAGGAAAGGCCGCAAACTCCTATCTCCGTATATTTAAGTTTCATAATCTTTTATCCTTCCAAAAATTGTCTCATTGATGATAAAGGTCTTTAGCTATAATAACTATAATAATTATAAGGTAAAGATTTTAAAATCAGTTGAATTTAAAACCTTTCTTGGTAATAATTTTAATACAGATATCCACGATCCTGGGGTCATATAATTTACCCCTATTTTTTCTAATTTCTTTGATTGCTATACCTGGCCCCAGAGCAGGACGGTATGGCCTGTAAGATGACATAGCCTCCACTATATCAGCTACAGCCAATATTTTAGCCTCAAGCATTATATCTTTTCCTTTTAAACCCCTGGGATACCCTGAACCGTCCAGTTTTTCATGATGTTGGAGTATAATCTCCGCAATGGGCGTAGGAAAATCTATCTTATTAATCATATCGTAACCTAACTGGGGATGGGTTTTAATCATATCATACTCTATATCCGATAATCTCCCAGGTTTTGTCAAAATTGAAGCAGGTATATTTATTTTCCCTATGTCATGAATCTCTGCCGCTGTCCTTATACATTCAATTACTTTATCCTCCAGGCCAAGTTCCCTTGAAATAGCTACAGCCAGTTTGGATACTCTTTTTTGATGACCGGAGGTATAAGGATCCTTTGTCTCCACTATTGTCGCTAATGTACCTATAGTACCTTCCAGCATTTTCTGCAGTTTGTTATAACTTATTTTTAAATTATCCTCTATTATCTTACGGTCAGTTACATCAAACCAATTTATTATCAAATATTTTAGCTCTCCGCTCCTGGATACAGGCTTCCCATCAACTTCAACCCAGAACTTTTCTCCCATCTTATTATTAAAAAGCAGCTCACGCCTTCTGCAACCCTTCCTTAAAACTATTTTAAATTCCCTGATATATTTAGTCTTAAATTCTCCAGGCCACCACGGATAAGGCGGTTTCTTATCTAAAATTTCACTTGATTTTAAACCAACTAAATTTTTCAGTGCGGGGTTTACATACCTTATGGACATGTCTGCATTCACCACCATAATAGGACTGGAAGAATTTTCCATCAAACTTGAACTGAACTCTTCACTGATTCTTAATGATTCTTCCGCCTCTTTTTGTCTGGTTATATCATCATAAACAGCTACTATTTCCCCTGAAGGCAGCTTATAAACATAATTACGCCTCCAGCCCGAAATTCTGTTATCCTCATAAAAAGAAATAGGGTATTTTTCAGGTCTACCGGTCTTATACACTCTCCTAAAAACATCAAAAACTCCAAAATCTTTTACTCCTGGAAAAACTTTCAGAACACTCTTACCTATAATGTCCTTTCTCTTAACTCTATCTATCTTTTCCGCAGCTCTATTGAGATCTTTGAAGATAAAATCACTTCCATCATCTACAGCCTCATATACTGCCACGCCACTGCTCATATGCTCGAATAATTTTTTAAACCTGTTTTCACTTGTCCTTATTTCTTCAAATATAGATCTTATCTCATCCTCTGTTTGCTTTCTATTAATTGCAATAGCCAGCTGTCCCGAAATAGTACTAATTCTCTCCAGATCAAAACTTGTAAAAGGCTTCCTTCCAGAAATATCCAGCATCCCTAAAACCCTGCCTCCCGTAACAAGCGGAACAATCATAACCGACTTTATACCCAGAATCTTATAAATTGCCGGCATAAGTTTTTTAATCATTGCCTTTACTGCTTTTTGATCTTCGGGTATGGTCTCAGTCAATTCCCACAACAGTTCTTTTATTTCAACAGCATCATTTATAATTTGCGGTTTTTTTTCTTTGAGTGCCCTATAATAACGACCCCCCTTCTTAATGAGAATTTTTATCGTGGATATTTTTAACCCAATTAAACTTTCTATCCTTTTTTCTACTGCTGACGGAAGATTAAGTTTTCGAATTGCCAGATACTTTTTATCTTCGCTTAGAAGATATACAGTTGTTCCAAAACCTGAAAACAACTTTCTGGCCTTTACAGATACAAGTTCAATTATTTTACTTAAACTATCACCACGGTTCACAGCAATATTTACAGAATTCAGAAGTTCGAGATCTTCCAATTTCTGCTGTATCTTATCATTACTGGTTTTACTTTTTATAACTTCTTTTACTATCATCATAAATTTTTTTTAAAATAGCCTACAAAAATATTAGGTATTCCTTCAATGTTAATTATATTACAACAATATAATAAATACTTATACCAACTATTGATATTATATTTTAGGGCTCTTTTTGCGTCAAATACAGGGCTCTCAGATTAACTTTTCTAAAAAGCGTTCTCTATATGTTCAATCTTCAGATTCTTATTATCCTTCAGGGTACTTGATAAGATTATTTTTTGCAGAGCATCTTCTTTCCCTGCTAATTCCTTAATAAAACTACTACTTGTGATTATAGAAATAACATCAAAGCTGGGATCAAATGCCGAGAGTTTACCAGTGGCAATATATAAACTGGCTAATTTTTTTATTCTTATAGCTTTTAATTTATTAATAGCCTCCAGTGGATATCCATATTCCAGACTGGTCCTGGTTTTAACCTCCACAAAAATTAAATTCCTGCCCTTCCTGGCTATTATATCTATTTCGCCGTACTTATTCCTGTAATTTCTTTCTAAGATAAAATATCCTTTTTCTTCCAGGTATTTCCGGGCAATAAGTTCCCCTGCTCTTCCTACGATTTTTTTGTTAAAACTATTAACTTAAAACACCTCTGAAAGATACTCTATGAATAAGTGTCGGCCCATATTTTTGAAGTGATTTCAAATGTTTTACGGTGCCATAACCCTTATTATGTTCAAATCCATACTCAGGATAATACCTGGAGAACTTAAACATTATTTGATCTCTGATCACTTTGGCAATTATTGAGGCAGCAGCAACAGAGATACTGAGTTGGTCACCATTGACAATAGGTAAATATTTAATACCAAGATTCGTACTAATATGATCTGATAAAATAATATCCGGCTTTATTTTTAAGCTGTTAATTGCCTTTCTAAATGCAATTGCATTAGCTTTTGTTATTGAAAGCCTATCAATTTCATCGGGGGGGATTTTAACTACAGACCAGCACAGGCAACTTTTAATTACCTTTTTAAAAACATATTTCCTTTTCTCTGCAGTTAGTTTCTTGGAATCATTTATATCTTCTATTATCAGCTTTTTCTTATCCAGAATAACTGCCGCGGCAACCAGAGGACCAGCCAGTGATCCCCTCCCTACTTCATCGACTCCGGCTACTTTTTCATAGCCCGCAATATGCAGATCATCCTCATACCTGCACAAATCCACCAATCTCTTTATTTCCTTAAATTCCATACCGCTGGAAAAATTACCACCTGGATGGAGGCCAGTAAATTATTACAAATTTCCCGAATATATCATCCTCTGAAATCGTCCCAAAAAACCTGCTGTCAAAACTATTATTTCTATTATCTCCCATTACGAATACTTCATTTTCACCGACAACCACAGTTTGATTGATATAGGATATATTTTGATCGCCCGGTAGATAATTTTCAACGATTTTTTCGCCATTTATAAAAATCTCACCTTCAGTGGTTAGAACAATTTCATCCCCCTCTATAGCAATAGCCCTTTTAACCAGATCTTTTTCTTCTATCGGAGAATGAAATGCTACAATATCTCCTCTTTTTGCGGAACCGAATTTATAAGCCAGCTTATTAATTATTACTTTATCTCCAACTTGCAATTTTGGCTCCATTGAAGGTGTGGGAACAATGAAAGGTTCAAATATAAAAATTCTAATCAAAGTGGCTGATATTACTGCTGCTAAAATGATAATGACGTACACCAAAAATTCCTTAAAAATTCTTCTATTTCTGGTGTTAACCTGTTTATTTTCAAGAGGCATTAATATAAAAAGTTAAATGGTTGCACACTTATTTATTTAAACTTGATTTTTGATTTTTTACCGATTTTATCCCTGAGATAATATAGTTTAGCTCTTCTTGTCAGGCCTTCACCGACCCTCTCAATAGATTGGATTACAGGCGAATTTAGAAGGAATGTCCTCTCAACACCTACATTGTTAAAAGAGATCTTTCTTACCGTAAATGTTTTACCAATTCCGGAGCCTTTAATTCCTATTACAATTCCTTCAAGGACCTGAATTCTGTCCTTATTTTCTTCGCTAATTTTTATCCTGACCTTCACTTTATCCCCGGGACCAAATTCAGGTATATCAGTTTTTACATATTTACTTTCTATTTTATCCAGTTTATTCATTTTATTCTCCAACCTATCTCTTTTTCATTCTAATAAGAACCAAACAAATATAATTAATTTAACTATCTTTGTCAAATAAATCCGGTCTTCTTATTCTGGTTATTTCCATTGACTTTTCTTTTCTCCATTTCTTTATATTTTTATGGTTTCCGCTCAAAAGAATTTCCGGAGCGGCCAGCCCTTTAAAAACCGGTGGCCTTGTATACTGGGGATAATCAAGCAGGTTTTTTTCAAAAGATTCCGATTTTAAAGATTCTTCTTTTCCAACCACACCAGGGAATAATCTTATCACCCCATCTATTATAACCATTGCCGGAATTTCTCCACCAGTGAGCACATAATCACCTATAGAAATCTCAAGATCTATCAGAGAGTCTATTACCCTTTCGTCAACCCCCTCATACCTTCCACAAACAAGTATTATATTTTCAAGACCTGCCATATATTTTAACTTATTCTGATCCAGCTTTTCTCCCTGGGGAGAAAGCAGCACTACCTTTTGTCTTTCCTTATTTTTAATCTTGTTCTTCTTCCTAATAAAAACAATGGCGTTGTCTATTGGCTCTGGCATAAGTACCATGCCCGGACCTCCGCCATAAGGTCTATCATCAACTTTTCCATGCTTATAACTGGAAAAATCTCTTAAATTATAGACATTTAACCGGCAGATACCTTTTTTAAAAGCTTCCTTTATAACCCCAAATTCAATAATACTATCAAATATTTTTGGGAAAATTGTTATAACATCTATTTTTAACATTTCTAAACGAAAGATTATAAAAATTGAAAAAATATAATAATTCTAGATGTATTCCGGAATTTTTTTTAATATTATTTTCTTGTTTTTTAAATCTATACTGCTGATATAACTTTCAATAACTGGAATATAAAAAATATCATTGTCAGTACATTCTATATTTAAACTTCTGTTCTCTATCCTTACAGTTAAATTATCATTGGTGGCAAATCTCTCTACATCTATTACCGGTCCGATAAAGATATTATTTTTTATGTAAACCATACAGCCTATTATATCATCTATCCAGTACTGGTTTTCTTTTAACTTCGGGGCATCCTTTATACTCCGGAAGACATTTGTACCCTTTAAACTTTCAGCATCGCTCCTACTGTCTATACCTTTAAATTTGATTATTAATAGACGAAGCTTCCCTGCGCTCTTCCATCTGATATTTTCAACTTCCGCTTTACGGATACATTCTTTATCAAAAAAAAGTATATCTCCCTTTTTAATAGTTTTGGGATAATCGGTAAGCAACATTATAACTGTTTCCCCTCTTATTCCATGCGGCTTACCGATTATCCCAATTAACCTTGCATCTACATTTATTTCTGACATTCACTAATGCCTGTTTAAAATAGAACTATCTATATTTATATATAAATTATCAATCCATAATTTTTACTATAGAGGACTTACCTCTTTTAGCAGATGCAGCTCTCATTATGACCCTTAAAGCATTTGCGGTTCTTCCTTTTTTCCCGATTACCTTTCCTAGATCCTCTTCAGACACTTTAAGCTTAAAAATTACTGTTTTGTCATCTTCCTCCTCTTCTGTAATCTCAACATTATCCGGGCTGTCAACCAGCTCTTTTACCATGTACTCCAGTAGTTCTTTCACTATTTACCTCCAGTCTAAGTTGTAATGACTACTTCTTTAAATCGATCTTATCAAAAAGTTTTTGAACTGTATCTGTAGGTTTCGCACCCTTCTTTATCCAGTTAAGAGCTTTGTCTTTGTCCACTTCTATCCTGGATGGATCACTTTTCGGGTCGTATATTCCTATTTTTTCAATGAACCTTCCATCTCTTGGTGATCTGATATCTGCCACTACAATTCTATAAAAGGGCTTCTTCTTTGAACCCAGTCTACTCAACCTGATCTTTACACTCAACCTGTAACCTCCAAATTCTTAAATAGATAGCTCCACGCTCTCATAATTATATATTTTTCTATAAAACTTGCAAAATATTTTTTCTGCCTAGAAATTGCCAATAGGCAAATTAAATTTCCCTTTTAACCCTGAAAATTGTTTTAACATTTGCTTTGTCTTACTGAATTGTACGAGTAACTTGTTCACTTCCGATACCGACGTTCCGCTCCCCTTTGCTATTCTTTTTTTCCTGCTGCCGCTTATTATATGTGGTTTTCTTCTCTCCTCCACAGTCATAGAGTTAATCATAGCTTCTATCCGTGTCAGATGAGAATCATCAAGCTTTATATTCTTAAATATTTTACTCTTATTGGCTATGGGCATCATCGAAAATATCTTATCCAGTGAACCCATCTTTTTTATACTCTTAAGCTGCCCTATAAAATCCTCGAAATTTAGCTCATTTTTGTATATCTTCTCTTCTATCCTCTTTGCTTCTTTTTCACTTACTACTTTTTCCGCCTTCTCAACCAGGGTCAAAATATCACCCTTACCCAATATTCTGGAAGCTATCCTGTCAGGGTAAAATATATCAAAATCTTCAATTTTCTCCCCATTAGATATGAATTTTACCGGTTTCTTAACTACATAATAAACCGAGAGTGCAGCACCTCCTCTGGTATCACTATCCAATTTGGTCAGGATTATTCCATCACATTCAACTCTCTGGTTAAAGCTGGAGGCAATATTTACAGCTTCCTGGCCGGTCATAGCATCCAATACCAGATATATTTGATGTGGGCTTACTTTATTTCTGATGTTTGCAATCTCATTCATCATGTTCTCATCAATATGTAGTCTTCCGGCAGTATCAATTATAATTACGTCACTTCCGGATTTTTTAAATAACTCTATTCCTTTTACCGATATGGATACCGGGTCCGAATTATTTTCAGAATAAACATCTACATTTATATTTTTTGCCATATCCTCAAGCTGCAGCACTGCAGCAGGCCGGTACACATCTGCAGCAACAATAGATACTTTTTTCTGGAATCTGGCTTTTAAAAAATTAGCTAACTTAATGACAGATGAAGTTTTTCCAGTACCCTGAAGTCCGACGGTCATTATAATTGTAGGTCCCTTTGAAGCAAAAGTAATACCACCGCCGGCTGAACCCAGCATTCTTGTAATCTCTTCATTTACTATTTTTACGACCTGTTGATAAGGAGTCAGGCTTTCCAATATCTTTTCACCTATTGCCTTTGCTTTTACATTCTCCAGAAACTCTTTGACCACCTTAAAATTCACATCAGCTTCCAGTAGAGCCAGCTTGATCTCTCTTAAAGCATCGTCCAGGTCGCTTGGACTTAATTTCCCTTTATTCCTTATTTTATAAAATAAATTCTCAAACCTGGTTGTCAGTAGATCGAACATCCACAAACCCCCTTCTATCCTGAAACCGGTAATCAGGAGAATATTGATTCAGTAAATTTAACCGGATCAAAATAATGTATGTTATCTAATTTCTCACCATCAGTGACCAGCTTTATGGGTATACCCAGATCATTTTTTATGGTAAGCACTATCCCGCCTCTGGAAGTACCATCTGTTTTAGTCAGAATAATCCCGGTCAGACTCAGTGAATCATTAAAAAGTTCTGCCTGACTTCTGGCATTCTGGCCAGTGGTGGAATCAATTACAAGCAGTATTTCATCCACTTCCCGATCTATTCTCCTGCCGATCACTTTTTTTATTTTTTTAAGCTCTTCCATAAGATTATACGAAGTTTGCATTCTCCCTGCAGTATCAATTATAACCAGGTCAATTCCCCCGGCCTTCGCTTTTTCTACACTATCGTAGACCACCGCCCCTGGATCAGAAAATTTTTGGTGATAGACCATATCCAGCTCTAATTTTTCGGCATAATATTGTATCTGCTCCACAGCAGCCGACCTGTATGTATCAGCTGCTGATATCAAAACCTTTTTTCCATTTCCTTTAAACATATGGGCTAATTTTGCAACCGAAGTAGTCTTGCCCACCCCGTTTACTCCCACTACCAGGAATACTGTGGGAGGGGTTGGCGATATTTTTAAATTATTGTTTCCATTGGTCTTTAGAATTTCTATAATTTGCTCTCTCAGTAAAGATTTTATCTTTTCAAGATCATTTACATTTTCACCGTAAACGTGATTTTTTACCTCTCCCAATATTTTATCAACAGTATTAACACTGATATCACTGGCTACCATCTGTTCTTCCAGCTCGTCCCAGAATGACTTGCGGTCATTTTTAAACTTATTCCAGATATAGCTTAGATTTTTAATTAACTTCCGCATATTTATTCCCGATTTTTTCTGAAATTACCTTCGAAATTCCATTGGACTGCATGGTTACTCCATAAATTGTATCTGCAACTTCCATCGTTCTTTTCTGATGAGTAATTATTATTATCTGCTGCTTCTCGGAAAATTTTTTTACCAGAGTCAGAAAGCGGTTTATATTTGCATCATCCAGCGCAGCATCCACTTCATCAAAGACATAAAAAGGGGAAGGATTTATTGAATAGATAGAGAAAAGAAATGCCATAGAAACCAGAGACTTTTCTCCTCCCGATAGCAGGGAGAGAGGGACAAACTTATTATTGCCGATATCCACCTTCAAATCCACGCCTATCTCATCATCGCTAGTCCCGTCACTTTTTTCAAGTTGCATTTCACCTTCGCCCAGAGGAAACAGAGTTTTAAAATAACCTTTAAAACACCTGTTGATCTCATCAAATTTTTTAAAGAAATAATCAGCCATCCTTTCATTTATATCTTTAATTAATTCTTCCAGATTTCTCTTGCTCTCAATCAAATCAACCCTCTGGCCAGCCAGAAAATCGAACCTCTTTTTAATTCTGTTATACTCAATTGCTGCATTAGGGTTAACATTCCCAAATTCCTTTATTTCATTCTTTAATTTTCTTACCTTGATTTCGGACTGTCTAATGTTGTTTGCAGGGCTATAACTCTTTAAGGCATAATCAATTGATAAATTATAATTGTCAACAATGCCTTCGGTAATGGCTTCTACCCTTTCTTTAATTTGTTCCTTCTTTAGATCAATTTTGTATATATTATTTTCCACGTTTGATTTAGAGATGTTTAACTGATTTATTTGATTCTCCAACTCGTTTACCTTGCCCTGATTTTTCGAGATTAAGTCTCTCCTTTTCTCAAACTCGGGGTAAAGCCTTCTTTTCATATTTTCTGAAACAGATAGAAATTCATTCAGAAGTAAACGAATTCTTTTAGACCTTTCCAGGTTAGTCATGCAAATACTTTTTATGTTGCCAATTTGTTCAAGCCTTTTCTTAGCATTATCAATTTTCCTTGCATCTTCTTTTTGAAGTTCTTTTTTACTGCTTCCACCTTCATATTGACAGCCGGCCTCAACTATCTTATATAATTTCCCTATCTCTTTTACAATTGATTTTGCTTCCTTTTCAATATAGTCAAGAGCATCTTTGTCTTTTAACTTTTTCTTCAGATCTTCCAAAAGATTCGAAAACAGGCTATCAATTTTCTTAAGCCCATTTGATATCTGCTGTAAGGAAGGAACTTCATCATCTTTACCGCTCTTCACTGAAGTCCGGGGTACTTCTGTATTTTCAATATTACCAGTAAATTGGAGATCAAACATGTTATATAATGTACTGAATACGTTCCTCTTACTCTCAACCAGAGCTATAGTATTTTCAAGGCTATTTTTTTCCGAATTGAATAAGTCAATTTTATTCTTCCATAATTCGAATTCATCACGTTCTTTACTACTGAGCTTTAAAAGATCATCCCTCTCTTTTTCTATATCCAAAATCCTGTCACCGATTTCCTTCAACTGGTCTTTATTTTTACTATAAGACTCGTTTTCGCTTTCCCATTCATTGTTCAACCGGTTAAGATAGGCAATAAAAAGAGAGATCTCTTCACTTTTCAGCAGATTGGAAATTTCAGCATATTTCAGGGCCCTTTTCGCTTCAATTTCAAGAGGATCCATCGTTCTTCTTATCTCTTCCATCAAATCATCCACTCTCTCAACATCATTCTTTACTTTTTGAAGCTTGGCCAGTGACTTATTTCTCCTGTCTTTATGTTTTGATATTCCCAGTATTTCATCTATAATAGTCTTTCTCTCAATGGATTTAAGCACCGCTATCTCATTAATCTGCCCCTGATTTATAATAATATGCAAGCCCTTACCTATCCCGCTATCAGCAGTAAGTTCCTGGATATCCAATAATCTGCAGGGTGAGGAATTTATGAAATACTCGCTGCCTCCTCTGGAAAATACCCTGCGGGTAAATTTAACATCCCTGAATTCCGTATTAAATAATTTATTTGAGTTATCGAACATCAGGGATACCTCAGCAATTGCCATTTCTTCATCTTTGCTCCTGAAAATTACGTCTCCCATTGAGCTTCCCCTTAGAGATTTGGGGCTTTGCTCGCCAAGAACCCAGGAGATAGCATCTGCCACATTACTTTTACCGCTTCCATTAGGCCCAACGATTACGCTGACCCCCGGTTCAAAAAATAATTTGCTTTTGTTTTTAAAAGATTTGAAACCTCGGAGTGTTATGTTCTTTAGGTACAACTTTAATTCCCAAATTAAAAATTATAATTTCAATTTATACAGTGTCTTTAAAGTATTTTTTGCAGCATCCTGCTCAGAATCTTTTTTACTTCTTCCTCTGCCCTCTCCGACTATTTTATCTTCAATCATTACCACCGAATAAAATGATTTATTATGGTCGGGACCTTCTGATCTTACCAATTTATACTTTGCAAGTTTTGAATAATCCGCCTGAACAACTTCCTGAAGATAGGTTTTATAATCTATAATCTCAGGAGTTTTAATATTTTCCTCAATTTTCTTCTTATACCTCTTCAGAACCCAATTTAAAGTAAAATCAATTCCTTTATCAATATAAATGGCACCAATGAGAGCCTCGAGGCTGTCAGCCAAAATAGACATTTTCTTTCTTCCCTTACAGGATTCCTCATTTTCACTTAAAAGTACCTGCTGATCTATTTTTACATTTTTGGCTATTTCGAACAGCGTCTTTCTATTCACTAAGGCTGCTCTCACCTTAGCCATCTTTCCTTCAGCCAAATTACTGTATTTCTCATATAAATATGATGTAATGATAAAAGAAAGCACACTATCGCCTAAAAACTCCAGCTGCTCGTTACCTCGCGACTGAACATCTATCTGACGTGCAAAAGATCTGTGAGTTAAACTATGTATATAAATTTTTAAATCTCCGGCATCAATTCCCAGAGTTTTTAACCAGTTTCTTACTCTATTCCTCAAGACCTCGTCATCACTACTCATTAAATAAATTTCGCCACCTTATAAAATTATGATACAAGATTCATTTATCTGTATCCAGGATTACTTCTTTGAATGAGTCTCAATATAATCCAGAGCATCCTTAACCGTGACGATCTTTTCGGCATCCTCATCGCTTATTTCTACTCCAAACTTGTCTTCGAATGCCATAATAAGTTCCACCAAATCCAGCGAATCAGCCCCCAGATCATCAACAAACTTACTCTCAGCTTTAATGTTCTCTTCTTTAGCGCCGAGTACATCGACTAAAACTTCCTTAAGCTTGTCAAAATTTTCCATTCTTGCTCCTTTTACTATTGTTAATCTTTTACCTTTATTTAATTTGCATTACTAATTTCTTCATTAATTTTGCTGGTCAAATTTATTTTCAAACCTTCCATCGCTGCTTTTATCGCATTTTTGATTGCTCTGGACTTTGAACTTCCGTGAGATATTATTACCAATCCGTTTAATCCCAAAAGTTGTGCACCACCATACTCCTCATAATCAAATTTCTTCTTCATCTTAATTAAGGAACTCTTAATCCCTAAAGCCGAAATTTTAGCCAGTATGCTCGAAGTTAAAACCTGTTTTATTTCCCCAAAAAAGAAATTCGCCATACCCTCGATTAACTTCAATATTACGTTTCCTACAAAACCATCACAAACTGCTACATCTGCTTCACCTTCAAACAGCTCCCTGCCTTCTATATTTCCGATAAAATTAATTTTCGGGCAATCCTTAAGTAATTTGTAACTCTCGACAGCCAGTTCGCTTCCCTTCTTTTCCTCTTCCCCGATATTGATAAGAGCTACCCTTGGATTCTCTACTCCAAGAATATTTTCAGAATAGATCTTCCCCATTATAGCAAACTGCTCCAGATACTGAGGCTTACAATCAGCGTTGGCCCCTGCATCAATCAATACAAACTTTTTATCTATTAGAGGTATCACTGTTGCAATGGCAGGTCTGTGCACATTCTCTATTCTTTTTATATTAAAAAGAGAACAGGCCATCACAGCACCAGTATTCCCGGCAGAAATAAAAGCATTCCCTCTACCCTGGGACACAAGCTGAGAGCCTATAAATATTGAGGAATTCTTTTTCTTCTTTAATACTTCAGAGGGAGATTCATTCATGCTTACTTCCTGAGAACTTGGAATAATCTCTATACTATTCAGATCTAGCTGGCTGGAGGCTGCCACTCCCTTAATCTTATCCATGCTTCCAACCAATTTTATCTTTATTCCGAAGGCTGCTGTGGCTTCTATAGAACCCTTAACAATCTCCTCAGGAGCAAAATCTCCTCCCATTGCATCTACAATAATTGAGTAACCGTTTGAGTTGAACTGCACCATAATTGATTTCGGCTGTAATTACTTTTTTGACATTTCCATCAACTTGTTTATATCTATGTACTCCCGCACTACTTCAACTATTTTATCTATCTTCTTAATTTCATGAAATCTTACATGACCAATAATTTCTCCGACTTTTTCCACCGCAGTAAGAGTATCAAAATTAACCAGGATCATAGGGACACCTAATTCCTCAGCCCTTCCCAGAACCACGCTACTCGGCTGGAAATTACCTGTAAGTATAAGGCATTTGGTAGGAGTTTCCAGTGCAGCAAGCTGAACATCTGCCCTATCTCCACCGGTTATAACTGCTTTATTGGCTTTTCTCCTGAAAAACTTTAATGCCTGCTCCTGACCCATAGCTCCAACCATGAATGTCTCTACTAGTTCATCAACTTTATCCTCAGCACAAATTATTTGTCCGCCTAAAAGTTCGGACATCTCCTTTACGCTTACAGAAGACAGCATTTTATTTGAGACTACATATCCAAAAACCTCTATTTTATTTCTTACCAGGAATGGAACTATCAATTCTTCGAGGTATTCTACTTGACTTCTTGGAACCCAATTTATGATTATCCCTGCCAGGCAATCGCCTAAAAATTCTTTTAAATAAAGGATTTGATCCACGATTTCAGAACTATATTTAACTACCATAACTGCTTTGGCCCCCAGCTTTCCACAGATTCTATCTGCGGATATTCCCAGGAAATAGCCGTCCTCTACACTTTTAGCCCCTTCCAAAATTACGATATCCTTACCCTTTTGAATTCTCTGATAAGCTTTTGAAATTAAGTCCATAAACCCTTTAGAAAAATTTTTATCCTTCAGACCTTCCCTGTTGAATTGCTGGGTCAGTACAATAGGGCATATATCTTCAAGTTCTTCTTTTACGTCCAGTATACTTGAGATGTATTGGGCATCCTCATCCGTAATGATTCCTCCCACCCGTGTTGGCAATGTCCCCACTGGCTTCATATATCCTACCTTCAGACCTTTTTCAGCAAATAATTTTCCTACGCCTACACACATTGAACTCTTGCCAGAAAAAGGTTGGTTCGAAATAAAAAATAACGGTACCATCTTAACCTCCTATTCTTATTCTTGCGTCTCCAGCAATAGATCCCTCACCCTGTTTTTTTACAAACAAAGGATTTACATCCATTTCTATTATTTCCGGAAAGTCCATAACCAACTGGGAAACTCTAAGCATGATTTCAATCACACTATCAATATCTGAAATATCTTCACCTCTCGTACCTTTAAGTAGCTTGACACTTTTAATTTCTTCTATCATTTCACCGGCCATCTGTCTGTTTAAAGGGG
Organism: uncultured Actinomycetota bacterium; assembly: GCA_964415365.1. Classification (GTDB taxonomy): domain Bacteria; phylum Actinomycetota; class Humimicrobiia; order Humimicrobiales; family Humimicrobiaceae; genus Hydromicrobium. Next base: position 30,331 of record CAYPYW010000010.1, on the reverse strand, counting down.
CAATCCTAAAAGAAACATCTTTTAGTGCCTCAACATATATCCCGCCAAGTCCAAACATAATCATAGGCCCAAACTGTGGGTCTTTACTCACCCCAATAATAGTTTCTTTTTTTTCTTTAACAAATTCCTGAACCAGAATACCACGTATATTGGCATCCGGCATATATCTTCCCACATTAAAAAGAATCTGGTTATAATCCTCCTCCAGCTCTTTTTCATCCTCTATTCCGATTTTGACACCGCCCACATCAGTTTTATGCAAAATATTGGGGGAATCAATTTTCAGCACCAACGGATATCCAATCCGGCCTGCTATTTCTTTCGCCTCATCTATACCACGAGCCAGTTCTGCTCTGGGTACCCTTATTCTATATGCTTCAAGAATCTTTCTCGCTTCCATTTCCCCTAATTCCGACCTGCCTTCAGCCTGACACTGATTGAATACTTCCTTAACTCTTTCTTTATCAACACTAAAATTTTCAACAGGTAAGCTCTTTCTCGACTTCCAGTCTGTATATTCCATCATAACTTTCAATGTGTCTATTGCTTCTTCAGGAATATCGAAATTTGGAATATTTCTCTCGGTCAGATATTTCACTGCTTTTTCGACTCCAGCACCTCCTATAAAACTAATTACTACCGGTACTTCCTTACCGCTTTTCTCCATTACTTCCGTAATTGCTCTGGCTGTTTCAAAAGGCTGAGTCATGGCCTGTGGTGTAAGCAGCACTACTACCGCATCAACATTGCTGTCCTTTATAACTACTTCCAGAGCTTTTTTATACCTGTCTGCCAGTGCGTCTCCCAGTACATCAATGGGATTGTAAAAATTCGCTGCCTCCGGTAAAAACTCTTTCAAACTATCTATGGTTTCCTTGCTCAAACTCGCCAGTAATATATTACTTTTCTCACAGGTATCGGTAGCCATAATACCGGGACCGCCTGCATTTGTTATTATTGCAACTTTTTTACCTTTAGGCAATGGTTGATATGAAAAAGCCGTGGCATAATTAAAAAGATCCCTTATAGTATTAGCTCTTATAATTCCTGTTTGTTTAAAAGCTGCTTCATAAGCTTTAGCAGAACCGGCAAGAGTACCAGTATGGGACGAAACTGCCCTGGCTCCGGCATCCGTATTTCCTGATTTTATGACAATTATGGGTTTACTTTTTGATACTCTTGAGGATATTTTAATGAACTCCACACCATATTTTACGCCCTCAAGATATGCAGTAATGACTTTAGTATTTTCGTCATCTTCCCAGTCATCAAACAAATCGTTTTCAGAAATATCAGCTTTATTGCCCAATGACACAAATTTTGAAAGTCCTATTTTATATGTTTTTGCCCAGTCCAGTATAGAACTACCCAGTGCACCTGATTGTGATATAAAGCCTATCTTACCTCTAGGAGGCATAATGGGTGAGAAAGTTGCATTTATCGGACATTCAGTATCAATGATTCCCATACAGTTGGGTCCCAGTATCTTGATACCATACTCTTTTGCTTTCGCGATTAACTGAGTCTCTCTTTTTGCACCTTCCACTCCTGTCTCTTTAAACCCTGCAGAAATAACAATAGCCCATTTGGCATTTTTCTTTGAGCACTCTTCTAAAACCTGCAGCACAAACTGTACAGGAACAACTATTATAGCTAAGTCAATATTAGTGGGGATATCTAGAACTGAGTGATAACATTTAACGCCATCTATTTCGTCTGCGTTGGGATTTACCGGAAACAACTTACCTTTAAACCCTGAGTTTATTATACTATCCAGTATAGTGCGGCCTACTTTTTTTTCCTCTCTGGCAGCTCCTATTACTGCTACGGAATCAGGACAAAAAAAATCTCGCAAATTCAAAATACAAACCTCCATTTAGTTCTCTAAAATCCAATTTTATTTGCGTTCTTCCTTTGTTTCTTTTGTTTCTTTCTTTTCTTTCTTTTTGCCTTTCTCTTCAAATATTATTATCTCATGTTCAGAGTAATACCCACAACTTTCACAGACCCTATGCGATATTTTTTTACTATGGCATCTAGGGCATTCAACAATATTCACCATTTTTAAACGGTCATGAGTCCTACGCTTATCTCTTTTGGACTTTGATACTTTGCTCTTTGGTACTGCCAATACTATATCCTCCTGCTGAATACTTTGTTACAAACTTGTTATAAACAAACATAAATATATAAATATAACATAAAAAAATATTTATTCAACAAATATTATTTCTCACCCGAACTCAGCGTGCTTCTAAATTGTTCTCTTCCCTTTTCAATAGCAGTTAACAATTTATGTAACACAGCTTCCAGGTTTGCCAGCTTCTCATCGGCATAATCTTCAGCTTCCAGTCTGATAGTTCTTGCTCTGGCTTCTACTGCAGCCATTAATTCCTCAGATTTCCTGCTGGCTTCTTTTAGTACCTCGGTTTCGCTGACCAGAATTTCTGCTTTCTCTTTTGCCTCCTTTATTACTCTTTCAGAGTACCTTTTAGCTTCCTCTATCATGTTTTCTCTCTCTTTAACAATCCATCTGGATTGCTTGAATTCCTCCGGTAGTATATTCCTCAGTTCATCCAGAAGGTCGTATATTTCATTCTCATTTACAATTAAATTGGATGAAAATGGAATTCTTTTACTTTTATCAAGGAATTCTTCAATCCGGTCTACAATTTCAAATGCATTCATATCGTTCTCCATATCTATTTTTTACTTAAAAATACTCTTATTTAAAACTTTTTATTATATCTTTCTCTATTTCTTCAGGAACCAGTCCTTTTATGCAGCCCTGGAATCCCGCCACTTCTTTTACCGCACTGGAACTAAGATAAGCAAATTTAGGATTGGTCACCATAAACATAGTTTCCACTTCCGGATTTAATTTTTTATTGATCTGTGCCATCTGAAATTCATACTCAAAATCCGAAATAGCTCTGAGACCTTTGACTATAACCGTAGCCTTTACTTTTTTAGCCAGATCTACCAGCAATCCTTCAAAAGTAATAACTTCCACATTTTTCAGATTTTTCAATGCTCTCCTTGCAAAACCAGCTCTTTTTTCCGCAGTGTAGAAAGGTTTCTTTTTGGTATCTTTAGATATGGCTACTATCACTTTATAGAAAATCTTTGAACTTCTTTCAATTATATCCCTGTGCCCCTCGGTCAAAGGATCATAGGTTCCCGGGCATAGCGCTATTTTTTCCATAGTTTAAGTCCTATCTCTTAATTTTAATAAGGAGAAAGATAAATCACCCTTTTATCCCCAAAATGTGATTCCTTAATTTTTTTCAAACCCTCTATCTCTTCCCTGACATCTCTCTTAAAAAAATATTCGTATACTATCAGAGTATCAGCCCTGCTAACTCTTTTTTCAGATAGAACGCCAAATATTTTTCTCATTATACCACTTTCAATCTTATATGGCGGGTCTATAAAGATTATATCCCATTTTGAGTTCACATAAGATTGCAAAAACTCCAGAACGTCACTTCTGATTATTTTATACTTCTCATTTTCGATTTTTAAACAGGTGACATTATATCTTATAAGATTAATTGACTCAAAGCTTTCATCTACAAAATATACCAGATTGCAGTTCCTGCTTAAGGATTCTATTCCCAGTGAGCCTGTTCCCGCAAATAAATCAAGGACGTTTGACCCTTCTATTCTGCTGCCAATAACATTAAAAATACTTTCTTTTACACTGTCTAAAGTAGGTCTGATTTTATAATCCGAAGGAGGTTTTAGTTTTCTGCCTTTGAATTTACCAGAAATAATTCTAATAGCCCATCTCCATCCAGTAAAATCATTCGATTGAAAATATATAAGGATATAAGGGTTGTTCACCCTTATGTATTTCTATGTCCATTCTGGGAAAATGCTTTTTGATCTCTTTTTTGATGCTTTCAATGTCTTCCGGTGCAGCATCCTTTCCGGTGTAAAAAGTAATAACTTCCTCAGTGGAACCTGCAATGTCTCTTATCAGATCAATAGTGGCATCTACCACATTATCCGATATCACTCTAACCTTGCCGCTGGACAGGCCGATATATTCGCCCTTTTTTATCTCACCGACCATAAGATTTGCATCTCTTACTGCCTGGGTTATCTCTCCGTCTTTGACCTTTTTAGCTGCTTCTTCCATGCCGCACATATTCTCTTCCATGGCCGAATCAGGATTATAAGACAGTATTGCCGATATGCCTGCCGGTATACTTCTGGTTGGTACCACATAAACACCTTTATTCTTTACAATCTTTTTTGCCTGATTAGCGGTAAGTATTATATTTTTATTATTTGGAAATATAACAACCTCAGAAGCTTCTGTACTATTTATAGCCTTTACTATATCGTAGGTTGATGGATTCATGCTTTGTCCGCCGCTTACAATAATATCTACACCAATACTTTTAAATATCCCTTCCAATCCTTCACCATTAGCTACTGCTATTAGTGTTCTCCTTTCTTCCATCTTTTCTTCTGTTGTTTCTGCCTTCCCTACTGCTTCTGCTTTTCCTGTTACCTCTTCTCTCTGATCTTTCATATTATTAATCTGAATATCGTGAAGAGTACCTTCACTCAACGCCCTCCTCAGAACCTTATGGGGATGGTTGGTATGAACATGTATTTTCACCAGACTATCATTTCCGACTACCAGAGCACTGTCGCCAAAACTTTCAATTCTTTCCCTCAGTCTTTCTATATCTATCCCACTGCCTTTTAATATGAATTCTGTACAATAAGTGTATTTGATTTCATAACTTCTTTTTACCTCTTCCAAACTTTCCTTTCCAACCTTCAGGATATCAGCTTCGGGATTGGTGTCAGGATTATTGTTTTCCGAACTGTTACTACCGGGGTTACCACTGCCGCCGGATCCGGAAGATAAGCTCCCTACGCTTCCAACAAGTGTCCTTTCCAATTTTCCATTTATACTACTGATATCGGTCATTGCCTTTCTGGCTCCAATCAGTATATCCAGGATACCCTGTGCTCCGGCATCCACCACATCTGCTTTTTTCAATACAGGCAGGAGAAAAGTGGTTCTCTCAACAGATTTTTCGGCTTCCAAAATAATTTTATCCAGGAGCTCTATCAGTTTTATTTTACCGGTATGATTGGTCAGATCATCCACAAACTTGCAGATATCTTTTATGGTAGTAAGCATGGTACCCTCGGTTGGATCCTGTACAGAATCATAGGCCAGATCTCTGGATGATCTCAGTGCTTCTTTTATTACCTCCAGACTCAGACTGTCACATTTTGTTATAATATCAAAAAAACCCTTGAGTATTTGAGACAATATTACACCAGAATTTCCCCTGGCCCCCATTAATGCTCCAAATGAAGCTCTCTCCAGAACATTTCCTACAGAAAAATCCTTAAGTTTTGAAAGTTCTTCCTTGATTGAATTCAAAGTAAGCAGCATATTGGTACCGGTATCCCCGTCAGGAACAGGAAATACATTCATATCGTTAATTTTATCTTCGTTTTCCTTAAAATTCTCTATTATTATATCAATGACTTTATCTAACTCTTGTTTGTTTATTTCATTAAACATAGCTTTACCCATTTCAGGGTTAAATGGCTAAATACTCTAATATATTATATCAGAATTCGCCTCATTTCTACCCGGATAAAACAATCTTTATCCAGACACACTTTTTTTCTACATTCCTTAAGACTTTATTGGTTAAAAATTGTTTCTATTAACACTTAATTACTTTTTTATTTACCTTGAAAAGTGAAAAATAAAATGCTAATATTCGTTCCTGGTTTATTTATAATTAATAAAATAAATATTCCCCGGAATTAAAATATAAATTTTTTTAAAATATACAGGAGAAAAAATGCCCAGAGTATGTGAAATTTGCGGTAAAAAAACATCTTTTGGAAATAATGTAAGTCACTCACACAAAAAAACCAGAAGGATCTTTAAGCCCAATATTCATAAGGCAAAGGTTGAATATAAAGGCGAGATTAAGACTATAAATATCTGTGCCAGCTGCTTGACATCAGGTAAGGTTAAAAAAATAGTCTAAGTAAAAATATTTCATCAAACATTTTGAAACGATACTCAGTTAAAATAACAATGTCTTCCTTTTCCACTTTTTTGGAATACAATTCATTCATGTTTTTACTTATTATATAAAAATAAATTTTTGCGGAGCAAAAATTTGGGTGAGTACCATAAGGCACGAATCTTTTAGCTGTGTTAGATGAAGTATCATGGTTATGGCTCCTTCAACAAATTTAAAATATCTTCGATCACAATATCAGTTTGAGACAAAATTCTATGATTAGGAAATCTAAAAACTTCCCACCCTTCCTCTTTCAAAAAATAGTCTCTTGCGACATCCTCCAATACCGGGAAACCTTCGATAATTGTATGCTGGTAGCCATCACACTCAATATCTATCTTTTTCTTACCTAGAAGTGCGAAATCTAGTGTATATCTCTTAACGACCAACTTGGGAATCAATTTATACTTAAGACGCCCAAAATCTATCTTCTGTAATTTCTCAAAAAGAAATCTTTCAGTCGGAGAGTCAAACTTTTCAAACAATGTATATTCCTCAGCTTTTTCCTGCTTCTTAATATCGTCATAAGTTTTAACCAATCGCTTTAGTACACAATCTTGCTCTTTATAACAGGAATGTTCGTGACAAAAGTTTCTATCTCCTACAATATATAAAAGATACTTCGCCCGCGATAAGGCTACATTCAAAATTTGAGGGTAAATATTATACCATCGATCACTACTTCCATTTCCGCGGGATGCCAAAACTAAAGAAAATATCATTATGTCTTTTTCAGACCCCTGAAATTTATGAGCGGTAAGGATTCTTACATTATGTCTCTCAAGAAGTTCTGCCGATGTTGATTGGGAAATTCTTTCGTATATTGCGTCCTGTTGACGAGAGTAGGGAGTGACAATACCTATACTTAGATCTGTCCCTGATATTTCTTGTAATACATCTTGGAAAACCTTATTTACCAATAAGACCTCAGCGCGATTTATTCTGCTCCCTGCAGGATGTTTAAAAACTTCACCTTCACAATTAATCCAGTGAATACCTAATGGTAAACTGCTAGGGTATCGGGCGTAATCAAGAGTGGTCATTATTTTTAAATGCCCCCCATAAAAAGCCTGATTACATAAAGCAATAATTTGGTCTTCTGACCGATAATGATTAATTAGCAGTATGGGCTTATGACTTAGAGAATTCTCTGCAGATCTATAAAGGGGAATATCGCAATATCTTATCTTTGAAGGGTAGATATTCTTCTTTTCCGTTAGTCCATGGATCCGAGCCAATCCCTTATCTATGTCCCTGGTTAACCCAGCAACATGCGTAAGTTGCATAGGGTCACCAACCACAATAGCTCTTTTTGCTCTATAAAGAGCTGGTGCTGCTGAGGGTAGATCAACCTGTGAAGCCTCATCAAAAATTACATAATCAAAGATGCCAGGACTTAGAGGAAACGTTCTTCTGACTGATTTCAAAGTACATGACCATATTTTTAAAGCATCAAGAGCTTCCTTAAATAAATAGCTATCGATACCATCATCATTTGGTCTAATAGAATCTACTTGATACAAAAATGAATTTACCCTTCCAACATTTTCACCTTTCCCAAGCATTCTTTGTATGTAAATGTCCTTTACAAACCTTTTTGAAACATCGCAAAAATCCTTTTCTAGCTTCCTAATTTTTTGTTCAATAATCGCCCTGGGTTGAAAAGTTTCTATTTCCTGCCTGATTGTTTCAAATTTGAAAAAGTATTTTAACAGTTCAAGGTATTCTGACAGTCTTAACCATCCTTGGTCGTTCCAATTTCTAATCTGAGCAGGCTTCGTAGAATTCTGGAGAATCCTAAGAGTACTAAGTGGTAGAATACGACTCAAATTATAAAATAATCTTTCCTTTTTGTTCTCAATATAATGTGGAAATAAGAAGAGAACAATTCTCTCCAATAAAGAAAATTGTTTATTCTCTATTTTACTCCTAAGATGTTCCAATCTTTCTTTAATAACTTCCAATTTCCTCAAATTGGGGGATAATTCTTCAAATGATTGTTCTAAATTATAACCTTCGTAAAAAGGAGTTTTTCTATTACTGTAAGGTAGATAACTGTCCTCAAATCGTTGTTCTAGCTGGTCTAGCTGTAACAAGCTTTCTCGATATTGCAAGATCGTTTGCCACATAGATTGAATTTGACCTATCTGTCCCTGTTCCAATGGTTTTCTTTCTGACTCCAAAATTAATTCGTTAAACCTTCCTTTAAGTTCTTGCCGAAATTCTTTTCTACCTGTCCGAAGCATCAAGTTTCGAAATTGTTGATTTATTTTTTCATTTACAACATCAACTGCCGGATTAGTATGACTAACAAAGAGAACTGACTTTCCTTCAAGAAAAAGGTTAATCAACAGATTTGAAATGTATTGGCTTTTTCCAGTACCAGGTGGACCGGTAATGACAGATAACTTATTTTGAAATATATTCTGTAGGGCTTTTACTTGATACTCATTTGAAGGAAAAGGAAGAATTGGTGTTTTTTCAACTCCTTTAACTGAAGATATCTTTTCAAGGATAAATGAAAGAGCAGTCTTGTCTAAATCATTTTTTTCTTTCAATTCTAGCAAGTCTTGGAGCAGGCTAATGTTATAAGCAGTATTTTCACCAGCAAAGACTAAACTTTTATTATACAAACCTGAAGCCATATTCTTCGAAATCTTTTCCCTGTTGGTTAACCTATTAGGATCTATAGGCTCATTAATTGGTAGCTCAGCTTCCTTTTGAATAACCTCTAAACATTTTTCTGCTAAATTTTTACTATTAGAAAACTCACTTCTAAATAACCTTTCTAGAGGTTGACTTATATCAGCAATTTCCTCGGTGCGAAATCCAAGCCTGCTAAATGCTTGAATTCCACAAGTAGGATTTTGTTCATCTTTTTGTAGATGTAGCCCCTTATCCTTTTCAACGAACTTCACCTTAATTATAAAAAGAGGTGCAACCAAGTATTTTTTTGAGTTATCGTCAAAATAAAACAGAATTGGATATCCATAATATGGCTCGTAATCTCGTATGCTGATATATTCTGAAAAAGTAGTCAATTTTCCGTCTCCGGACACCAAGACTGAATTTTCTCTTTTATCAAAAATGAATGGATCATTATCAAAAGGGTAAAGAACTGCTTTACTCCTGACATTTATAGAAATATCTTTCTCTAAAATATCTTCACTCTTGATACAATCATACCAATAAGCAACAATATTGTTTAACTCTTCCATATTTATTTTAATTCTTTAAGAATCCGTGGTATTCCGTCTATAAAGATCTTGGTGAACTACCTTAACAACTTAAATATATCATATTTTAATAAAACCAGATAATTACAAATGTGTTATCTTATAATAAAAATGATATGCAGTTAGATTTCGTTAATTTCTAGCTCTGGAAAAGGATAATGCTTTACATTTTTCGTAATCAATGTTAAACCATACACCATTGCTGTAGCTGCAATAATTACATCAGCGATTGACAATGTTTTACCCTTCCCAGCATACTTTTGCTTCAGTTTCCCGGCCAATCTAGCAACCTCTTTAGTCACTTCAAAGTAATAAAGGCTTTCAATAAATCTGTCTGTTTTCTCTTTCTCCTTTTCCTTAACCCCAGTATAAACTTCGGCAATATTTATACAACAGCATCCCGCAATGTCACCTTTAATTCCTATTTCTTCCAGACAGGAACTTACTTTTGTATTACCACGGAGATGTTCAATTATTATTGTTGTATCCAGTAGATATTCAGCCATTACAACATATCCTTCAATCTCTTTTTGTCTTCATCCCTCAGACGTCTTACCCAGCTTTCAACTCCTTTTTTGAATTCAGGATGATCTTTATCATTCCAGGTTCCTGCTGTTTCCTTTACTGCATCAAGGAAATTTAATCTCTGTATCTCTTTTCTTACAGCCTGAGTTATAAACCAGCTACGCTTCCTTTTCCCCGAAAGTCTGTCTATTTCCTCCACTAATTCTTCTGGAACTACGACATGTGTTCTTTTTTTTGTATCCATGTTAAATTTTTAGTTAATTATTAATTGTATATTCTATGTTAACATATTATGGGATTATTTCAATATAATTGATTTATTAGGTAGCATCTAAAAATTCGTGATAAAAAATAAATTAATGGGCGAGGACGGGTTACTTAAGAAAACCATTTGAAGGCAAAGCGGGCATGGTTCCTCTTCTAAGAGGAGAGCGAAGCCTGAAACTGAGCAAGCTCTTTCTCGCTGGGTAAAAGCTTGCGTGTTTTTGAAATAACCCATCCTGGCCCTTAAAGTTTTACTTTTATCGCTATCACGGAATTTTAGATGCTTCCGATTTATTATTTTAAACCTTTAGTTATTAATACTACCCAGGATTTGCTGTTTTGGGGAAAGTTTCATGACCGTTTTATCAGGCTGCAGACGAAGCCGCCTTCACTTTCAAAATAATAGGGCATAATTTCAAGGCAGGTTTTTTCTCGTGGTCCTAACATAATTTTTTTATGTTCTAAAACGGATATCAGCTCATCAGAAATGACCTGCTTCCCGATAACATATTTACCTTTAAATTCCTCCAAAAACTTCCCTATCACCTGTTGATTTTCTGTGGGTGAAAGTGTGCAGGTATAAAAAACAAGTTTTCCGCCAGCTTTTAGATAAGTATCACAATTTACCATCATCCTGTAAGACATTTCAGAAAGGCGTATTACATCATCCATTGTTTTACTATACTTTGCATCCGGATTCTTGGAAATCGTCCCAAAAGCGCTGCATGGAGCATCGATTAAAATTTTATCAAAATATCCCGTGTAACTATCAGGTTTTCTTTTATTTTTAGCACCTTCGCTTCTTTCCAGGAAATTCTGCCCGGCCGCATCAGCTTCTATAATTCTTACATTCTTTATGTCTAACCTTTTCAGATTATCCTGCAATATTTTTAGCCTCTTCCTGTTTATATCAACCGATATTACCTCTCCATCATTCCCGACAAGCTCGGCAATATGTGCAGTCTTTCCGCCGGGTGCAGCGCATACATCCAGTACTTTTTCACTTCCGAGAGGATTTAGAAAATACTTTACAGCTATTTGAGAAGAGATATCCTGAATCGAAACCAGGCCTTTCTTATAAACATCAGTTCCCGAAATATCCTGAACGGTGGAAACTTCTATGACATCTTCTAATATACTATGCTTCGATACAAATTGTTCATTATTATCACCTTCTGTTTCAATATCATCCGATGCAGATTCATGTATGACTTTAACATTTTGACTGTAGTATTTTCCATCAATTGATTTTACGCCTAACTCCTTAAACAATTCTTCCCTTGCAATCTTATCTTTATTAAATCTCAGGTAAGTATGCGGGTTTTCATTAAGCGACCTGCAGATTAGAACAGTTTTTTCCTTTCCATAACAGTCGAGCCAGTACTTTATGAGCCATCCGGGATAAGAGTAGTTTATACTGATTCTGTCAGTTTCGTCCTTTGCCACCCTTTTAATTTCCCCTTCTATAAACGAATCCATGTCCGGGATTGAACTAATTTTACGCAGTATCGCATTCACGAATTTGGAAGAAGACACGCCAGCATTTTTCTTTGCCAGCTGGACACTTTCATTAACCGCTGAATAATCGGGAATTTTACTCATATAAATCAACTGAAAAATCCCCATGCGCAGTATATTAAGAATCACAAAATCAATATCTTTTATATCTTTATTTGAAAATAAAGAAAGTATGAAATCAATTTTCTGGTAATATCTTACCGTACCCTTGGCTATATTGAAGATAAAACGCCTGTCGAGCTTTGACAGTTCATAATTCTTAAGGCAGCTATTTATTATATCTTTTAAGGATCCCCTCTTTTTAAAATACTGGATTAAGATAAGAAGGGCAATTTTGCGTGGATTGATTCCGGATCTCTTTTTGATTTTTCTTTCATTCAAAACTTTCACCAGCTTTAAGTCCGTATCCGTTAATAAAATCCACCGAAGACATTGTTTTTTTATCCTGAGGCTGGAGCAACTCAATCTTTATTATTTCATCTTTATTACACTTAACCAGAATACCTGCTTTTTTATCAGCCTCAACTACAAAACCATCCTTCTTACTTTTATCAATTTTAAGTTTATCCTGACAGGCATTGGTTATAGCTCTATCTAAGACACTTGCCTTAAGAATTTTAATTCTTGAATCCTTCCACAGAAAATAGGCACCTGGACTTGAGCTGAAGGCTCTGATTTTATTAACTATTTCCATCGCACTGCTGCCCCAGTTGATTTTCAGGTCATCTTTTGTAATTTTGTGACTATAAGTCACACTTTCCTCATCCTGGGGATATGACTTAATCCTCTCACTCTCTACAAGGTCAAGTACCGTAATCAGAAGGGATTTTCCAAATTCTATTATCTTTCTCTCCAGGCTGTCACGGTTATCGTCTTCTCCAACACCGAATTTCACCTGAGCATATATACCACCTGCATCTACCTCAGGCACTACATCCATTATGCTGATCCCTCCTACCTCATCACCATTCAGGAGCGTACTTATAACAGGTGTTGGACCTCTATACCGCGGCAGAAGTGAAGGGTGGACATTTAACCACCGGGCAGATGTCAATTTAAATATTTTTTCAGGAAATATCTTTCCGAAAGAAACCACTACAATTCCGTCAAACCCTAATTTTGTAAACTTATCAAAAAAAATATTGTCAAACTTCTCAATCTGAATATAATCAATTCCCAACTCAATAGCCTTGCTTTTTACTACATTAGGTAAAGTTTTTCTTCCCCTTCCTGCCGGCTTATCAACAGTAGCCACAACAAGAGATATGCCATGTTTTGATTTATATATTTCTTCCAGGAATGGAACTGAAATTTCGGAAGAGCCAAAAAACAATATCCTCAAACGAGTCTCCTTATTTTAAACATTTGATTTGATATCATTAATCTTTGAAAGAAGTTCTCTTCTTGATTTCCATTCAAGACGATCTATGTACAATATTCCATTAAGGTGATCAATTTCATGCTGAAATATTCTTGCCAGTAAATCTTCCGCCACAACTGTGATATTACTGCCTTTTGAATCTTTTGCCCTTACTCTGACTTTTGAAAATCTATTAACAGAAAAATCTTTTATCGAATAGACACTCAGACATCCTTCATTACTTTCTATTTTTTTTCTGCTCAGAACTTTGATTTCCGGATTTATAAACGCCTTGACACTGTCACCAAAATTTACAACAATTACTCTCCTTGTTATCCCTATCTGCGGAGCAGCAAGACCTGCTGCACCTTCTTCTTTCAATGTATCGGTCATATCTTGAATCAGACTAACAAGCTTATCGTCTATTTTTTCCACTGCTTTACTTTTTTCTCTTAAAACCGGATCACCGATCTTTCTTATTTCTTTAACTGCCATTTCCTACCTTCCCCAATTTACAAAATCCATACCGGATCTACATCAACAATTATCTTATTTTCATCGAATTTTTTAAACCTCTTTAATATTTTAGCCAGTGCCTCATTCAAAAAATCTACATTTTTAGACTTTATTATTATATGCCATCTGTAAAATAAATTTATCTTATGAAAAGGAGCAGGAGCCGGCCCCAGTATGCTGTCAATCTTAACAGCTCCGCTTATTTTTTCAAATAGTCCTTTTATATCTTTTTTCACCCTATTCTCATCCTTGCCGGATATTATAATATTTACCAGGTTGGAAAAAGGAGGATAGTCGAGCTCTTTCCTGTTTTCTAATTCCTGCCCGTAAAATGATTCATAATCATTTGCAAGTATGTTTTTCATGACCCTGCTTCCGGGATTGTAGGTCTGGATTATTACCCTGCCTTTCTTTCTCTTTCTTCCAGCCCTTCCGGATACCTGGGTAATAAGCTGATAAACTCTCTCATTCATATGATAATCAGGGAGTCCCAACATACTATCGCAATTAATGACTCCCACCAGAGTAACATCCTCAACATCAAGTCCCTTGGCTATCATCTGGGTACCTATAAGAATCGATCCCCCGGGAGAAATGAACTTTTCCAGTATTTCCTGGTGTGACTTCTTCTTTACGGTCACATCGGAATCCATCCTGAGTATGGGGATACTCTTGAATCTCATCTGAAGTTTCGACTGAACCTTCTGAATTCCTGTACCATATAAAAAGACACTGTCCGCACCACAAACAGGACATTTTCCGGTATAATCCTGCTCTCTGCCGCAGTGGTGGCATATCAGTTTTTTGGGATCGCTATGATAATTATAGGAAAGGTCACAGGCAGGACATTTGGGAACAGCACCACACTTATTGCATATTATAAAGTTACTATAGCCCCTTCTGTTTAAAAAAATAATTACCTTATTGCTTTTTTCCAATTCCTCTCTGATTGCAGTAAATAACTTACCGGTTATAACTATATCCTCTTTTAAACGGTCTATTTTTTTAAGATCGATCACTTCCATTTTTAATAAACTGCTACTTTGAGCTTTAACCGGAATCTTAAGCAGGGTAAAATTATCCTCGTTTTCTGCCCTGTACCTGGTAACCAGACTGGGTGTAGCACTGCCCATGACCACCGGTATTCCAAGTATCTCCCCCAATTTTATTGCTACGTCCTGGGTATTATATCTGACTCTGGTTCCTTCTTTATAGGATGGGTCATGCTCCTCATCCATTATTATTATGCCCAGGTTGTCCAGGGGAGTAAAAATTGAAGATCTGGTTCCTATTATTATATCAAACTCACCGTTCCATATATCCAGCCACCTTTCATACCTTTCTGCTTCACTCATATTGGAATGATACACACACACTCTGGACCCAAACTCGGATTCAAATCTCGAAAACAGCTGGGGGGTTAGGGAAATCTCAGGAGTTAGAACAAGTGCTTTTTTTTTACCAGTCAGAACTTCCCTGCAGGCGGCTATATAAATATCAGTTTTTCCGCTGCCGGTCACACCTTCAATCAGGAATTTATGAAAAATATTTTTACCTATAGCATTTTCTATACTGGACAGCGCATTTTTTTGATAGGAGTTTAAGATTATCTTTTTTTTCTTTAAATTCTTATCAGGCTGGTAATCATACCTGAAATCCCGCTTCTGCCTCTTTTTAATTACAGATACAATTTTTTTATCTGCAAGAGCAGTAAGACCTGCGTAGCTTGAGCCGGTATCTTTTATCAGTTTTTCTTTTAAAACTTCTCCATGTAAAATCAGATAATCAATTACCTTTTTTTGTGAATAATTTTTTTTCCAGTTAACCTTATCCTTTACCAGCTTATACTCATTCCTGTTTAAGGTTATATAATCCCTGAATTTTAATTTTACTCTGGAATCTGCGATTGCCTGCTTGTATTTTCCTCCGGGAGGGAGGAAAAACTTAATTACACTCCCCAGAGGCTGGATATAATACCGGCTGATCCAATTTATGAGTTCCAATCTTCCGGGATCGAAGACGGGTTTTGCATCCACTATTCCGGCAATATCTTTTATTTCCTTATCTTCTAGTTCTGACTTATTCTTGGTTTTTACAATATAACCAACTTCAATTCTATTTTTGAAAGGGACCCTAACAATTCTGCCGGTATTAATATTCAAGGATAAACTGGGGGGTATTCTGTAATCAAAAGCATGATCAATATCAAAGGCTTTTATATCTACGTAAACCTCTGCATATTTGTTATTTCCAACCATTTAAACAAAAGTAATTATTTAAGGTCCAGAGAACTCTTGATTTCATCAACTTTATCCAGCTTCTCCCAGGTGAAATCCCGGTCATGCCTTCCGAAATGGCCATAAGCCGCAGTTTTTTTATAAATAGGCCTGAGCAGATTCAAATTCCTGATAATCGCTGCCGGCCTCAAGTCAAATACTTCCTTTACCGCCTTTTCAATTTTTTTGACATCCACTTTCTCAGTACCGAATGTTTCCACCATAACCGATACCGGATGTGAAACACCTATAGCATAAGCCACCTCTATTTCCACCTTATCAGCGGCACCGCTTGCCACCAGATTCTTGGCAACATGCCTTACTGCATAGGCAGCTGACCTATCAACCTTGGAAGGATCTTTTCCCGAAAAACAGCCTCCTCCATGCCTTGCCATTCCGCCATAGGTATCTATAATTATTTTCCTTCCGGTAACTCCTGTATCACCCATAGGTCCGCCAATCGTAAATTCCCCCGTAGGATTAACAAATAGCTTTAAATCCTTGCTTAGATATTGTTCAGGAATAATTGGTTTTATCACAAATTCTCTCATATCCGGTCCTATCTGAGATTCTACATCAATATTAGGAGCATGTTGGGTGGCTATTACAACGGTCTCAACAGAAACCGGCCTGTCATTCTCATATCTTACTGTTACCTGAGTTTTGCCATCAGGTCTCAGATATGGCAGAATCCCTGCTTTCCTGACTTCGGACAGGCGGTGAGACAGCCTGTGAGCAAGCTGGATAGGAAGAGGCATCAGTTCCTCGGTTTCATTACATGCATAACCAAACATCATTCCCTGATCCCCGGCACCCTGGGTATCGAACTCATTCTCATATCCATTTCCCACTCTGGCTTCATAAGCATTATTAACACCCCGGGCTATATTGGGAGACTGTTTCCCAATAGAAGTAATAACGCCGCAGGTCTCATAATCAAAACCATATTTTGCCCTTGTGTATCCGATATTCTTAACAACCTCTCTTACAACATCAGGTATTTCCACATATGTAGAAGTAGTAACTTCACCTGCCACTATAACAATCCCCGTTTTAAGCAGAGTTTCAATAGCGGTCCTGCATTTGGGGTCATCAGCTATCATAGCATCAAGTATGGCATCAGAAATCTGATCAGCCATTTTATCCGGGTGACCTTCGGTTACTGATTCCGAAGTAAACATAAAATCCTTTTTCTTTGTCATTTACTCCTCCTATTAATTCCTTCCAGCTTAATCGAACTTTTTACAATTTCATCCCAGATTCCTCTGGCAACAATCCTCTTTTTGCCCCTGCCCAGTTTTTTTACAGACCCATCCTGTTTTACTATGTCAACCTCATTATAATCGCTTTCCATGCCTATCCCCTTTCTGGAAATATCATTGGCCACAATCATATCAATATTCCTGCCACCAATCTTCTTTATGATATCCCCAGTGCTGTAACCACTCTCGGCAGCAAAACCTACCAGATATTGGCTCTTTTTCTTTTTTTTAGCCAATAGCTCCAGGATATTTTCATTCTCTTTAAAGCTTATTTTGGATAATATATCATCTTTTTTCTTTAACTTAAAATCATATTTTTTAGCCGGAATTATATCGCTTATAGCAGCTGCCATTATAATAATATCGCTGCCGTTAAAATATTTAAGAAGGGCTTTCTTCATCTCTGCCGTATCCTGGGCATATTCAACTTTCACCCCGTACGGAGGCTGAAGGCTCCTGCTGGCGCTTATAAGAACCACTTTTTGGGCTCCTCTAAAATAGGCTTCCTCAGCCAGAGCGTAACCCATCTTTCCGCTGGATTTGTTAGATATATATCTTACAATATCAATAAACTCTCTGGTACCGCCGGCAGTAATTACGACTTTTTTACCTTTAAGGTCTGAATTATAATTTAAAAGCTCTCCCAGCCTCTCAATTATGACATCTTCATCTTCCAGCTTTCCCAGGCCTTCCTCACCGCAGGCCAGCCTGCCGCTCTTCGGTCCCACAAAAAAATACTTTCCGCTTTCTTTTAACTGCTGAATATTTTTTTGAATCACAGGGTCAAGATACATGCTTTCATTCATAGCCGGTGCAACCAGTACAGGACACGCAGCAGAAATTGCCGACGTGGTCAAGAAATTATCACCGATTCCGTAAGATAACTTTGAGATAATATCCGCCGAAGCCGGCGCAATTAAAAAAATATCTGCACTGTGAGAAAGTGAGATATGGTAAATTTTCTTCTGATTTACAAATTGTTCTACAACAGTTTTATTCCCGGAGATTGAACTTAAAGTTATAGGGGTTATAAAATTAAGAGCATTCGGGGTCATAACCGGAATTACTTCGGCACCCATACCAGTCAGCCTGCTGCAAATCGAAGCTGCTTTATAAGCGGCAATAGATGCAGTAATTCCAAGAACTATCTTTTTTTTTAAAAATATTGATTTATTTAAGGCCAAAATTATACAGATTCCTTCTTCTTTTCGAGAATTACTTTTCCTTCTTTTATTTCATTAAAGGCAATCTCCAACGGATCGTGTGATTCCACATCAACCAGTGGTTTTATCACACTTATCCTTTCCATATTTTTTTGCGCCGATAGATATTCCCCCAATTCTCTTGCTCTTTTAGCTGACGCTATACACAATTTATATTTACTGGTTATACTCTTTCCATACTCATCAACATACTGCACTTTCATTTAGATTTTTTCCTTCCTTTTTGAGAATTTAGAACTCTCTTTAAATTAAGCAAAGCTTCATTATAATTATTATTTACGATTATGCAATCATAATGTTTCATATGATCCAGTTCGCTTTTAGCGATTTCCAGTCTCCTCTTTATCTCTTCCGAACTGTCAGCTCCTCTTTTTTTGATCCTTTTCTCCAGCTCTTCAAATGAAGACGTGGTAATAAAGACCAGGTAAGCTTCCTTTATTTTTTTTACAACCTGCATGGCACCCTGAACCTCGATTACAAGAATTACATTCTTGCCCCTGCTCAAATTCTCTGTCACAAAACCCTTGGGAGTGCCGTACAGATAACCTGCGTAGGAGACCCACTCAAGCAGCATATCCTTTTCTATAAGCTTATCGAACTCGCTCTTACTTATAAAATGATACTGGTAACCGTCGGTTTCACCTTTTCTTTTGGGTCTGGTAGTAACTGAGATGGATCTTACAAAATTATCTGACTTGCTTACTATATCATTTATCAGGCTACTTTTTCCTGAACCTGAGGGTCCTGAGACAATGAATAATTTTCCTCTACCTGTCATAAAATATTGAAAATCCAACAACCTAGGCTATTTTAAAAAACCGGTAAAAACTGTGTTTTTGATTTCTGCCCAGCCCACCTACTTTTTTATTGGGGCTTATTTTTAAATCCCTTAAAATTTTCAGAGCATTTACTCTTCCGTTTCCAGGGAGTGCTCCTACTAAATCTATGATTTTCATATTTACTAAATATTCTTCAAAGAGCTTGGAATTCTTAAAAAGCGATTGTATGTCTGTTTTCCCTTTCTTCAATAAATTCTTTATTTCAGCTCTCTTTTTTCTTATTTGCCGGGCCTTCTCCAGGCCTTTTTTTCTGTCTTCATCACTTAAATTATTTAAAGCCATAAAACTCCCCTTGCCGGAAAAAAAATTAGATACATTAGAGTATATAAATATATATGTTTAATATCAATATAATATCAATATTTTTTCACAAATTACCTTTATTTTTTCCTGCTGCCCTGATATTCAAGAGGCAGACCCTCCCTGCAGAGCCTGCATCTGGAAGGCTGATATTTATCAATCTCAAGCTTGATTAAATAATAATATGGACATTCAAATTTCAAGTTGTCCGAACGGTCAACGATACTTACCACTGCTTTTACCTTCGCCTTCTTTTTCCTGCATATTTCTATTACTTCCTTTACCGAGCCCCCGGTAGTAATAACATCTTCAGCAACAATAATCTCCTGGCCAGGTCTTATCTCGAATCCACGCCGCAGTTCCATATCTCCAGTTTTTCTCTCTGTAAATATCATCCTGCATCCTGCAGTGTAAGCGATCATATACCCCCACAGGATACCCCCTATAGCAGGTGATATCACGGCATCGATATTATCTATATTAATATCTTTTTTTATTAAATCCAGGGCCTTAAGAGCAAGCCTAAAAGTTGTATCAGGATACTGCAGCAGCTTGGCACACTGAAGATAATACTTACTGTGATATCCGGAACTCAATTTAAAATGACCTTCCATTACAGATCCGGTATCCTTAAGTATTTTGAATACATCCAGCCCCTTAACCTGACTTATCACTTTAAGCATTACCAAGCGCCCTTTCTATCTTCTCCAGATATAAATCTATTGTTTTACCTGCATCCTTACTTGCAGTTATTGGACGGCCCACAATTATAAAATCCGCTCCTTTAGATATTGCTTCCCCGGGAGTGTTTATTCTTTTCTGATCTCCACCGGCATCTTCAGGAAGCCTTATGCCGGGGGTGGCAATATAAAAATCAGTACCAAATTTTTTCCTTACTGCCCCCACCTCATTGGGTGAGCATACTATTCCGTCTATTCCCGCATCCAGGGCAACTCCAACAAGATTTGAAACAGAATGAAAAAAATCTCCTTTAAATCCTAAAGTTTCGAGATCTTCATTATCAAGACTGGTAAGAATAGTAACTCCAAAAAGAAGCGGTCTGGATTTAGCCCTTGATTTTGCCTGTTTTTCCAGTATTTCTCTGGCACCCTTTAACATTTGCCTCCCGCCCAGGGTATGTATGGTTACTGCACTTACACCAAGGTTTCCAATAGCTTTCAGGGCACCCTCTACTGTATTGGGAATATCCAGAAGCTTTGTGTCAAGCATTACCTTATAGCCAAAGCTCTTTACGGTGCCGATTACTTCAAGTCCCACACTGTATATCAATTCCAGACCTAATTTTAAAGTTGACACCTTGCCATCAACCTTTTTGCAAAGACTTATAACATCGCTTTTCCTGCTGGTATCCACACTTATAATCAATCTGTCTTTTAAAGACAACCTTTTGTCTTTCAAGTTCTGAGCCTTCCAATCACTTCGTTAATATCATAAATTCTTCTACCTTCAAGATAATTCCTCAAGCCTTCTATTATCCTCCTCCCTGCATCATACTGTATGAAATTTACGGTACCGATTCCCACTGCGCTGGCTCCGACCGCCAGAAACTCCAGAGCATCTTCCCAGCTAAAAATGCCGCCCATTCCAATAACAGGTAGTATTTTTTCCTGCGCCAGGGAGTAAACTTTTGCCAGAGCGATAGGTTTCACTGCCGGTCCGGAAAGGCCTCCCAGGATATTGCCTAATTTAGGTCTGAATGTTTCTATATCCACAGCCATTCCCACCACAGTGTTAATAACTGATATTGCTTCCGCCCCTCCTTCTTTTGCCGCTGTTGCTGCCTCAATAAGATTATTATGATTAGGACTTAGCTTTGCTATAACCGGAACTCTTAAAATTCGCGTAACCGAACTCACTATTCTCTTTACTTCATCAGGCACGGCACTAAAGGCCATTCCGCCTCTCTTAATATTGGGGCAGGAAAGGTTGAGTTCTACTGCGATAATTCCTTCCTTAACATCTGCATTGCATGAAATCATGGACGCCAGTTTACTAAATTCTTCCCGGTCCTGGCCAAATATACTCAAGATAATTTTTATCCCAAGCTTCGCGACCTGGGGCAGATGCTTCTTTATAAATGTATCTATTCCGTCATTCTGGAGTCCGATAGAATTCAACATCCCGGAAGCAGTTTCACAGGTCCTGGGCGGAGGATTTCCTTTCATAGGCAGGAGCGAATAGCTTTTAGTTGTTACTGCTCCAAGCATGGCAGTATTATAAAATTGATCGTACTTAATGCCGCAACCAAAAGTGCCGGAACATGCAATTACAGGATTTGCGAGCTTTATTTTTCCCAATTCCACAGCCAGATTAATTTCGGCTCCTCTTCTGCTTGCTTCATAAGTAAATAAACTTTTTTGTTCAGTCAAATACTACCTCCCCAAGATTGAATGCAGGCCCATCTTCACAGACTTTCTGGTAAGAAAATTCTTTTTTACCCTTTTTGATTTTAACCACGCACCCTCCGCAGACTCCTACTCCACAGGCCATTCTTTCTTCAAGAAGTGCAATTACTTTATTTTTTTTATTCTTATAAATGCTCTGCAGGGCCTTCAGCATATCTCTGGGCCCGCAGCAATACACATCATATTTCTCGAATAATTTCATATTGTTCCATACATAATCCGAAACCATACCTTTTTCTCCCCAGGAGCCGTCTTCGGTAAGCACAATATGATTGACTTTAAGTCTTATTAATTCCTTTTCCCATCCAAGAAAGTTATTGTCTTTAAACCCTGCTGCAAAAAACACATTTTTTTTAATTTTGCTAGCAAGCTTTGCTAGAAGGTACAGTGGAGCTATACCAATGCCACCTCCGATCAAAAGAACATTATCTCCACTACTTTCCAGATCTATTCCCTTTCCCAGAGGGCCTGCAAAATCCAGCATATCTCCCTTTTCCATTTCGGAAATAAATCTTGTTCCTCTTCCTCTTACCAGATACATTATAGAAAAAACATTAAATTTTTTTTCAATATCAAGGATGCCAAATGGCCGCCTCAGCAGTGGATCGAGCGTATCATCATGGGAACACTTCGCATTAATAAACTGACCTGGCTGGGCATTCTTACACATATATGGCGAAAAAATCTCCATCCTGTAAAGGTTATTGCCAAATCTTTCATTAGAAACTATTTCTCCGGCTAAAAGTCTCATCAATACTCCTGTATAGGCTTAACTTTGACTTTAGAATTTGATTTCATTTCCTGTATCCCCTGCACCAGAGCCGAAGCTGCTGATATGGTAGTGATAGAAGGTACATTATGAAGAACTGCCGCAGTCCTCAGATAATAACCGTCACTTCTGGCTATACTGCCTTCCGGAGTATTTATAATCAAATCAATCTCCCCATTCTTTATCATATCCAGAACATTAGGTCTTCCTTCTCTGATCTTCAGAACCTTATTACATTTTATCCCTTTTTCTTCCAGAGTATCCCCGGTTCCACTGGTGGAGATTATGTTAAAACCAAGCTGGGCTAATTTCCCGGCTATACCAATTATAGCATCCTTGTCTTTGTCATTTACACTTACAAAAACCGAACCTGAAGTAGGAAATACCTGATTGGTGGCGATCTGGGTTTTGGCAAAAGCAATTCCAAAGCTTTCGTCTATACCCATTACTTCTCCTGTAGATTTCATTTCCGGACCCAGTATGGTATCCACACCGGGGAATCTATTAAATGGCAGCACCGCTTCCTTTATACTGTAATAATCAAGCAATGTCGGATCAACTTTTTCGAAATCAATATCTTTTAGTTTCTTTCCGGTCATCACCAGAGCAGCCACCTTTGCCAGAGGGACACCAATGGACTTACTTACAAAAGGAACTGTACGTGAAGCCCTGGGGTTAGCTTCCAGTACATAAACCACAGAATCTTTTATGGCATACTGGATATTCATAAGCCCCACTACCTTGAGCTCTTTTGCCATCCTGTATGTGTAATCCTTTATAACTTCTACTGTTTTTTTGCTTAAGGTAAAAGGCGGTATCACACAGGCGCTGTCACCCGAATGTATTCCTGCTTCTTCTATATGTTCCATAATTCCGCCAATAAACAGTTCATCTCCATCATAGATAGCATCAACATCAACCTCAATTGCCCTCTCCAGAAATTTATCAATAAGTACCGGCCTGTCATTCGACACCACTGCAGCATCTCTGACATAATCAACAAGGGTTTCCTCATTATAGACAATACTCATAGCTCTCCCTCCGAGCACATAAGAGGGCCTTACCAGTACCGGATAGCCTATTTTTGAGGCTATCTTTCTGGCTTTATCAACATCCATAGCTGTTCCATTTTCAGCCTGTGGAATACCAAGCTTTCCAAGCATGGAGCCAAATCTTTTACGGTCTTCGGCCAGATCAATACTGTCAGGTGATGTTCCTAAAATATTGATACCTGCCTTCTGCAGTCCCAGGGCAAGCTTCAGAGGAGTTTGCCCCCCAAACTGAACTATCACCCCATAAGGTTTTTCGGCCTCTACAATATTCAAAACATCTTCGAAAGTCAGTGGTTCGAAATACAGGCGATCCGATGTATCGTAATCAGTGCTTACAGTTTCAGGATTGCAATTGACCATTATGGTCTCGAAACCCGCGTCATGAAGGGCAAAAGAAGCGTGCACGCAGCAGTAATCGAACTCTATTCCCTGTCCGATGCGATTGGGCCCACTTCCAAGGATTACAATTTTCCTTTTCACCGAAGGTAAAATTTCATCCTCGGTCTCATAGGTGGAATAATAATATGGAGTATAAGCCTCAAATTCAGCAGCACATGTATCCACAGTTTTAAAAGTAGCGATTACCCCGAACTTCTTTCGCAGATTTCTTATTTCATCCTCACTGCAATCGCAGAGATAACCAAGTTGTTTATCCGAATAACCATATCTTTTAGCCTCGTAAAGTAATTCTCTCGTCATATTTCCCGAGCTGCAACTTTTAAAAACCTTTTCAAATTCTACCAGTTGCTTTATATTATTCAAAAACCAGGGATCTATTCTGGTGTACTTGTATATATCCTCGACGCTTCTCCCCTGTTCAAAGGCAAACTTTATATAAAAAACACGGTCCTGGTTAGGTACAGAAAGTTTTTTACCCAACAGCTCCTCGCTTATATCATTTACTCCATCCGCTCCCAGTCCATACCGGTCAATCTCCAGAGACCTGATTGATTTTTGAAGCGCTTCTTTAAAAGTCCTGCCGATTGCCATAGCCTCGCCAACCGATTTCATCCTTGTGGTAAGACTTATATCCGTTCCGGGGAATTTTTCAAAAGCCCATCGCGGAAATTTTACTACCACATAATCAATGGAAGGCTCAAAACAGGCCGGGGTCTTTCTTGTAATATCATTGGGTATTTCATCAAGAGTATAGCCTACTGCCAGTTTGGTAGCAATTTTGGCAATCGGAAACCCAGTAGCCTTGGATGCCAGAGCACTGCTCCTGGAAACTCTGGGGTTCATCTCAATCACGGCCATCTTCCCGGTTTCCGGATTTATGGCGAACTGTATATTGGAACCTCCGGTTTCAACCCCGATTTCCCTTATAACAGCAAGAGCGGCATTTCTCATTACCTGGTACTCTTTATCTGTCAGAGTCTGGGCCGGAGCCACAGTAATGCTATCTCCGGTATGCACCCCCATTGGATCAAAGTTTTCAATGGAGCAGACTATAACCACATTGTCATTCTTATCCCTCATAACCTCAAGCTCATATTCTTTCCAGCCTGCTACCGATTTTTCCACCAGCACCTGAGATATGGGGGAAAGATCAAGCCCCCTTGTGACAACATCGGTAAATTCCTCCTTATTGAAAGCCACACCTCCGCCCAAACCACCCAGAGTAAAACTGGGCCTTACGACCAGTGGAAATCTTAACCTTCTGCTGAATTCCAGGGCTTCGCTCAAACTATGCGCATACCCGCTTGGAGGAACATAGAGTCCGATATTTGCCATTGATTTCTTAAATCTTTCCCTGTCTTCAGCCTTACTAATAGCTTCTACATCCGCTCCTATAAGCTCCACTCCATATTTTGAAAGGACTTTTTCCTTCGCCAGCATAACCGCAATATTAAGGCCGGTCTGTCCTCCCAGAGTAGGAAGGATGGCATCCGGTCTTTCCTTTTTTATAATCTTCTCTACAAACTCCAGACTTAATGGTTCTATATAAGTTTTATCCGCAAATTCCGGATCAGTCATAATAGTTGCGGGATTACTGTTCACCAGGATTACTTTATATCCTTCTTCCTTAAGCACTTTGCATCCCTGGGTTCCGGAATAGTCAAACTCACATGCCTGTCCTATTACTATAGGACCGGAGCCTATTATCATTACTTTTTCTATATCTTTTCTTTTAGGCATAAATTTTTACATTTTTCCGTTTTGTCTTTTTTCAGTTAAAGCCATTAATGATCTCTGCAAATCTGCTGAATATATACCTGGAGTCATGGGGACCCGGGCCTGCCTCAGGATGGTGTTGCACCGTAAGCGCGCCTATCCCGGGATACTCTATACCCTCTATTGTGTTGTCGTTTAAGTTGATGTGTGTCACCCTGTAATCAGTAGCTTTAATGCTCTTAAGCGAATTAATATCCACCGCAAAACCATGATTCTGAGTTGTAACTTCTACTTCTCCACTACCCAGATTTTTGACCGGATGGTTTGCTCCATGGTGACCAAATTTTAACTTATAGGTCTTAGCTCCAAGAGCAAGTGCAAGAAGCTGATGCCCCAGGCAGATTCCAAAAAGGGGCTTCTTTCCAATAAGTTCCCTGATGTTTGAAATAGCATAATCTACTGCAGCCGGATCTCCCGGACCATTGGATAAAAGAACTCCGTCAGGATTCATCTCAAGAATCTTCCCAGGATCCGTTAGTGCCGGAACCACCTCTATTTTAAAACCGGCATCGGACAGACACCTCAAGATATTAAGCTTTACTCCATAGTCATAAACAACTACCCTGTATTTATATTTCTTCTTCCCCGGATTGAAAACATATGGTTCTCTGCACGTCACAAAATCCACGAGATTCCTTCCTACCATATCCGGGAAACTTTCTAATTTCTCAAGCAGGCTTTTCTCATCAGAAGCTACTGTGGAAATTATACCTTTCATGGCCCCTTCAACTCTTATATGTCTGGTCAGCTGCCTGGTATCGATCTCCGAAATGCCAATAATTCCATAACCTTTAAGATACTGCTCCAGGCTTTCATCTGCCCGCCAGTTGCTATAATCCGGAAGATATTCCCTTACAATAAAGCCCTTTACCTGGACTCTATCAGACTCTACATCTATCCTGTTTGTCCCATAGTTTCCTATCTGAGGATAAGTCATGGTAACAATCTGTTCACAGTAAGAAGGATCAGTTAAAATTTCCTGATAGCCGGTCATCGAAGTATTAAAAACCACTTCTCCAATCACTTCGCCTGAGCAGCCAAAATTCGTGCCCTCAAATACTTTACCATCCTCAAGCATAAGTATTGCTTTCAAACTTTACACACTCCTGTAAACCAGTTTACCCTTGCTTATGGTACAGATTATCTTTCCTTTGAGTTTCTGCCCTATAAAAGCGCTGTTTTTACTCTTTGAAATAAAACTTTCTCTTTTTATCTCCTCTTCAGCCTCAGTATTTATAACCGTAATATTCGCAGTTTTTCCAACCTCTATTTTTCCGGCATCAATACCAAGAATTTTTGCAGGCGAGGTGGTAACAAGACTTATCAGGCGAGAGAGGCTCATTTTCTCTTCCCCGCATAATTTAGTGAATGCTGCCGCAAACAATGTCTCAAGGCCAACAGTCCCAAAGCTTGCAAGCTTAAAAGTGGTGTTCTTTTCCGTATCGAGGTGAGGGGCATGATCACTTGCTATGGCATCTATTATTCCATCCCTTATACCTTTGATTAATGCTTGCCTGTCCTCCTCGCCCCTTATAGGCGGTTTAACCTTAAAGTTGGTATTAAATGATGTAAGACAACTGTCATTAAAGAACAGATGATGCGGCGTTACATCACAAGTTATGCTCAACCCTTCTTCCCTGGCTTTTTTTACCATTTCCACTCCACCCTTTGTGCTTAAATGGGTTATGTGAATTCTTGCTCCACTTTTTCTGGCAAGGATTATATCCCTTGCTATCATTACATCATCGCTCAGGCCGGATATTCCCTCCAGTCCAAGCATCGATGAATAGTATCCCTCATGCATAAGGCCACCCCCGGATATGAAACAGTCTTCCTCATGCAGTATCAGGGGAAGGTTAAATTGAGTAGAATATCTCATGATTTCATACATTATCCTGCTGTCAGTTACGCCTTTTCCATCATCGGAAAAACCAACTGCTCCTGCTTCAGAAAGGAGTCCCATCTCCGTAATTTCCGTTCCTTTAAGGTCCCTTGTCATGGCAGCCGCCGGCAGTACTCTGCAGGCTACACTTTGAGATTTTTCCAGAATATATTTAACAAGAGGCTCACTATCTATGACAGGATCTGTATTGGGCATACATGCAACCGCAGTCACTCCTCCTTTTACTGCGGCCAGTGTTCCGGTCTCAATAGTCTCCTCATCCTCAAATCCGGGATCCCGCAGGTGTACGTGCATATCCACAAGCCCCGGTGAAACTATGAAGCCTTTTGCATCAATTTTAACTGTATCATCCCCCTCAGGTTTTTCACCGGCTTTAATATTTTCTTTTATCCCGGCTACGACCCCGTCTTTTATATAAATATCGGAAACGAACTCTTTACCCTTCCCGGGATCTATTATCCTGCCCGATTTTATAAGTATATTCTTTTTCTCATTCTCATTCATAAAAACCTTTAACCTATCAGCCCGATGTTAACCCAATATTAAATAAAGTATTGCCATCCTTATTGCCACTCCATAAGTTACCTGCTCCTCAATTACAATCTTTTCTCCCAGCTTACCTTCCACATCCATCACCTCATCAGTAACCTCTATTCCCCTGTTCACCGGTCCCGGATGCATAACAATGGACTGAGGCTTCATTCTCGCAAGCCTCCCCATATCCAGGGTCAGGAACCGATTATATTCCATTACCGACGGATAAAACTTCCTGTCCTGTCTTTCAAACTGCATTCTCAGCATATATAAAACATCAGTATCTTCTATAACATCATCAATACAGTGTTTGACCTTCATTTTCGAAAAATCTTCAGGAAGAAGCATAGTCGGAGACACAATAGTCACACTCATCCCCATCTTTTTAAATAAATCTATATCCGACCTTGCCACCCTGCTGTTCAGAAAATCTCCCACAATAGCTACTTTAAGTTCTTCAAACTTGCCAAATCTTTTCTTTATAGTATAGAGATCCAGCAGAGCCTGAGTTGGGTGCTGGTATTTCCCGTCGCCTGCATTTACTACCGGAACATTTACAAAACGGTCTATCATCTTAACCGTTCCACTGTCACTATGTCTTATTATTATCAGGTCAACTCTCATCGAAAGTATAGTTTTTAAGGTATCGATTATTGATTCACCTTTCTTAAGGCTGCTGGTGGATGAGGAGAAATTAATTATATCTGCACTGAGCCTTTTGGCAGCAATCTCGAACGAGGTTTTGGTTCTGGTACTGGGCTCAAAAAATAAATTAATAACCGTCTTACCACGCAGGGTCGGTACCTTTTTGACATCCCTTCTCGACACTTCAAGAAAAGAATCAGCATTGGTAAGTATAAGTTTTATATCCCCCAGGCTCAGACTGTCTATATCTACTATACTTTTTTTACTAAGCATATCTCATTCCTTTTCTGCCAGCGTAACGCTGTCCACACCATCGGTTTCCTTAAATCTAACTTCTACAGATTCATTGACCGAAGTGGGAAGATTTTTCCCCACGTAATCTGCCCTTATGGGGAGTTCCCTGTGCCCTCTGTCAATTAAAACCACCAGCTGTATCGATCTCGGCCTTCCGAAATCTATTATGGCATCCAGGGCTGCTCTTACCGTTCTTCCGGTATAAAGCACATCATCAACCAGGATTACATTTTTGCCCTCTATGTCAAAGGAAATATCTGTTATCTGGGCAGTAGGTTTTATATTCTGTCCTATGTCATCCCTGTAAAAGGTTATATCAAGCTTGCCTGTCTTAACTTCGGTTCCTTCAAACTTTTCAATATTTTCCGCTATCCTTTTTGCCAGCGGTACTCCTCTTTTCTGAAGACCGATAAAAACCAGACTCTCAGGGCCCTTGTTTCTTTCCAGAATCTCATGCGAGATCCTCTTTATCACCCTGTCTATATCATTTTCACTTAATATTTGTGCCTTCTCTATCATGATCTTCTCCAAAAATCTTTCGACCTGTCCACATAAAAAAACCTTCTTACCATAAAGGTAAGAAGGTCAAAATATCGCCTTTATTATAATATTTAATAAACACTCTCTCATGCCTTTTTAGCCTCTCCGGACTATTTTAAAGGTAATAAATATTTTAGTTTTGTACTCTGTTCAGAGATACTATAGGGGATTACAGATAAAAAAACAAGTATAAGTTTTAAAAAAAACCTATCCCATATTTTTTCTTAGCTGTCTGAGCTTGTAGTTTAAATCTCCTTTGCCGCCGCCTTCGCTGCCGCCTTCTCTTCTATAACTATTGTAATTTCTCTCTCTTGGGGCACCGAAATTTCCTTTGTTTTGAGTCCTGGCTTCATTGACTACAATGGTTCTCCCTTTAAACTCACTCTGGTTCAGCTTTTCCATAGCTTCCTTTGCCTGCTCCTCAGTTTCCATCTCTACAAATCCAAAACCTCTTGATTTTCCATCCATTCTGGAAATTATTTTGGAGTAAGTAACAGTACCTGCCTGTGCAAACAGCTCTTCCAACTCTTTGTCAGTAGTACCTGACTTGACCGAATCAGGAACCACATTTTTACCTAGATCTTGTTTATCAGC
>CAYPYW010000009.1:4613-89223 GCA_964415365.1 uncultured Actinomycetota bacterium | reverse complement strand
TTTTTATATGAAGCAACGATACCGTTTCATATAGATTTTAAATAAAGCAATTCGAATACTGGACCTTCAACCACATAAAAGGTATACTTATTACACTTTTAAGATTTTAAAGAATGTCTCAATTAATATATTATCGTATTACTTATATTCCATTATTTCGATCTTTTCACTTTTACCTAGCAAAACACCCTCAACCATAGCCATCAATTCATCTTCTCCTGGATAAATAAATATATTCTTTGTGATAAATTTTATTTTAGAAATTATAAGATTTATAAAACTTTCAGAATGGGCTAATCCACCAGTCAAAATAATTCCATCGATCTTACCACAAACCGGAGCTGCCATGGCAACTATATTTTTGGAAATCTGATATGCCATTGCCTCTATTATTACATTTAATTTTTTATCATTACCATTTTCATACTTCTGCATAAGCTCAGAAAAATTGGTTGTTCCAAAATAAGCAACTAAACCACCATTGCCACAAATCATTTTAAAACTTTCATCATAATTTAAATTATTTTCAAACACATATCTTAAAAAACTGCCTATTTGAAGTCCACCAGACCTTTCTGGTGTGAAAGGGCCTTCTCCATCTATAGCATTATTAACGTCAACAACCCTACCATGGTTGTGCAAACCAATAGTTATACCACCTCCAAGATGACACACAATCAGATTTAATTTTTCATAATCTTTTCCTAGCTCTTTGGAAGCAGCTCTGGCAACTCTTTTATGATTTAATGCATGGAAAATACTCTTTCTCTCAAAAAGAGGGTGGCCGCTTATCTTAGCTATCTGATTCAATTCATCCACACATACAGGGTCTAATATAAAAGCTTCCTTATTATACTTTTTGGCATAATTATACGCTATTATTGCTCCCAGGTTTGATGCATGTTCTCCATATTTTGCTTTAACTAGATCATTGATCATTTTTTTATTTACTTTATACAAGCCACTTCTAAGCGGCTTTAAATAACCTCCTCGACCAATAAAGATATCAACTTTGCTTAAATTGATATTATTTTCTTTAATAAAATTATCAATTGACTGCATTCTATGATCAATCTGATCAATTATTTTCCTAAAATAATTTAATTCTTTTTTACTATACCTAATGGTTTTGGTACTACAAATTTCTCGACCATTAAAAATACCTATTTTTGTAGATGTAGAACCAGGATTTATTGCTAATATCTTAAACATAAACAAATTCACTCCTATATATGTCTACAGGGCATAACAACTTTCAAGATAATTCCTAAATATAATATTTACTAAATTAGTAATACCTACTTAGTGCAACTACACAGTTTATTAAATTATATTTGCATGATAATTCTAGATGCTTAGGAATGGCCTACAGTTTAACCAAAAACTTTATCAAATCAAGATTGTCAAAGAAAATATTAAAAGCATTTTTTATTTCTATTAATGTTAATCTCTGGGTCACTATCTTTTTAAACTCTTCTCCACACTCACTGAGAACTCTAAAATGATGAGGACAAATATTTTTCTAAGTACTATACTACTGTATTTGACTCTATCTCTTTCTTTGATGGCAAGTATTTATAGTTATATATAACCTCCGGAGCATTTGCATAAACCTAGTTTTAAGACTATATACTCTTCCTATAGTTATATTTTAGTTAGGTTTCAACTATTTGTGGCTATCAAAAATCATCTGTATTACCCCATAATACCACTTACACCTCTAACAATATATCTTCTAAATAATATATAAACAAGTAACGGCACTAACATGGTATAAATTGCAGCAGCACCCATGGCCTGAAAATCAGCAGCCATTAATCCTACGAATTTTGGTACCTGCAGAACAGATGGATACTTTTCTAACGAGTTGATAAAGACTAGAGGCATAAAAAATTCACCCCACGCTAACGTAAACTGCAAAACTGCCATTGATACTATCGCAGGCAATGCAACAGGCATTACAATTCTTGCTATTATAGTTAGATCTGAAGCACCATCAACTTTAGCAGCTTCTTCTGTCTCTTTCGGAAGATATCTGAAATAATTATAAAAAAATGGTATCATCCATAACAGGGAAAGAGAAACATGAAGAATCACCAAGGCTAATAAATTATCTGTTAAATTTAGAAAGTTTATTATTTTAAATAGTGGAATAATGACAGCTTGAAGTGGAATTCCATAAAACACTAGAAAGGTCGTTAGAAGGACTCTTTTCCCAAAAACTTTATACCTGGAAAAAAAGTACGCTGCTGCAAATGACATAAAGACAGAAATTAGACATGCTGGTACCACATATGTAAAAGAATTAATAATCCCACGACTTAGAGGCCAATTTCCATATGACCAAGCTTTTATAAAACCACGAAAGGAAAAAGAGAGATTCCCAAAATGCCACCACCCTTTTAGAATCTCACTATATGACCTAGTTGATACCATTAATAATGATACTAAAGGAAATAAAATTATTAATGAAAGAATTACGAGGACTAAATATTTTACAAATATTGATATTTTCATTATGATAATACCATCTTTCTAACTATAAAGTAACTTGTAATAAGTGAAATCAGGAAAAGAACTACTCCAATAGCTGCAGCCGTATTTTGCCTTAAAAAATAAAAAGCATTCAAGTAAAGAGATAAGCCAAGGACATTTGAAGCTTCACCGGGTCCTCCTTTTGTCATTACATATACCACATCAAACGTTCTAAAATACGTAAGCAAAAGAATAGATGATAATGTAAGTGTGATGGGTCTTAGCATTGGCCAATGAATCTTAGTTAAAATTTTGAAGGAAGAGGCTCCATCTATTTTTGCCGCCTCGGTAACTTCCTTTGGAATTGAATCAATTCCCGCACTATAGAATATAGTGCTATAAGCTACAGATGACATTATCCCTATTAATATACAGGAGAATAAAGCCAGTTGTGGTCGAGAATACCATGTAACATCTAAACTTTCAATTCCAATAGCTTTAAAGAAAGCTGGTACAACTCCTGCTTTGTCATGGAAAATTATGCTACCGAGCGTTCCGATCACAACTCCAGGTATAACTAATGGCGAGAAGAAGATCCATCTAAAAAATACACCACCTTTTAAACCACTTGTAAAAGCTGCAACTATCAAACCCAATAAAATTGCTAGAGGTAAACTTACTAGTATCCATATAATATTGTGAATTACAGCCCCCAGTGGAAAATGTGGAAAATTAGAAATGTTCCACATCGTATAGTTGGCAAAAATTTTATAATTAGAAAATCCTAAACTTCCATTAGGAGTATAAAAAGAAATAACCCAACTCCATACTGTCGGCACGACTATAAAACAGAAAACAAAGAAAAGTGGGATGAATAAAAAAATTCTCCTAATAGTTTTCATCACTATAACCTCTTTCCACAATTCACGTAAACTTGCTCAATTTTACAGCAACTGCTAGCTTTTATCACTAAAAATACCAATTTATATGAGAAACTTTTATATTCTCTGATGACTCTTAAATTTAAAGAGTTGCAGAATGTTTCTCAATTTTACTCTCTAAAATTCCCTCTAAAACCAAAAAGTACATTATCTCCAATTTCCACTTAAGCAGCTCTCTAAAAGGTAGGTATTTTAAACTTCAACACAGGCTCAAACATTCTGAAAGAATTTTTTTGCCTTAAGAATTTACTATTACAAAATATCTACCACTACAGTAAAAGAATCAATTTTACTACATCTCTGGTAGCATCCTCACCCACAAATGATGAGTGAAGATGCTACCCTATTATATCTCACAACAAATGACATTCTAACTCTTTATCCAACAAGAAATTGAACTAATTTTTGAGATATTTTTCCCAAAAAATTGCTAATTTCTATTGTGAGAAAGGATTAGTAACTCCATCAATTGTCTCTATTGCCTGGTCTAGATAATCAGTACCATTGATAAGCAGCAATTCAACCTGCTGGTCTAGTGTAGATGCCCACTCTCCACCTACCATATCGCTTATATCAAAACGGAATTCAGCTCCTCCTAAGGCATCCAATATCCTTGCAGTCTCTGGATTTAAATTCTCTACTCCTATGTTTATAACAGGAATATCTCCTGCTTCGGCACGTTCTGCAAATTTATCAGGTGCAGCGAGCCATTTGAGAAAATCTTCTGCCTCCTGGATAACTGGCGAATATGCTGGAATAGCAGCAAAGGTCAGAGCACCACAATATGCATCTGGCAGACCTTCTTTACCACTAATAACAAAGTAACCTTGGTCTTTATAAGCATCTTCTCTGCTTACATCAGGACCTAATACTCCAACCATACCTGGTTGTCGTAAACCCACTGGATTATCTCCATTCCACCATCCCCAAACCATTTCTGGTTCTTTCATAGGATCAGTTACATATCCCTCATCTCTTAAGGTGGCAAGTTTTTCCAGTGCTTCTTTTATTGCAGGATCGCTAGCTTTAATCTTACCAAAAGTAAAATCATTCCATGCATCCTTACCAGCAAAAGCACAAATCATATGTTCAGCCGCCAAACGAGTACCATAAACACCAGCCATCGAAATTGGAGGATTGCCTGTGAGATCCTTTAATTCTGAACATAAACTAAGAAAATCGTCCCAGGTAATTGTACTTGGAATTTCTATTCCATTATCTGCAATGAATGACATTCTATATAATCCTACAGAATTAACATAAGCAGTTTGTGGCAAAGCGTATACATTATCAGTTCCAGGTAATGTACCAGTCTCTAGCATACCAGAAGCCCAACCCAGCTCTTCATCTATTGCAGCTCCTAAGTCACTCATATTTGCAAGATAATCATTCTCCGCAAAGCCTCTCAAAAGACCAAGAAAAGGTATCATCAAAATATCACCTGGAGTAGTTTCTGATTCAAAAGCTGGAACTACTGATGATGAAATTTCTCCGGGATCAGGTGCAATAGTTACCCATACTATTTTATTACCCGTTTCAGCTTCATACTCTTGAGTTTGAGCATAAAGTTTTGGTGTTTCTTCTGGAGTGTCAGCTATCATTAGACGTATTTCTTTAGCTTCCACTGCTGTTGTTTCTACTGCCGTGGTCTCTGCTGCTGTTGTTTCTACTGCCGTGGTCTCTGCTGCTGTTTCTGGTGCAGCTTGTTGTTTACAACCAACACCCATAAAAACGAGAGAAACAGTAAAAATAACTACCACTACCCCGATAACTAATTTTTTCATTTCTTTCTCCTTCTAAACTTTATAATTTACTAGAACATTTTAGAGATTTGTTTTAAAAAGCTTCACCGTAAGCCTAACCAAAAACAAATCTCATTTTTATTCATAAATACCTCCTCTCTTTTTTATATTTCTTTTATATTTCTTTCCCTGTAAGATCTTTACCTAAAGCTCCACCAGGATGATATAAAGCAAAATCTTCTTTTTTAAACTCTTTTAAGTAAGATACTATTACTGCTAGCGTATCACCCATAACTAAGATTGCAGTTGAGCTTGTTGTTGGAGCCAAGTTTAGGTGGTCTGCCTCTTTTAACTTTCCTATACAAATATGGATATGGCTATTTTTAGCTATGGTTGAATCTGGATTAGAAGTAACTGAAATTATCCTACACTTAATTTTTTCCAGCGTTGGAAAGCAGCTTAATACTTCTCTTGTCTCTCCTGAATTAGATAATACTATAACTATATCTTTTTTCTCAACCATTCCTAAATCACCATGTAGCGCTTCGTCACCGTGAACAAAAAAAGAAGGTGTTCCTGTTGATGACATAGAAGCAGCAATCTTTTTACCTACATGTCCAGATTTTCCAACACCTATTATGATAACTTTTCCATTACAATCCAAAATAGTATAAACGGCTTTAACAAAATTGCTATCAATATAATCAAGTAATCCCTTTATGCCACCAATTTCCTTTTTTATAATACTCTTTGCATAAGATATTATTTTATCTTTATTTAAATGTGTGCTCATCTTTAGATTGTAACTTACCATACCCAATCTCTGCATTTAGCTTTTATTAAAATATGTTGGAACTACCTCTTCCTTTAACGGCAAATCCACCCAGCCATCCTCTTCCATAGATTTAAATACCGCACATAGCACCTCCATATCTTTGGCTCCATCTTCCATCTTGATTACCGGTTCTTTGTTACAAACAATACATTCTATGAAATGCTGGATCATTTTCTTATAAGCCCATCCTCTGGGAGGATAAATAGATACCCATCTTTTTTGTACCGGTTTGGTTACATTATCTGTAGCCCAAAAAATCTGAGGATAGCGATAATCTTTTATAATATCAGGAAGTTCTTCCCAGTTATAATCTCTATCTATGTAAATAGCCATAGGTGCTGACTGGTAAGGGTTTTGTGCTTCGGAGCTAGTAAGGATAGTTCCTTCAGTGCCCAATAGCTCACAACCTTGAGTTACTGCAGCAGAAAAGCGATTTAAGTCCACCATACCATAGCAATTGTCTTCAAACTCTATCTGGATATAAACGCAGTCATCGAGAACAGTATACTTTTTGGGTCTGGCTACATTTTTTGCTATACCACACACCCTTTTGGGATTTTTGCCCATAAACCACAATAGAAGATCTACCATATGGGAGCCTAGATCAAAAAGTGCTCCTGCACCTGCTAATTTAGGGTTAGATCTAAATTTAGTGTAGGATACCATCTCATGGTAAAGGTCCCAAGACTCATGAGATTTGGAGCTACCCATCTTTAGCTCTCCTATTATTTTTCGGTTAATAAGCTCCTTAGCAATTAAGTGCTGCTCCCAGAAACGGTAGTTACATCCTACCATTACTTTTGTATTGTATTTTTTAGCATTATTTACAATATCCCAGGCTTGGTAATTGGTTACAGTAAAGGGTTTTTCAATAATCACATGTTTTCCTGCCTGGGCACAAGCTATAGCTTGCTCATGGTGGTAAAGATTAGGAGTCGCAATTATTACTAGATCAATATCATCTCTTGCTATCATTCTTTGATAGTCCCTATAATCTGCTTTGGCCTTCCATTTTTTAACTGCTTTTTTTCTATACTCACCTACAGTATCGCATACTGCTATAAGTTCAGCTTCCGAAATTTGAGCTATAGAGGGAAAATGAGCAATTTCCGCTACACTACCTGCTCCTATTATGCCTATACCAACTTTTTTTATTTCTTTATCACTTATCCTCATATTAAATTTACAACTTAATTTGTCTGATCTTTTTATAGTAATTAATTAGTAAAGAACTTTTCTTAGACTTATTAAAATCATCTTAATTAAATCAAAATTTTTCCATCTCTTGCTTTTAATAGTACTACTTATAATATTGTTATCTATAACAGTTATAGATAACCATAATATAAAAAGACATTTCTGTCAAGTCTTCAACTTACTTTTGTTATTTGAAACTAAAAGTACATACTAAAGCTATAATCTATGACCAAAAGAACTGGCTATAGATTATGAGTCATTACATAAGAAATTTATAGACTGAGAAGTAAAAAGACTAGTTAGATACTATATTGCTGGAGAGATAAAAAGAATTCAATGTCTGAAAAGATTATAAGCCTTAACTAAATTTCTTGATACTTATATCCTCCTGCAGGAACCTCTTTCCATTAACTCTGCTTCCAAGATTATGTTTTTCTTTATATTCTTATTTCCTGTAATACTATTAATTAAAATTTCCACAGCCCTAAAGCCCATTTCATATTTTTTCTGGGCCATAGTAGTCAAAGGTGGAGTTATTATTGAAGAAGTATAAATATCATCTATGCTTATCACAGAAATATCTTCAGGGATTCTTATATCATTTTCTTTTAAATACTTATAAACTCCAAAAGCTATAAAATCGCACATAGCAAAAACAGCTGTTATTTTATTACTAGTTTTGAGTAACTCCCTCATAGAAATATAGCCACTTTCTATGCTCTCCTCACCTT
The DNA here is from genome assembly GCA_964415365.1 of uncultured Actinomycetota bacterium. Taxonomy (GTDB): domain Bacteria; phylum Actinomycetota; class Humimicrobiia; order Humimicrobiales; family Humimicrobiaceae; genus Hydromicrobium. The sequence goes on along the minus strand of CAYPYW010000009.1, from coordinate 81,302 downwards.
CAACTACATAATTGTTTTTATATGATAACCTATAATCCGTAAGTGCTTGCTTAAATCCTTTTAATCTATCTTGAAAAATTTTTATTTTTTGAGGTGAGGAAATAACTCCAATCTTTTTATGGCCTAAACCAATGAGATACCTAGTGACATTATATGCCGCTTTAAAATTATCAGTAATGACATAAGCACAATTTATATCTGGAATATACCTGTCTATCAAAATAACAGGAATTTTTCGACTAATAATTTTTTTTATGAATTCTTTATCTTTTTTTCCCCCGGCGATACCACTTAATATTATGCCATCCACACCCCTATTTATAAACATATACATTGATGAGGTTTCAATTTCATAATCGTTATCTGTATTTACTAAAATCACGTTATATTCATTTTTTCTAGCACAATCATCTACACCTCTGACAATCTCAGGAAAGAATGGATTTATAATATCTGGGAGAATTAATCCAATATAATTAGTTCTTTTAGTTCTCATGCTTTTTGCAATCAAACTAGGTCTATAACTTAGCTCATCTGCAATCTTCATGATTTTTTGTCTAGTTTTTTTATTGACCATCTCAGGATTATTAAAAGATCTTGAAACAGTCATATGAGAGACACCAGCTTTCTTTGCTATTTCGTAAATATTTGTCATCTTTTATATCAAGGTAATTAAATAAAACTTTTCAATAAGTTAATTAGATTATTTAGCTAAAATAAAAAACTACAAGCATGTTATTAATAACAATTAATAACATACATCTATGTAAATATATATTAAATATCTTATATTATCAATATATATTTAAAACAAAGGAGATAAATTATTAAATAGACAAATCTGAGGGGCAATCCCTGGTCTCTTAGAACTTCCGCCAAAAATTCCTCTTTCTAAGTCAGCTGCAACTACTCCAGCAAAGAAGACCAGTGAAGGAGAAGTAGATATGGGAGTTATATGGAATAGTGAGTTTGAGAAGACAGTGGAAAAATACTTTAAGCTCTATCCTTACAACCCTGAGTTTGAAGAAGCACTAAAAAAGATGAGGAATCTTCGTCATACAGGAACATATCAGCCTACAAGCTGGTATCCTTGGTAGGATCGTTTGAGAGTTTAAAGAACAAAGATTGTATTTGTTTTTATTATTTATTTATTATATTGTAATTTTTTATCTCAATACAATGTGGTATAAGGAAATATTGTATTAATGTATTCTACTGGCACATTGCTAAAATTGCTTTGCAAGTACTTTGATAAGGATTTCATTCCAGGAATTTCAGAAATTGCATGATTTACAACTATAAAAGGTATTTGTAAATCCAATGCCCAAAGCCCAGCATCCCAATGTCGCATCCCATCTTCTGTAGCTAAAATTACGTCTGGACTTAATTTATTCATTTCTGGAAAGATGGTAACAGCTCCAGTTCCAATAGCCATTCGCCTTACTTTCTGATTCATGTCTCCAATTACTTTAATAGAATCTTGCCCCAATAATTTGACTTTCTTCAAGATTAATTTACTTAATTCTTTAATCGGCAGGCTATTTACCAAACAAATTTTATAATATGATTTTACTGGTTGCTCTTCAGTTTCAAAACCTAAAAAATTACTCCATTCATCACATATACCGTAATCAGGCATGAGATCCCACGTATCATGGCATCTCATCAAAGTAATTCCAAATTTATCAAGTATTTCTTTCTTCTCTTCTATTAGTTTTTTTCCCCCTGAAGATTCCTGGAACAGACCAATGGTACTATAATCAAAATCATATAAAGATGGCTCATGTGCAATAAATAAATTTAATTTTGCTTTACCAGCTTTCATTATCGCATCATTGGTCGCAATCCATGAAACAGCGATACCAGTGACCTTTATTTCAGGGTCTCCATGTAAAAATTGATCACTAGTATTATTCCAATCCACCCAAGTTCCAACTTTCTGAAAATGCCTCATAATTTCTATAGCTTTCATTTTTATCCTTTCATATTAAAAGTATGGTTTGACTTTTCAATTTCTATGTAATATATTATACATGTTATCGGTAACGTTATCGGTAACAAACCATCATAAAACTGTACAATACTGAAATAAATTACATGTTAATTTATTAAGTAGGAAAATTGCTCAAATTATAGCATTACTATTCATATTAATAAAGTAAATAGGAGGTGAATATGCAAGATATTAAATCATTAAATATTATAAGTATAAGGAGGTGATTTCAGAGAATAAAACGATGTTTTTTTAGCAATAACACTCGCAGGTGCAATTTCCCTAAAAAATTGCAACAACATTGTGGCATATTTTGATTATCTTTATGAGAGGGGTGATTTAAATGAAGAAATTCTTAATAATTTTGACCATTGGTTTGCTTGCAGTTGTCATGTCGTTTGCAGGCATAGGTTGCAAAGAAGGAGCAGCCAAAGAAGAAACTGGTGCCAAATCTCTAGAAGGCAAAGTAATAACGATTTGTACACCCTGGGCAGAAGAAGAATACTCAATGATTAAGCCAGTATTCGATGCATTTGAAGAAGAAACTGGTGCCAAAATTGAACATCAAATGTTAAGAATTACAGAATTAACTTCTACCTTAACACCTATGTTTGAAGCTGGAGAATCCAACATTGATGTCATTTTTACTGCATGGATGGGAATATTTAGAGAAATGGGTGAACAAGGACATATATTAGATTTAACTGATTTTGCAAAGGAATGGAATTTTGTACCCGGGACCAATGAAGCAGGTTACTCACTAAAGACAGGTGAATTATATGCTATGCCCCAAAGTATGTATGTAAATGCTATTGGTATGATTAGAAAGCCATTCGCTGATGAGAATAATCTCCAAGCGCCTCAAACGTGGGATGAATTCTTAAATTTATTAGAAAAAATAAAAAATATTGATGGTGTAGAAGCCCCAATATTTGTACCAGATTCTGAAGGATGGGGATGTAGGATATTGTTTGAAGATTTGACTGTTGCGTTTGGTGGGCAAGACTTGTTCTTCAAGCTTGTTAAAGATGAAACCCCATTCAATAGTGATGAAGTAAAAAATATACTTCAGAATATGGGCACCTTGCAAGAAAATGGTTATTTCAGCGAACCAACAGATTTTACACTTGGTTGTGAAATGTGGGCTAATAGTGAATTCCCCGTAAGTATTGGACCTTCTATTATTCCATCTGTCGGTGGAGTAGATCCCGATGAGACACTTGTATTCTTAATGCCTGGTCCTGTAAGAGATGGCGTCATTGGAGGTGTACCCGGAATAGTAATACCAAAATATTCAAAAAATATTGAAGCTGCAAAAGAATTTATCAGATTTGTTATGAGTACTGACCAACAAACTACTTACTTAAATAATGCTGGTAGATTATCACCTGTTGTTGGTTTTCCAGTTGATAATTATAGTACTGATCTTCAAAAAGAAATGGCTAATCTCCTGGAAGGACGTACTATATGCTTTGACTGGTCTGATTGGTTAGGAGGAGAATGGCAATCAACAATGGATACTTATTCGATTAGACTCATCACAGAAGGATCGAGCGCAATAGATGAAGTAGTCCAAGCCATTGACTCTGTACCAAATCCTATTTTTGAGAAAGAGTAATGATATTTTCTCTAGGTAATTATTATCTATAGTAAAAACTTTTTATGTCGGGAAAACTTACTTATTGAAATTTAAGAAGATAGACACAGGTATTTTTAAGTTGGAGTAGAAAAATGCCTGTGTCTATCCAAATAATATGCTGCTAAAATTTCGTTCTTTTTTTATAAACAATAAGTTTATAATTTAATTAAGCCGAATATAAAAATAAAGCAATGAGAAAATTTAAGACTTTAAAAATAAAGTTACCCTTTTTATTACCTGCATTACTATTAATTTTAATTTTTGTAATTGTACCAACTTTTTGGATGTTCTATTCTTCTTTTATGAATAATGGAGAATACTCAGTAACAAATTATATGGATATTTTTAAAGATAAGAAATTCCTAAACCCATCAAATTTCCCAAAATTTCCAATGGGTGCATTGATTCATAGCTTAATATGGATTTTCATCCACTTACCCGTAACTATAATATTAGGATTATTAATTGCAGTTTTAATGCATAATATCAAGTTCGTCACAGCTCCAAAAACCATGATTGTTATCGGCATGGTAATACCTATGGCAGTAGGCGGTATAATGTTTCGTTATATATTTGAAAAAAATGCAGGAATAGTAACAAGATTTTTCGAAATAATTGGAGTTGAATCATTAGCCAATTCCTGGACTATGAATGTGAATACAGCTTTGTTTGCTTTAATTATTGGTTCAATTTGGATATGGACTGGCTTTACTTTGCTTGTCTTTTCTGCAGGTTTAACTACAATACCCAATGAATATTATGAGGCAGCTGAAATAGATGGTGCCTCAGCTATAAAAAGGTTTTTTCACATAACAGTTCCACTGCTTAAACCCACTATAATATTCGTTGTGATAATGACAGTCATATGGGAATTAAAGATGTTTGACATAGTTTATACTGCAACCGCTGGAGGCCCCGGAGGAGCTACTGAAGTTTTAGGCTTATATGTATTCAATACAGCATTTAGCTATTTTAATTTTAATAAAGCTTCTGCAGCTGCAACAATACTAATAGTACTCTCCTTAGTGATAGCCGCATTGCTGATGTACAGGAGGTCAAGTGAAAGAGAATAGAGTTATATTTTTAAGAGTTTTATTAGTATGGATTATTGGCTTGACGTGGTTAATTCCCGTAATAGGAATTTTGATGGTATCAATAAGACCGTTAAGTGAAGTTCTCCATGGCTGGTGGAATTTCAAAGAATTTCATGTAACTTTATCCAACTTTATAAAGATATGGAATTATTCAGCTCATCCGTTATGGAGGGGATTAATTAATTCTTTTATTTATGTCATCCCAGGAACTATTATACCCGTATATTTAGGTTCCCTTGCTGGATATGGCTTTGCTAGATATAAATTTTTCGGTAAAATTCCTTTGCTAATATTTGTTTTCCTATTATTTGCAATTCCTGTACAGGCTATTATATTACCATTATACTGGATGATGAATAGCCTTGATATTATAGATAGTTTAATACCTCTAATAATACTGCACACCTCACTTGCACTTATATGGATAATACCATTTATGAGAAATTTTTTTCTTTCTTTACCAATTGAAGTTGAAGAAGCCGCAAAAATAGATGGTGCTTCAGAATATCAAGTATTTACAAGAGTTACATTACCGCTTGCCATTCCTGCTATAATAAGCATTCTTTCTTTACAATTTATATGGTCTTGGAGCGAATTTTTTATGCCTTTAGTTTTTATTTACACCCCTTCTAAATATACAGCTATACAGATAATACCAAAGCTAAGAGGAGAATTTACAACAAATTATAGTTTATTGACAAGTGGAAGTGTAATTGTTTCTATTATTCCAATTATAGTTTTTCTTGCCCTTCAAAAATATTGGATAAAGGGCTTGACTGGATGGATGGTCAAATGACGAAATAACTCTCAAAAATATCCTTAAAATCCTGATTCTCTACTACTAAAATGCTGATTCTGCCATCTTAACCATGATTACCTCAATTTTAAGATTAGTTTGACCTTACCCCTAATCTTTGGTCCATCTTAACTTAGAATCTAAGTTGTTCTGAGGGTTTCTCAAAAGAATGTTCCAAACAAAATGTTAGATTCCTCTTTAAAACCCCTATTCATATTTTCTTAAGTGGAGGTCAAAGATCCCAGATATGTAGTAGATGTAACCTAGATAATCTCTCCACATTTTCAAAGGATCTTTTTCTGGTTATATTCATGTAAAAAATTATTTAGTTTTATTATAAGTTTGCCAAAAAGAAAGGAAGTTCCAGAAGGAATCCCTTTAGAATAAATAATTTCTTCATATTGAAATGTTAATTGGCCTGAATCTAAATATTATTTTGTAGTGTTTTAAAGTACATATTTGGTATAATTATAGCAATTTAGAGGGAGGCAAAATGTTAAAAAAATATTTTCAATAATCCTAATATTATCACTAATTTTCTCATTAAGTGCCACAGGATGTAACAAAACAGAAGAAACTTTAGCTGAAGAAAAGGTAGAAAAACAAACCGAAGAGGTAAAGGAAGAAACTCCAGAGCTTGGAGAGGAAATAAGCACGTAAAGAACGCTGTTCCCATTGTCTATCATTAATACACGGTCACAGAGTTCCTCTACCTGATTTATCTGATGAGTACTCAGAACTACTGCCTTACCCCGGTTTCTCAAATCTACAAATAACTTTTTAATTAGTTCTGTGTTAATTGGATCGAGGCTTGAAAATGGTTCATCAAAAATAACCAGTTCAGGGTTATGGATGATGGTAACAATAAACTGAATAATCTGACCCATGCCTTTGCTCAATTCATCAATCCGCTTATTCTTATAAGGAAGCATACCTGTTTGTTTAAGCAACTCATCAGCTTTTTCCTCTATAGAGGACCTGTCCATATTTTTAAGCGAAGCCAGATAGATGATAGATTCCATAATAGTCAGTTTTTTATACAGTCCTCTTTCCTCGGGTAGATAACCAAGTCTATTCTTACTTGCTTCACTCAATTTCTCTCCGAAAACTATAACCTCACCTGAATCAGGTTTAATTATGTCCATCATCATCCTAATAGTAGTAGTCTTACCAGCACCATTAGGCCCTATCAGACCAAATATCTCATTTTGAGCTATAGAGAAAGACAGATCATTAACCGCGAGCTTATCTGTATATGATTTGACTATGTGATTTACTTCAACTGCAGACATATTTTAAAATATTAGTGATAAAAGATTAAAAAAGATTATTACAAAAAATAATTAATTTGTCTACCAAAGTATAAGGTGAACAATTGCTTATATAATAAGTCCAAAGAGGTCTTGACCACAATGCTCAGCCAGAGTTATCATAGACTATAAATAGCTAAAAATCGTCTTGACATCTACTGTAAATGTAATACACTATGTATTACGGAGGAAATAGACAATGACAACAGTAAGATTAAATGAAGAAATATTAAATAAGATTTCAACTTTGATTAAAGTGGAAAAATCTACAAAATCAGAAGTAATAAAAAAAGCAATCATTGAATATTATAACAAACGTGCCAAAAATTTAAGTCCATTTGAAATTGGCATGGATCTTTTTGGAAAGTATGGTAGCAGAGAGTCTTTATCCAATAATTACAAAATCAAATTGAAGGAAAAGCTTCATGAAAAATACCCTAATTGACGCAGGTCCACTTATAGCCTTATTTAATAAAAACGATAAATACCATGAAAAAATAAAAAAATTCCTGAAAAATTATTCCGGAATACTTACAACCAGTTGGCCTGTTTTAACAGAAGTATGTCATATGCTCGATTTTAGTATAAATGCACAAATAGATTTTCTGAAGTGGATAAAACTTGGCGGATTAAAAATTGAAGACATAGCTCAAACTGAAATTGATAAAATTATTAAGCTTTCAGAAGAATATTCGGATATACCCATGGACCTTGCAGATGCAACACTGGTAATTATATCCAAAAGATTAGACATAAAAGAGATAATCACAATTGATTCAGATTATTATATTTATAGAACAACTGAAAGGGAAACGCTTATAAATATATTTAATTTTGAAAATAATTCTTAATGTGAATCAGAATAGACTGGGAGCCCACTGTGTTGTTAGAGCGGGTTGCCCCTGTTTTGGCCCTGTTGTTGGTGAAGAGCCAAGAGCTAATAAGTGTTCTGATTGGCTCCTCTTAGTGGACACATTTCGAACTTTTTATTTTAACGAATTTACTGTTTTAAAAGATAAATTTGAAGAAATTAAAACTACTCATATATTTACATAATTAATATCTTTTATTGTGTAACTCCCTATATTGGCACTTTTAAAATACCGAGTATCCCAATAAATTGTAATCATTTACCAATAGAAATACACTAAATACTAACTAAATAACATAATATGTAATATTTCTCTGAAGATATTCTTAAACATATTCAAAGTAAATAAACTTCCAATATATCTCACGGATTTCATAATATCTATAGAATATATCAGTAATAATAAATATTTCTTTATTCATAGTATGTTCATCTTGGTGTGTTAAATTAATCAACATAAATGGGAAGATTAACCTAATATAAACATATTAGAAGACAGGAAGGAGGTGAAGAGATTATATGAGAAAGATGAAATTTGGAAAGTTTGGCATTCTTACTCTTGCTGTAGCGATTGTCAGTATGTTGATATTTTCTCTTCCCTTAATGGGAGCAGCAGCAGCAACAGATGAAAAGGCTACAGCTGCCGAAGAAACTTCAGTAGCAGAAGATCTGGATGATGTACAGGAAGAAGTAGAAGATGTTGATGAAGCAGAAGAAGCAGGTGATGTTGATGAAGCTGATGAAAATCTACCTGGTAGGGGTCATGAAGATGCTGACGGAGTTGATGTAGAACATGAATTTGAAGGCATAGAGTAGTTACCAAATATTTTCATTTTAATAATCCCCTCAAGATTAATTTCTGTGAGGGGATTATTACTTGTAGCTTAATTGCTACAATTCTATTTTATATCTATACTAAATAATATTTTCTATGTAAAATTAATAACTTTTTAAGAATATGAGATTATTACTAGTGGAAGACCAGAAGAAAATGGTTGCTTATATTAAGAAAGGCCTAGAAAATAAGAGCTTTTCTGTAGACTTTGCCTATGACGGCCAAGAGGGCGAAAAAATGGCCTTGTATGGCGAATATGACCTGATAATACTTGACATTATGCTTCCCCAAAAAGATGGTATAGAGGTCTGCAGATTACTTCGCAAAAGTAATATAAGTATTCCCATACTGATGCTTACAGCCAGAGATGGTATTGATGATAGAATCATCGGACTTGACAGCGGAGCAGATGATTACCTTGTAAAACCATTTGCATTCGGTGAACTCCTGGCAAGGATAAGGGCACTGCTCAGACGCCCACCCAGTAGAGATCCCGAGATACTAAAGGCCCAGGATATATCAGTTGATAATGCAACCCTTGAGGTCAGAAAAGGAAATAGATTATTAGATCTTACCCTCAAAGAGTACTCGGTACTTGAATATTTATTGCGTAATAAGGGCAGGGTCTTAAATAGAGAACAGATAATTGATCATTGCTGGGATTTTGCATATGATTCCTTCAGCAATATTGTCGATGTATATATAAAAAGGTTGAGAAGAAAATTGGATGATAAAAATGAAAAATATATTGAGACCATTCGTGGACTGGGTTACAAATTTAAAGAATAACGCTTTTTTAAAGGCAAGATTAAAACTAACTTTCTTTTATATAGCTATCCTGCTAATTGTAATTATCGCATTTAGCATAATGCTGTATACATTATTTGTTAATAATATTGCAAGTAATTTTGAATTTGAAGAAGAAAGTTATTCTGAGGCAGAAACAATCCCCGAGTATGTAATTTTAAATAATGCTATAAACCGTTTGAAATTAGTTTTGATTGCTACTGATATTGGAATCATCCTAATTATATCTGGCCTGAGCTACTTCCTTGCAGGGAAAACCCTGCAGCCAATTAAAAAATCCCTGGATGAGCAAAAAAGATTTGTTTCAGATTCCGCACATGAGCTAAGAACTCCACTATCAATAATGAAGACTGGTATTGAAACTATAGCTTTAGAGAAAAATCAAACCTTGGAAGATTATAAAACGCTTAATAAAGATCTACTGGAAGAGGTAGACAGATTAATAAATATGTCAAATGATTTACTTTTCTTAGCTCGCAGTGATTCAGAAAAACCAGAGAAGTATATGGATAAAATAAATCTATCTTCTATTTGTTCAAATCAAATTAAATCAGTTAAAGCATATGCTAAAAGTAAAAAGGTTAGCTTAAATGAGGATATAGAAAGAGCACTTCATATGATGGGAAACGCTAATCAAATAAACCGTCTTGTGGCTAACCTTTTAAAAAATGCAATTGATTATAATATAAAAAATGGAGACGTAATGTTGTCGTTAAGAAAATATAAACACAATATAATTTTGAGCGTTAAAGATACAGGGATAGGGATAGCTTTAAATGATCAAAAACATATTTTTGAAAGATTCTTTAAAGTTGATAAGGCAAGAAGTATTTATGAGGGTGGTTCTGGTCTGGGTCTTTCTATTGTAAAGGAAATTGTGGATTTTCATAAAGGTACTATTAAAATTAATAGCGCACCTAGTAAAGGGACTGAGGTTATTATTTCATTTCATTGATTTTTGATGAAGAATCCGAATCAAAATTCGCTGGCTTCCCGAGTAGGACTCGAACTTTTTAAAATAACAATATCAAATAATTCGCATGCACTTATACAGTCAATCGAAATTAGACTAACTGTTTCCCACTTTTTAGCCTCTTTATCAACATGGGCACTACTTCAAATAAATCTCCTACTATCCCATAGTTAGCTACTTTAAAGATTGGGGCATCAGGATCTTTATTTATGGCAATAATAATATCAGAGGTTTGCATTCCAGCAAGGTGTTGGATTGCCCCGGATATGCCACAGGCAATATATATTTTTGGATTTACTGTCTTTCCGGTCTGCCCCACCTGATGAGGATAGGATATCCATCCCGAATCTACTGCTGCCCTTGATGCGCCTACTACTCCTCCTAGCAGGTCAGCAAGTTCTTTAAGCATCGAAAACTTCTCACCTCCACCCAGTCCCCTTCCACCAGATACAATGACATCATAATCAGTAATATTTATCTTCTCGTCAAGTTCCCTGTCCACATCAAGCAGCTTATATTTACTCTTAAATCTGGACTCATCTATTTTTATATACTCAATCTTATCTCTGTAATAATCAACCTTATCTTTGGGACTGTCAGGTGCCTTCGCAATCTTTTTCTTTTCCATAACATGAGGCCTTACTGTAGCCATTTGTGGTCTGGCATTTCTGGTAACTATGGTTGCCAGAATATTGCCTCCAAAAGTTGGCCTTGTTTGAAGAAGTATCTTTTTCTCCTCATCTATTGCAAGCCCGGTACAGTCTGCAGTAAGCCCTGTTTTTAAAATAGCTGCAACCTTTGGAATCAGAGTTCTTCCGAACCATGTTGCCCCAGCCAGGAATATCTCCGGCTTTTTCTTATGTATTACCTGAACCAGAGCTTTGGCAAAAATATCGTCAAGGTTGCTTGAAAAAATGGGACTGTCCAGAAGAAATAACCTATCCAGACCATACTGAAAAGCCTCTGCCGCACTTTCTTCAATACCATTTCCAATAGCTACTGCGGAAAGCTCCGCTCCCAACTTATCGGCAAGTTTTCTTCCCTCGCTTACAAGTTCAAACCCCACATCAACTATAGTGTTGCCATTGGCTTCAAGATATATACATACTCCCTTGTACTCCGAAAAATCCCTCTTTTCTTCAGCAAGTCCCGCTATTTCAATGGAACCAAACTTGCAGACCTCAATACAGGCTCCGCAAAACACACAGTTTTCATTGATTACTGCTTTACCGTCAGCTACCTCAATTGCATCGTACAGGCAGACTTTTTTGCAGAGACTGCAACCTGTACAGGTTTTCTCATCTACTTTAATTTCCAAAAAATATCAACTCCCTGATTTACACTACATTTAATTCCTTTAAAACTTTATATAACTGCTCCACCTGCTCTTCTGTGGTGCCCTCGATCACTTTTGTCTCATGTTTTACTTGAGGGGTAAAAATCTTTACCACTTGTGTATAGGAACCAGAAAGGCCTACCTCCTCTTCATCTGCTCCCAATTCTTTTGCATCCCATACTGGTATAACTGTGTTTTTTGCTTTCATCTTCCCTCGCAGTGAAGGAACTCTTGGGACATTTATATCTTTGATTACTGATATAGCTGCGGGAAGATTTATCTCAAAAGTTTCATATCTATCTTCCATAAGCCTTTTAACTTTCACTTTACTTTTACTGATTTCAAGAATACTGCTTACATAGCCTATAAAGGGTATGCTCATCTTCTGTGCCAGCTCCGGCCCCACCTGGCCGGTATCGCCGTCAAGGGTTTGTTTGCCAAGAATAATCAGCCTGCAGTCTTCTATTTTATCTATAGCCTTAGCCAGAGTAGTAGCAGTAGCCCAGGTATCTGCACCTGCAAATGCCCTGTCCGAAAGAAGGATAGCACTGTCCACTCCTACAGATATAGCTTCCTTTAGTATCTCTACAGATTGTGGGGGACCCATTGTAAGGGTAATTATTTCTACTTCTTCATCATTCAATCTTTCCTTTAACCTTACTCCCTCCTCAATCGCGTAGGAGTCAAACGGGTTTATTATATTTTCAACCCCTTCCCTTACCAGGGTATTGGTCTGGGAATCAATTTTAATTTCAGTGGTACCGGGTACCTGCTTTATACATACCGCAATTTTTATTTGGATCACCTACCCATAAAACAAAAAATCAGAGCACTCCTCTTTTTATCATATCCAGAGCAATTATGTTCCTCATTATCTGATTGGTCCCTTCATAGATCTGTGTTATCTTTGCATCCCTCATCATCTTCTCTACAGGATATTCCTTCATAAAGCCATAGCCACCCAGTATCTGAACAGCATCAATTGTAACTTTCATTGCCATATCCGACGCAAAGAGTTTTGCCATTGAGGATAGTCTGGTAACATTTTTTTCACCACTGTCTATTACTCTTGCAGCATAGTAAACAAGAGCCCTTGCAGCTTCAACATTTGTTTCCATATCGGCAAGCATATGCTGAATTGCCTGAAAGGAAGATATGGCAGTTCCAAATTGTTTTCTTACTCTAGAATAACTTAAAGCTTCCTCCAGAGCTCCCTGCGCAACTCCAACCGCCTGTGCGCCCACAGCCGGCCTTGACTGGTCAAATGTTTTCATAGCTATGATAAAGCCCATTCCTTCGCCGCCCAGAAGGTTTTCTTTGGGAACCTTACAGTCTGTAAATATAAGCTCCCTTGTAGCGGAGGCTCTTATGCCCAGTTTATTTTCCTTCTTTCCGAATTCAAAGCCGGGCGTTCCTTTTTCAACAATTATAGCGCTTGCTCCCCTCACTCCCTTCTGAGGGTTTGTTACAGCAAAAATGGTATAGATGTCCGCTTCGCCGCCGTTTGTTATCCACTGCTTGGTCCCGTTTAAAATATAGTAGTCACCATCCTTTTTTGCGGTTGTTCTAATACTTCCGACGTCACTCCCCGCTTCAGCCTCGGTAAGCCCGAAGGCTGCAAGTTTACTGCCACTTGCAAGCTGTGGGAGGTATTTTTTCTTCTGTTCCTCGCTTCCTGCTACAAGTAATGGTATAAGGCCCAGACCCGATGCTGCATAAGAAGTAGCCACGCTGAGATCCCCTCTGCTTAACTCTTCCGTAGCAAGACACACCTCAAAAATACCTGTACCCATGCCTTCATATTCTTCCGGAATGAATATCCTGAAAAGGTCGCTTTCCCCAATCTCTTTTATTATTTCCCATGGAAATGTTCCCTGCTCGTCCAATTCCGCTCTCACTGGAATTATTCTTTCAGCAACAATCTGCCTGCAAATATCTACAATCATCTTCTGTTCATCAGTCAAAAGGTATCTCATAAATCCTCCACCTAATCCTTTTTATACGACTTATCAAAAAATCATTCTATAAAACCACTTTATAAGAAGACGGCCGTATAATCCAATAGTTTCACACTACTTGATTGTAAACAGGTTATCAGGTAATTTCCACCGGTGAAACTTTATACATACCGAAGCGTCTTAACCAGAGAACTTTACAGCTGTAATATATATTCTTTAAGATGGGATACTGTTAGTCAAATATATTGAAATATATTATCAAATCAAGCTATACAGGAGAGGTTTATGAAAAACGGGATCAATATGGGGAACACAGAAGTAAATTCAGAGGCAAAAGCTGGATACTACAGCTCAGACATCACCACAAAGCTTATATTTTCACTGATCTTTGCAATCCTTATGGCAATCTCCGCCAATTCATCTGTATATTTACCTTTCACTCCGGTTCCCATAACCACACAGGTTTTAACCGTCCTACTTTCGGGACTTTTCCTGGGGAGCAGGTGGGCCCTCGCCAGCCAGGTTATATATGTGCTAATGGGATTTATGGGGCTCCCGGTTTTCAGTGGATTTAAAAATGGTGCAGCTCTTCTTACCGGACCTACAGTTGGATACATATTGGGATTTATAGCCGCTGCATTTGTTACTGGATACATATATGAAAATTCAGTAAAAAAGGATGGGGGTTCTTTAAGCAATTTATTTTTCTGTCTTGTTTCCTGTATATTTGGAGTTATATTTATACATCTTTTTGGATTTATATATCTTTTCAGTTATTTTTATGGTATGACCGGTGCCGGATCTATTTCAGATACACTGATTAAAACCTGGAAATTGGGCACACAGCCTTTCCTGGTTATAGATTTTATAAAAATACTGGTGGCAGTAAGTGTTGTAAACTTAAATAAAATCAAAAAATGAGAAAGATAAAAATAAACGACATCACTATAAGAGATATATTCCAGAATACGGATCCTGAATACATAGAGACAGAGATGTTTGATGTTATTCTAAAGCATCTTAATGGCATAAAATATGACAGCCTGGAAGTACTGGGCGGTTCAAGTTTTGAAAAAATTCTGGAAAGTAGTCTTGATATGACTCCGCTGGAAGTTATCTCCTATATCAAAAATAAAATTCCATCCACTCCACTCCAGATACTAATCGGAGCCAGGAACCTGGGTGGACTGGAAATTTATTCAAACGATATTATAAAAAGATTTATAAAACAGTGTGTAAGAAACGGGATCAATATATTCAGAATATATGACTCTTTAAATGATCTGGACAATTTAAAACATACCGTATCCGAAGTTGTAGAAAGTAATGCTGCCTGTCAGGGAACTATAATATATGACAAACTACAGAATACCAGCTTTTATGTAGAAACTGCAAAAAAGCTAAAAATTTATGGCTGCAGCAGTATATGCATAAAAGACGTCGAATCAACGGTATTCCCAAAAAAAGCAGCAGAACTTTTTAAAGACTTAAGCAGTGAGATTAATATTCCCCTTTTTTTCAGTGCTTCGAACCTGAGGGGACTCCAAACACTTAATTATTTTGAGGCTTGCCGAAATGGGTGTGATGGAGTGGATCTAAGTCTCCTGCCTTCATCCTATGGTGATTATAATCCCACTATATTTTCATTTATCTTAGGCCTCAAAGATACAGATATTTCTCACAACCTGAACTACCCTGAAGTTGTTCAGTTAAGTGAAATTATAAAAGGAAATATTTATCCATACATAAAACAGGATTTATTATCCACCAGATTCATCGTTAACAACACCGGTAAAAATCTGCTCCCGAAATGGCTTATCTCAAGCATCAGCCATCAGCTTTCGGAAATTGGTGAAACTGAAGCAATGGATTCGGTACTGGAAGAAATTTTCACTATCAAAAATGAGATAGGAAGTCCGTCGCTTGCAACTCCCATAGGTCAGATTATAGGAAGCCAGGCTATACTTAATACGGTCATTTCGGATTACAGATGGGAGATCCTGTGTGATGAGATAAAAAAGCTTATATGTGGTTATTTTGGAAAGCTCCCCCGGAACGTTGATAAAAAAATTCTCAGGGTACTGGAAAACGTCCCAGATGAAGAAAAAGCCGGGATCAAACCGGAAGTCGAAGACATCTACTCCAAGTGTAAAAGTGAGCTTGAAAATCTCTCCCAGAAAGAGGAGGATATTTTAAGTTATTGTTTTTTTCCGGAAAAAACCAGAAAATTCCTTGAGAAAAAAAAGGCTGGCTATAAAGAACCTCTGGTAGAAAAAGATACTGGCACGGCAAGGGCAGGTATTGCTTTTAAGAAAAGTAAAGCTGATCCAATGGCAAAACTGCAAAACCTTGACGTCAAGAAAATAAGGGAAATAACAAGCCTTGTCGAAAGCAGCAATATAGAAGAGATTAAACTTGAAGTAGAAGGTGTAAAGATATCAATAAACAATCCGAAATATAGAGTTGAAAAACAGGATAGAATAAAAGAAAAAGTGTCGGAGCAGCCTAAAGAAAAGAAACCCGAAGATATAATCGAGGTAAAATCCCCAATCGTGGGTACATTTTATTCTGCCCCCAGCCCTGATTCTCCTCCGTTCGTAAAGACCGGCGATAAAGTCAAAAAGGGAGATACTTTATGTATAATAGAAGCTATGAAGCTTATGAATAAGATTAACTCGGACTGCGACGGCCAGGTAATAGATACTCTGGTCTCCAACGAAGAAGCAGTTGAATTCGACGAGGTTTTAATGGTTATTAAGAAAGATAAAAAGTAGTTTTATGTTTAAAAGGATACTTATAGCCAACAGAGGAGAAATTGCAATAAGAATAATAAGAGCCTGTAGAGAACTGGGTATAGAGAGTGTTTCAGTATATTCAACCGCAGACAAGGACTGCATCCATACCAGACTTTCGGATAAAAGTATCTGCATCGGTCCACCTCCTCCAGCTAAAAGCTATCTTAATATAGACAATATAATTTCCGCAGCACAGGTTACCGGATGTGATGCCATTCATCCCGGCTATGGATTTCTGGCAGAAAACCCAAAATTTGTAGATACCTGCTTACAAAATGAACTCGTTTTTATAGGGCCCCCGGCAGAAGCAATCTCGCTTGCCGGAAATAAATCCAGAGCCATAGATGTCATGAAGCAAAATAAAATACCGGTCATTCCTGGATCATCAGGTAATGTAGACAATATAAAAAGAGCACTGAAGCTGGGAAAGCGCCTGGGATATCCGGTAATTATAAAAGCATCATTTGGTGGCGGTGGAAAAGGTATGAGAATCTGTAGTGATAAAAAAGACCTTATAGCCCATTTACCGATGGCAAAATCCGAATCTGAATCTTCTTTTGGGAATAGTGAAGTTTATATTGAAAAATATATTCCAAAACCAAGACATATCGAATTCCAGATTATTGCAGATAATTACGGCAATACTGTATGTGTGGGAGAAAGAGAATGTTCTATCCAGAGAAGGCATCAGAAACTTATAGAAGAAGCGCCTGCCGTAAATATGCCTCCAAGAACTATAAGGCTTATGCGGGAATTTGCAGTAAGAGCAGCCAGGGCAATAAATTATAAAAATCTGGGAACTATAGAATTCCTGGTAGACGGACAGGGGAATTTTTACTTTATAGAAATAAACACCAGAATTCAGGTAGAGCATCCGGTAACCGAAATGGTTACCGGCATTGATCTTGTTAAAGAACAGATAAAGATAGCTTCCAGTGAGAAGTCTAATAATTTGAAGGAGGAATATAATCCAAGAGGACACTGCATAGAGTTCAGGATCAATGCTGAAGACCCGGATAATGATTTTAAGCCGTGCCCCGGAAAAATAAAGGATCTTTTTTTACCTGGCGGGCCCGGGGTGAGAGTGGATACTTTTATACACCCAAATTGCGAGGTATCGCCGTTTTATGATTCCTTAATAGCCAAGCTCATAGTCTGGGACAGTACCAGAGAAGAAGCAATCCATAAATCGCAAAGAGCACTGGACGAGTTTAAGATAGATGGAATTAAAACTACCATACCTTTTTACAAAAAGATCATAACAAACAAAAACTTTGTGTCGGGAAATATTCACACCCACTTCATTGAAGAAGAAATGAAGCTTTAATAATTATAAATCTCTACGAGCAGGCCTTCTCTATCCCTTAGATAAAGAGTGTCACTATCATTATTCCATATAGGTTGGGGACTATCCCAGTAAAATTTACCTTCCCCGTCATTTCCGCTTCCTGTAAAAAGATATACAGTGGAGCCGGATTCAAAGAGATATTTTTTAAACCTGTATATATTAGTTGCGCTGTCCTTCACAGTCCAGCTATCAATGTCAATGGAGTCAGCCCCTGAATTCTTTATCAATACATATTCATCATTTAAATTCATATTGTCATTTCCCGGCGCATCGTAGTTTATCTCAATCTTTACCATACCCACCTTCGATTTCAGCCACAAACCCAGGTTATTTTCCCTCGCATATCTTTCCGCCTCCAGAAATTTTTCGGTGTATTTTACATCGGGGGGAAAGGTGTATGCATTGGCAAATCCCCTTTTTACCATCTCCAGATTCACAAACAAGTCCCCTGAGTATACATATCTTAACAGCCGTCCGTATTTATCCGTATCGGATATATCCTTTTCTAAAACAACTTCCCTATCCAGGACTATTGCCTCCAGAACTTCCCTGGCTTCTTCAAAAAAATACATCCCATGCTCCGGAGTATTAATCCCGATCAGTCTTAACCTGCTGCCATCTGAAAGGATTATGGTATCACCGTCAACCACTTCCTTTACCCGAATGCCGCCACTGGTACCGTCACTTTCCCCACCGGTTCTAGAGGTGCTGCTAGTATCTTCATAATCATAATAAAGACCGCAACCGCAAAGTAAACAAATAAAAATGATTAAAAGAATTGGAAACAGATAAGTCTTATTTATTATTTTTTGGAGGGTCATTTAATCTTACTTCTCACGCAGTTCCAATAACTTTTTTCTCTCTTTGTTGCTTAACCTTCTTTCCAGTGAATGAAACCTTTTATCGGAATCCTCTCTGGAGTGAGCTATTCTTTCTCTTACCCTGTTTTTCAAATCCTTTATTTCCAGGTTAAATTCCCTGCTCGATTTCCGGTAAACATCCTTTCTGAAAACTACTTTCTGCTGCAGGTAATCGGATGTAACTACAAATACCCTTTTATAGCCAGCTTCTATACCAGCCAGTTCTTCGATAACATCATCAGCTGTTTCATTTTTCCGGGAATAAATAACTTTTACATCATCGACCATCTGAACGCCCCTGGCCGGATTATCACTATTTCTAGCATCAAAAACAACTATCACGTCACAATTTTTTTGATTTTTATACCAGTTAAGGTCTGTTATCAATTTTTCCCTTAAATAAGTCAATTTTTCGTTATTTAACTTACCGCCCTTAAAAAAATTAAATATGAAATTATGTCCATCCACAATTACTAAATCTTCAATGTCATTTTTTCTTTTCAACTTGCTCCTGCACTTTATATAAAATAATTCCACTGGCAACAGAGACGTTCAGCGATTGCATACTACCGGCGAGTCTAATTGAAATCATAATATCACAGTTCTCACCAACCAATCTACCTATTCCCCTATCCTCGCTCCCAAGAACAAGCACTAGGGGAAATATGAAATCAACTTCACCAAGGTATTTTACCTCCGGAGTCACATCAACTGTCGTTCCATAAACCCAGAATCCCTTATCCTGCAATTCCTTCAGGGCTCTTACGATATTTACCACCCTGAATATCCTGACCTCTTCAAGAGCACCTGCAGAAATCTTACTGACCCTTTCATTTAAAGCCACACTTCTTCTTTCGGGTATGATGATTCCATCAAAATCAAATGCATTGCAGTTCCTTATTATTGATCCGAAATTTCCCACATCGGTAACACCATCAAGGACAATTAGCTTGCTTTTATTGCTTACTTCCTTATTCAAATACTGCTTTAGGTCGTTGTAATTATACGGAGATACTCTGGCACAAACACCCTGAGAGTTGACATCTTCAAAGGAAATATTATTGAATCGCACCGGCTCAAGTTCCACTATCTCTATATTTTTCTTTCCGGCTTCCGTTAAAATATTGTTTACCCTTGAATCTTTTATTCTATTCTTACTAACCAGTATCTGATATATTTTTCTGTTTCCCGCATTAACTGTTAGCAATGAATAAACAGGATTAATCCCATATAAGTATTCATAATTTACATTTTTATCCATGACTTATCTTTATAATTTTAAATATAGAAGAAGCTAAAAAGATTTAATCTACCCTTTAAGTTCCCAGATAGTGCCTTCTTTTCTATCTTCCAGTATAATGCCCCTGCCATACAGGTAATTCCTGATTTCATCGGCTTTTTTGTAATCTTTATTCTTTCTGGCGGCTTCCCTCTCCGCTATCAGCTTCTCTATATCCTCTTTCGTTATTTCGGTTCTTGTTTCTATATTTTCCGATATCCTCAAAATCTCCTTCTCAAAATTAAGTCCCAGCACCATTCCCAGTTCTATTATTTTTCTATAGGCATCACGCAGGCTTTTCTTTAAAGGCACGCTAATTTCAAAATCGGGTTTCTGTATAATATTATTTATATTCTTTACAAGTTCAAAGATATCTCCAGTGGCTTTAGCGGAATTAAAATCATCATCCATGGAATTTCTAAAATTGTCTTCGAATACTTTTATAGAGAAATCCAGTGCGGTTACTACTTTCACATCAGACTTTCCTTTCCCTTCTTTATCCAATTCCCCTGTGGGCTCAACTGGTTCAATCTTAACATGCCTGATTTCTCCTTCAAGCAGGCTATCTTCCCGCTCTGCTAAAAATTTGATATTCTTTAAAGTATTGGTAATTTTTTCCAGCGCTCTGCCTGCCTCATCCAGCTTTTCCATGCTGAACTCCAGGGGACTTCTGTAATGTGTGGAAAGAATATATAATTTTATGGTATTAGGAGAATAAATTTTAAGAAGATTCCTCAAAATCCAGTTCTGCTCAAGCCCTTTTGATTTCGACATCTTCTCTTCTTTTACCTCAATCATACCATTATGCATCCAGTATTTTACAAAATCGCCTTCTCCAGGAAATGCTGCTTCGGACTGTGCGATTTCATTTTCGTGATGGGGAAATATCAGATCTATTCCCCCGCCATGGATATCAATATTACGGTTCAGCAGAGCAGTTGACATTGCCGAGCACTCAATATGCCAGCCCGGTCTTCCCCTGCCCCATGGGCTCTCCCAGGATGGCTCTCCCTCTTTAGCCTTCTTCCACAGGGCAAAATCAATTTTATTCCTTTTCTCAAAACTATCATCCCCTGCATCTTTCATCTCACTTATATTCTGTCCCGAAAGTCTTCCATAATCCGGAAATTTACCAACTTCAAAATAAACATTTCCGTCCACCACATAACCATAGCCGTTTTCAATAATCCTTTTAATAATACTTGTTATTTCCGCAATCATTTCTGTCGCCACAGGCATGCTGCTGAATTCCCCCACTTCCAGATTTTTAACATCTTTAAGGAAAGCTTTAATGTATCTATCGGTTATAACTTTATAATCTACTTTCTCCTCTTCTGCCTTTTTTATAATCTTATCTTCAATATCGGTGACATTTTGAATATATTCCACTTTGTAGCCTGAAAACTGAAGATAATTTCTGACCATATTAAAAACTACAATGGGTCTGGAGTTACCTATGGATATATAATTATAAACAGTGGGGCCGCAAACATACATACCGACTTTGCCCTCTTCTATGGATTTAAACAGTTCCTTTTTCCGGTGCAGGGTGTTATAAACTTTCAAACTCACTAGTATACTTCCTGCCTTACTTTTTTTCTTTCTTAATTTCTTTTAGTTCCTTTTCAAGAAAATCTATCCTGGCACAGCAGTCACTTAATATCTCACTCACCGGGTCAGGTAAATTCATTCTATGAAATTCATCCGACAATACCTTTTCCCCTCCGATTTTTACAATTCTCCCGGGGAC
This sequence comes from uncultured Actinomycetota bacterium, assembly GCA_964415365.1. Lineage (GTDB taxonomy): Bacteria > Actinomycetota > Humimicrobiia > Humimicrobiales > Humimicrobiaceae > Hydromicrobium. The sequence goes on along the minus strand of CAYPYW010000009.1, from coordinate 59,658 downwards.
ACCTACCACCGTACAATTATCGGGGACAGACCTAACTACCACCGCCCCAGCACCAATAATCACGTTATTCCCGATTTCAATGGAGCCCAGTACTTTTGCTCCTGCAGATATAACTACATTATTTCCGATTGTGGGGTGGCGTTTACCTTTTTCTTTTCCGGTACCGCCCAGCGTTACACCCTGATATAAAGTGACATTATCGCCAATCTCAGAAGTTTCCCCAATTACCACTCCCATACCATGGTCTATAAAAAAATCCCCGCCTATTTTTGCTCCCGGATGAATCTCAATTCCGGTAAAGAATCTGCTGCACTGTGATATCCATCTGGGAATAAAAGGCACCTTGCGCCTGTAAAGCCAGTGAGCAATACGATGATTTATGACTGCATGCACTCCTGAATAAGTAAGTAAAATCTCCGTAGTGCTTATCGCAGCTGGATCCCTTTCTTTTGCAGATTTTACAAGGCTCTTTAATTCTGCTATAAGTCCCATAATTTTAACCAACCAGTTATAATTTATTATTTTTTATATATTCTAAGGTTTGATTGACTCTTTGTATACAATTTTTTAAACCTAATATAGATATAACTTTCGGCAGTTCCGGCCCATGAGTTTTACCGGTAATTGATACCCTTATGGGCATATACAAAAACTTCCCTTTTATTTTCAATACCTTAAGGTTTCCTCCTATTTTATCAATGAGTCCCTTACTCTGTTCTTCATTAAAATCTATATCAGGGTTATTGTCAAAAGATTTCCACTGGCCCTTCAGTACTTCAAGAAAAGCCTTAAGCACTGTTTTAGATGTATCCAGTTTTAAAATTTCATCTGCTTCCTTGCTGTAGCCTGCAATTTTTTCTTCAAAAAAATCTTTCATATAAACGGAAAAATCACTTAAAATCTTCAAGTTATTCTTGAATGCATTTACACCTTTTAAAATTTTACCCATGATCTTTTCATTTTCAGTATCCTTTTTATTTATTGTCTTTTCACTGATTAAGTAGGGTGTGCACAGCTCCGTCAATTCCTTAGCAGTTTTTTTCCTGATATAAATACCATTTATCCAGTTTAGCTTATCCACATCAAATATAGCCGGACTTTTTGATATATCGGATATTTTAAATTTATCCAGAATATCCCCGGGACTGAATATTTCCTGGCCCTCAGCGGGAGCCCATGAAAGTATCGAAAGATAATTTACCAAAGCTTCCGCCAGGTATCCATCTTCTCTAAATTGAGAAATAGTAGTGGCTCCGTGTCTTTTACTCAATTTTGAACCGTCCTTTCCAAGAATCATAGAAAAATGCGCAAAAGAAGGAAGACTCAACCCAAGACTTTCAAATAGCAGAATTTGCCTGGCGGTATTTGTTATATGATCCTCCCCTCTCAACACGTGAGTGATCTTCATATCTCCGTCATCTACTACCACTCCAAAATTATAGGATGGAGTCCCGTCGGACTTGATAATTATAAAATCCCCGATAACTTCGGAACTGAAACTTATCTCTCCTCTTATTAAATCGCCAAAAGTGATTTCCCTGCCATCCTCTACCTTAAATCTTATGGCAAACAGTGTACCCTCTTTCAATTTTTTATCGATTTCTGAACTGCTAAGCTCCCGGCACCGTCTATCATATTTGGACATCATGCCTGCAGCATACTGGCTTTTTTTAAGATTTTCCAGCCGTTCCGGAGTGCAGAAACATCTGTAAGCTTTATCTTCATTCAGCAGTTTAGAGGCAAATTTCTGATATACCTTAATCCTCTCACTCTGCCTGTAGAATTCATCCCAGTTCAACCCCAGCCATTTTAAATCTTCTATTATGGATTTTTCATAAATCATGCTGGATCTCTTTACATCAGTATCTTCGATTCTTAAGATTAATTTCCCCTTCATACTCTTTGCAGCAAGCCAGTTAAACAGTGCAGTTCTTGCTGTTCCTATATGAAGGCCTCCGGTAGGAGACGGGGCAAATCTAAGCCGTGGCATTATTTCCACTCCAGTAATTCCCATTTCTATGAAATAAAATATCCATATAAAATCTTATTAAAATCCTATTTCAGCAGAACCACACACTCTGCAGCAATTCCTTCTTCTCTTCCGCAAAATCCGAGACCTTCAGTGGTGGTCGCTTTTATACTTATATCATCCTCATTTATTTTTAAGATGCCAGCTATATTTTTTTTCATTTCTGGAATATACGGTGATACTTTCGGCTCCTGCATTATTAGAATTGAATCTATATTTACTATACTGAAATACTTTTCTTCCATTTTTTTTCTGACTTCTTCAAGCAATACCAGACTGGATATATCCTTATATTCCATATCACTATCCGGAAAATGAAACCCTATATCCTGCAAGCCGCAGGCTCCTAAAATGGCATCCATTATAGCGTGCACCAGGACATCAGCATCAGAATGACCTGCAAGCCCTACAGGGTAATCTATCTTCGCTCCTCCCAGTATTAACTTTCTGCCAGCCTGGAAAGCATGAACGTCAAACCCCAATCCAATCCTCATAAAAAATTATGCCTCCTATTATAATTTTTATCCTTTAATTATCTCCTGACATTCCTAGTCATAACAAGCTCCGCCAGAAATAAATCAATAGGAGTTGTAATCTTTATATTCTCATGCCTGCCTCTTATTATATTGACCTTCTGGTTCATTCTTTCCATCAGACAGGCATCATCCGTACCAATAAAATTGTCTTCCCTGGCCTTATTATGAGCTTTTAAAATATCCTTATAAAAGAAAGTCTGGGGAGTTTGAGCATACCACACAGTTTCCCTGGGAACAGTTTTATCGATAGTATCTTTATCTGCTATTTTTATAGTTTCTTTCGCAGATGCTGCCATTATTACTCCCTTTACTTCAGGATCCTCTTTATTTTCCCTCATCAAAGTATTAATTAGAAGATCAATTTCCTCTGCAGTGACAAGCGGCCTTACACCATCATGAATAGACACTAATTTAGTAGAGGAAGGTAACTCAACAAGGACATTATAAACAGACTCCTGCCTGCTGCTACCACCAATGATTAACTTTTTTACTTTGTCAAATGAATACTTATTAATTACACTTTTTTGACAGAACTCCAGATAATCTTTAGGAACTGAGATATAGATTTCTTTTATTTTTGAAGCATTTTGAAAAGCAGTAATAGTATGAGCCAATATTGGTTTTCCATAAATATTCATAAACTGTTTGCTGATATCACCTTTCAGCCTAGTGCCCTTTCCAGCCGCTGTAATTATCGCTACATTCATAAATTATCATCATCGCTACTATTTTTTTGAAAAACCCTTCAACAGTAAGTTGTATAAGTCTAATAATTAAAATAATATTCCAGCAATATTATATTTTAATTCTCGGGACTATCCCTCCTTTTCTACCATACAGGTCATTATATAGATAATATTCCGAAAACTTTTTCAGCCTATCGTATAAAGATCGCGCTCTGGTTTTTCCCATTCCTGCAACTTCAGATAATTCTTCCACTTTTGCATTTAGAATATTTTTTAAATTACCGAACTTATCAACTAAATTGATAATAATTGATTGGGGAAGCCTTCTAACTTCCGAAACAATTCTAAGCCCTCTCGGATGCACATCAAATTCTCTTAAACTGCCCTCGGTTTCATAACCTAAAATTCTTGCAATATTATCAAGTTTAAGCAGTTCATCATCACCTAAAAGATTTATTTTATCCTTCAGCTCAAATGGCTCAGCACAAACATCTGCATTAGCGTAGTCGCTTATAATATTTAAAGAATCATTCACTACATTAGTCATTAATTCCTCGGTTTGCATATTTAAAAGTCTGCCCTCAACTCCCAGCTCACATATATATTTTTTGACTTCCTTTTCCGTTCTCTGTACAATACTTGATCTCTGAAGCACACTGGTCACATCAAAAAGTGTTACCAAATCTTCCAATTCTTTCACAGTCAAATTAAACGTAAGTTCATCCAGTCCTTCTTTGTATTTCTCAAGTGTCTGTAGAGCCTGATTTGCTTTAGATAGAATCACTCTTGGCTCCTCAAGCATATATCTTATATCACCTTTATATATGGTAACCACATCCCTTTTCATGGAAATAGAAATGACCAGGGTATTGGTTTGTTTCGCTACTCTCTCCGCAGTTCTATGTCTGGTACCTGTTTCAGAGGTTTTAATGTCAGGATTGGGAAAAAGGTGAGTATTAGCATATAAAATCCGTTTTGCATCGGAGCTTAATATAATGGCCCCGTCCATCTTGGCAACCTCATAGAATTTTGTGGGAGAAAAACTGCATCCTATATAAAACCCTCCGTTTACCAGTTTCAATACTTCTTCCGAATCCCCTACAACAATAAGCCCTCCGGTTCTCCCCTGAAGGATATATTCTATGCCCAGCCTGAGTTCCGTTCCCGGAGCTATTTTTTTCAGGCAATCGAGCAATAATTCTTCATTTTTTTTATTCATTATTACTTCTATAAAATTAAACCTTTAACACACTGCTATGATTTAATCTCTTAATATTAAAGTGCATTTTCTTATCCTTGGCACTTACCTCAACCTTCTGGCCGGCTCTTATTTCACCGCTTATTAGCTTTTCTGAAATGGGATCCTCTATTAGATTTTGAATGCATCTTCTCATAGGCCTTGCACCCATCGTAGAATCATAGCCCTTCTCCAGTAATAGATCTTTTGCACTCTTTTTAAGCTCTATAGTAACCCCCTGCAGCTCGAGCTGTTGCTGCACTCTGGACATCATCAGATCCATAATATTATAAACTTGCTGCTTCTGTAATTTATGGAATACTATTACTTCATCAACTCTGTTCAGGAACTCAGGCCTAAAAGCCTGCTTTAATTCACTCATTACTTTTTCTTTTATCTCATCATAGGAAAGATCCTCGGTATTTATTCTTTTGAATCCCATCGGGGTATTTTTTTGTATTTCCCTCGCCCCCAGATTAGAAGTCATTATAATCACTGTATTCTTGAAATCCACTCTCTTACCCTGGGAGTCAGTAAGATGTCCATCTTCGAAGATCTGTAGCAGTATATTGAAAACATCAGGATGAGCTTTCTCAATCTCATCCAGCAGTATCACGCTGTACGGTTTTCTTCTCACCATTTCGGTGAGCTGTCCACCTTCGTCATAACCTACATACCCGGGAGGAGAACCAACCAGTTTGGATACAGAATGTTTTTCCATATACTCGGACATATCAACCTGGATCAACGCTTCTTCTTTATCAAACAAAAATTCCGCTATTGTTTTAGCCAGTTCAGTTTTCCCCACACCGGAAGGTCCCAAGAACATAAAAGAACCAATCGGCCTTTTAGGATCCTTAAGGCCGGAACGGGACCGCCTAATTGCTCTTGAAACCGTTTTTATAGCCTCATCCTGGCCTATGACTCTCTTGTGAAGTTCATCTTCCATTCCAAGCAGCTTGGAAGATTCACTGGAGGTTAGTTTATACACTGGAACACCAGTCCAGTTGGACAACACCTCCATTATTTCATTTTCACCGACAACCTCCTTTTCGGCCTTTTTAGTCCTGACATTAATCTCTTCTATTTCTCTTTTTTCTCTGATCAACTGCTTCTCTTTATCACGCAGTTGTGCTGCCTTTTCAAAATCCTGCGATTCTATAGCTTTTTTCTTCTCCCTAATGATTTCTTCTATATTTGTCTCCAGCTCCTTCAGATCAGGAGGCGTGGTAAGAGTCCTTACCCTGGACCTGGATGCTGCCTCATCTATCAAATCAATAGCCTTATCTGGCAAGAATCTGTCACTAATATAACGGTAGGATAACTTCGCAGCCGACACCAGAGCATCCTCAGTTATATGAAGACCATGAAACGATTCGTACCTGTCCTTAAGCCCTCTTAAAATTTCTATGGTCTCATACACAGTGGGCTCATTTATAAAAATTGGCTGGAATCTTCTTTCCAGCGCTTTATCCTTTTCAACATACTTTCTGTATTCACTGACAGTAGTAGCTCCTATAGTCTGGATTTCCCCCCTGGCCAGCATGGGCTTCAATATACTCGCAGCATCTATGGCACCTTCAGCCGCGCCAGCACCTACCAGAGTATGAACCTCATCAATAAAAAGTATGATATCGCCGTCATCCTTAATCTCAGCTAGAACTTTTTTAAGCCTTTCTTCAAAATCACCTCTATACCTTGAACCAGCAACTAAAGCTCCCAGATCAAGCGTAAATATCCTTTTGTCTGAAAGATTTGAAGGAACTTTTTTTGAACAGATGAATTGTGCCAGACCTTCCACAATTGCAGTTTTCCCAACTCCGGATTCCCCTATAAGGATAGGATTATTTTTTGTTCTTCTGGAAAGTATCTGAATTATCCTGTCAATTTCCTTTCTTCTTCCAACTAACGGATCAAGTTTACCTTCCCGGGCCAGTGAAGTTAAATCTCTTCCATACTGTAAAAGCATTTTGAGTGCTTTTTTTTGATTTCTTTCAGATATGGCTCTTTCCGGTTCGGGATAGTAAGACTGCTTGTTCAAAAGTTCTTTTACCTTTTCCTTTACATTATCAAGAGTAACTCCCATACTATTTAGAACTCTTGCGGCTACTCCTTCTCCTTCCCTCAGCAACCCCAACAGTATATGTTCCGTACCTATGTAGTTATGCCCCATTTGGAGCGCTTCCCTTAAAGATAACTCCAGGACTTTTTTAGCTCTGGGGGTAAAAGGAATATGCTCATAGGATTCGGAAGTACCTTCAGTAACCACCTCTCTTACTGCAGATCTGATATCATCAAAAGAGACATTCAGTTCATAGAAAACCCTGGCAGCAATTCCTTCCTTCTCATTAATCAGACCAAGGAGAATATGTTCAGTGCCTATGTAGTTCTGTTTCAAAAATCTGGCCTCATCTTGAGCCTTAACTACCACTTTTCTTGCTCTTTCTGTGAATCTTTCAAACATTTAACTAGCTTCCTTTAATATTTTTTTCCTTATTAAATCAGCTCTGACCGAATCCAGTTCGTCATCAGTAACCTCGCCGCTCATCTCCAGATCCGATATGATACGCGAGTCACTGATCTTATTTATCAGTTCAAAGTAATCAAAATCATCTATATCGCTTATTATATCCAGATCAAGCCCCAGTCTTATTATGGATAACAGTTCCAGTGATTCTTCATATGATAATATTTTAGCATACTTAAGCAAACCAAAGGAACGATATATGTTATCCTTAATCCCCAGGGGGTCACTTTCCTTTAATTTTTTCCTGGCAATCCTTTCATCATCAATTATATTTAAGCAAATTGCCTGCATTTCTTCAACTATGTCCTCCTCACTCTTACCCAGCGTCACCTGATTGGAAATCTTAAATAAATTGCCTATTATTTCGGAATGACCCACAAAATACCCATTAATCAGACAGCCCACCTGGTTTAATTTTTTTACAAAATCAGCAACCTTCGGACTTATTGCCAGTACCGGGAGATGGGCAATGACAGACACCTTCAAGGCAGTCCCCAGGTTAACCGGACTTGCTGTAAGATAACCTAGACTTCTATCAAAAGCAAATTTTAATTTCCTTTCAAAATATTTTTCAATTTTAATAACCTCACTATAAGCCTCTGAGATGCTAAGACCCCGACGCACACTCTGGATTCTTAAATGGTCCTCCTGATTAACTATTACCATTGACGATTCTCCCTGATCTGGCCCAGACCTTACAAACAGCCCTTTACCCTGCATCCTATTCGCTATTTTAGAGCTGACCATATAATCCTTAAAAAGCAAATCCCTCTGTATTTTTCCCAGACTCTTAATAGAAAAAAACTTGTAATCTTTAAACTCTTTTATACCATTAACACATTCCTTTATTTCTTTCAGTAAAATATTTTTTTCCTGACTACTGCTTGTACTTGCAAATTTGTTATCGGCAAGATTTCTTGCCAGTCTGACTCTGGTATTTAAAATAATCTTATTCTTATTGTTTCCGGACTTCTTTTTACCGGTTTTATTCTCCAACAAGTAAAAATTTTTACCGACCATATATACTCTTCTCCAGCTTTTTTATTCTGTCTCTTATCCTTGCAGCCTCTTCGAAATTTTCAACCATTACCTCATTTTTAAGCTTGCATCTCAAGTCTCTGATATTCTTTTCAAGCTTGATTTTTCTATTGGTGTTTACAGGAATTTTACCTTTATTTTCAAGGCTCCCCTGAATAGATTTTATTATGGGAAATAGCACATCCTTAAATTCAATATAGCAATTGCTGCAGCCGACTCTCCCTATTTTCTTAATGGTTTTTAAATCTATACCACAAAAAGAACATTTCCTGTTCCTCCCATAACTTATACTTCTTAGTGTTTTCTTATCCTTGCCGGAATGGTGCTCATTAACACCTACATGGAAAAATTTATAAAGGATTCTTGCAAGATCATTGTAAAAATCTTCCTCACTGAAAAAAGAAAAATCCTTTGCACATTCCTTGCATATATTGATTCTTTCCACACTTGCGCCCTGAACCTTCATTAGATGAACGGTAGCTTCATTTTTATGACAAAAATCGCAGTTCATATTTTAATCACCAGTTTAACTAGAGTTGACTATTTAAATTGCAGAAAAATTATATCACCTTTTTTACAAGAATAAACTTAAATCAGCAGCGCAATGCATCCTTTTATTCAGATCTTAAAAGGGGAAAAAGAATTACATCCCTGATAGAACTACTATTGGTGAGCACCATAACCAGTCTGTCAATCCCGATTCCCTCTCCGCCTGTGGGCGGCATTCCGTATTCCAGCGCCTTAAGAAAGTCCACATCGATTTTACCGGTAATTCTCTCTTCTTCAGATTTGCTCTTCACCTGATTTTTAAATCTCTCCAATTGCTCTCTGGGATCAATCAGCTCCGAAAAAGCATTTGCAATTTCTTCCCCTCCTATAAACAGCTCAAATCTTTCAACCAGATTTTCATTCTCGGGATGCCTTTTTGCCAGTGGGGAAATTTCTATGGGATAATCCTTTATAAAAGTAGGTTGTATAAGCTTGGGTTCGACTGCAGTTTCAAAAATTTTATTTATAATCTTTCCCTTCCCGGAGTTTTTTTCTATCTCAATATTTAGATCTTTAGCCACCAATAATAAATCTTCTGTGCTACTGTCAAGATTTATATTGATCTTACCAAACTTATAAATAGATTCTAGCATCGTAAATCTTTTCCATTCTCTGCTAAAATCGATATTGCTTCCCCGGTAGCTTGTGGTTAATTTGCTGATAGACTTCATGGCAACAAATTTTATAAGTTTCTCGGTTAGATCCATCATATCATTGTAGTCAGCATAAGCCTGGTAAAACTCCAGCATGGTAAATTCCGGATTGTGCTTGTGGGATATCCCTTCATTTCTGAAATTTCTATTTATTTCAAAAACCCTGTCAAACCCACCGATAATTAACCTTTTTAAATATAATTCTGGTGCAATCCTTAAATAAAGGTCCATATCCAGAGCATTATGGTGAGTCTTGAAAGGTCTTGCAGTAGCGCCGCCCGGAATTGGCTGCAGCATTGGTGTTTCAACCTCTTTAAAGCCGTTGTCATTTAAAAATTCTCTTATGGCATTTATTACTTTGACTCTGGTTAAAAATACATTTTTTACCTCAGGATTTACAATGAAGTCCAAATATCTCTGACGGTATCTTAATTCCTTGTCCTTTAGCCCGTGCCATTTCTCGGGAAGTATCCTTATAGCTTTACTTAATAGTTCAAACCGGGAAACACTTATGGAAAGTTCTCCCGCATGTGTAACAAAAACAGTTCCCTCTATGCCTACCCAATCACCGATATCCAGATTTAAAAACTCATCATACTTTTCTTCTCCGATATTTTTCTGATTTACGTATAACTGGATCTTATCTGTGAAATCTTTTATATCACAAAAAGTTGCCTTACCATGTTTTCTAAAACTTACAAGTCTCCCCGCTATTTTAAAAACACTATCAGATTTCTCACCAGATTTAAGCCTGGAATACTTCGTTTTTATATCCACTATATCGGAATTTTTATCAAACCTGCTCCTATAAATTTTTTTACCGCTTTTCTCCAGGTCCTTTATCTTGTTAAGTTTTATCCTTAGTGCCTCAGCCAGAGATTCTTCTGATTCCAGCAAGTACTCGATCTTTGCCTCAAGTAACTTGCTGTTCATATTATTATTTGTGTTTGAAGTTTTGCTGTTCTTCTTGTTCTCCATAATTATTCACCGGTAAACCCGGTTTTCATTTGATTTTTATTATCTTTAATCTCTTAGTATTCTCGGGAGTTTTAACTACTACCTCATCTCCGATTTTTTTATTAAGCAGTGCCTTTCCCATAGGAGATTCGTCCGAAATTTTATTTTTTTCGGGATCAGATTCTATAGAGCTGACTATTTTAAACTCTTTATCCCTTTTCTTATCTACATCTTTTACTACCACTATTGTCCCTAGCTCAACCAGTCCTTTACTGGTTTTCTTCTCTATAATTACATAATTGCTTAAAATCTCGTTTATCTGCTCAATTCTGCCTTCTATAAAAGCTTGTTCGTTTTTGGCATATTCATACTCGGAGTTTTCGGTTAAATCTCCCCCCGAATTCTTTGCTTCCTTCAGCCTTTCAGCAATCTCCTTTCGCTTGTTGTTTATGAGATCCTCTCTCTCTTTAAGCAATTCTTCATAACCCTCTTTGGTAAGACGATATTCTTTCATATATCTTCTTCTCCTAATTCCAGTAACTTTGTTGTTATATTTTAGTATTTATTTCCAGTACTGAAACAGCCAATAATGTAATTATTTAATTGAGGTATTATATTGTATGAGATATGAGATGTCAAAAGCAAATATTTAATCTACATCTAATTAGCCGAACCTGCCTGTTATATAATCTTCTGTCCTTTTATCACCGGGGTTGGTAAATATCTTATTAGTGTCATCGTACTCAATCAATGTAGCCGGCTTGTGGATATCTTCGGTAAGGAAAAAGGCTGCTTTATTTGATACCCTTGCTGCCTGTTGCATATTGTGGGTAACTATTATTATAGTGTAATTCTCCTTAAGTTCATCCATTAAATCCTCTATTTTCTGGGTGGAGATAGGATCCAACGCTGAAGCAGGTTCATCCATAAGTATTATCTCAGGATTCACAGCAAGTAATCTGGCAATACACAGCCTTTGCTGCTGCCCGCCAGAAAGATCCAGAGCATTTGTATTTAATTTGTGCTTTACTTCATCCCAGAGAGCTGCTCTTTTCAAACTGCTTTCTACAATCGAATCCAGCTGTTTTCTGGTATATTTCCTATGTAATCTGGGCCCATAAATAATATTCTCGTAAATAGTTTTGGGGAAAGGATTTGGTCTCTGAAAAACCATCCCAACCCTTTTCCTTAAATCTACAACATCGATATTATCTTTATATATATCGATCTCATCAACTATTATTTCACCTTCCACCCTGGTATTTGGCAGCAGCTCATTCATTCTGTTAAAAGTCCGCAAGAATGTAGTTTTTCCACATCCTGATGGGCCGATTATTGCAGTAATGGCATTTTCTTGAACATCCATGTTTATGTCCGATAATACTTTTGTAGTTCCATAATAAAAGCCATAATCTCTTACCTTTATCTTTATTTTATTATCGTTCATTAACCTGACATCCTAATAATCCATCTTTTTAAATATATAAAAAATATATCTTACATTAACAGCAAACCAATAAAGATACTATCAGGTAAAAATTTTATCACAGATATAACCAGGCGATAACAACAGCCCACCGGTTGCAACAATAAGAATAGTGCTAGCCTGTACAGGAAATATTTCTTTAATAGGACCAATAAAAAAGGTACCTCGAGAGCTTTTACCCAATAATAGTAATCTGCCCATAAAATACTGCTTTTTTGTAATAATCTACCTGATATGTATCAACTTTATAAATCAAGCGGAATGATAGCAGAAACGTTAAAAAAAATTAACTATAAAACAAAAACTTTAACAAAATTTTAATAATTCAATCACTATCCAAATTCTTGCATGTCAACGTTCTAACTTAATTTTATATTTATTCAGTTTCTCTGCCAGGTCATCATATTTCAAGGCAAGTATTTGAATAGCAAGAAACGCTGCGTTTTTTGCACCATCTATGGACATACAGGCAACAGGAACTCCCGAAGGCATCTGTACTATAGAAAGTAGAGAATCCAGCCCACCTAAGTCGGATGTGTTGATGGGAACACCTATTACCGGAACTGTAGTATAAGAAGCAATCACACCCGGAAGATGCGCTGCCTTCCCCGCCCCGGCAATTATTACTTCTATTCCCCTATCTTTTATACTTTTAGCAAATTCTCTTGTCTTATCCGGCATTCTATGTGCTGAAAGTATATTTACCTCATATTCCACTCCAAATTCCTTCAAAACATCCGAAGCCTTCTTCATCACAATTTCATCAGAAATGCTGCCCATCACTACAGCAACTTTTTTATCACTGCTTGCCATCATTCGCTCCCTTCCGCTTTTAACGCAATATCTCTTCTATACTGAATTCCTCTAAATTTTATTCTCTCCATCGCTGAATATACTTTTTCCCTTACTTCCTTAAAACTGCCAGCCCCGGAGACAACTCCCAGAACTCTCCCCCCATTAGTTACTACATTGCCATTTTCTATTTTTGTTCCGGCATGAAAAATAATTATATCATCACTACCCTCATAATAATCTAAACCCTCAATTATATCACCGCTAGAGGAACTTTCCGGATACCCTTCAGACGCTGCTACAACACATATGCACTTATTTTCATCCCACTTAAGTTTTTCCGTACTCAAATTTCCTTCTGTACACTCCAGAAGCAGTGGCACCAGATCATCTTCCAATCTTGGCAGCACCACCTGTGTTTCAGGATCCCCAAACCTGCAGTTATATTCAAGAAGGTAGGGTTTGCCATCACTAACCAGTATCCCGGCGTAAAGAACTCCCCTGTATATTATATTTTCCCTTACCATTGCGGCACCTGTGGGAAAGATAATCTTATTTAAAATCTGATCGTAAATTTGATTTCCTACCACAGGTACAGGACTGTAACTACCCATACCACCGGTGTTTTTTCCTCTGTCATTATCAAAGATTCTTTTATAGTCCTGAGCAGGAGCCATTGGAACAATTTTTCTGCCGTCACAAAGGCACAGGATAGACACCTCATAGCCGCTCAAGAAATCCTCAATTATTATCCTGTTTCCCGAGCTGCCGAACTTATCTTTTACAAAACAATCTTTGATCGCTTCAATAGCCTGGCCTTCATCACTGGCTATAACTACACCTTTCCCAGCTGCCAGACCATCGGCTTTCACGACTACCGGGAATTTACTCCTTTTATCAATGTAATCTATTGCTTCCTCATAATTCTCCCTTTTAAAAACAATTCCATCCGGAGTAGGGATATTATTTTTCTGGAGTAATTCTTTGGCAAAAACTTTACTGCCTTCCATCGCAGCAGCCTGTTTACCGGGTCCAAAAATCCTGAACCCTTTCTGATTAAAATAATCAACTATCCCTTCTACAAGCGGTGCTTCCGGACCTACTACAGTTAAATCTATTCCCTTATCTTCTACCAGCTCTAAAAGCCTGTCAAAATTGGTTTTTGATGTGTTTATATCGATGCATTCAGCAATCCTGTTTATACCTGCATTACCTGGAGCTGCATATATTTTTTCTACCAGAGGACTCTTTGAAATTTTCCAGATCAGGCAGTGTTCCCTGCCCCCACCACCTATTACCAGTATTCTCAACTTGTTCCTTTATCTTTATTATATTTATTAAACTATAAGTGTCGATCTCCTGGTTTGATCAAATAATCTGCTTCGGAGATTATCGTCCCTTACAATGATTTTACTTCTTTCAGCACCCACACTTACCATTGAAACAGGGACTTTTATAATTCTTTCGATATTTTTTATATAATCCTGAGCTTGTTTGGGGAGATCCTCAAAATTCCTTACCCTGCTTATATCTTCATTCCAGCATTCGAATTCTTCATATACAGGCTGACACTTATGCAGAATAGTCTGGTGGCAGGGCATGTCATTATAAATCTTGCCTTCATATTTATAACCAGTACAAATTTTTATTTTTTTCAAACCGGTAAGTACATCCAGCTTGGTTAACGCAACACCCTCAATGGTGTTTACCATAACTGAATACTTCAGTATAATAGCATCCAGCCATCCACATCTCCTCGGCCTCCTGTAGTAGTCCCGTACTCATAACCTTTCTCCCGCATATACTCACCAATTTTACTAGTTTCTTCAGTTGGGAAAGGACCAGAACCAACTCTCGTAGTGTATGCTTTAACTACGCCGATTATTTCGTCCAATCTGCCAGGACCGACCCCCGCACCTACACATATGCCGCCAGCAATAGTAGAAGAAGAAGTTACATAGGGGTATGTCCCGTGATCAATATCCAGCATAGTACCCTGTGCGCCTTCGAATAGTACTCTTCTATTTCTATCTAAGGCTTCATTTATCAAGAATGTAGTATCAATTATATATTTTTCAATTCGTTTTCCATATTGCACATATCTGTCGAAAACTTCATCAGGGTTAAGAGGTTCCAGTCCGTAAATTTTATCTATGATTGCATTATTTAACTTCAGGGATGCTTCCAGTTTAGCCCTGAATATCTTTAAATCCTGCAAGTCCTGTGTCCTAATACCCGATCTCAGCGCCTTATCAGCATATACAGGCCCTATACCTTTATGGGTGGTACCAATTTTAGATTTACCCAGCCTGTGTTCACCGGCTTTATCCAGAATTATATGGTAGGGCATAACCAGATGTGCATTACAACTTATTCTTAAATTATCAGTACTTATCCCTTTGCTTTCCAGGCTGTCCAGTTCTTCTATCAGCACTTCGGGATTTAATACCACGCCGTTTCCTATGATACAGATAACATCAGGATACAAAATTCCTGACGGAATCAGATGAAGTTTGAACTGGTCATTTCCCTTTACTACTGTATGGCCAGCGTTATTTCCGCCCTGAAACCTCACTACCATATCTACCCGGCTTGAAAGTAAATCAACAATCCTCCCTTTCCCTTCATCACCCCATTGAGAACCAATAATAGCTATACTAGGCATTTTATTCACTCCTGTCTTCCGCCTGATAACTGTCTTCAGTCTGATAAGGCTTACTTAAATTTGAAAATAATGCAAACTCCTTATTGAATCGCATATCTACCCTACCTATAGGGCCATTCCTGTGCTTGGCTATTATAATTTCGGCTTTCCCGGTGTGTTTACTTTCATCTTCTTCATAATAATCATCCCTATATATAAATGCTACCAGATCTGCATCCTGCTCAATGGAGCCTGATTCCCTTAAATCTGCAAGAAACGGTCTCTTTCTATCCCTCTTCTCCACCTCTCTTGAAAGCTGGGATACCGCTATTACCGGAATATTTAATTCCTTTGCAATACCTTTTAGGTTCTGTGATATTTCTGTGATCTCAAGTACTTTATTGCCTCTGTAATTCGTAGTGGACTGCATAAGCTGGAGATAATCAACAATTATTAATTTTACATCATTGGTACTGACCATCATTCGGGCTCTGGCTCTCAGATCCATCACAGTTAAAAATGCAGTATCATCTATATATATCTTACACTCTGACAGTCTCTCAACCGCTCTTGCCAGTTGAGTCCACTCATCATCCTTGACTTTTCCTTTTCTTAGATTATGCAGATTTATTTTTGATTCCGCGCTCATCAATCTTTGTGCTACCTGCTGCTTTGACATCTCCAGTGAGAAAACAGCTACCGGGATTTTTGCTCTCAACGCAATATTCCTGGCCATACCCAAAACAAATGAAGTTTTACCCATTCCCGGTCTCGACGCTATAACAATTAAATCAGAATTCTGAAAACCTGAAGTCAAGTGATCAAAATCTATATACCCTGACGGTATACCGGATATATCCGAGCCGGCTTCATGTAAAAGTTCCACTAACTCATAAGCTTCGGAAACCAGATCTTTCATTATTGCACTTCTTCCTCTCGAACTTCCTCTGCTTAAATCTTTATACACAGAAAATATCAGCTGCTGCGCCTTATCCACAGTTGACTGCAGATCCTCAGGAACTTCATAGCCCATAGTCGCTATCTCGGTAGCAGCATAAATTAGTTTTCTTAAAATAGAATGATTTCTTACAATCTGTGCATAGTACTGGGCATTAGCAGCCAGAGGAATATTACTTATAAGAGAATGGATAAAAGTTTTCCCTCCTACTTCATCCAGCAGCCCCTTTTTGCTAAGATGATCTGCCACAGTTATAGGATCAGCCGGTTCTCCTTTCACATACAACTCCACTATTGTATTAAAAACTTCCTGGTTGGATTTTCTATAAAAATCTCCGGCATCTACAATTTCAAAAACCGATACTATGGCATCCTTTGAAATCAACATAGAACCCAGCAGAGACTCTTCAGCTTCTATATTATAAGGAGGTATTCTCTCCAATTTACTGGTATCAAGAGGATAAAGTTTTCCTTCTTTTTTAATTTGCTCTTGCATAAACTACTTATCTTTATCTCTGGATTTAGATTTAATCCTGGCTTCTTTCTTTTCTTCTCTCTCTATTTCTTCTTTCCCTACTTTTCCCGAACCATCTTTGCCTTTAGCTTCTGCCTTTCCTTTTTCGCTCTTCTCTTCTTCTGTCTTCTGTTTCTCCTGCTCAGTCAGACTTTCAGCTTTTTCTTTTTCTGCCTTATGCGCTTCAATTAATTCCTTTGATTCCTCGTCTGGCTCCACTTTTACCTTTACAAGACTCTTAACTTCTTTATATAACTTTAATTCTATCTCATATTCCCCTAATTCTTTTATATGCTCCTGCATATCGATTTTCTTTCTATCTATCTCTATCTTTCTTTCCTCAGAGATTTTTTCAGCAACATCTTTATTAGTTATAGAGCCGTAGAGTTTTCCCTCTTCGCCGGTTTTCACAATAAAGGTAACCTGAAGCCCTTCCAGCTTTTCAGCAAGCTCTTCTGCTTCTTTTATATTTCTGGCTTCAACCTTTAAAGCAGCTTTCTTTACCAGCTCCATCTGATTTATATTCCCTCTGGTCGCGGGCAGTGCCAGACTATTAGGTATTAAATAATTATTTGCATAACCGGATTTTACCTCTACTGTGTCTCCCACATCTCCCAATTTTTCATGATACTTGGTAAGTATAACTTTCAAATTTTCCTCCTATCTTCTGCTTCAAGACTAAATTGACTACCCCCTATTTAACCTTCTAAAATTAACCCATATATCAATTAATCCTAAAAATGGCAGGATTAATATTGCAAATCCAAAAAACAAACCCATTATTACAAAAATACCTACTCTCCAGACAAATGTAACTCTAAACCTTTCCAGTATTCCCCAAAGTACTGAAACCCCAAGAACCAGATACAACAGACCAAAAATAATTATTAGATTAAATCCAATGATGTCTATTATTTTACTTAAACTCTGGCCGCCGGAAGGTATCAGCACCAATACCAGCCCTAAAATTGCTCCCCAACAATAGTACCAGGGGAGTTCCCATTCCTTGAAAGATAAAAATGGCTTTATATGAATATTATACCTTCTAAGTACAGCGTAAGTTACTATATAATTTATAACACTTATAAAAGAAAATAAAACTACTAAAATTCCCGGAACAATATAAGGAATAAATTTCAAAATATCACGAACCTGATTGAAAATATCATCAAGCTGGGACTGGTCAATTAATAGTAATCCAGTATATCCTGAAATAAACTGGTCACTGGATATCTGGTCAATGTAAGTGTTATAGTTTTTGAAAAACTCACTTACGAAATTGGCCCCACTCACAGCAGACTCAAGTATAATATACAGTAATACTGCCCCACAAAATGCTAAAAAAATGCTACCTATGGTAAATAATTTACTTTTATCCTTATTGATAGAATTCCTGTAAATCAAAGAAATTGCAATTATCAAAACCGCAGCAACCGGCGCAAGCATGTAATCAGGATAAATTAATACAAGACAGGCTACAACCGCACAGATTATACCATCTCTTATTCTGCCGCAAAGAACCAGCAGGGTAGCCGGAACAGGTACTAATACCATTCCTATAATCCCAAAAAATGGTATATATGCAGCAAAAACTACAGATAAAAAAGTAAATACAGTAAGTACTACCAGATTTAATCTTCCAATTTTAGTATTTTTTAAATTATCAAAGGACATATCATCTTTTAAAATAAGGCATAAGAGCAATAACTCTTGCTCTTTTAACAGCCATAGCTATCTTTCTCTGATGCTGCACACAATTTCCAGTAGACCTTTTTGGCCTTATCTTGCCCTTATCAGAAATAAACTTTTCAAGCAAGCTCACATTCTTATAATCAATACTGGTAATGTTCTCCCTGCAGAAATAACAGAATCTCTTTCTCTGCCTCAAATTAAGCATAGAACCGGTTGCACTTCTTAAAGATGCATTTCTCAGATTTCTGTCATTCCTATTATTTTTATTTTTCCTAGCCAATTAAAGTTTCTCCTTTTACATTCAAATTAAACCATACTTAAAATGGTATATCTTCATCACTAAAGTCAGCTTCTTCAATATCGCCTTCACCAGATGTAGCCTCGCCAGGTGCTCCACCGACGGGTGCTCCCCTACCGGCTATCCCCTCTTCTGCTCTCGGATTTTTCTCAATTTTACAAGAAGCAAACTCCAGGCTGGGTGCTACTACACTGGCAATAATTCTTACTGTTGATCTTTTCTGACCTTCCTTGCTTTCCCAGCTATCCTGTGAAAGTCTTCCTGAAACCAGAACTCTGTCTCCTTTATTTAAACTTTCAGCACAGTTTTCTGCCAGTTTGTACCACGCAGTGACATTAAAGAAATCCACCTGGGTTTCCCATTCACCGGAATTTTTATTCTGAACATTCCGGTTAACTGCGAGCCCAAAGCTTACCACTGCAGTACCATTTGGGGTAAACCTGAGCTCAGGATCTCTGGTCAAATTTCCCAGAATAGTTATATAATTAACACCAAAAGCCATGATGATCCACCTTCTTTTGATTAATTTGTAATCATTTAAGATTCATCGCTTTTTACAATCAGATGACGCAATATTTTATCATTGATTTTGTTTACTCTATCCAGTTCAGAAATAATACTGCTTTTACCCTTAAAATAAACTATGATGTAATAACCGCTTTCCTGTTTTTTAATAGGATAGGCTAACTTTCGAACTCCCCACTTGTCAATATTAGAAACTTCGCATTTTTCTTTCTCAATCAATGAGGTAATTTTGGATAACTCTTTACCGACAGCTTCTTCCTCGAGGGATGGGTCAAAAATAACCACCAATTCATAATTTCTCAATCTCTTAATCCTCCTGTGGACTAATTTTAATAAATTAGGTTCTACTGTAAAGTAGAACAGAAAGATAATAAGATAAAAAAGATTTTTTTATTCTTTCACCTTTATTACCACTAGGCATATTATAACATTTGAAACCAATAATCAATAATTAATTCTGCTTAAATTCTGTTGTTTTACTTAAATCCTCCAAACAGAAAAGGGCTCACTCTAATCTTTATTTCTTAAGTATATATTTGTGCAAGGATAAGGAATCTCAATTCCTACCTGGTCGAATTTATCTTTTATTCTTTTTCTTAATTGTCTTCCAATAGTCCACTGCTCAGCAGGTTTTACCTTGCAGATAACGGTAAATACAACTGACGAGTCTCCAAGTTCACTTACACCACCATCACCCAGAATAGTTGGCCTCTCTAAAATGGAATCCTTGTACTTACTATCTTCCATCAACTCATCAAATACTGCCTCCAGGACTTCTATCACTCTATCCGTATTCTCACTGTAATGAACGCTAACATTTACAAGAGCTCTTGACCACGTATGTGTACGGTTGCTTAATTTGGTAATCTCACCATTAGGTATAAAGTGCAGAGTTCCCTCCAGATCTCTTATTACTGTAGTTCTTAGATTAAACTTTTCAACAACCCCTGAGGTATCTCCTACAGTTATAACGTCATTTACCTGATACCACTGTTCCAGTAAGATAAATGTTCCGTTTATTAAATCCTTTATAAGACTCTGGGCACCAAAACCAATTACAATACCAGCAACCCCGGCACCTGCAAGTAAAGGAGTAACACTTATCCCGACCTGATCAGCAATCACCAATATAGCAGCTATTGCTGAGACCATAATTACCAAATTAGATACAACACTCGTAAGAGTAAAAGTGCGCTTCTTGATTATCATTTTTTCATCGCTGATTTTTCTTTCGACCAGTCTCCTCATTCGCCTGGTAACAATTCTAACTACCAGTATTACAACCAATAAAACGACTAATACTATTACTATGTTAAGCCAGTTATTTAGAAAGTTTTTAAAAATGCTTCCTGTAGTAACTTGCAAAGTTTCAGCACTATCTTCCATCTCTCAAGCACCCCTTTAAATTTTTTTCAAATTTGTCATTTTTCAAATTTGCCGCAGACTCAAAATTATTTTTTTATAGCTAACAACGAAAAATATCGGTTTTAAGATTTGGTAGAAAGTTCGGTTTCACTAATTTAATTTTTACTTCTCAGGCCACTATAAACCTCTATAACTTTGTCCTCTCTATCATCATATAGAGGTTTGAGATGGCCAGTGTAATTTATTGTCGAAATATATGGAAATCCCCTATCAATCACCACGATATTTATTGCCCCCTGCCGCTGAATAATGGATCTCCACCTGCTTATAGGGATTTGAAGCCAGTGTACCAGCAGTGAAAGTATTATTCCTCCGTGAGTTATTACAGCAACGCTGCTTCTATCCTCATTCTCACTTACTATATTATCGATTTCAGCCACAGCTCTCTCCTGTACCCGCTTAAAACTCTCTCCTCCAGTGGGGGAACTATTATAGGGGTCCTTTAACCAATTCTGATAATCATCGTGAAACTGTTTATTTATCTCATCAAATTTCATTCCTTCCCATTTTCCAAAATTTATCTCCTTCAAATCCTCCCTTATTATTACCTTTACCTCTAAATTCCTGCTTTTTTTTATGATATCTGCCGTATCCAAAGCTCTTTTTAACGGGCTGCTGTAAATATTGGAAAAATTTACTTTTGAAAGATACTTTGCTGCAAGCTTTGCCTGTCGGATGCCTTCGCTGGTCAAGCTAATATCTTTATCTCCCTGATATCTTCCTTCTTCATTCCACAACGTCTGCCCGTGCCTGATTAAAAATAATTTTACCCCCATAAAGTCCCTCTCCTGATTAAAGTTCTAAAAATTTAAATTGGCTGGTGACATTTTTCCTTATATCTGAAGCGGCCGGAAAATCATATAAGATTTCCCCTTCTTTTATTGCATCCACAAAAATATCTTTAAAAGCACCATTGCATTCAACACATCTATAATCAGATGCTTTCCTATCTTCCAATACAATTCGATCGCTGAAGCAATTCTGGCATCTTATTACCTTCTTTGCCCCGGACATTTTTCCTCTCTTTGATATTTTCCTTCCCTCAATCTCTACAATATCAAGCGAAAAATCAAATACACTTGCTCCGCTTATAGCTGTTCCGATTCCAAATGCATCCACTATATCTCTTAATTTCAAAATATCTTCTTCATCGAGCCCCCCGCTCACAATCAGCCTGACATTTTCAAATCCTCTTATATCCAGTTCCCATCTCACTTCCTCCAAAATCTTCTTAAAATTTCCTCTTCTGGATGAAGGAGTATCTAATCTAACCCCAAATAAATCCTTCCCTAAACCTTCGGCAACTCTTATAGCTTCAAATTTCTCGTCACCAAAGGTATCAATAAGAGAAATTCTCTTAATTTTTGACTTAATCACCTGGTTAAAAGCTCTGGTAGCTTCTACAGTATCACCCATAATCAGAACCAGGGCATGCGGTATGGTTCCAACCGGTTCCTGACCAATTAGTTCCGCACCAAGAGTTGTAGAAACTCCGTCAGCCCCGCCTATAAAAGCGCTCCTTTCAACCATAGGTGCTATGGCCGGATGTATTCTCCTGGCTCCGAAACTATAAATCGACTTATCCCCTGCAGCCAGCTTGCACCTCGCCGCTTTTGTTGCTGTCCCGCTCGCCTGGCAAAGAAAACCCAAAATAGCTGTCTCATATATGCCGAAGTCCAGATACTTTCCTTCTATTATCATAACCGGCTGGAAGTCCTTAAACACCGTTCCTTCAGGCATACATCTTATCGAGATTTTATCAACATCTGAAAGAAGCCTTATGGTCTCTTCTATTCCAGCTAGAATTCCCCACCGGTAGCCACCAGGGAAACCTTTTAAAAATATTTCAGCTTTAACCACAGGATTCCTACCGATACTCTTTAATATCTCTTCTGTTCTCTTGAAATATATGTCAGTTAATCTGCCTTTCTTTATATCATCGGCACTTGCTATATGAAACATTGCACACCTCTCATACTATATTTACTTTAAGCACCTTCCGCATCTGATCCAGTGCAAAGTTATGATCCCTTCTGTTTAAGCCAATCACAGCATCTTTTACCACATCAACCTCATAACCTCTCACTACAGCATCAGCTACAGTGTAGAGAACACATATATTTGTAACATCTCCAGTGACTATTAATTTCTTTACCAATAATTTTTTCAATATTTCATCAAGATTCGTATTAAAAAAACCAGAGAATGTACTTTTTCTCACGATAATATCATTACCCTGAGGCTTTAATTCTTCGATTATTTTTGACCCCTCTGTACTTTTCACAGCATGGGGAGGAAACATTTTGAATTCCTTATCA
The DNA here is from genome assembly GCA_964415365.1 of uncultured Actinomycetota bacterium. Classification (GTDB taxonomy): domain Bacteria; phylum Actinomycetota; class Humimicrobiia; order Humimicrobiales; family Humimicrobiaceae; genus Hydromicrobium. The sequence continues at coordinate 36,795 of CAYPYW010000009.1, read as the reverse complement.
TCTTCTTCATGACTATCGCATAAGTATATTACCGGATAACCTTCACTCCTGGCTTTCTCGATTTCTCTCTTTATAGGTCCGATGATTCTTCTAATCTTTGGAACCTTCAGCGGCGCCCCATCCAGCACAAAATCATTCAACATATCTATTATAAGTAAGACTTTATCGTTAATCATACTACCACCCAGGTAAAAATTAAAAAATAATTCTTAATAATGACTCTCTTATGATTTATAACTGATACTTTGCAACAGCAAGTATTGATATAATAATATCATCTGAAAGACAAATTTTGTAATGTTTTGTATTATCAACAGAATTTATATATTGTTTTTTTATCTGCCCCTCTATAGAATTAGAGGGAAAAGAATCAACATTAAAAAATAAAAACTTCAGGAACAAAAAATGAAAACAAATAAATTGAACAGGTTTCTCATTGCCGGTGTAATATTAATATTAACTGTATTTTTCATAATACCACTGACATCCTGCACCCGGAGTGTATCTTTATATTTTGCTGCCTATACTGATACAGAAGCTTACCTTGTAAAAGAAACAAGGGAAATACAGGTAGGTAAAGATCTGTACAAAAGTGTTTTAGAAGAATTGATAAAAGGTTCGGAAAGTGACGGGCTTTTCCCCACTCTCCCTTCCGATGTTAAAGTTAATTCGGTAGAAATATCCAACAGTACGGCCATCGTAGACTTCAGCAAAGAAATTATAACCAACTTTGAAGAAATACCTCACAGCTCTACTACAGAAATTCTGGCCATTTTCTCTATCGTTAATACACTAACCGAATTTGAGGAAATAAAGAAGGTAAAAATAACTATAGAAGGTATGGAAAGTGGTGAAATAGACGGGCTTTATGTAGAAGATTTCTGGGGGCATATAGGTATTTATGAAGAATTTACCAGAAATGAAGCTATCATAAAAAGTTCATAACTGGCAGGCAGTAACGATACACGGCATCAATATGACACAGGATACAAAAAAAACAGATAACCTCAATACAATAAAAAACAAAATAAATAATATCAGAAGCTTCTTTGGAAACACCCTTTCATCCACGGAAAACAGAGCTGCAGTCGGCTGGTTCTGCACCTACACTCCCGAAGAACTTATAACCGCTGGTGGGTTCATTCCAGTAAGAATATTCGGAAGAAAGAAAATAATTAAATCCGAAAGTTACTTTCCCATAAATTTCTGCCCTTATGTCAAATCAAGCTGGGAGAGCCTGATAGCCAATTCTGACAATTTCAAGGCGTTAATATTTACCAATTCCTGCGATGGAATGAGAAGATTATTTGATACCGCTGTCAAATACCTCAAAGATACTCCTTCCTATCTGTTGGATGTTCCACATATAAAGAGTAAAGATTCTGTAGATTTTTTCACCAACAATATAGTTGATATGAAGACATTTATTGAAAATTTAGAAGGAAAAAAAATAAATGAGGAAGAAATAAAAAATGCGGTAAATCTTGTTAATAAGAAAAGAAGACTTTTAAAAAAATACAGCCACACTTTTACCAGATTGTCACATCTTATATATATCTCTACTTACTATAAGGTTATGGAACTGTCCATGGTATCCGAACCCGGAACCTTTATAGATGATCTGGAAAGATACTTAGAGTTTATCGGAAATATCGAAGAAACCAGTACTAAAAATGGAATCGGTTTACAACCAGATTACAAAAACTCTCCTGCTATCATGGTTATTGGCAACTTTATTGCCGAGGAAAGGCTGTGGGAAATGTTTTCGACAATGAACTTCAGGTTAGCTTCCGAGGATCTCTGTACTTCAAACAGATATTTTGAAAAACAGGTAGAACCTGATGAAAGTAAGAATTTGCTGGAATCAATAGCTGAAAGATACCTAAATAAACCCCAATGTATGAGAATGGCTGACCTGGGATTGAAATTGGCCGAGATTGAAAATAATATAATTAAAAATAATATAAGAGGGGTAATATTTATAAGTTTAAAATTTTGTGATACTATGCTCTATTCCTTCCCCCTGCTGAAACAGAGACTAAATGAGATGGGAGTCCCGATTCTATATCTTGAGGTAGAATATAATAATTTTTCAGAAGGCCAGGTAAAAACAAGGGTACAGGCTTTTCTGGAAATGTTGTAACTATAAACCATGACTGAAAAGCTATAAAAAATGGGTATAAAAGACAGATTAAAAACAGGTATACAGAAAAATTTAAATCAGAGATATATCAAAAGACTGCTGGGTATTATTGCTACAAAACCGGTACTCTATGCTTATGGAAGCACATTTTCATCTGTACCCGATAAATATCTTAATATCTTTACTATAGAAAGCCTTAAGAAGGCTTACTCAAGCAATAGCCGTCCGGTAGGCTATGGATCTCTGTTTTTACCTTATGAGATGTTTCATGCACTGGGGATTACACCATTCCTGCCAGAAGTCATGGCAGGATTTACGGCAGGATTAGGGCTGGCATCGCAGACACTTAAAGAAGCTTCATCAAAATGGTACTCACAGGATCTATGCACCTTCCATAGGAGCGCATCCGGCGCAGCAGAGCTTGATTTATTTCCCAGGCCGGATTTTATTATCACAACAAATCTTGCCTGTGATGCCGCGCAAAAATCATTCTATATACATTCGGTAAAACATAGTATCGAAAAAAACTTTTATCTCATTGATGTTCCTTGCCGTTACTCAAAGGAGTCTATTCAGTATATGACAACACAGATTAAAAACATCTGCACAGATATATGTTCCAAAACAGGTAAAAAACTAAACATCTCTATGTTTAAAGATGCCATTGAACTTTCAAATGAATTCAGAAAATGGGCAATCGAGGTTAGCAACTTAAGAAAAATCCTTGCAAATTACCCTGCTTATTTCAACGGTTTGAATTTTATCCTGCCTTTCCATGGGCTTGCAGGGACGCGGGAAGCAGTCATTCTTTATAAAGAGATATATAAGGAGTTAAAAAAATACCTGGACAGGGAAAAGAAAGAAAATTCCAATAAGAACAAATCAATTAAAAGAATTCTCTGGCTTCACCTTAAACCTTATTACAAAAGTGAGATATTTGATATATTGGAGAAGGAAAATTGCAGGGTAGTGTTTGAAGAAATAAATCATGTTTACTGGCCTGAACTTAATCCCGAAAAGCCTTTTGAAAGTTTTGCTAAAAAAATGCTCTCTCACTTTCTGGCGGGCAGTATCAATAACCGTATCGATGTAATTCTTAAAGCAGCCAGAGATTATAGAGCCGATGGAGCAATTCTCTTTTCTCACTGGGGATGCAGACAGAGTAACGGTGGAGCAAGAATTATAAAAGATAGCCTGAAAAAACTTGGTATTCCAACGCTGGTCCTTGACGGAGATTGCGTAGACCAGAATAATTCCTCAAAGGGGCAGATAAAAACCAGATTGCAGGGTTTTATAGAAATTTTAAACTCATAATTAAGATAAGGAAAGGAGTCAAATGTATACCTGTGGTATTGATGTAGGTTCAGTTTCAACCGAAGTGGTAATACTGGATAGCGAACGTGACAGAATCGTATCTTATATAATAGCTCCCACTGGCTCTGACAGTAAAAATGCTACCAGGAAAGCCTTTGACGATTCCTTAAAAAAAGCTGGCCTCGTAGATAACGAGGTAAAAGCTATTGTGGCAACCGGTTATGGAAGAATAAATATCCCTTTCGCTGATAAAAATATAACCGAAATAAGCTGTCATGCCCGGGGTGCTGTCTCTTTATTCCCGGATCTGAAAATGGTAATAGACATCGGAGGCCAGGATAGCAAGATCATAAAACTTGAAAATGGAAATCCCATTGACTTTCTCATGAATGATAAATGTGCTGCTGGAACAGGTCGATTTCTGGAAGTCATGGCAAGGGCAATGGAAATAAATCTGGAAGAGTTTGCCCCCATCTTTACCAAAACCACCGGTAAAGTTGACATAACTTCTACCTGTACTGTATTTGCCGAATCCGAAATAGTATCGCTAATCGGGCAGGGTATAGATAAAAACAAAATCATAAAAGGCCTTATCTATTCAATTACAGATAGAATAACTTCAATGATCGAAAGAGTGGGGCTTGAGGAGCCGATTTGCATGACCGGAGGAGTAGCTAAAAATCTGGGTGTGGTAAAAGCCCTGGAAGAAAAATTAGATGTTAAAATAAATATTCCGGATGAGCCACAGATAACAGGAGCACTGGGAGCAGCATATCTTGCGCGAAGCCTTTACTGATTTTTTAAAGATTATATCTCATCCTTTTTATTTAAGACTAATCGTTTACTTAATCTTTATATCTATCGTTTTAAATAATGTATCCCCATAATAAAACTCAAATTTGTAATCCCCGGGCATGAGAGTTCTGCCTTCGTTGTAATCGCCATAGCCTGTTTCTCCGCCTCCTCCCGGAGGAAGATTATAAGCCTTTTCAAGAATTATCTCATTATTACTATCCAGTAAGACTACCGAAACCTGTTTTGTACACAAATCACTTTTTATTTCTGTTCCAACAGTCGGATATAAACTGGAATCTGTAGTAAATTCTGTCTTTGACCTTCCAAATTCTATATCTGAAACCCTTGCACTGAGATATTTTATACAGTCGGCTTCTGTCATAGTGGTCCCAGCCGCCTGTTTACAGCCGACAGCGATCAAGATCATTGATAACACAACAATAGTAACAAACGTTACCCCCAAAACTCTCTTCATTCTTATCTCCTATTCCCCTATTCTGTAAGATTTCATTCTACAGACACCTTTTAACTTACTTGCTGTTGCTTTCATTGAAAATCCCTACTTAAAAAACTTGAACCTTATTACTCTCATCTAAAAAGGATACGTTAAATTATACCATAAAATGAGTCTTATTTATTTGTGGTTTTCTTTCATATAAAAATAATGTATTATTTAAATACTTAATTGCTATATCAAGAAAAAAATCTTAAGAATAATTCTGAGATAATATCTATAAATTCCATGCTAAAAGAATATTATGCACACAGTCTGGAAGGAAGACCTCAGAAAGAGTGGCAAAGGCTTGAAGACCATTTAAAGAATGTTGCTAAACTCGCCAGAGAGTTTGCCGAACCTTTTGGGGACGTTGAATGAGCATTTACTTTAAATATTACTCACATAACTCGAGAGGCATAAGAGAAGGTAAATTGTTATGAATGAATTATATGCACACACTCCAAATGAGAAAAATGAGTGGCATTACCTTGTTCTCCATCTAAAGGAAGTTGCAGAACTTGCTAAACAATTTGCTGATAAATTTTCCGCTGGCAATTTAGCTTACTGGATAGGATTGTGGCATGATCTTGGAAAGAGTAATCCTAAATTTCAGAATTATCTTAAAGCATGCCGGCAAGGTGAGAGCCATGAAACAGTCCCTCATGCAATATGGGGAGCAGCTTTGGTCTACTTACTTCTTACTAGCGAGGGAAAGGAAGGCCGTTGGGAAGAAATAGCTTTAGCTATAGCCGGTCATCATAGTGGCATTGGACAACCAGGGACACTCTCACAACGGTTTGTTGAACAAATAAAAAATAGTCATAATTTATGCCAACAAATGTTGAGATATGCAAAAAAACTTCCTTCTTTACCTTCAGTGAACCTACCGGAATTAACAAACACACAAAAAGAATTGTTTATTAGAATGGTCTTTTCTGCACTTGTTGATGCTGATTATCTAAACACAGAAAAACATTTTAATGAAAAGCAATATATTCTAAGACGCAGACTGCAAGGAATAAAAGATCTCTGGTTTAGATTTAATATAAATCAAAAGCAGCTTATGAGTAGTGTTGATACAAAAACTCAGATTAATAAAATTCGCAAGGAAGTTTATGAATTATGTGACGAGGCTGCAACCGGGAAGTCTGGTGTATACCGAATGACAGTCCCTACAGGCGGTGGAAAAACCAGAAGTGGCTTAGCCTTTGCATTAAAGCATGCCATCAAAAATCAAATGGAGCGGATCATTGTTTCTATACCATACACAAGTATTATTGATCAAACAGCTAAAGAATTCAGAAAAATATTTGGTTACAATGCAGTGCTTGAACATCATAGCCAGGTCGGGATTCCAACTAATGAAAATGAGGATGCTGGATATGTTTGGCTAAGGATTGCTAGTGAGAATTGGGATGCACCTCTAATAGTTACTACAACAGTACAACTTTTTGAAAGTCTTTTTTCAAATAAACCTGGAAAAATACGTAAATTACATAATCTTTCTCGGAGCGTTATTGTAATAGATGAGGTTCAGACTTTACCTCCAGAGCTATTAACACCGACCCTTGATGTATTGCGAGAAATCGTTGAAAATTATGGTGCTACTGTTCTTCTCAGCACAGCAACCCAACCTGTTTTTGAAGAAAGTTATTACCTAAAACCGTTTCAAGGATTAAAAGTCCATGAGATAGTTCCAGCAGCTATATATAAAAAGCATTTTGAAGAACTTAGAAGGGTTGAATATCATAGGATAGAAAATCAAATTTCCTAGAAGGAACTGGCAGACGAAATATCTAAAGAAAAACAAATCATGGTCATATTGAATACCCGCAAGGATGCCCTGGATCTAATCCAAGCTTTTACTGAAACAGCAGATACTTTTCATCTTTCAACCTTACTTTGTGGGATACATCGTAAGCTTATACTTAGAGAAATAAGAAGAAGACTCAAAAATGATTCGCCTGTAAGATTGATCAGTACCCAGGTTATTGAAGCAGGAGTAGACATAGATTTCCCTGTAGTTTATCGGGCTATAGGACCATTTGATAGAATTGTTCAAGCTGCTGGAAGATGCAATAGGGAAGGTAAACTCCCTCAACAGCAACTTGGCCGTGTAATGATATTCGATCCATTGGAAGGACGAATACCTGGAGGTCCATATAAAGCTGGACTTGAAAAATCAAAGCTTTTGTTAAAGCAGTACAATATTTCAGAATTACATAACCCCGAATTGTATCAAATATATTTTGAGAAATTATTTACTGATGTCGATACAGATAAAAAGAAGATACAAACCCTGAGAGAAGTTTTGGATTATCCAGAGGTTGATTCTCGATACCATCTAATTGAACAAAACACAATCCCAGTTTTGATTAATTGTGATTCTGCCATAAAAAGATTGAAAGAATGGAGATATCATCCTTGTAGAAGAACATGGCAGAGACTACAACCTTTATTGGTAAACGTCTTTGACTATGACGTCATAAAACTCGAAAAAGAAGGTTTACTTGAACCAATATCTGAAGGATTTTATCTTTCGTTAGGTTTATATGATAAATTAAGAGGATTAGTACCTGTTATCTATGATCCAAGCGATCTTATACAATAAGGGGCAACTATGAAGAAAGGAACTTTTTTAGTAAAAGTAGGTGGGGAATATGCATGTTTTACAAATCCAGGATTGAAAGTAGAACGGTGTACCTATCCTATTATGACACCAGCAGCGGCCAGAGGTATTTTGGAGGCGATTTATTGGAAACCACAGTTTAGATGGGAAATTAGAGAAATCAAAATACTTAAACCAATCAGACAAATAAGTATCATGAGAAACGAAATAGAAGATAAGCAAGATAAGAAGCCTATTATCATCGAACACAAACGCCAGCAACGGGTTAGCCTTATTTTAAAAGATGTTGAATATGTCATTAAAGCAGAAATAATACTTAAAAATGGAATCAATAACCTTAATGGTTATACTGATCAGTTTAAGAGAAAACTTAAATGTGGACAGTATCACCACACACCATATCTTGGAACAAGAGAATTTGTTGCGTGGTTTGAACCTGCAACTGGTAATGAAGAACCAGAAGAACCTATAAAAAAGCTCTATTTGGGACAATTACTTTTTGATACAGCCTATATAGAAAATGACGAACGTAAGGAAATTAACTTTTACCGCCATAAAGGAAATGAAAAAAATATTGTTAAAGGACATGCTTATGCATTATTTTTTGATGCATCCATAGAAAATAATGTATTAACGGTGCCATTTAATAAATATCGTGAATTATATGAATTAGAAGGTATTAATGTTTAAGGAAATAATTGAATTAGGTCGAAAGCTTGAAAAAGAAAAGAAATTACCCTTTACAGGTTTTTATTATTACAAACAACCAATTAGATGGGTAGTGCATTTGTGGTTTAAAAATCCAGAAAAAATTTATCTTGAGAACTCTCAAATCAATATACCTAGACCATTCTGTGGTAGAACAAGCAAAATTGAAGCCCATCCCTGTATTGATGAAGCTGGATATGTTTTTGGTGTAACTGAACAAAAAGGTGGAGGATCTGATAGTAAGGCGCAAGATAAACATGTAGAGTTTATAAAACTTCTAAAAAAGGTTTGCTGTTTTGTTAAGGATAAGGAATTAAAGTCAGCAATAGATATTGTTTATTCAAAACTTTATAGTAAAGAGATTGAAAACGATAGAAATTTTAAAAATATCCTAAATAAAGATTGGGTTTCTTTTGTTTTTGAAGATGGTACTTTCGCTGGGAGGCAATTGTTTGAACATCCAGAGATAAAACAGTTTTGGCAAGAAGAACTTAAGGAACGTACACGACAAAATACAGAAACAGGAAAAGCAAAAGCAGGTGAATGCTCTATTTGTGGGAAACATCAACAAATGGCTAAAAAAATACCAGTTTGGGTTAGGCTCTTTAAACCTATTCCACTTCATTCGTATAACAAGGACGCGTTTGTGTCTTATATTGAGGGAGTACAAGTATTTGAAGAGAAGGCACATCTTGGTCAATGCATAATTTGTGGAGACATTATAGCAAGAACATTGAATTATCTAAGAGACAATGAATTACATTATAAGATAATTTCGCAGGATAGAAGGGATGGCAAACTCAATACTGATTCTACCCTGAACCAATTTGCTTTCTTATGGTTGAAAGATGAACAACCAATAAAGATGGGTGAGACAATAGTTAATCCTACTGAACTATTGGGAAACTTAAGTTTCCCACTTATTAGTGATACTGAATTAGTTGGCAAGAATATTCCAACACCAGATTTAAAACAATTGGAAAATATGCTAAGTATCCCATGGACAGGCAATAGCGCTTCAATAAATATAGCAGACAATGCTTTCTACCTCTTTGTTTTATCACCTAACAAAGGTCGTATTTCCGTTAGAGACTGGATAGACATTTCTCTAGACAAATTGCAAAAGAACCTCAAATTATTTATTGACTCACAGAAAATTATTAGTCCCACAGGAATAGAACCAACAAGTTTTGGAATACCTGATATTCTAAAATCAATAGAGGCTTCTAATATATCTAAGCCATATTATAAAGAAATTGAGATAAGCAACCCTAATATAAGTCGCCAACTATTGCGAACTGCATATTTAGGTGAATCACCTCCTTCTGCTCTTCTAGAAGCAGCCGTAATGTGTATGAGAAATATGAAAATATTTGAAAAACCAGATAAACAACAGGTATTAATGGCAACTTTAAAGATGTATTTAACTTATAAAAAGGAGGGTATGAAAGAAATGGAAACACTTGATACAAATCGAAATACCGTAGGGTACCTATGTGGGAGACTTCTATCAATCCTTGAAGAAGCACAATTACGTGCGGCAAGATGGAAAATAAATACCACTCTTGTTGAAAGGTTTTATGGCTCTGCCTCATCCGCGCCAGTGTCAGTTTTTGGAACACTTATAAGGAGAACCACTACCGATCACTTTCCTAAGATACGCAAACAACAACTTGGATATAAAGAGTTAGAAGGATTAATGGAATCTGTTGAAAAAGCGATTGATCAGACTGGAGGTTATCCTAAAACACTTTCGCTTCAAGAACAGGGTGAATTCTCCCTGGGATTTTATCACCAACGTGCAAAATTCAATGAAAAAAGAGCAAATAAAAAACAGAATGAATATAAGGAGGAAAAACTATGAGTAATCAAATTTATAATGATCCTACAAAAAGGCATGATTTCGTATTACTTTTTGATGTTGAGAATGGTAACCCAAATGGTGATCCGGATGCAGGTAACTTACCCCGCATAGATCCCGAAACCATGCATGGAATTGTTACAGATGTATGTTTAAAAAGGAAAGTACGGGATTACTTACAAATGACAAAAAATATCCCTATTTTTATTCAAAGTGAGACAGCATTAAATAGGCTTATTTCAGACGCTGCTGCAGAAATTGGGGTCGAGCAACCTCAATGCACACTAGAAGATGACCAGGTTATTGAATGGTTTCAATCTGAATCTCCAGAGAACTTTGACCTTGACGGTAATATGTTAACTTATTGGGGTGAATCTCGAAAAGAGAACGAAATAAAAAAAGCGTTTAATAGCGTAGAAGATAAAGAATTAAAAAAGAAATTAAATCAGATTGCCAAAAAGTTGAAAGAAAGCGTTAAAAGAGAATCACTCACAATAGAAGATAGAATGAAAACCCAAAGAAGAATGATTGAAAAATATTATGATATAAGAATATTTGGTGCTGTTTTATCAACAGGCCTTAATGCAGGCCAGGTGCGAGGGCCAGTTCAGTTTACATTCGCAAAATCAATTGATCCTATTTTTAGACTTGATAATTCAATCACAAGAAAAGCTATCACGAAAGAAGAAGACAGGAAAAGAAAAGAAACTGAAATGGCTCGTAAACCAATAGTACCATATGCTTTATATATAGCATATGGTTTTTACAATCCATACTTTGCAATGGAACCAAAGAATACTCCCGACCAGCAAGACAAGTATAGAGTAAGAGACGAAGACTTAGCTATTTTATGGGAAGCATTGGAATGGATGTTAAACAGTGATACTGCTGCAGCCCGTGGTAAGATGGCAACCAAGGGATTATATGTATTCACACATGAAAATAAAAGAGGTAATGTTCCATTTCACAAGCTTTTTTCAAGAATTAAGGTTGCAAAAAATAATAAGGGTGAAAAAAAGGATGAAGACAATCCTGCAAGAAATTTCTGTGACTATAAAGTGGATATTGATGATAAAGGTTTGTTAGAGTCAGGCATTACTTTTACCAAATTGGTACATGACGAAAATTGTAGTAATTAAATAGCAAATTTTTTAAATCAATAATTATAAGGAAATTTGATTATGTATTCCGAAGACAATTTCCTACAATTATCAGCTTTACAGCATTTTGTTTTCTGCCAGAGGCAGTGTGCTTTAATACATATTGAGCAGGCATGGACCGAAAATGTCTTAACAGCCGAAGGCAGAATAGTACATGAAAATGTTCATGAAGAACATGCTAAAAATATTGCCGGCATTAGAATTGTGCAGAGTATGCCCCTACATTCTTTCGAACTAGGATTAAGTGGTAAAGCTGACACTGTGGAATTTCATAAAATAAAAGACGACAGCAAGTGGACTCCCTTCCCTGTTGAATATAAACGCGGTAAACCTAAATCAGATGACAGCGATAAAATACAATTGTGCGCACAGGCACTCTGCCTTGAGGAAATGATGAAGGTCAAAATACCAGAAGGAGCATTATTCTACGGGAGAACAAGACACAGGCTTAATGTTATATTCGATGACGAGCTGCGACGAAAAACAAAGGAAACCGCAATAAAGCTACATATTTTCATAGAGGAGGGTAGAACTCCCCCACCTACTTATAGCCCAAAATGCAAATCATGCTCATTTGTTGATGAATGCTTACCTAAAACGATTGGTAAGAAAGTTTCTGTTAAAAAATATCTATTAAAGGAAGTAGCAGAACAATGAAGAAGTACTTAAACACATTATTTATTACTACACAAGGAGCATATCTTTCGAAAGAGGGTGAAACTGTGGTTGTTTCTGTTGACAAAGAGATAAAACTGCAGTTACCAATACATACGATTCAGGGTATTGTCTGTTTTGGACAGGTTTCTATGAGTCCATACCTCATGGGTTTTTGTGCAGAAAATAAGGTGGCTGTAAGTTTTTTGACCGAGTATGGACACTTTCTTGCAAGCATACAGGGTAAAATATCAGGAAATGTTTTACTAAGACGTGAGCAGTACAGACGCGCAGATAGTGCAGCTTACTCTGCACAAATAACTAAGTCAATCCTTACAGGGAAAATAGCCAATTGCCGCACAGTTCTACAGCGAGCACTGAGAGACCACACAGATAAGATTAATAATGATGAACTGGCTGAAGCTTCAAAGCAACTTAGCTGGCATCTTAACCAGATTCAAAAAACTGATACATTAGATGAACTGCGTGGTATAGAAGGAGCAGCTGCCAATATCTATTTTGATGTTTTTGACAATCTAATAGTTGCTCAAAAAAATGATTTTAAATTTGATAAGCGAAACCGCCGTCCGCCACTGGATGAAGTAAATTGCCTGTTATCTTTTCTATACACTTTACTTATGCATGACGTCCGGTCTGCACTTGAAAGTGTAGGACTTGACTCCTGTGTGGGATTCTTACACCGGGATAGGCCAGGCCGTCCGGGACTAGCTCTGGACATAATGGAAGAATTCAGGCCGTTTTTAGCAGATAGACTAACTCTTTCACTTATTAATAGGGAGCAAGTCCGTAAAAAGGATTTTAAAAAGATGGAATCAGGTGCGGTTTTTATGAATGACGATACGCGTAAAGAAATATTAGTAGCTTATCAAAAGCGAAAACAGGAAGAGATAATACATCCATATTTAAAAGAGAAGGCTCAGACAGGTTTACTATTTTATATCCAAGCACTGCTTTTAGCGCGCCATTTGCGTGGAGATATCGATGGATATCCCGTTTTTATCTGGAAATAGGAGTTAAGAGAAAGAGCAAGAGGATAATGTTTGTTTTAGTTAGTTACGATGTGAATACAGAAAGCGAGGGAGGACAGCGCCGTTTAAGGCGTGTGGCCAAGGTTTGCAAGGATTATGGCCAGCGTGTACAGTTTTCTGTCTTTGAATGTATCGTTGATCCTACACAATGGACACAGCTGCGTAAAAAACTAATTGATGAAATTGATCCTGAGAGAGATAGTCTGAGATTTTATTTCCTGGGCTCTAATTGGAAACACCGCGTAGAACATGTGGGTGCTAAAGAATCCATAGATATAGAAGGCCCTTTAATTATCTGACCCATTATTTATTTATTGAAAAAATAGAGGTGCGAACCATAAGTGATACATAAAATACTGGAACATTCGCAAAGTCAAGATTTGTTAGGAATAATGGGCTCTTTGTTCTTTGAAAATTACATATCAATCCAAATAAGGGTAAGATTGGGTGTGCTTCGCATAAAGTATTATAATAATCCCTATATTAAGCCAAATTAATAAGGGATAGTCGCACCCCGCGCGGGTGCGTGGATTGAAACAGGAATGACAGGTGTAACAGTGGCAGCTTCGGGCGCAGGTCGCACCCCGCGCGGGTGCGTGGATTGAAACTCAAAGCAGTAGAGGAATTACAACCGAGTCAGGTACTTTTCAAAATCAGCTACCTTATACCTCTTTCCTCTTGAAATGATTTTAAATCCCTCTTTTTCAAGTAGCTTTTTGTGTGAATCCTGTCCGCCCGGATATTTCTCATTTAAGAAACCATCAGCTTTTAATGTCCTCCAGTAAGGAATATTTAAGTCCTTACCTTTTCCCAACGATTCTTCGGCCGCATTAGCTGCAGTCATTATAAAGATACCAGTAGTCAAGGAACAGCAACCTTTTACCTTGTGTTTTCTAGCAATTGCTTTGCAGATTTCAACAATAGTAATAATCTTTCCCCTGGGTACCTTCTTCATTACTTCCACTACCTCGCTGAGATTAACAAGCACTATGCTGTCACCCGCTTCAGCTCCCATCTTGTGTACAGCATTATAACAGGGGAAATTCTTTTCCAATTTTAATATCTTAGGCAGGCCTTTTTTATCTGCCAGCTTCTCATTCCATGTTTTTTTCATACTTACTCCCAACGATATTTATTTTCTATTGTACTTAATTTTTTTAAATCACATGTAAAACAGAGTCCATTATGGCAGCATATAAATTTACCGCACTCTGGACACTGCCATTTCTTCTTTTCTGACAATAAAAATTTATCGACCCCTTCTTCTTTGATAAAATTTAAGTTATCGATCATGCTCATTCGATACTGTTCACGATAGCGCTTATCTATAGTTTTTAACTCATGACAGGGAAATTCCTCACACTGATAACAGTATTTCACCTTATTCTCCAACAGTAACGGACACCTTTTCTTTAAAAAAGCACATTTCTTATCTCGTGGGCGGCATCCGCCACAGTAAGGCATCTTTATGCCTTTCTCTTTTACATTATTTTTCTTTGCCAGATAACCACTGCACAAAGCGCAGTTCATGCCACAGGGAGCAATCAGTTCTTCCATATTTTCCATATTATTATTTTATCAGTAAATCATCTTCTTAGCGATTTTTCGAAACCTACACCAACAGGTTATTCTCGAAGCTTAAGATTGGATTAGGTACCTAACATACCTGTTAAGATGTTCTTAAAATTATACTACCAGAAGTAAACACCCTAACTTAATGATTAGGGTGTTAAGTAAAATACTTTTTATTTAATCGTTAGAGGAAGTTTTAATCTGCATATAATTTCAATATGTGCAAGCCTATCGGACCAGCCCCAACATAAGCATAATCTCCATCAACAAAAATTCCTGCTGCTTCGCCTGGGATTTCAACTCCTGTAACAACTGTAGGAGTGTTCTTGTTTTCAACATCTATTATTTGCATACCACTTTCCTTAACTTGCCAATTATCATCCCTAACTACGTACGTTATGTAAGCATAGTCTCCCTCAATAAAAACGTATTCTATATCGCCGGAAGCAAAAGCTCCTCCTGCCATTGCTGGATTCTCTTTGTCCGAAATATCTATTATCTGCAAAGAATTACTGAGAGGCAGGTAGACATAGTCTCCCATAACATAGAAATTACTTGTCCAACCAGAAGATCTATAACTACCTATATCAGTTGGACTCTCCCTATTTGTTATATCAAGTACTTTAAGGGTTTGGTTAACAAAAAGGTAGATATAGTCTCCTACAATACGGAAAGACCCTGCTCCTGAATCACCAGTATCATAGGTCCCTACAGAAACTAAATTTTCTTTATCTGTCATGTCTATTATTTTTATTCCACTTTCTAACATAGTGTAATAGCCTTCATCTTGTTTTTCCGAAATTTCGTAGGAAGCATAAATGTAATTTCCTGTAGCACAGATACCGTTAATACTTCCATCAGATTCAAAGATTCCAACCTCTTCAGGCTTTTTCTTATCCGTAATATCAATTATTTTAAAACCGCCGGAAGAGAAACCCTCATTATCCCAAATTGAATAAGGTAGGTAAGCGTAGTTACCTTCAACATAGAAATTACTTGCCCAGCCAGTGGGATCAGCAGTACCAACTATCTCTGGATTATTTTTATCTGTTATGTCGATAATTTTTAATCCTTGTCCAGATGCATATGCATAGTCTCCTATAACATGAACGGCAGAGGTTTGCCCTGAGATATATAAGCTTGATGCAATGGCTGGAGAAAATTCTTTCTGTATTATATCTTCAGAAGTTTCTACTGCAGAAGATTCTTCTTCGCCTTCAGGTTTCTGTTCAGATCCAGCCTTTAACTGCTCATTTTCTTCCTCCAGTTCACTGATCCTTGCTTCAAGTTCAGCAATTGTTGTTTGCACATCTGCGGGCTTGCAAGATACAACAAGCGCAAGCAAAACAATAAGAATTATTGACAATAAAAATAGTTTTCGCATATTCTTCTCCCAGTGTAATTTTTTTATTATGAGACTACCTAATACAATTAAAGTTATTTGTATTAGGAATGTATTGGACAATAATAACATCTGTATTATAAATTTCAAATATTATTAGAACAAAAAAATAAAATAGGAAGTTATCTGTTATAATGTCTCTCTTCTCGAATTGAACATAATTAAGATTTATCTGGAGCACACTTCTCGCCAGAGTCACCACCCACTAAACCATACAAAAATAAAGACCAGATTTCACGCGTGGAACTTAATATCTGTTTCTTATCTGAAAATAGCTCCGGATGAGCACGTGCCAGACTGATGAACATATCAAAATATATTGTTATTGTATCTGCCGATAGGTTACGCCTTATATTACCCCTCTCCTGCTCTTCTTTTATAAATTTAACCAATAGCGGGGTTATTTCATCTCTATAAAGCTTTTCCACCTTTTCTCTGATACTACCGTCTGCCGAAAGTGCAGTCTGGAGTAACTCACTGTTATAAATATTTGCTGATTCTACTTTGCAAGCAACTATTTGCTCTATTTTTTGTAAAAAAGATTGCCTGCTTTCCAGTATTTTCCGGTACTCCTCCCACTGGCTGGTAATAAGAAGGTCTATTACATCTCTAACTAGCCCGTCTTTGTTTTGAAAGTGATTGAATATAGTAACAGGATTAACATTTGCTTTCTTAGCAATTTCAGCAATACTAACCTTCTTGATACCATGAATTCTGAATAATTCCAGAGCTGCACGCTGGATACTTTCCCTTTTCTGTTGTTTACGTCTTTGATATCCGTTCATTCTGTTTAGTATATCATAAAACAGATCATTTATTCAACATTTTATATATTTTTTATTTAAATTATTGATTTTATTTATTATAATATGTTAGTATTAGTATGTCTCTATTAATTTCTTGCAAGGAGCATCTATATGACACTGGAAAAGAAGATAGCCGGAATTTTTAATCTTACCAGTAAAAACTGGATGAAACATGCTAATCCCTGGAGTGTATGGACGAGGTATTCAGTACTGCCGATAATAATACTGGCCTTCTGGAGCAGGATCTGGATTGGCTGGTGGTCTGCTATTCCGGTAGCAGCATCGCTGGCCTGGATGTTTTTCAATCCTGTATTCTTTAAAAAACCCAGGTCCACAAAAAACTGGGCATCTAAATCTGTTCTGGGAGAGCGTGTGTGGATGAATCGTAAAGAACTTGCCGTACCAGATTATCATAAACCTGTAATCAATATCTCCAACGGGATCTCTTCAGCTGGGATGCTGATATCCGTCTGGGCAATAGTTACTCTTTCCGTCTGGCCGGCGATATTAGGAGTAGCCCTTGCTTATCTCGGAAAAAGCTGGTACCTGGATAGAATGGTCTGGCTGTTTGAAGATATGAAAAATCATCCTGAATATCAAAAATGGTTATATTGATTTTGTATTATTGATTTTGTGCTCAGAGAGGAAATATATAGAAAACAATCTGGATCGGGTAGATTTGAGTACCATATCTTTCCATAATCTATAGCAACTTCCAGTGTGCTTCTACCTTTAAGCACACTCTCTACTATCTCTATCTTGAAATCTCTGGTATATTTCCTCCTGTGTATACTCATTATCTTTCCCCTTTCTGCTTTCCTTGTTATTTTAACCTGCCTTAATAATCTGTTCAATTATAGGGGTTCACTTCATATTTTTGATTATAATAATAAAAAATCGTTTTTGAAAAAATTACACAATCATTCTAGAATTATTCTTTAAGTTTAGTGAGTATATAAGTTTCATAACAGACTCAATTCTTAATTCTTGATTTAAAAATTAGAACAAATAATTTCTTAAAACCCTGTATTTATTTAAAAATTTTATATAGAAGTTACATTGAGTTTCCAATTTAAGATTAGAGAATTTATAACCCAGCATTAGTATGAATTTATACTGGAAGATTATTATTAAATTTTTCTACTTTCTAATGTATTCACCTTTTCCAAAATTATATACCAAATATTTTTCTTTAATCTCAATGGATTATAAATTCCTTATAGGGTATTTTCCATATTTATAAACAGTATCAAACCCAGTAACAATATTTTCAGCTGGAACATCTGCTTGAATATTATGCCCCATTGAAAAAATGTAACCACCACCAGGGGCTAAGTATTTTATTTTTTTTATTACTTCCTTTTCAATATCCTTCTTTGTCCCATTTGGTAATATAGTTTGATTTGATATATTTGAATAAAATGCTATTTTATTACCAAATTTTTTCTTAATTAATTCCGGATTATTCATCTCAAAAGCATCACCCTGTAATGGATGTAAAATATCTATACCAATATCTACAAAATCATTAATTGCCCACAATACTGAACCACAGCTGTGCAAACAAATCTTAGCAAAAGTTATATTTTTTATTGCATCAATTAATCTTTTATATTTTGGCTTAAACATTTTCCTGAAAATATCCGGACTTATTACTGGACCTAATTGAGTACCCCAATCATCCCCTAGCCAAACAACTTCTATAAATTTTCCTATTTGATTTAAATAACTATCCATAAATGCAATATTCCATTCTAATAACTTATCAACTAGAATATTTGCAATCTGGGGATCTATTATCAGGTCTTCCATAAATTTTTGATAACCTCTTAATTCAGTAGCTAGGTAAAATAAAGATGCTGGATTTCCTGCTATTAAAGCGTAATTTGTATCTTTATATTTTTCCTTAGTTCTAACTCCTAGACTCTCAAATCTACTCTTTTCCTCAGGATCTGGCAATTTCCATTTTATCATTTCAGACCTGGATAAATCAGCTAAAGGAGAATAAATGGTTTCACAATAATAGCCACACCTTTTCCTTTTAACTCCAAATTCATCCTTATAGCTTCCATCTTCTTCTATCTTCAAAATAAAGTTTTTATTATTTTTTGAAAAAATATATCCCGTATCAACATGAAATATATCTAGTATTTCATCTTTAACTTTAGCAAGTCTTTGTGTGCAATCATAAATTTCTATATCATCCTTTATCCCCATATAATTAATTAAATTTTTATAGGCTATTTCATGAATACCATTATGAAAATCCTGACCGAAGTCTACAGGAATCCTATCGGGTTCTTCAAAGCTCACAGCCTTTTTGAATCTTTCACGTGAATTTATATAGTCCTCCTTTATTAAGTAATTTTACAAAATATTATTTTTTAAATTAGATAGAGATATAGTCTTATAAATTATCTTCCAGTCCGGTTTTAAAAATGTCATCTATATTCCTGTATTATCTCTATCAGAGCAATAATATTCTCAATAGGAATATTAGCCTGGATATTGTGGACAGCATTAAATACGAAGCCCCCACCCTGGTTAAAGATCTCAATCATTTCTCTTGCCTGCTTTCTTACTTCATCAGGACTACCCATAGGCAATACTTTCTGTGTATCGACTCCGCCACCCCAGAAAGTTATATAATCTCCGAAACTTTTTTTTAATTTTAGCGGATCCATCTCAGTTGCAGATATTTGTACCGGATTTAATATATCGAATCCTGCTTCAATAAAATCAGGAATCAGGTCAAATATGGCTCCGCAGCTATGCATGAATGTTTTCCAATTGGTATTCTCATGTATCCAGTCGTTGATCCTTTTATGGAAAGGCTTGAATAATTCCCTGTAATCATATTTAGACATGAAAAGGCTCTGCTGCATTCCAAAATCCGTTCCCGAAATATATACTATATCAATTTTTTCCCCTATAGCCTTATTCACTTCCCTGTAATTTTCAAGGGCAATTTCCAACTGACCTTCAAATATTTTCTTTATATAATCTCTCCTGGTGGCAAGAGAAATATACCATTCTTCTATATCCCTTATTCCTTTTGGTTCTTTCAGCATAGGACCAGGAACAAAAGCAACATCTCCAAAACTTGAATTAGCAAATGTTCCAAGAACTGAATAATTATATATATTGATAACTTCCTTTTTTAAAAGGGATAAATCATCCTCACTTAATATGTTGAATTCTTCAAGATTGTCTCCAGGATTTATATCTTCATCGATATTTTTCTTCCTTATTATTGAATCAAAATAAAAACCACCGGATGGCATTTTTCCGCTTGGAGAATAATTTTTATCTCCCTGGGGGTATTGGTACAGAGACCCATCATCATTTTTTTCTGTATTAAATAACCCTGGAACGAGAACAGGAATTTTATCATCTAATTTCCATTCCTTCCAATTCTCTCTCCTGAATCCAAAAATAGTCTGAGGCGTATCAAGTGGGGCAACATCGATACCTATAATATCTTTTAGATCATCTTTTATCTCGCCCAACATCTGATACGGATCAATGATTTTCACAGGAGTGCCCGGTTCATCAAGCCCATAGTACTGACGGATTTTATAGACCTGGCTCACATGTATGCCGGTGGTAAGGGACGAACCAAAATCGACAGGAAGTTTATCGGTAACCTTATGTGATAATGCTTCAAGTATTCTTTCTCTCGAATTCATTCTTAGACTAATCTTCTTTCTTTTATTATTTTTAATCTTTTGATTGTCTGTATCATGGACCTTATAGTATGGTAGCTGATTTTCCATGAATTACCCATGTATTTCCAGAGGACTTTTCCATCACAATCCAGAAGCGGCCACCATTCACCTATCTTATGATTTATAACTTTATTGAAAACAAAATCATAGACGTTTAAAAATGCCTCCCAGAAGTTTTTCTTCTTAAACCTTATAAAAGCTTCCAGAGTTCCTACCAGCGCTTCTGCCTGTTGCCAGAATTCTTTTTGCCTGTCTACTGGTTCACCCCAATGATATCCCTCCACGAAAATACCGCCATATTTGGAGTCAATACCATTTTCTATGGTGGTACTAAAAATATTTTCAGCTTTTTTCATGTATTCACCATCATCTATATTCAACATGTCAAGTGCCTCCATCAGTAGCCATGCAAATTCGATATTATGGCCGTATGATGTAATGTTACTTGACTTATCACCATTTTCATTTTCAGGGAACCTATCCAAGCCCCATATGATATCAAATCTAATCTGCGGAATAGGCTTCCAATCGTTGGAAAAATGCGAAATGCTAGTATTGTACTCGGGGTGTAGCATTTTTTTGGTTAAAATATTGACAATATCTACTAATTTAGTTCTATGCAGATTATTTCGAGTACTTTCATAAAAGGTTGTATATGCTTCCATAAGATGCATATGCGTATCAAAAGTCTTTCTATCCCCTTCATCCGGACTTCGGTCCCAGTTGCATTCAAACATCTCATAATATCCACCATATAATATATCCGTGCAGTATTTCTGGATTAAATCATAGGTAATATTTGCATATTCTATTCCAATCTGCTCACCTGTTGATAAAGAGTATTCGCTCAATGCCAGAATAGCAAAAGATTGGCCGTACAGAATTTTATTATTTATATTTATATTCCCAGATCTGTCTGCCATCCAGTAAAACCCTCCGTATTTTTTATCCCACATCTTCTCCATTAAAAAATTTACACTATCTCCCAACAAAGATTTTATACTGTCCTCCAGATAGCCGGATCTTAGCGCTGAAGATAGGGAATAGAGCATGCGGGTCTGAGACAATAATGATTTTTCGTCCAGTCCAGTATCATTACCATTCTCGTCAAAATTGGTTATGAAACCTCCATTTTTCTCATCCCAGCATCTATTGATCCAGAATGGTAAAAGTTCTTCGATCAAATATTTTTCACTTTTCTTTACAAGAGCATCAACATCATTCATAAAAAATTGCCTTTCAATAATTTTGTTTATCAATAAGTCCATTTTTCATACTAAACATACTAAAATAAGATTTCCAATAGAGTTTTAGCCTGTGAAAAGTCCGGAATTATAATATGGGCACCAGCCTTTATCAATCTTGTCCTCTTTCTTTGATTAATTCCATATCGCCTTATCTCATCACTCGCAACCCCTATGGCAATCCCTCCTCTTTTCCTGCATTCTCTCACCTCAACCGGACCATCACCAAATATTGCAAGTTCGGGACCTGCCAGATTATTATCTGTAATAATATTATTTATAATAATTTTCTTTGAATACCTGGATATATCATTTAACGCACCATATACCCTGCCTTCAAACAAATCATAATATCCCAGCATCTTTGATTCATTTATGGCATCCTCCACATCAGTTCCACTTGCCAGGTATAGTTTTACCCCCCTACCGCTTATATCTTTTAAAAAATTGACGGCATTCTTGATAGTAAAATCCAGGGTGTCAAATTCTTTATTTTGTAATTTAGCAATATTTTTATTAACTATTTTCATAAGTTCCCGGTTATATATTTTTTTATACTCATATTTATCCAGAATTTCATCTTCAGATACGATCTGAAACTCTCTTATGATATCCACAAGGGCTTCCATCTGTATAATCGTCTGTACTCCTGTCGAGGCTTCTATGTATGAAATAACCCTCTCCCTTACTCTCTCAAATATATCCATATCAGCGGTAAGATACTTTTTACCAAGTATGCACTTGATCATTATCTCTTCCATTATTTTTTCCCAGCCCTGGCGAAGAGTACTTATAGTCCCGTCATGATCGAAAAGCACATGTTTGATTTTTCTAAGAGTCAGAAAGTCAAAGTCAGAACATATCTCGATTTCGCTTTTCTTAAAATACTCTGCCTTTCTCCTGTCCTGGGCCAATTCAGGGTTATAGATAAAGTCAATATCCTCGGAAGCAAGTAATATTTCCTCAGGAGTAACAGCACCTGTGCCAAAAACCTTTTGGACCGTTACGGAGGCCCCTATATTTGCAAAATAGGCTGCGTCTTCAGGTTTTTCACCACAACCCAGGCATAATGCCAGAAGACTTGTAACAGTATCTCCTGCCCCTACCGGATCTATTTTCTTTTTTATGTTAATACCCTCGATTTTATGAAAACCATTATCATCAAAAGTTATCATCCCCAGAGGACCCCTGGTAATGAATAAGGGTTTTTCATACATTTCATATAACTTCCTAGCACAGTCTTTCAGATTCTCGATATCATTATTCTCATGCTTTTTTTCGTTTACCAACTGATAGGCTTCAAAATCGTTTGTCTTTCTGTAAGCATATTTAATCCTGTCTCCGTAGTGTCTGCTGTCGAGGATTATTATCTTATCCCAGTTATTTTTAAATATTTCATTGATTTTTTTAATAAAGAAATCATTATTAATGCTCCCGGGAATTTGCTGATTGAAAATAAACGCATCACATGATACCAGTATATTCTCAATCCCTTTCAAGATGGTCATGTCCGTTTCCAGACTGCGGTGGTTATTAAAACCGATATCTATCCTCGGCAATTCCGTCTCATCCAGATATCTCTTAATATATGTATAGGTATTAAAACCACTCTCCTGGGTTACCAGATATTTTATGTCGACCCTGAGATCATTGAATTTCTTTATTATCTCCCTTCCAAATACATCATTTCCGATCACTCCTACAGTCATGATCTTTCCGGGCTTCATGGCAGCAATATTTTGTACTATATTGGAAGCTCCTCCAAGATTGCAACAAAAGGATTCCGCGCTCTCTCCCCTGTGTCCTGTCTCCACTGAAACCTCGGAACCTTTGGGATCTAAAAACATATAAAAATCGATACAGAAGTCACCATATATGCCTATCTTTACTTCTTCTATTTTATCTAAAATATGTTTAATCTTATTATTCATTCATATCCTTTTGCAGGTAAACTGTCTTCGGTCAAATTACAGAAATAATATGATAGATAAGCAATCCGACGGGGCCGCTGGATCAAACCGGTTTCTTCAAAGCTTACTCATTCTGGAGCAAATACCTGCCACAGCTCCAGCCTGTTTTCTGGCATTACTTCGTTAACATGTCTTTCTGGCCACCAGATCGCTACAACCCGGTGCATCCAGTTCATTATCAGCCAATTCGATGAGATAATCAGGAAAGCTTCCACCAGCATCCTTAAGTGCTATATCGAATAGGGAGTTTATTATTTCAGGATTTTCTGATGCTACATTACTTTCAAGCAGACTATCACGTTGGAGGTTGTATAATAATGCTCCCTTTCCGTTTACCTTGATATTCAGCCACCAGTTATCTTTTATTACCGTCACAGCGGAGCCCCATCCTATTGTCACATGATTTCTGAATGTATCTTTCCTGCCGGTTAAATTTTTGTAGAAAGAAATGCCATGCAGGTCATCTACAGCCTCCCAGTCTTTCTTTTCCACTGTCTTGTGATTTATAAAGAACATTCTGGAATATTTTTTTAATCTTTTATCTACCCCGGCTGCGTCCATTATAAAGGCAGGTATATCGGTATGCTGCACCATCATATCGAGTTTGATATTTCGCCCCAGGCCATCGTCAGGATGTCTTATGAATAATGGTATATCCATTATTTCCTTTGAAGACGGGTATCCTCTTTTCCCGATCCAATTGTTATCGCCCACGGAATGTCCGTGGTCGGAAGTAACGATTATCAGAGTATCATCCAGCATATTCAAATTTCTGATCGAATCCATAAAATATCCGAACCATCGGTCACACATTGTGACGAGACCGCTGTAATTGGCCTGGGTTTTTATGACAATCGACGGGTTGATATTATCTGTCTCTGAATATAAAGACAGGACCTGTTGCGGACCATCTCCATCAAAATACATCTGGCTATAGTGTTCCGGTACAAAGAACGGTTCGTGAGGCGCAAAAGACTCAATAATTAGAAATTTCTTATCAATATCTTTGTTTTGCTCGAGCCATCTGACTCCTTCCCTCATGACTCTTGCCACACTATAATCCTCTTCCTTCTTAACATCATTTATATTTATCAGGCATTTTTTCATGAACTCATAATAGTTTTTATTTATGCTGCATAACTCTCGGGGAAGCCATTTATATATTTCATCATCACCAGGAATCGGTCCCGATCTATATGTATCCACCTCATATCCTCTTATCCATACCCATTCATCGAATCCCCTGTGAAAATTCTTTGACGGCTTGAACATATGCGGCACACTGGATATCAGGGCGGTGGTATAACCATTCTGTTGAAATATTTCGGATATAGAAGATTGATCTTCGGGAATCGGCCCCCAGCCCGGGGCTCCCAGGAAATCGCCTTTCAATACTATGTCACCGTCTATGAATGGATATGTTCTTTTACCGGTATATATAGCTTTCCTGGCCTGAAGCGTAGGAAGTGATTCCGGATAACACCTGTCCATCATAAAAGATTCTTCGATAAATTTATCAAGATTTGGGGTTTTGACTTTATCCCAGGGCGGTTTGCCTATGGAACTTATGCAATCTTTTCTCAAAGAATCAAATATCACCAGAATGACATTCATGTTTTTTACCTCCAAATATCGTTTATGTCTAACATGATCTTCATTGAATTTATTCTTTTACCGCTCCAGCAGTAAGACCTTTTATAAAATAACGCTGTAAGAACAAAAATAGCAAAATAATGGGTAAAGATATTATTACTGAAGCAGACATCATTTCCACCCACAGATATTCGAATTGCCCTATAAAAGTTAATGTTATACCGGGTGTCAGAATCCTGAGTGAATCGGAATTCACCAGGGTAAGACCAAAAATAAAGTCATTCCAGGAATAAATAAATATGTATATGCCTGCTGCAACTATCCCCGGAAAACTTATGGGTACTATTATTGTTGTCAATGTTCTCATCCTACTGCAGCCATCTATATAGGCAGCTTCCTCCAGTTCCTTTGGTACTGAATCGAAATAGCTTTTAATAATCCAAGTTGTCAGAGGAAGGGCAAAAGTGGAATGTGCCAGAATTATGGCAAAGTAGGTATTATAGAGCTTCAGATCAAGAAATAACTTATACAATGATATAATCAATAAGGCGGCCGGAAACATCTGGGCAAATAATATGAAAACCATTAATATCTTTTTCCCACCAAATTTGAATCTGGAAAAAGAATAACCAGCTAAAATGCCACAGAATAAGCATACTACTATCGTACCAGATGCTACAATTAAGCTATTCAAATAATATCTGAAGAAATAACTGCTTTTAAATACATTTATGTAGCCCTGTATGCTGAAATTACCGGAAAATATTTTTGGTGGCATTTTAAAGACTTCCGTTTTGGGGGTAAATGAAATCTTAACCATCCAAAAAATCGGGGACAGGATTACCAGCACTATCACAATGACTATAATTAATCTTACTATTTTGCTTAACTTTTTTTTATTGATTACAATATTCATCATTTATTCTTTTGATACATTTCTAACATAAAATATAGCAAAAATAGCCAATATGATAAGCCATATGATCCCCAGAGAAGCAGCCTTTCCTGTATTGAAAAATTCAAATGCTTCTTTATAAATATATAGTGCCACAGTTGTTGTCGCATTTATCGGTCCTCCACCTGTTAGAATAAAAATCAGGGTTATGTCCTGAAATAGATTCACTGCAGAAAGGAGGCATGCCAGCAATAGGATTGGTTTTATAATCGGATATGTAATATATTTGAAAACCTGTATGGTATTTGCTCCATCAGTCCTGCTGGCATCTACTAAATTTTCTGGAATAGTTTGAAGAGCAGCAAGTAGCATAACCATGAAAAAAGGAATACCACGCCAACCATATACTATAATTAACGCAAACCTTGCCGGCCACACGGCTGAAATCCATGAAATATTGTCGCTTACCTTTAAAAGTATCTTGATCAGGTAATTCAATATTCCAAATTCATTATTGTATATTATCATCCACAGAAGGGCTGATACAATCATTGGAGTAATCCATATAACAAAGACTGCACTTCTGAAAAAATTTCGAAACGGAATATTGCTATCCAGCAACAGCGCTAATACCAGACCAAAAAACAGTTGTATCACTACCGATATGAACACTATGAAAAAAGTATTGAAAAATATGCCCCTGTAGTTTGCATCAGTAAAGATTTCAATATAATTATGAAAATTATTCCAGCTGTAAGTGGTATTTATAAGACTGTAATCAGTGAAGCTTACCATAAGCCCATTTATGACCGGATAGACTATTACCAAGGTACTGATAATAAATGCGGGTATCAATAAATAATATGGAAATAGTTTTTGATTAAATACCTTTTTTATATTTCTGGTTTTACTTAGCATTATAACAATATCTTTAATGATGTTATTATTGGATCGGTATGATTATGATTTTCTTAATATAAAGGCAGCAAATTTTGTTGCTGCCTTTATACTTTTCATGCCTCTTATCTATTGTCCATACAGGATCTTTATGGAAGAGACTGCTTCTTCCGCTGCCTTGGTTGTATCATCACCCAGAATCGCTTTCTGCATAGCGACAGCTATGAAATCCAGAGCATTTATAAACTTTGGATTCTTTGAAGGATTGGTGTTGGCGATATCAGCAGCTTCGATTGTTGTTTTTAGAAGTTCCTGATCACTATAATATGGATCGTTTTCAATCATACTTCTGTAAGTCGGAACCCATCCAAAACTGTCATATAAATATTTTACAGTTTCCGGATCCTGAGTCATATATTTTATAAATCTTACAGCTTCTTCTTTGACCTCACTCTGAGCTGCCACACCGAAAACATTATCATTTCCGATATTGTATCTATTTCCATCGGCTGCTTTTGGTACCAATCCAAGGATTATATCATTATTATAATCCACGCCTTTACCACTAAGGTCCTGATAAACTATTAGTGCACCGCTTACATCAAGGGTGAAACCAAGATTAGCATTTTGCGCAAAAACATTTCTTATATCACGCACTCCAACTCCTAGAGGTATTTGTTCTTCAAGGGCAAGTTCCTGATACCAGTCCAGCGTTTTCACAAAACCATCAGTATCTCCCAGGACTATCTGGCCATTCTCATCCTCAAAATTTCCTCCGAATCCCCAGAGGGGAGCAAACATCCAATAAGCAGAATTCACGGACTTATCTACTCTGGCACCAAAACCATAGATATCTTCACCCAGTTCGGATATTCTCTTAATTGCTACCTTAAAATCATCCCATGTATCAGGAACTTCCACAGGTAATCCTGCCTGTTCCAACAGAGCTTTTGAGGTGTAGACCACAACAGGATTTATTACTAAGGGTATACTATACAAACTATCCCCGATTTTTCCTCCGTTCAATGAACCACTGGGTATATCCGATAACTCATCAGCTGTATAATATTCGGTTAGATCTGCAAGTGCCCCTATCTCTGCAAGCACAGGAACCCACATGGGGACTAACTCTATTATATCAGGTGCATTTCCGGCAGACGCTGCTATCAGAGTTTGTTGCTGGGTCTGTTCGTAAGGAAGAGGCATATTTTCAATTTCAATATCAGGATTATCAGCCTCAAATGATGAAATCAAATAATCAAAAACTTCTCTGGTTTGTTCCTCGGCTGAATGGAAATTAGCAAATTGTACAACAACTTTCTCCGTTTCGGAGACCTCTTCCTGGGCACCAACCTCCTCTTCTGTATTCATTTCCTCCTGGTTGCTCTCTTCTACATTAACTTCTTCAGTAGTATCCTCATTTGATTTTGTTTCTTTACTACAACCGGTAAAAGTAAAACCCGTAATAAAGGCAAGGCAAATCACGACGACTACCAGCCATTTAAACGCTACTTTCATCTTTTTCTCCTTTTACTGTTTAGATTCCTTTACATTTTGATCAGAAAAAAATAAAATTTACTTGGTTTGCTTATTAATGGGGCTGACTAATTTTACCCTTTATTAAGCAAACTTCTTTTATAACCTCATAATGTCCTCCTTTTCTAAAATGATAAATGATTATATATTTATAATTTGCTTTTTTGATAAGCTATATTATTGAAAAAATTCTGTAATACCACAGCAACAGATCCCAGGACCGGGGGATCTACTTCCAAAGAGCTTAATTTTATATTGACTCTTTGATGTATTTCAGGAAGAACAAGTTCTTTTATATTATTATTTATAATATCTAAAAATGGAGATCCAAATTTTGAGAAATCATCACCTATTATTATTAAATTCGGATTATATGAATGCATTATATTTACTATCCCATAACTTAAATATCTAGCAATTTTGGATACTATTTTTTCAGATTTTTTATCTTTATTACGGAAAGATGTTACAAAATCGTCAAAGGAAAAATTCTTAACTAAATTTGGATTGATTTTCGATAACTCCGTTTTTAATGCTTTAATGGAACAATAGCTCTCGAGGCATCCCTTACCTCCGCACTCACATTTATTCCCATGATAATTTATAGTAATATGTCCAAATTCTCCTGCCAGCCCAGCACTTCCACGAAATAAGTCTCCGTCAATTAGTACTCCTGAGCCTACTCCCTCTCCGACTATCAAATATATTAATATACCTTTAAATTTCTCATTTTTTCCAAACCACCATTCGCCCAGAACCCCTGCATTTCCATCTTGTTCAAAATATAATGGAATATCAATATCATCATTTATTTCTTCCCTTAGATTTATTTTTCCCCAGCCTGCCTGCTCAGTCATTAGAATAATTCTATTTTCTTCTCTGATAAATGGACCCGGTATACTAATTCCCGCACCTATTGGTATATCATTTGTACTTTTAATTAGCTTAATAGCTTTATTAATTGCACTCTTGATGTTTTTAGCAACTTCCCTTGGGTTTTCACACTCTTGTATGCTTACTTTTTGAAAATCATATTTGCTCCCCGAAAGATCAAATATTCCAATAGAAAAATATTTCCTGCCCAGTCGGACTCCCACTGCTTTATACTTTTTACTATTAAGGGCAATTCCGATGGATCGCCTTCCTTTTTCACTTTCCAGCAAGCCAGTTTCCTTGACCAGATTTATTTTAATAAAATAATTAATAACATTTGATATTGTTGCTTGTCTTAGTCCAGTTATTTCAGCAATTTCTTTTCTGGAACTAATTTTCTTTTTCCTGAGGATCTTTATAACGTTTGATCTATTTATAGCCTGTACGTCTTCGAGATTTTGACCTTTAATCATATAACCACTATTAATTAATCAATTTGATTATATATATAATACAATTAATTTAATATGTCAATAATAAATTATTTTTTTATCTGACCCAATATCATTATTTTACACAATTTACCTATTATCTAACCTTGCTTAAAGTGCATATGGGAAATCTATCAGAATTATTAAAGGTTTTACAGCTCACCTTACATTCATAACAGCTCTTCCTCTTTCTAATTCTATCCTGCTTGTTAATTTGAACTTTATTGTCATGTTACAGTAGCTTACAATCGCATTACTGTGTATTCTAAAGGTTAATTTATGGACCTTTCAGAAATATCTACTAAAAAGCCTTTTAAATATTTATTTTGCATAAATTACATTTCCTGCCAATATTCTATATTATCTATTATCCCCTATTTTTACTTTTGGAAGACGTTATATAATTTTAAGTTACTTAATATCTTGTACCATTTCAGATTTTGTAAATCCATCCCTATTGGACTATTTATCATTTTTATACGTAGAAAATAACTTTTCCTCCACTATTTTGCATATCAAGTGGTAAGATAATTGATGAAGCTGCTGGGCTGTATAAGTCTCTTTTGTTCCAGAACAAATACAAACATCTGAATCTTTTTCCAGCTGCGTATCCCTTTTCCCTGTAAATGATAATATTTTCAGGCCGATCCTTTTTGCAGCTTCCACTGCCAATATTATATTTTTAGATGAGCCACTTGTGGAAAATGCCACAAGTACATCACCCTTTTCCCCAAGTGCTTCAACCTGCCTGCTGAATATATGTTCAAACCCAAAGTCGTTTCCAACACATGTCAGAACTGATGTATCGGTATTGAGGGAAATGAAAGGAAAAGGTCTCCTATTAATAAGAAACCTTCCTATAAATTCACCTGCAATATGCTGGCTGTCAGCTGCTGAACCACCATTACCGCAGCAATATATTATATTCCCATTTTTTATTGAACCGGCTATCAGAAAAGCTGCCTTGACTATGTTCTTTATTTCCGATTCGGTGAAAATTTCGACCAGAGAAACGAACTTTCTGACCGACTTCTCTGCATCTTTTTTATAAGTTCTAAAATCATTCTCCATAATGAAAACCCCAAAACCTTGTTATTTTTATTAATACCAGTTTAGATTGATAAAGCCATTATTTTCTTATAAAGACTCCTAAAAGTATCTATGATATTACCCTGTACATAATATCCACTGCAATTAAAAGCTTTCGGTATCCTCCTGGCTACACTTTTCTGGTCCCTCAAATAATAATGGAAAGATTCTTTACTAATATTGGCGGTATCCGATCCGGGTCTCATATCGAAATCAGCAAATATAGATTTGTTGGGCTTTTCCCCTATATTGGCGCACATGGAAACAGCTTTTAATAAAACCTCCGGCCCGGTAACTGCACTGCCGATATTTAAATGAACCCCACCCCTAGATAATTTTGAGACTTCATTAGCAAAGATTAAAAAATCCCTTCCCGAACATGCTCCCTTGGATCCTCCGTCAAAAGTATGATGCTGGTCAATAACATCGGTGCCTATGCTTACGTGTATTGTGAAAGGTATGCTTTCAAGGTAACAACTGGAAGCAATGCTTATCTCAGGATACCTGAAATCACTTATATATGCAGCATCTGAAGAGTTATCAAATATTGATTTTTTAAAATAATTGTCATTTATAAGTTTCCCTATCGACTCCCCAAGTCCAAGCTTTAAAGCATTGCCTGCTTCTATTGCTTTATTAAAATAATTGAATTCAAAAGCCATTCCGAATTGCCCTTTTTTCAATGCATCAGGCACATCTTCACTCGTCTGGCCAATAAGTGCAAGCTCATAATCATGTATGGCTGTTGCACAGTTTCCGGCAACAAGAGTTATGAATTTTTTCTTGATTAAATCAATAAGGAGGAGGCTTAATCCATTTTTTACAAGGTGAGCTCCAGTAAATAAAATTACAGGCCTACCATCGGCTCTGCATGATACTATTTCTTTGGCAATTACTTCTATTATTTCAGAATTTTTACATTCAATATCAACATGTTCTTTTATTATCTCTTCGGGTCTGGCCAAGTACTCACTAAAGACCTTGTTCTTTCGCTTTGAAATAGGATAAGTCTTAATCAGACTGGAATTAAATATCTCATATTTACCTCTATAATCCATTTTTTTAAAA
The DNA here is from genome assembly GCA_964415365.1 of uncultured Actinomycetota bacterium. Taxonomy (GTDB): domain Bacteria; phylum Actinomycetota; class Humimicrobiia; order Humimicrobiales; family Humimicrobiaceae; genus Hydromicrobium. The sequence goes on along the minus strand of CAYPYW010000009.1, from coordinate 4,822 downwards.
TAATAACTCAATATCAAATGCTATTTAGATTATCTACATGATTTTCTTACTATCAGTTTAGGCTCTATCAGCAGCTGTTTTGGAATATATTTCCCACCGCTTTCAATTTTAGATACTAGTTCCGATGCAGCAACCTGACCTATTTTATATTTTTCCTGGCGGATAGTGGTAAGGGAAAGATAAGATGAAATATTTATATCATCATATCC
>CAYPYW010000009.1:0-4603 GCA_964415365.1 uncultured Actinomycetota bacterium | reverse complement strand
ATCATATCCAACCAGTGATACATCTCTTGGAACCTTGATTCCCTTGCTTGAAAATACCTGTAATATCCCCAGAGCAACGTCATCATTAACTGAAAAGATTGCAGAAGGGATTGCTTTTATGCCTTTTTGCTTGATAAAGTTCCCCATTATCGTTATTCCGTCTTTGCTGGTTTTCGCCTTATTATCTATCACCACTTGGTCTGACATTTTTAATTTTCTTTCAAGTATGGCTTTTTTGAAACCTTCGAACTTATCTTTGGATGGCTGGTCATCCGCACCTCTAATATGCATAACCCTTTTATGCCCTAAGCCCAGTAAATATCTTGTGGCTATATAACCACCCTTGATGTTATCTGTTGCTACCCAGTTGAATTTTTCGGTTAATGCCCTACAGTTTACAAGGAAAAAAGGTATGTCCCTTCTTTTTAATACTTGCAGTGATTTGGAATTCTCATTTATCGGAGCAATAATTATCCCATCCACTTTGTTTGACAACAACAAATTAGTAAGCTTTAGTTCAACTTCTTCTTCAAAATTAGTATTTGTAAGAAACATTGAATATGTATTTTCCCTAAGTGTTTCTTCAATTCCCTTTGCAACTTCAGCAAAAAAAGGGTTTTCTATATCTTCAAGTATTACACCAACTGTGTTTGTTTTCTTTCTTGAAAGGCTCCTAGCTATATTATTTGGTTCATAACTAAGCTTCTGAACTACATCTATTACCCTCTCCGACGTTTTAAAGCTTATCTTTGCTGTTTTATTTATGACTCTTGAAACAGTTGATATTGAAACACCTGCTATCTCCGCAACATCTCTTATTGTTGGTAACTTCTTTTTGTTTTGTTCCATATACTATTTTTATAAAAACATTTGCACTTATTTTTTGGATACCGATATCAAGGCCATATTTAGATAAATAAAAAATATTTAAAGGAGTTTTCCCTTATTTTTAAATATTTATGCAAGCGTTTGCATTACTTAAAATCTTATATCAATTTTCTGATATTGTCAAATATTTTATTCCTTGCTGTTATTGTTCAGTGATATTGTCACCTTATAAAAAGGAAGGTATTTAAGAAAGAAGGTACAGATTCTGCCTTATTCGGAATCAGTACCCGGATATGGCCGCAATATGGGTGGACCCTCGCCCCGAGTAGGACTCGAACTTTAATATCCCCATCTTTTACTCAACCAACTCTCTCATTAACTCTTTTAAACTACAAATCTCATCTTCCCTGCTTTTTATCTTTCCGTCCAGCTTCATTTCAAAAAGCTTTCCAAGAACATCCCTAAATTTCTCCGACGGCCGGTAGCCCATGTCTTTCAAAGTCTCACCGCTTACTTCCAACCGAAGCCCGTAAAGATCAGTCAGATATCTCTTAATATTCTTATAATACGCACTGCTCCAACTGCATGCGATAACCTGGAGTTCCGGAGGAATCCCATTTACCATGTGGTAAAGGATAGAATTTCTCCTGACTGCATTTTTAAGATTTTTCTTAATCTTGTCCCATTTACAGTATGTTTCCAGTATAGTATTTAAGTCCTTTTTCCTAACCTTCATCTCAGAACACCATCTTTTAATTTCATCAGGTTTAATGCCCCGCAGCAAAATGATGAAAAGCAGCCTCCATTTTTTTATTTCCTTACCATCTTTCACATAAAAATCTTTTAATTTCTCATAATAACTCAAAATCTTTCTCACTTGCCTTATGAATTCCTCATCTACCTTCACCTTTATTCCTATTTTTTTCAGAGCACCCAATCCATTCAATCTCTTTATTGATTCCAGAGGATTGGCTTCATCAAAAATATAAATTAACTCATCCCTTATCCTTACACCATTCAGTTTTGATACTATATTCATATCTATTGTAGTCCTTGCCAGTTTTTCAGTCTGGCTGTCCATTTTAAATCCTAGCCGCTTTTCAAACCTGACTGCCCTGAATATCCTGGTAGGATCTTCAATAAAACTCATTTTATGTAGAACTTTAATCTTCTTATTTCTTAAGTCTTCCTTGCCCCCAAAGAAATCAAGAAGCTCGCCAAAATTTTTCTTGTTTAAGGAAACTGCCATTGTATTTATAGTAAAATCCCTCCTCGAGAGATCCTGTTTTATATTTCCTGATTCCACGGTAGGCAAAGCAGCGGGACTTTTATAATATTCCACTCTTGCCGTGGCTATATCTATATGCTGTCCGCCCTCAAGCACAAGAACAGAAGTTCCGAATTTTTGATGAGATTCAAGCTTGCAATCAAATCTTCTGGACAGTTCTTTGCCAAATCTTATTCCGTCACCCTCTACTACAATGTCTACATCAAAATTCGGTATCTTTAGCAGCGCATCCCTTACTATTCCCCCAACAAGATAAGTGTCATACTTTAAAGCTCTGGCAGTACTGGAAACAATCTTCAATATCTTTTTAACTTTTGCCGGGAAAAAACTCCATAAATCTTCATAACTGCGGCCATGCAAAAATCTTAGTATATCCTTCCTGGTAACTATACCTATAATTTTCTTCTTATCTATAATAGGTATCCTGCCAACTCCATTCTCAATCATTAGATTCTGTATCTGGCCAATAGTAGTTTTGGGACCGGCTCTGACAATACTTCGGGATTTAAAGCCCTTCACCGGGGCATGAGACAGGCCATGACCCACAGCCTTATCTACATCTTTTCTTGTTATTATCCCCACTAGGCTGTTGTCTTTGTCCACAATTGGTATTCCTGAATGACCATATTTTTTTAAAATTTCATCTACCTGTGATATGCTTACATTCTCTTTCACTACTTTTACCGGGTAAGACATTACATCCTTTGCCAGTACTGGTTCTTTTATATTCTTCTTGAGAGAATAGATTAATTTATCTTCTATATCTCCAAAATTCATATCAGTTATAACAGCAGAGGCTGCCTGGGGATGACCGCCACCTCCAACAATTTTAAGTACTTCAGACACATCTACATCTTTATCATCGCTCCTGGCAACCAGGTAAATTTTCTCCTTCATTTTAGCCCAGCATATCACTATACTTACATCCTCAATCTGAGATAACTTTCTGGTTAGTACCGATAATCCTTCAATAAAGTTCGGCATTTCAGCCTGTGAAAGTAAAATTTCTACTTCATTGATCTTTATCTTTTTATAATTCATTATCAATTTTTCTAAAAGTCCGTGCTGGTCTTCTGAAAGAGAAAGATTTAAAAATCTCAATACCACAAACAGGTTGGATTCTCTTTTCATAAGAAAAGAGGCTGCTTCCAGATCTTTAGGAGTAGTGCCGGGATAAGTAAATGAGCCCGTGTCCTCATAAATTCCAAGAGTAAACAGGGTAGCCTCAAGAGGAGAAATAAAAATTTTTTTACTTTTTATGATATTTACCAGTATGGTTATAGTAGCTCCAACTTCCCTGGAATAATCATAAGTTGCTCTCAGATCTTCCGACGATCTACTATGATGGTCGTAGATTATAACTTCAACATTTTTGTTATTTAGCGCTTCTCTGGCTGGACCAAGCCTTGAGGTATGTCTGGTATCTATTATGATAACTTTCTTTACCCTGGAAAAATCAATTCCTTTTGGGTCTATAAGCGGCGGAAGTTCATCTTCATATAGAGTAATAAATTTCCTTACATTTTGATTTATAGCAGTAGGTAATACAATTTGAGCCCGCGGATATATTTTCCTAGCCGCCACCATCCCTGCGAAAGAGTCAAAATCAGAACTTAAATGGGTTACAATTATTTCCATAAAATTCTGGCGTATAAGTTCTTATTTATTCTATATACTTATCGTAGCAGACTATTTCAGAAAGGGGCTTCCTCTCTCTGGTCCTACCTTCCGTAGCCGGATACCCTAACGGAGTTATAGCCACCACTCTCACATTATCCGGGACATCAAGCAAATCTTTTACCAGTTTTTCCTTGAATGCACCGATCCAGCAAGTACCGAGCCCTTTTTCAGTTGCAGCCAGGATTAAATGCTCCAGAGCCAGGCCTATGTCTACAGAATAACTACTCATATAACCCCCCATTGTATCATAAGCCTCATCCTCTTTAGCACAGGCTACAATCAATATCGGAGCCTCCGTCAGAAAAGTTTGATTATTACATGCAATAGCCAGATCGCTTATCTTTTTCTTGTCCCTTACCACAACCAGCTTCCACGGTTGAAGGTTTTTGGCTGATGGAGCTTTTCTAAAGGCTTGCAAAATATAATTTAATTTTTCCTCTTCCACTTCCTTGGGCTTGTAAGATCTTATACTTCTTCTTTTTTCTACAAGATCCATAAAACTACAGAATTGCTTCACTGTTCATTACCCCCTTCTCCTATAATCTGTACCCAAAAAGATTTATTTATCTTGTAGCATTTGCGACTTAATACTAACTTCTAATATTTAGATAGAAACTACTTTATATTAGCACTATGATTTTCTTAAGTAAATTTCTTTTACCATAAATCATGGACATATTTTTTAATATACTTATGATATATCTCTTTTACCCCCTCCATTTGATCATCCGAAAGCGGTGGAAGATCAGAAGCTGAGGGTTCCCCAAAAACTAGTCCAGTCATAATGTCAGTAATCCGGCTCATTTG
>CAYPYW010000008.1:55910-93562 GCA_964415365.1 uncultured Actinomycetota bacterium | reverse complement strand
ATTATACATAAAAGACTAACATTTTGATTGGGTCAGTTTATGGGGAGAAGGTCAAAGCTTTTACGTTATCCTCGATTTGTTCTATTCTGCTGGCCCCGGGGATGATACAGCTCACGTTTTCATTCATAAGAATCCAGCGCAGAGCATATTCAGCAAGCTTACCTTCAGGGAAAATCTTCTTGAGTTCTTCTACTGCTTCAAGACCTATCTCATAAGGGACTCCTGAAAATGTCTCTCCCTTATCAAAAACCTGCCCCTCGCGGTTAAAGAACCTATGATCCCCTTCTGAAAATACTGTATCCTTTCTAAACTTTCCAGTCAGCATACCGCTTGCAAGCGGAACTCTTACAATAATTCCAACATTTCTACTTTTTGCCAGATCGAAGAATTTTTCGGCAGGCTTGCGCCTGAACATATTATATATTATCTGGACAGTTGACATATTGGGATATTCAATTGCCTTTAGTGCCTCATCTACTTTCTCAACACTGACACCATAATTTAAAATTTTCCCTTTCTCTACAAGCTCATCCAGAATACCGAAGACTTCCGGGTTCCAGTAAACCTCAGTGGTAGGACAGTGAAGCTGAATAAGATCTATTGCTTCAAGGTCCATATTCCTAAGGCTATCTTCTATAAATCTTGTTATATTTTCCCGGTTATATCCCTCCGTAACATGAGGTACCAGTCTTCTTCCTGCTTTTGTGGCTACATAAATTCTTTCCTTTACTGTCTTTAAGAATTTTCCTATAGCTTTCTCACTCTGTCCTTCATTATATACGTCTGCCGTATCGATAAAATTTACTCCATTTTCTACTGCCTTATTCAGAATCTCTCTGGCAGTATCAAAATTAAATCTCTCACCCCATTTGCCGCCTAATTGCCAGGTGCCCAGTGAAATTTCAGAAACTTTGAAACCTGTCTTTCCTAAAGTTCTGTATTTCATAATTGTCCTCCCTCCATCTTGACCTGTTTCGAGTATTTAAATTATCTACAAGACAAGAATGCGCATTTATTGTAACAAGAAACTCCCCTAACGCAAGTTTGAAAGCTCAATTTTACTCAGGTATAACTCCATAAGTTTTGTGGTAATTCTCCCCGGAATTTCTCCGGTAACTGCAAAACGGTCAATTTTTCTTACCGGGACAATTCCTGCAATCGAACTGGTTTTAAATACCTCGTCCGCATTTATGATATCACGGTAATGAATCTTTTTCTGTCTCACTTTTATTTTATTTTCATTGCATATGGCTAAGATCACTTCCCTGGTTATTCCAGGCAAAATATTCTGAGTAAGCGGTGGTGTATAAACCGTATTTTTCTCTACCAGGAAAATATTGCTTGACGCACCTTCCAGAACCAGGTGGTCTTTTGTCAGAAACATAGCTTCCTGTGCCCCGTTATAATGAGCCTCATCCTTTGCAAAAATGTTTTCAAAATAGTTCAGGAGCTTATGGGAATAAAGAGGGCTGCCTACTGCCGGCCTTCTTATCGAAGAAGAGATAATATTTATCCCTCTGGTATAATCACTATCAGGGTAAGGAGTAAGAGCTTCGGTAATTATTATCAGATTGGGTTCATATTTTCCGCTAAAATAAAGTTCTCCACTATGAATACCCCTGGTTACAATTATTTTTATGTACGCATCTCTTGCAGAGAGATTATTTTTCTTAACAGTCCTATTTACAGCCTCTTTTATATATTCCTTATCAAAGGAAAGATTATATTTTAAAATCTTTAGTGAATGAAACAACCTCTCGAGATGTGCATCCAGCATAAATACAAAACCTTTATAACTTCTCAGAGTTTCAAAAAGTCCATCGCCATACAAAAATCCTCTGTCTCTGACCGGTATCCCAGCCCTACTTCCTCTAAGCAGTTTTCCATTGATAAAAACATAACTAAACATAACAAGCTTCCTTTATAAAAACTTTACAGCAACTTTTTTAAATTCTTTACCCTGAAAAATTTTAAAGTTTCCTCCAGGGCAATTCCTTTGTCCAGAGTCTCTTTATACTCCTCTTCCGGCACTGAATCTTCTACAATACCGCCGCCAACATTATAATAAAACTTATTTCCTTTTATAACAAACGTCCGGATTACAATATTCAAATCCATGGTAGAATCAATTCCAATGTAACCAATTGAACCAGTATAGACATTCCTGGCTACCGGCTCCAGCTCATCAATAATTTCCATTGCTCTTATTTTCGGAGCGCCGGTTATAGAGCCGCCGGGAAAGGTTGCTTTTATTATATCAGAAACATCCACCCCTCTTTTCACTTTGCCGGTTACTGTGGATACAGAATGAAAAACCCTTGCATATTTTTCGACTACCGCATGCTCGGAAACTCTAACAGTACCATAGTAACAGAATCTTCCCAGGTCATTCCTCTCCAGGTCCACTATCATATTCAATTCTGCCCTGTCCTTAATGCTATTCTCCAGTTCCATCACATTCCTGCTGTCACCAGCAGCATTATCTCCCCTGGGGCGGGTGCCTTTTATGGGTCTGGTCTCTATAACGTCGTCTCTCAAGAATAAAAATCTTTCTGGTGAAGAACTGCCTATACTGAAGCCAGGAAACTTTAAAAAAGCGGAGAATGGAGCAGCATTTTTTTCTCTTAATATATAATACAGGTCCATTGGCTCCACTGGCAGATCTACTTCAAATCTCTGACTAAAATTCGCCTGATAGATGTCGCCATTATGAATGTATTCTTTAGTTTTTAGTACCCTATCAACATAGCTCCGCCTGGTGATATTTGGATGCAGTTTTATATTCAAAATATTCTTTCTGTAATATTTCCTGATTATATTCTTCTTTATATCAGCCGATTTCTTCAAATTACCTAAAATACCCTCCACATCCGTATTGATTTTACTAATCAAATCCCCACTATTCATGCCAGAATCAACGTAATCATCTTCACGGAAAGCAACCTGACAGACATCTGTATTTTCCCCTTTGTTTTCCTTTTCCCTGATTTCGCTTATCGGAAAATTTCTAATAAAATACCACCTGTTGTTCCCATGACTATATGCAAGTAACCTGTCGCAATAAACAAGATAAAAGAGAGGGATATTAATATCATCTACTGCACGACTGGGGAGTTTCTCGATATAGTTCTTCAGATCATAAGAGAAATAACCAATAAAACCACCTTTAAAATGGGGAAGTTTTCCATCAATTTCTTTATTTACCTTTACAAACCTTTCCCCTTCTATATACACCACACTGATATTCTTTATTTCACTACCAGGGGGACTATATATACAGTCTTTAATGTTTTGTTTTAAAAAAGATAAAGGATGTTGATAGGAATAATAGTTAATCCCTCTGGCGACACTAATAGATTCATTTTTATAGCCACAGCTTTTTATGATGAGTTTTGGATCCCATGCAATATAGGAAAATCTGGAATATTTATTTGGAACCAGACTGCTGTCCAGAAAACACAGGTGATTACTATCCTTTAAGGCATAGGCTACAGCCTGGGGTAGAGCTTTCAAACCAATAGCTGAAATTGTGGAAAGGATTTTCATAGATAGATGAAATTTTTAAGTATATCTAATCCAACCGGGGTCAGGAAGGATTCCGGGTGAAACTGTATTCCTTCCAGCTTGTAGTTTTTATGCCTTACCCCCATTACAATCCCGTCTTCTGTGTGAGCGGTTACTTCCAGACAGTCAGGAATAGTATCTTTCTTTAAAATAAGAGAGTGGTATCTGGCCGCTTCGAAAGGATTTTCAATACCTGTAAAAATACCTTTTCTGTCATGATAGATAACAGATGTCTTTCCATGAACGACCGTTCCCGAGTTAATCACCTCTGCACCAAACACTTCTCCAATACACTGATGTCCGAGGCACACTCCCAGTATGGGCATTTCTTTATAAAAATGCTTGATTATATCTTTTGATATGCCAGCATCAACCGGCCTTCCCGGGCCGGGCGAGATAACTATCCTGGATGGCGCCATTTTTCTAATTTCATTCAGGGTTATCTTATCATTTCTCCTGACCTTTATATTCTCGCCCAGAATTCCTAGATACTGTACGAGATTAAAAGTAAAAGAGTCATAGTTATCTATCATAAGTATATCTATCTTTTTAGTCCTGGTAATTGTGCTCATTTCTTCTCCAGAATTTTTTATTTTATTTTTATATCTATCTTAATAAAATCTTGCCCGTTTGTCATTTTCAAACAAATGAAATTATATTAGAAGCCAGACAAAATCTCAAAAGGAATATTTTGATATATTTCGTATTTAAAGGTAAAATCCTTTCTTATGATAAAGGTGGAAAATCTTACTAAAAAATTTGAAACCGTAACTGCAGTTGAGAATATCTCCTTTAACATAAATGAAAGTGAGATATTTGGTTTTCTGGGCCCAAATGGAGCCGGAAAAACCACCACCATAAGGATGCTTTCCACTCTTATCTCCCCGACTTCAGGGAAGATAACCATAGATAATAAAAATCCCCAGAGTGGTGGCGAATATATAAGATCAATAACGGGATTACTTACTGAATCGCCGGGGATGTATGAGAAAATATCTGCTTACGACAACCTTGAATATTATTCAAGTTTCTATGATATGCCTGACACCAGGAGAAAAAACAACATTGAAAAATATCTCAAGATGTTTGGTCTCTGGGATAGAAGAGATGAGCTGGTCGGTACTTATTCCAAAGGTATGAAACAAAAATTGGCACTGTCCCGGGCGTTGATACATGAACCAAAGATACTGCTTCTGGATGAGCCAACTGCGGGCCTTGACCCGGAAAGCGCTCATATGGTAAGAACCTTCATCGAGAGTTTAAAAAAAGAAAAAACCACTGTTTTTCTCTGTACTCATAATCTGGAAGAGGCTTCTAATCTGTCCGATAGAGTCTGTATTATAAAGAAAAAGATCATAAGGATTGCAACCCTTTCCGAACTACAGAGCGATGATAAAAATAAAAGGGTTGAAATCATATTTGTAGACGATGCAACCAGATACATTAAACTGATGGAAGAGATTGATGAAATAAAAAATATTCATACTGAAGAAAACAAAGCAATTGTGGTGATTGAAAAACCGGAAATTTCAAATCCTCTAATCATAAAAAAATTGGTTGATAGTGGAGCCGGAATCCTTTATTTTAATGAGATAAAGGCAACTTTAGAGGAAATATATCTTGATTTAATAAAAGACGAAAAGGCAAAATGAAAAAAGCAGGAATTATTTTTAAAAAAGAAATAAAAGAGGTTATAAGGAATAAAAACATATGGGTGCCCATCCTTATAATCACTGCCTTATTCTCAGTTGCTATGCCACTGCTGTTTATTCTCGGAAGTAGCTCCATACTGGATGATGAAGAAACTATAAATTTTATAAATAAAATGTTCGGTCAGGTTGGCGATCCGCTTAAGGTACTTATAGGATTTATCTTAAAACAATTACTTATTTTCTTGCTTATGCTTCCGGCTATGGTCCCCAGCCTTATTGCCCCCTCCTCAGTCATTATGGAAAAGGAGAATAATACTCTTGAGCCACTACTAGTCACACCCATAAAAACATCCGAACTACTGCTGGGAAAATCGCTTACAGCCTGGGTTCCAGCTTTCATTATTTCTACTATTAGTTTCATTTTACTTACCATAGTGGTGGATATTGCAGCCTTTATTAAACTGGGTTATGCTCCCCTTCCCACTGCCGAATGGGTAATAGTAGCTTTTTTGTTAAGTCCTATATTGTCTTTCATAATGACTATGGCCAGTATAATCGTTTCCTCAAGGTCTACTGATGTAAGGTCTGCACAGGGAATAGGTGCAATTATAATATTTCCAATCTATCTCGTTATTGGCCTTCAGCTGGCAGGATTCTTTCTTTTAAATATTACCTACCTTCTTATAGGATGCCTGGTCCTACTGGCAGTATGCCCGCTGGTTTTAAGGCTTGCGGTTAAAATTTTTGACCGGGAAAATATCCTTACCAAATGGAAGATGAAAGCCTAAGGCAATCAAAGTTTCACATAATACTTTTAAAAAACGTATTTATTTAGAAAGAGATTTCTTTATCGCATTATCCAGTGCAGGAGTAGGCCCGGTATGTGAAGACACCCATGATCCCAATCTGTTGGCTGAATTGCTCATTTCCTCAAGCGTTCCACCATCAAGATATTCTACTGCCATAGCTGCAGTAAAAGCATCTCCGGCACCAACCGTATCGACAACAGAGACTTTATAGCCGGGGTGATCATAATAACCATTTCTATCAATAAGCAGGCTTCCATCTTTCCCCCTGGTAATACATACCAGTTTTATGCCATACGTCCCCAGAAGTTTTTTACAAAAGCTGATATCATTCTTCTCCCCTGCGCTGCCCATTAAATTCTTCAGCAGTTTTAGCTCCATATCATTTAATTTGAATATCGTGGCAAGTTCAAGTGATTGAATAATTGTTTTAAGAGAGTAGAAATTCTGTCTTAAATTTATATCAAATACTTTGATAGTACTATTTCCAGACATCTTTAAAAAATCAATAATAGTTTTTCGGGACCTCAGAGATCTCTGAGCAAGGGTGCCAAAACATATAACATCAACCTCCCTGGAAAGTTCTTTCCAACTGTCATCCAATTCCAAAAAATCCCAGGCTACATTTCTATGAATTATATAATCCGGCTGCCCATTATCATCAACTCTTACTTCGACTGTCCCGGTGGGATGTTTTAAGTCAATCTGTATAAAATCCTCAGTTAGGCCAATCTCCTTTAATGAATCCAGAATCTCTCTACCCAATGGATCGCTGCCAATCCTGCTGGCAGCTATCCCGTCCTGCCCTAGATTTTTAGCAAAATAGGCAAAATTAGCTGGAGCTCCACCCAATTTTTTGCCATGTAGAAAGACATCCCATAATACTTCTCCGATGCCCACTATTTTATAAGGCATTTATTCCTCTAAAAAATCAAAATTTACGTTTCATTTATAGATCTTAATAATCATTCTATATAGCAATTGAATTACCTATTTAAAACCTTCTTCTTATTTTTCTTAACTTATAATTAAGATCATCTTTAGGTGCATTACGGTGATCACTGCCTCTCCTGTATTCACCAAAACTTCTACTTCTCTGGGGTCTGGCTTCACTTACCACGATAGTTCTTTCTTTGAAACTACTCTGGTTATACTTTTCAATAGCCTTAGCTGCCTCTTCTTCGGTTCCCATTTCTACAAATCCAAAACCTTTTGATCTACCATCCAGACTTCTAATCACTTTTGCATAAGCTACACTTCCCTCACTTGAGAATAATTCTCCCAGTTCTTCATCTGTAGTAGAGTATTCCAAGTTGCCTACATATAATCTTTTATTCACTTTAATTTCCTTCCATTTTGTTAAAAATTATCTTTATATAAAAAAGGAATATTATAAATAATGTAAAAACGCTGACTTTATTTTGGAAGGTTCGCTAAAAAATGCGGACTCTTTATATCAAAACATTACTTAATAACAACCTTACTGTTCTTTTCTACATACCATAAAAGTATCAGCACACACCCATTATATATTATATCTACTATTATACAATCGGAGGTTAATATAAAGTATATTTTGGAAATGCCCAGGCTCTGAAATAAAAAAGAAACATTATCAAAGCCTATATAGTCCGATAATGTCGAAATTTAACGGATCCTAAGATTTGTCTAATCTATTTTTCTTACACTCATCAGCATAAGGACATCCAATGCATGCACTTTTTTTCTTCGACTGTCTTATAAAAAATATTATTAAATAGACCATTGCAGCCAGGCCTATAACTACTATCAAAGCTATTTCCCACATTTTGACTCACCCGTTTTAGATAAATCTTCTTTTATATTTCGATACTCTCTACCTTGTTATAATGTCAGATAAAAATTCTTCCTATTTGAAAAACCAGAAAAGACATCGTCCAGGCAAGAAGTAAAGTATATCCTATCTGAAATAACATCTCTTTTGTCCCGGCTTCTTTTCTAAACATAACCATACTGGCCATACAGGGAAAATAGAGCAATGTAAATAACATAAAGTTATATCCCACCAGGGGAGTGTAATGCTTATACAGAGCTGTCTTTAAAGAACCAGATTGACCGTCTGCCTCCTCCTGTATACTGTAAAGAGTGCCCATGGTGGACACTATCATTTCTTTTGCGGCAACTCCTGAAATAGTAGCCACCACCATTTTCCAGTCAAAACCAAGCGGTCTAAATACCGGCTCCAGAAAACGTCCGAGCCTCCCTGCAGCTGAATATGCCAGCCTTTCACCCGCCATCTCCGCCTCTACCGCTGTTATCTTCTCATTATATTCTCCATCAGTTATTTCACCAGATTGATATGACTGCTCAATCTGCTCAATCTGAGCTTCATAATCCTGTGAGTAATTACTTCCTATCATAGGAAAAGTAAAAAGCATCCACATTAATATTGATATAGCTAGTATTATGGTGCCTGCCTTTTTAATATACATCCAGGTTCTCTCCCAGGTATGAATCAATATTCCCTTGAGCGTCGGTATACGATAAGGCGGCAGTTCCATAACAAAGGGATCTGACTCGCCTTTGAATCTGGTTGCCCGCAGCACTCTGGCCATGATAATAGCCATCACCACCCCTATTAAATAAATTGAAAATATCACATTCCCGGCTACGGCAGGAAAAAATGCGCCAGCAAAAAGTATATATACCGGAAGTCTCGCACCACAGCTCATAAAAGTATTTATGTGCATAGTAACCAACCGGTCTTTTCTATTTTCGAGAATCCTGGACCCCATATATGCCGGGACTGTACAGCCAAATCCGATAACCAGAGGAATAAAAGATTTCCCATGAAGTCCTATCTTATGCATTACCCTGTCCATAACAAATGCCGCTCTTGCCATGTAACCGGAATCTTCAAGAAGAGCTATGGCAAAAAACAGTAGTATTATATTAGGAGTAAACGTAATTACTCCTCCCACTCCACCTATTACCCCGTCAATCAGGAGCGACCTTATCAGACCCTGTGGTATAATGTTAGCGAAGAGAGCGCTTAATTTCTCAAAACCCAGCTCCAGCCAGCCCACAGGATATTTCCCAAGCGTGAATACAAATTGAAACATAAGCCAGATTATAAGGGCAAATATTGGTATCCCCAGTATCCTGTTAGTAAGTATTCTGTCAATTTTCTCACTTCTATCCAACTTTACCGAACCGACCTCTTTATACGCTTCCAGAAGTGCTCCTTTAATGAACCCATATCTTGCATCAGCTATTATTATCTCAGGAGTATCTCTCAATATACTGGTTATATGATTTATTGAAATATTAACTGTTTCCTCAACTTCTGAGTATTTCGGACCCGATCCCTTCTTTATGGTATCTATTATCTCTTTATCCTGCTCCAGGAGTTTTACTGCAATCCACCTGACATCAAAATTAAAGGTTGGAACTTTTTGTTTTTCCAAAACTGATACAATCCTGCCAATCTCATTTTCTATCTCCTCACCATATTTCATTTCTACTTTCTTTTCTATCTTGCTGTTTATTACCTTCACTGTTGCTTCCAGTAACTCGTCACTACCTAATCCCCTGGAACCTACTGTCTCTACAATAGGTGCACCGAAAAGTTCAGAAAGCAGGCTAATATCTATTTTTTTACCACTCTTTTTGACTACATCAGTCATATTAAATGCCAAAATCAGAGGTACATCCAGTTCCATAAGTTGGATTGCGAGGTAGAGGTTGCGTTCTAGATTGGAGGAATCAATGATATCAATAACCACATCCGGTTTATCATTGACAATAAAATTCCTGGCCACAATCTCTTCCATAGAATATGCAGTAAGACTGTAAATGCCAGGCAGGTCAACAATATTTATCCGGTATCCTTTATACTCAACTATACCGGTCTTTTTTTCAACAGTAACTCCGGGATAGTTTCCTACATGTTGTCTTAAGCCAGTTAAATTGTTAAAGATGGTTGTTTTACCAGAATTTGGGTTTCCCGAAAGAGCAATGGTTACTTCCTTCACCGCCATTATATCTCCCTGATCTGGATCCTCTCAGCCATTCCTCTTCCAATGGCAACCTTTGTGCCCTTAACAAAAACACACAATGGCCCTCCCATTGAGGCATTAGAGACCTGGAAAATTTCACCAGGAATAAATCCCATCGCGCAAAGCCGGGAATTAAGCCTGCATCCGCCGTCAATCTTCATTATTCTATATTTTCTCCCTGGAATTGCATCAGCCATGCTAAAGATTCTCCCACCAGTCAGCGGCATCCTTCCGGCACTTATTCTTCTTCTTAAACCCCATCTTCTCATTTTAACTAGCCTTATTAATAATTATTAGCCTTGTCTAACTTTAATAGGTTTACATAGATTTGTCAAGAAAATTTTTTTTAACTGAAAGCCAGGAATTTGTGAAAATGACCTAAGGGACTTTATCTTTTTACTTTTTTTTAGAACAATTGGGATGCTTCCCATATCTAGCATAATAATTGAAGTGTTTCAGCCATTGGGGATAACCATCTGGACAGGTATCTACAAACCTGGTAAACTTTATCATTTTTTCCATAGCTTCCTTGCTTATATAATGTTCGATATTGCAGGCATCTTTTTTAGAAACACTATCACTTACTCCAAGGATTCCATTTAAAAATTTATATACCTTCTCGTGTTTATTATTTATTCCCCTGCCCAGCTTATAACCTTCATCAGTCAATTCCAGGTATCCATACTTTTCATGAATTACCAGCCCTTTTTCAGTTAGTTTCCCTACTGCATCGACTACTGATGGTGTCTTTACATCCAGAAATTTCGCGATTTCCTTTACTCTGATAACTTTATTGGTAAGGCCTATCACATACATTGCCTCAAGATAATCTTCCAAACTTTGGGTCAGCTTTTTCATATTACTCTCATTTTTTATTTTATCTAAAAATGTTAGATTAATCTAACTATAACCATAAACAAAATCTTTGTCAAATTTTCAAAAATTAATTCAAATTGCGGATGGTTAAAAAACTATGCCACTACCCTGTCTCTACCTTCAGCTTTAGCTTTATACAGGGCATCGTCGGCACGCTTTACAAGATAGTCCATTCTGGTAGCATCAAAAGGAAAATTAGAAACTCCTACGCTTATGGTAAGATTACCCGCTGGCTTTATTTTCCCTTCTCCTTCAAATTTACCACGGTGCACAACCTCGCGCAGCCTTTCAGCAAAGATCCTGGCACTCTCTTTATTTGTTTCACAGCAAATTACGGAAAACTCTTCCCCTCCATAGCGATATACTCTGTCAGTAGATCTTTTATTTTCAATAAAGATTCCTCCAATCCTCCTCAAAACCATATCTCCCATTTGATGACCATGAAAATCATTATATCTTTTAAAATGATCAATATCTATCATAAGAAGTGACAGGCTTTTTACATACCTTATAGCTTCATTTAATGCATCCTGTAAATCTATATCAAATTTCCTCCTGTTAAACACACCGGTTAATGCATCCACTATAGTCAGTTTTTTTATCTGCTCATAATTCAACGCTCTCTCTATTGCAATTGAGATTTCATGAGCTAGTATATTTAAAAAATACTCGTGCTTACAGGAGAATGCATTTGTCTTTTTTGAATCAATATAAATAATTCCCTTCACCTCTTCTTTCACTATAATAGGTATGCATATCATAGAAGTTGTTTTTTCTCCTTTAGGAATACTATATTTAAAATAGGAACTTTCGATATTGCCGATAAAAAGCTTATTTTTCGTGGATAGCATATATTTTATTAGAGGCATCTCCCGGTTGAACTCAACCTCTCTAATACTTTTCCCAAACCCAATTTCACTCTGCAATCTGACCCCCTTTTCATCTATCAGGATTATAGCACACCCGTTGCAATTGATGACCTTAAAAACTTTTTCTACAATCAAATCGCAGACTTTTTCTAATTCCAGCTCAGATCCGATAGAACTTGCAATCCCAAAAATGGCTTTTAGAATTTTTAAATCTATACTGTCTTTGTTGTCCATTATTAATTTAAAATGTGAATATTAGATTTCTCCGCCTTAAAATATATGAAAAATTAAATATAGTCTTTTATCTTAACTTTAAAAAATTTTTACTTTATATGCCTGATATTTATATTTAGTACTATTATATACTAAATGGAACAAAACCGATATAATATATAATTAATATATAACCAATACTTAATAAATGTTTAAATTATTTAATTTCAGGTATAATATAGAAATGTAAATATATAGCTTTAAAACACATATAAATTAATGGTCAAATATTAATGTTTACTTATAACTTTAATAATATATTTAAAGAAGAAAAGGGATTTACTCTGGTCGAGTTATTGGTGGTTATAGTTGTTCTGGTTACGCTTACAGCAATTGCTATTCCCAGCTACATACTCATAACCAGTAGAGCCAGAGAGACAGCAACTGAAACCGAAATGTATAACATTGCCAAGGCTCTCGAGATATATATTACAGACAATCACACCTACCCCGCCGAAGGTGATTTCCCGAACGCACTAAAAGTAAGCGGCATCATGACCGACATTTCAGGAAACGACATCTGGGGAAATACCTATCACTATACTTCTCCCAACAGTACCAGTTATGTCCTTAAAAGTTATGGGATAAATAAAGTCGATGGCGGGAACGATGATATAGTTTTTGCTAATGGAATAATGACTGAAGATGGAGCATATCCTAACGAATAGTATTCTGCAAGTAACTATTCAGCTTCAAGCTCCTTTGATTTTCCTGACAATTGCATCTGCAAACTCACTTGTGCCGACAGCATCAGGATCATCTCTCCGGGATTTCAAATCATAAGTTACATATTTACCCTCTCTGATATTCTCCGCAATAGCGGATTCTAACCTATCGGCATATTTTCCTTCTCCTACATGCCTTAACATCATTACTGCTGATAGCATTATCGCAGTCGGATTTACCTTATTCTGGCCTTTGTATTTCGGAGCACTGCCATGAGTGGGTTCAAACAATGCAATATCCTTACCTATATTTCCTCCCGGGGCTACACCCAGTCCTCCAACCAATCCAGCAGCAAGGTCAGAAACTATATCTCCATATAAATTTGGCAGGACCAGGACATCATAAAGCTCAGGTTTCTGCACCAGCTGCATGCACATATTATCTACAATTCTATCTTCTGATTCTATATCATCATATTCTGATGCAACTCTTTTAAATATCTCAAGAAATAAGCCATCGGAATATTTCATTATATTCGCCTTGTGCACTCCGGTAACCTTTTTTCTATTATTTTTACGTGCATATTCAAAAGCAAATCTGATTATATTTTCCGATCCTGTTACAGAAATCGGCTTAACACTTACCCCACTGTCACTTCCGATCTGAACATCTTTCTTTTCCTTTATAAAATCAATAAGCTCCTTTGTTTCTGTTTTCCCCTTCTCAAACTCTATTCCAGCATACAGGTCTTCGGTATTCTCTCTAATTATCACTATATCTATATTGCTGTACCTGCTTCTAACCCCCTCGTAACTTTTACAGGGCCTGACACAGGCATACAGATTAAATAACTTTCTCATAGCAACATTTACACTTCTGAATCCGGTTCCAACCGGAGTAGTAATGGGGCCTTTTATCCCCACCTTGTTTTTCTTAAGTGAGCTGATAACCTCATCAGGAAGAACTGTTCCCTCCTTTTCATAAACTTCGGCTCCAGCATTTACGGTATCCCACTTGATATCCACTCCTGTTGCCTCGACCACCTTAACCATAGCCTCGGTTATCTCCGGCCCTATGCCATCCCCTGGTATCAAAGTTATTATATGTTTCATAGATTAAATCCCTTATTCTTGGTAATATGACTAACCAGTCCACCATCATTTAAAATTTTTATCATCACTTCAGGTAAAGGATTAAACTTTAATTTCAAATTCTTAGTTTTATTATCAATCATGCCCTTTTTTAAATCTATCTCCAGCATATCTCCTTCATCAATTTTATCGGTGTCACATGTTAGAACAGGCAGGCCTACGTTAATACTATTCCTGAAGAATATGCGGGCAAAAGACTTGGCCAGGACTGCTCCCACACCGGTAATCTTTATAACCAGAGGCGCGTGTTCCCTGCTTGAGCCCAGACCAAAATTCCTTCCACCGACAACAAAATCTCCTGCCTTTACTTTTTTCACAAAATCAGGATCCGCATCCTCCAGGGTATGTTTTGCCAGCTCAGGCAGATTAGATCTCAGATGAAACAATCTACCTGGAGCAATCAGATCAGTGGAAATATCATCACCAAATTTAAAACTTCTCCCAGTCAGAATCTCAGAGTTTATCTTTTCCCCAGACATTATCCTAAAACCTCCCTTGGATCAGCAATGTAACCCTTGACTGAACTCCATGCGGCAGTTGCAGGAGAACAAAGATAAATAAAAGAATCGGGATTTCCCATCCTCCCTTTAAAATTCCTGTTTTGAGTTGAAAGACATACTTCTCCATCACCAAGTGTTCCCTGATGTATTCCCACACAGGGGCCGCAACCCG
This sequence comes from uncultured Actinomycetota bacterium, assembly GCA_964415365.1. GTDB lineage: Bacteria > Actinomycetota > Humimicrobiia > Humimicrobiales > Humimicrobiaceae > Hydromicrobium. Next base: position 78,996 of record CAYPYW010000008.1, on the reverse strand, counting down.
GAGACTCGACCACTGCACCGCTGTCTGCCAGTATCTCTAAAATACCCTCTCTTAAAGCCTTAAGATATATATCTTTTGAAGCCGGAACCACAATAAGTCTCACACCTCCGGCTACCTTTTTACCCCTGAGTATATCAGCAGCTATTTTTAAGTCACTGAACCGACCATTTGTGCAGGTTCCTATAAATACCTGGTCAACCATAATATTTTCCAGACCGCTTACAGGTAAAGCATTATCTACAGTATGGGGTTGAGAAACCATAGGCTCAACAACTGAACAGTCGATATCTATGACTTCCGTATATTTTGCCCCTTCATCTGCAGATATTTCTCTGAAACAATCTTCTCTCCCCTGACCTCTAAGATATTCCCTGGTTATATCATCGGAAGAAAATATGCCTGTTTTTGCCCCCGCTTCTACGGCCATGTTTGAAATAGTAAATCTGTCATCCATACTTAACCTGCTCCCAACTTCGCCCCCGAACTCCAGAGCTTCATAGGTTGCGCCTTCCGAAGTAATTCTCCCGATTAAATAAATAATTAAATCCTTGGCAAATACTCCTCTATTAATTCTCCTGTTGAAGTTTACCTTTATGGTCTGGGGAACCATAAGCCACGTTTTGGCAAGTGCATAGCCAACAGCAATATCTGTAGAACCCATCCCTGTAGCAAAAGCCCCCAGTGCACCAGAAGTACAGGTATGAGAATCTCCACCTATAACGATATCTCCAGGGCAGGTATATGACTCCACTAAAATCTGATGACATACTCCCTTTCCCACATCACTCAGTACCGCTCCTGCCTGTGATGCAAATTTCCTCAGTACGATATGAGAGTTAGAAAGCTCTTTTCTTGGACTGGGTGCTGCATGGTCAATAAAAAAAATGGATTTTTTGGGACTTTTTACTCCACTGAAACCCATCTTTTTAATCTGGCTAATTGCCAGAGGACCGGTTCCATCCTGGGACATAACTACATCTACATCTACAACTGCAATATCACCAGCCTTAAGTTCTCTACCGGCATGCTCACCAATAATCTTTTCAGAAATTGTTTTATTCAAGAACTACCCCCAATCCTACTATTTTACTCTTCAGTTTCCTGCTCTTCTTTCCTATCCTTGTTTTTCTTGATATATTCATTGTAAATATACATAAGCTCTTTATCAAAAAGAGATCTCTTAAGATCTATAGACATAGCCCTGGCCTGAGCAAGTATTTCATTTGCCTGTTTATCAGTAAGCTCTATATCAAATTCTTTAAATTTGTGAAGAATAGTATGCGAGCCCGAATGTTTTCCCACAACTAATTGCCTGGTCAAGCCAACTTCACTTGGATTGAACACCTCATAATTTTTTGGATTTTTAATTACCCCATCTACATGTATTCCCGATTCGTGGGCAAATACATTCGTGCCTACAATTGCTTTCCAGACAGGAATAGCCCTGGACGAGGACCTGGCTACATATTCAGCAATTTCTCTGAATTTTGATGTCTCTACCCCCAGCTCCATATTCTCAAGGTATTTTAGAGCCATTACAATTTCTTCCATAGCCGCGTTCCCGGTTCCTTCCCCCAATCCGCCTACACTGACTACAAGACTTGATGCTCCGCCTCTTACTGCTGCTATTGCGTTGGCAGTGGCCATTCCAAAGTCATTATGATTATAGACTTCAAGAGGAAAACCTGTAGCATTTGAAATAGTGTTAATGTATAAAAAAGTCCTGAAAGGATCAAATCTGCTTACAGTATCACAAATCCTGAATCTATATGCTCCCTTTTTCTCAGCAATAGAAATTAATTTCAATAAAAATCCCAGATCAGTACGGGTAGCATCTTCAGCACTTATAATAAAACTAAGTCCACTTTGTCTGGCAACTCTTATAGTTTCCCTCAACTTATTTACGACCCATGTTCGGTTTTTCTTATATTTCTCCTTAAGGTGAATATCAGAAGTAGAAATATTTATAACCACATTTTCAACTCCACACTGGGCAGCATATTCTATGTTTTGAGGCTCAGCCTCGCAATAAACAAACAGCTTAGAATTGAAATTATCCTTTACAATTTCCTTAATTATTTCCCTTTCAACAGCCCCAAGTGATGGTGTCCCCACTTCAATTTCAGGAATGCCTATCTCGTCAAGCATCTTTGCTATTCTAATTTTTTCATGCTTGGAAAAAACTACCCCCGCTGTCTGTTCACCATTTCTCAAAGTAGTATCTATAATATTCACATATCTTTTACTTCTTGCTATTGCCATTATTTGCCTCCCATTTTAACCGCTTTTTTTCTTTTACCTGATTGGCCTTTATAGGATTTATAAGTATCAATAATCTCATTGTCAAAAAGAGCTCTTTTAAGTGCTACCGTTTTGTCTCTTATAATATCTGCCAGTTCTTCTGCTTCCTTTTGGCTGATTTTAAAACCTAGCGTATTTAGCTTATAGATTATAGTATTGACTCCAGAGTATTTTCCCAGTATTACTTTTCTTTCCAATCCAACATCATTTTCATTGAATAACTCATATGTTTCAGGATTGGCTAATATTCCAGAGGCCTTACTTTCACTTTCATAAACAAATAAATTTCCCCCCACAATCGGTTTCCATGTAGGTAGAATTCTATCAGAAGCCCTGGCTACATATTCAGACAGTGCCCTAAAAAGAGTAGTATTTAGCCCAAGGTCTACCCCCTCAATGTATTTTAAGGCCATAACCAATTCTTCAAATGCAGCATTTCCTGCTCTCTCACCCAACCCATTGATAGTAGTGTTGACATAAGTTGCTCCTGCCTTGATACCGGCTATAGCATTGGCAATAGCCATTCCAAAATCATTATGAGTATGCATTTCCACATCTATCCCGATTATATCAATGATATTCCTTACTCTCATAAATGTCTCAAAAGGATCGAGTATGCCCAGTGTATCACAATACCTCAACCTATCCGCACCAGCATCTCTTGCAGTCCTCGCAAACCGGAGAAGAAATTCCATATCAGACCGGGAAGCATCCTCTGCATTTACCGATACGTAAAGATTGTAGCTCTTGGCGTAATCTACACTAGCCTTAACACTTTCCAGTACCCACTCTCTGCTTTTTCTAAGCTTTTGTTCAATGTGTATATCAGAAGAAGATATGGAAATAGCCACTGCGTCGACGCCGCATTCGACTGAAGCATCTATGTCCGACTTGACTGCCCTGTTCCAGCCCAGTACGCTACAGCCAAGGCCTAGTGAGGCAATCTTTTTAATTGCTTCCTTTTCATCTCCTCCCATAGTAGGTATACCGGCTTCTATCTGATGAACTCCAACCTTATCAAGCATTTTTGCTATATATATTTTTTCATCATTGGCGAATACAACTCCTGCAGTCTGCTCTCCATCTCTTAAAGTAGTATCGTCAATCTTTATGTTTTTTGGATCAATTTCGGTTCCTGCCTTTTGTGAAAACTCTGTAAACAAATCTATTCCTCTCATAAATATCACCCCTTGCAACTAATAGATATTTACAAAATCGTAAAAAAATAAAAAAAATCATAAATTTTTAAAATTTTGGCTGTAATTATATCATTTTTTTGAAAAATATGGTATTTATAACAAAAAATTTCAATATTTCATTAAAAACTACTTTAATTTTTAATAATTCTCTATTATTTATACATTTAATTTGGTTGGTTTCAGGAAAGGAATTACTGAAATTTTTACCAAAGATTAAAAAAATAAAAAAAATATCTTCCTTCTTCAGAAGGGTAGTCCGGATGTGGCTTTACCTTAAGCACTAATCTTATAAAATCTAAATGATATTAATAACTTTCCAAATAACACTTCACCACCATTTATGCTTTAACCGGAAACCAGTATTTTGTATTTTTTGCTATTCTCACCAGAGTCAACATCACAGGCACTTCTACCAAAACACCCACAACTGTAGCTAAAGTTGCTCCGGAATTAAGACCGAATAATGAGATAGCTACTGCAACTGACAGCTCAAAAAAATTACTTGCCCCTATCATAGCACCTGGGGCAGCAATATTATGTGGAATTTTCCAGGCTTTAGCCCAGCCATAGGCAATAATAAATATCAGGAATGTCTGGATTACCAGTGGTACCGCTATAAGAGCAATGTGTATTGGATTACCTAAGATAATCTCCCCCTGAAATGCAAAGATAATTACAAGAGTTAAGAGCAGACCAATGATTGTAACCTTGTTAAACTTCTTTATAAATACATTCTCAAAATAGCTGGTCCCTTTCTTTTTTATTATTAGCAACCTCGACACATAACCTGCAGAAAATGGTATAACAACAAAGAGCACCACAGATAAAAATAATGTCCTATAAGGTACAACCACTTCACTTACACCAAGAAGAAATGCAACAATCGGGGTAAAAGCAAAAAGTATAATTAGATCATTTACTGCAACCTGCACGAGAGTATATGCAGCATCCCCATCCGAGAGATAGCTCCAGACAAATACCATTGCAGTACAGGGAGCTGCACCCAGTAGTATTGCCCCTGCAAGGTATTCAGTTGAAAGTGATGCCGGTATAAATGACTTAAATATTATCTTAAAGAAGAGAAAGGCAATGCCATACATAGTAAAAGGCTTTATCAGCCAGTTAGTGACAGTTGTTATAGTAAGCCCTTTTGGCTTTTTAGTTGCATTCACAATACTTGTAAAATCAACTTTTAACATCATGGGATAGATCATAAGCCAGATAAGAATGGCAACCGGTATAGACACATTGGCATATTCGAACCTGCTTAAAGTGTTAGGTATAGCCGGTAGGAATTTACCTATAGCGACTCCCACACCTATGCATAGAATCACCCAAAGTGAGAGGTACTTATCAAAAAAACTAATCTTTTTCCTTACAGTTTTTTCAGTCTTGCATACAATACTCTTTGTAGATTTATCCATAGAAACTCCAATTGTTTTTATATAAAATATTTTACTAAAATACTTGCTGGTAAACTTTTATTTTAGAACTTCTTTTATCTCTCCAACTGAGGGAATTTTACCTGAAAATTTAATTTCTCCATCTATGGCTAATGCGGGAGTAACAGTTACTCCAAAATCAATTATCTGGCTTATATCTGTGATCTTCTCTATTTCTGCATTGATTCCTAAATTTTTAACAGCTTCTCTGGCATTAGCTTCAACCTGCCTACATTTGGGGCAACCTGTTCCCAGAATTTGAATTCTCATAAATCTCACTTCTTTTTTTTATAATTCTTTTTAAAATTAATATAAAACTCCTAAGCAAAAAAATATCCGAAAGCCATTCCGGCAAAAGTTGCCATAATTACTACCAGAGTTACATAAGTCAGGGTCTTTTTAGCTCCCATTATTCTCCCAATTACAATCATATTGGGAAGCGATAACGCAGGGCCGGCTAACAGCAGAGTAAGTGCTGGACCTTTCCCCATGCCCAGTTCCATCAAGGCTTTAATTATGGGTACTTCGGTTAAGGTGGAAAAATACATCAACGCACCAAATACAGATGCTACAAAGTTTGATCTTATACTATTTCCTCCTACCCAGGCTTCAACTACACTCTGAGGAAGGAAATATTTTATAACTCCTGCTATAAATACTCCTGCAAGAAGTATGGGAAATATCTGCCAGGCAAGCTTTCCAGTCTCTTTCATCCAGCTTTTAAGCTCGGCTTTCCTGTAGCCAATTATTATAATTATTATAAGAATAGCAAGGCTAATTCCGGCATATATCCACATTTTTGCTGCGCCAAATACCAGTATGGCAAGTAAAGATAAAAAGAATGCTATGCTCATGTATACAGGTTTTTGATGACTGCTCTGCTCATACGCTTTAAATAAATTCTGATTATCTTCCAGTTTTTTTCTTTCCTCTTTAACCCAGATAAGAGACATTATAAGACCTATAACAATTGAAAAAATGATGGCCCCAATAGCTCTGGCTATCCCAAGGTCATATCCAAGTAGTCTTGCGGAATACACTATGGCCAGAATATTTATAGCCGGGCCGGAATATAGGAATACTATTGCCGGACCAAGTCCAGCGCCCCTTTTTCTTATACCTGCAAATAAGGGAAGAATAGTGCAGGAGCACACCGCAAGTATCGCACCGGATACGGAAGCAACACTATATGACAACCATTTCTTTGCTTTAGATCCAAAATACTTTAAAATTGCTCCTTTGGAAACAAAGACTGCAATGGCACCGGCAATAAAAAATGCAGGTACAAGACAGGTAAGTACATGTGCCGAAAGATATTCAAGAAGTGTATACCACCCACTTTTAACTGATTCTATAAATATTTCCATTTAACCTTTCAATCCTTCAAGAATATCAAATTCCGCATAGTCTTTTACGGTCAACCTTATATATATTTTTCTGATCTCTTTTTATTCCACTGTCCATTTCTATCATTGAAAAGATATCATTCAGCATTTGTTTTAACTTCGTATTCAGATCAGGGTTTATCCTGTAGTTGACCCACTTCCCATCCTTATTAAACGTAACCAGTTCATTATTTTCTAAAAGCCCGAGATGACTCGATATAGTAGGCTGGGAAAGACCTATAACTTCTCTGATTTCACAAACACATAAGTCACTTTTCTCATTCAGTAAATAAAGTATCCTAACCCTGTTTTCATCAGCCAATGCTTTTAAAACTCTTGTCATTTTTTTTAAGTTACCCATTTTAACCTCCATAAATTAAAATAAATTATAATTACATATCTAAATATGTCAATATGTATTCCTTATATTATTCATTTATTTTTTTAAAAAGAATCCTTTGATGACCTTAAAAACAAGTACTCTTGCTTTTAAGTAAAGAGATGCAGACTGGATCCAAATAAAAGTACTTAAAAAAATCTTTAACAAAAACTTAATTAAAAGCGGAATCAGGTCCTTTATTTTTTGATTTTCCCATTCTTAAGAATAATAACATTATAGAAGCAACCATTGAGATTAATGCTCCAGTCAAAAATGCTGCTTTGAAACTGTAGGCTCTCCAAATAAAACCAAATATTATAGAGGCTGGAAGAGCAGCAATACCCAGTGACAGATTGTAAAACCCGTAAGCCGTACCCAGATTCCCTCCAGGTACAATATCTGCTACCAGAGCTCTTTCAACTCCTTCGGTCAACCCGAAATACAACCCGTAGACCACAAATAAAATGTAAATAAGATAATGTTTGTCAAAATATGCAAAACCTACATAAGTAAGGAGATAAACAAACCAGCCTGTCAAAATCATTACTTTCCTTCCAACCTTATCGGATAGGTGTCCCCCTAAAACACAAAAGATAGCTTTGGATATATGAAGAATCGCCCATAGAAGTGGAATAGTAGCAATCTGATATCCCAGATCGGATGCCCGGAGCAGTAAGAAGGCATCGGTTGAATTCCCCAGTGTAAATATTACCAGAATTACCAGATAGAGATTGAACCTCTTACCCAGTTTTTTAAAATCAGAGAACTTTAAAATTTCTTTTTTATCAGTAGAAACTCCATTTGTAGTAAGCTGTTCTTTCGGCGATCCTGCTCCATTTTTTAAGATGCCATTCCTCTTATATGTACTTCTTACCCCAAAGATTATAAGCAATACTGCTATGATTCCCGGTATTACCGACAATAAAAAAATAGTTTTTATTTCAACAGTAAAAAAATAAAGAAGAAGACTGGCAGTAATAGAACCCAATACTGCTCCCGCATGATCCATGCCTCTTTGAAATCCGAAAGCAAAACCTCTCCTTTTAGGTGGCGAGAAATCAGCTATCATAGCATCTCGGGGAGACGTTCTTATACCTTTTCCCACCCTGTCTGAAAACCTCAAGAAAAGAAGCACTCCCCATGATCTGCTAAGTCCAATTAAAGGTCTCAACAGATTTGACAAGGTATAACCCCCAACTGCGAAAGGCTTTCTTTTTTTAATTTTATCGGAGAAATAGCCAGTAAACAGTTTGAGGATGCTGTTGGTGCTTTCGGCAATACCTTCCAGTATACCCAAAAACGCCGGACCCAGTCCCAGGACGGATTTTATAAATGATGGTATCAGAGGATATATCATTTCAGATGATATATCATTGAATAAACTGACTGCCCCCAGCACATAAACGTTTTTCAGCCCATTACTTTTCCCTGTATTATCTATTTTAGAATTGAATGGTCTAAATAATTTTATAAGCTTTCTCATTAATACGATTATGCCAAAAATACGAATTTTAATCCGGGCTGTAAAGCTCCAAATAAGTTCACCAGATGACTGCAGAAATAAGTCCGATTATATAAGTATAAGACCAATTTTAAAATTGGTCTTAGCACTTACTTCAACCTTTTATAATTTTATTCCAGTGTGTTCCCAATCTAACTCTTTTTGCGAAACTCAAGGATCAGAAGAACAAGACTCACTACAAAAACTACTAACAATATTCCACCGGCAATGTAAATATTCAAGCCACCCAACGAACCTATAACTTTATCTGATATATCCCCCCACCTGAAAAGTTCCATAAATTTATTCACAGCAGCAGTAATTGAAAATAAGACTAATACAAGTAATAAAATAACCATTACCACTCGATTAAATTTATTCATTCTTCACCTCCTCCCACTTTCTTTTTATAGGAGTTTTGTAGAATTATCTAAATTCTCTCATGAGTTATTACGGTTGTTAATTCAATATAAATATATACCATCGGTTTCAAAATTTGAATAAAATTATTATTTAATAAATTCGACTTGTTAAAAGCACCCTTTCATATTACCATAGTTTTGAATCAGACATAAAATTTACAGAAGATTATGTACTAACAACATAGAAAGATTATTGTAATGAAAAACTATAATCATATAATCAAACTGTTTATAATATCATTACTTGTTCTTATTCTGATTTTAGGCTTCTGCGGATGTAAAAAAACTCCACCAACCGAAATACCTGATCAAGAGCAGCAAGATATTGCTAAAGAGGAAGACATACCTGCTGAATCGATAGACGACCAGGAAACTACTGAAGATAAAATCTCTGATAAAATGAAAACTGAAGAAGAAATAAAAAGTGAGCTTCTTCTTACTTTAAATAATTTCTTTGAAGCAGTGAAAGAAGATAAAGAATATGAATTTTTTGACAGCTATACCAAAAATATGGTTGGGAGTGAAGAAGAGTACAGAAATGGTACAAAATCTGACATTTTTTATATTATAAAAGAGTCACACTCCAGTTGGAGGAATGTAAAAGCGGAAAATGTAATATTTGACGGTAACCGTGCAATACTTACAGTCATCGGAGACAGAACTGCAGAGGGAGTGGAATACACAGGTGAAGAAGTAAAATTTAAATTTATAAACGAAGAAGGAAGTTGGAAATTCGATGCATATTATCCGTTGGATATACAAATCATATCTTTAAACCCCGAACCGGACAGCGAAATAAGCTTAAGCGAAATAACAGAGCTTTCAATTTCTGCCAGGATAAAATCCTTTTTTACTATCACCGACATAAGCCTGCAGTTAAATGGCGAAGATCTGACCCTGGATATAAACTCAAATGATAATTACGAGCAAGACACATTCGTTGAAGTCCCAGCAGAAAATTTAATAACAGGTTCAAATCAAGTAATCTGTTCTGCTGTCGATGCAGTTGAACGGGAAACAGATCACAGCTGGAGTTTTACTGTAAGGTAAATAATATTTCAGATAATGTTATAAGAATATTCAATTTGAAATATTTAGAATCAATAATAAGCCGCTGCTGAACAGAGCGCTATTCCCCAGATTATCCAGAATGCCATTTGAATGGCACTTATTACAATAGCTGCTACTGCAAATCCTTTGCCGGTCAGATTTGAATCCGGTTTTGATATTCTTGAATTTGCTGCAATTCCCATAAAAAGGGAAATAAGATTAAAACCAAAAAGTGACATAATAAATGCTGCAATGGCGAGACCACTGGTGGTTTTTTGCTCCCTTTGAACATAAATAGTGCGAGTATATTCCTGCGGTACAACCTGCTGACTGCTCTTGCTCTGAGAATCACTATCGGAACTTTTCTTTTTTTCTTCCGGTAAAACTATTCTGCTTCCGCAATAAGCACAAACCTTGCTGTCACTTATAATTTTCGCACCACAACTGGGACATTCTAAATTTTGAGCTTCGGCCATAGTTAGTATCTCTCCTTCTTTAAAGTAAATAAAATATGGGGAAAAATCGTCATTATAATAAGGCATTATTATATCAAAAATATTTCTTTATATAAAAAAAAATTGTATTAAAATAATATTTATTATTTAAAAGTATTTTCATCAATCACCGTAAAAAAGGAGGATATAGTAAGATGGCAATTAGTGACCGGATTAAATACGATGGGCCACCTCAGGATTATGTAGGAGAGGAAAGACAATGGCTGATTTATAAGTTCCCCGGAGAAGATTTTGTAGTAGGAGCCCAGCTCATAGTAAATGCTTCTCAGGAAGCTATATTTTATTATACAGGTCAGGTTCTTGATTCTTTTGGGCCAGGAAGGCATACGCTTAAGAAAGGTAATTTACCTCTCTTACAGGCCTTTGTAAATATTCCGTTTGGTTTCAGGACACCATTTACTTCTGAAGTCTATTTCGTAAATAAAATATCAAAACTTGATATGAAGTGGGGAACTTCCGCACCATTTCATGTTCAGGACCCCAAATTCGAAATTTTAATAGCTCTAAGAGCTTTTGGTCAATTTGGGATTAAAGTTAAAGATTCCAAAAAGTTTTTGATTGAAATAATAGGAGCCCTGGGAGGCAGTAATCTGGTTGACCACAGAGTTGTTTCAAAATATTTTAGGGGACTGCTTACTACAAAAATTAAAGACACTATTGCCAGTTCAGTTATTAACAACAAGTTATCAATTTTTGATATAACTGCATCAATTGATTTAATTTCAGAAGTATGTAAAAAAAGAGTAGTTGATGAATTTGATAGATTTGGTATTGAGGTCGTTAACTTTTTCATTGAATCAATAAACGTTCCTAACACAGACATTCAAAAACTAAGAGATATCCTTGAAAGAAAAGCTGAATTTACACAAATCGGTGATGAAAGATATGTTTTAATGAGGCAGCTTGATGTACTTGAAAAACTTGCATCCAATCCAGGCGAGGGTGGCTCAGGCATGGGGATAGGCGCAGGCCTCGGTGCTGGAGTTGCTACAGGTAAAGTAATAGGTGAAATGATGAAAAAAATGAGTGGTGATACCCAGCCAAAGGCGAAAGGGAATATTTGCCCTAATTGTGGTTTTGATACTCTTCCCGGATCCGTTTTCTGCAGTAATTGTGGACAAAAAATCTCAAAGGAAAAGAAGCAGTGTCCCAAATGCGGTAAGGAAAATCCAGGCAGTGCTATCTATTGTCAGTACTGTGGAAGTTCCTTGAATGGGAAAAAAGCAAAAACTAAGAAGAAACAAAAATCATAAGCTTTTCCTACTACTGTTTAAAAGCTTTCATCCAGGATAAAGATAAATATTTCTTATTTTTTATAATATTCATATAGCTTTTTACCATAAAAAATATATAATTACTATATAAGTAATTATACAGTACTATGGTTAAATACTATTTATTGATTATAAAAAATTGGCACAAATCAGGGTTCAATAGCCTCGATCATAAAAATATCCAACAAAAAAGAAAAGATGCTTTTTGTAAAAAATAATAAGGATAAAAATAACAATAGTTATAATGTTATTTCACAGGGAACCAATATAAATGGAAGAATTTATTCGCCGCACTCTATTCGAATAGAAGGTACAGTAGCAGGAGAGATTATATCTAAGGAAGAACTGGTAATCGGAAAAGAAGGAAAAGTAAGAGCAAATATTAAAACTAAAAATACAATAGTTGAAGGAAGTTTTACCGGCAATATAATTTCATCGGGAGAAGTTAGGATTACTTCTACCGGAAAATTGATAGGCAATATAATTCAAAAAGACGCCTCCCTTTCCATAAACGACGGCGGCGTTTTTAAAGGTAGAAGTATCATTGTAGGTAGTAAAAAAATATTTAAAATAAATGATAACGAGCAAATTTCCAATATAAAAATAAAACCCAAAAAAATACTGGAATATTAAAAATTTCAGTCTAATCAAAGTCTAAATTAAAGACAGTACTTATACACAACCTCTTTTCAAAATAGAAATGTGTTGACTAAAACTTATAATCTCAGGTTATCGTCTATATCGCCCAGTTGAAACTCTTCTATTTTCCCTTCCTTTGCTTTTTTCTCAACATCAACTTTTGCCTCTTCTTTCTCTTCTTCTCCCTCTTCTTCCTCTTTTATCTTGAATTTCTTTTTACCCTTTTTCTCATCCTGCGTTATTCTGGTGACTTTACCGCTAAAAACTCCTCCTTCGTTTATAATCAGCGAATCTGTCTTTATATTGCCATCTACTACTCCAGTTTCTGTAATTTCAACCTTACCGGTACCTTTCAAATTTCCCTCAAACTTTCCTATTATTTTAGCATCGGTAGTTGTGACATCGGCGCTGACAGATCCTTCTTTCTGGATCACCATCTGTCCGTCAACTATTAATTCACCTATAATTTCACATCCTATCTCTATAGATTGAGAAACATCCAATTTCCCTTCTATTTTTGCTTTATCTCCTACAATTGTTAGTAACGTCCTTGATTCTCCCTTTTCGGAAATTCCCTGGTCATCTGAATCCTTACCTGAAAAAACCATATTCTCCTCCTTCTTTTTTTATATATAATTATTAGTTCAAATTACTTATCGTCTCTTCAAGCTGAGAAAATAACTTTATGATATCGTCTGATGCTTCCGTATTTGGGAATGATATAAAAACCGGCTCCCTTTTTAACGATATGGACTTTTGATAATGTACCAGATATCTTATCTTTTGATCAAATATTGTTAACCTGCCACCATATTTTTTTTGTAGAGCATTTATTACATGCTCAGGAATTTTCTTTCTTTTTTCAAAGGCATTAATTATAATTCCAGCGATTCTTATTTTAATATTATATTTTTCTTCCAGATTTTTAATTATCTTACTGAGATATTTAATATCCAGCAACGAGAATAATTCGGGCTTTATAACTACAATGACCTTCTGAGCATAAATTATTGACGTGGTCGAAAGAAGAGAAAAATTTGGTTGTGAATCTATAACTATATAATCATAATCACCATCACTGATATTTTCTTTAAATATATTCCTTACTATCATATTTCTATATAATGCTTTATAAACTTTTTGCTCTTTTAAAGTCTTATCCAAGAGGTAATCTGTCAGATATTCCTCAACAAGCGAAATATTATTAGAAGAGGCCAGCAAATCAATATTGTCAGTAATCTTTATAACATAATCCTTAAAATTTATACTCTTTCCTTTTAGATAATCTACCATAAGACTATCAAGGTTTATCTTGCTGCCATCTGATACTTTGCCAAAAGCCTGAACCAGGTTAATCTGGGGATCAAAATCTACAAAAAGAACTTTCTTATCTTTTTTTCTGGCCAGATACCAGCCGTAATTATAACACATAGTTGTTTTTCCAGTCCCACCTTTGGTATTAAAAAAAACAACTTTTTCCATTTCTAACCCCAATACAAAATCTAAAACTTAGAAATACTTACAAAAGAACCGTGCTTTATACTGAAAATAAAATATATACAATGATACAATGCACCAATTTAAAATTTAACTACATTATAATGATATTTTAGCTTAAAAAAAAGATTCAATATCAAAATATTATCACGCTAAAGCACATGCTGCTTACTTTTTTACTTGTATATCGCTTAAGCAGCTTAAGAATATTAATCAACAATCAGCCCTTTAAGACCCCAAGGGGCTTTAGTCTTATTGCTTTTTTTGATATACCAGCAAAGTGAGCTACATTCACTACTTTGCTCACATCCTTATAAGCCTGAGGAGCTTCTTCTGCCAGACCGGCCATGCTTCCGGCCATTACTACGATTCCTTTCTTGTCAAAAAGCTCTTTCTTGAGTTCGCTTCCCCGTATATTCCTCTTTGCCTGCGATCTACTCATAAGCCTCCCCGCTCCATGGCAGGTAGAACCAAAACTCTCGTTCATTGCTTTTTCAGTTCCCAGCAGTATATAGGAGTACCGACCCATGTCTCCCGGAATTATTACTGGTTGTCCGATGTTCTTATACCGGTCCGGAATATCTTTATGCCCGGGAGGATAGGATCTGGTAGCACCCTTTCTATGTACACAAACCCTATCCAATTTACCATCAATATTATGCTGCTCAATTTTGGCTATATTGTGGGACACATCATAAATAGTACCAAGATTTAATTTCTCAGACGACCTTCCAAAAAATTTTTCTAATGCCATTCTTACCCAGTGAGCGAGACAATGCCTGTTTGTCATAGCATAATTAACGGCGCAAATCATAGCTCCATAATATCTCCTGCCTTCAGGGGATGATATAGGAGCACAGGCTAGCTGCCTGTCCGTCAATCTTATTCCATACTTTGCGGCAGCCTGCTGCATTATCCTGATATAATCACTACATATCTGATGACCAAGTCCTCTGGAGCCTGAATGTATCATTATAGTTATTTGATCCTTTTCCAGACCCAGGGACTCTGCTGCCCCGGTATCATATATTTCATCAACTGCCTGAATTTCCAAAAAATGATTTCCGGACCCAAGGGTGCCCACCTGGTCCATCCCTCTGTCCATAGCAAGATTACTTACAAAATCAGTATTAGCGCCTGCCATGCAGCCATTTTCTTCTGTAAAATATTTATCTTCCTCCCATCCATAACCATTTTTGATAGCCCATCCGACACCTTCTCTTAATAATTGCATGAGCTGGCTTCTTGATAATTTAATTCTACCCTTGCTACCTACACCCCTGGGTATATTAAAGGATAAAACACCCATTATATCCTCCAGCTTGCCTTTGACGTCTCCAATGCTTAAACTGGTACGAAGTGTTCTTACCCCGCAGGATATATCAAAACCAACACCTCCGGGTGAAATAACTCCTTTTTCCTCATCAAAAGCAGCTACTCCCCCGATAGGAAATCCATATCCATAATGTATATCAGGCATGGCATAAGAGGCTTTAAGGATTCCGGGAAGAGTGGCAACGTTTACTACCTGGTTTAAAGTCTTTTCACCTACTGCATGATCCAGCAATTCCCTGTCGGCAAAAATTATTCCCGGAACTCTCATGCCGTACTTTTCATCTTTCTCTACTTCCCACTTATAATCACTTATTTTTTTAATCTCATAACCTGTTATAATAAATCCCCTTCCTCATCAGATATCAAAAATAACTCTGCCGCTCCAATTATAACCTCTGCAATCTTTCTTTATTTCAAGCATGTGATAAGTCGGTGCCTTAATAGCTACCTTTATCTCATGTTTATCCAGATTTATCTTTTCCCCGGAAATATCAGCATCCAGTACAAGGGCATGATTCTTCTTATGAATCTTATCCACTTTGAATTTCGAAAATAAAATATTTTCAACTTCATACCAGTAAAGCAACCTCTCCAGCCAAGATATTAGCAAATCCTCATAATTGGTATTCTCACTGGTTATTCTAATATTTCTCCTTTCCAGAGGCTTCACAAATCCTAAATCACATATAATGGAAAACATGCCTTCTGCTGCACTCTCGAACAGTTCCTCCAGTGTATTTCCATAAAACTCTATACCAATATCAGAGGGGTGATCGATTATTTTATATTTTTTACCTGATCTTCTTGAGCTCATTATAACTCTTACCATCTTTGCAATCCATTTTTATAGACTCTGAAATGAATTACCGATTATTCTTCTTTAAAAAATCCAATATCCTACAACTTATATTTTATCAATAAATTAAAAAAATTATATTCTCTTAATAAAACGAAATAAAAAAACCTGAGATGTCATCAAATACACGCCAAATTAATTGAAAATAAGTATTATTTTGTTTAAAATAAGACAAATCATTTTTCGAAGGAGACAATATGGATATTAAAAAAAGTGCTCTCATACCTGTTATTAATATTCAGGGACAAAACTGTACTGGCTGTGTCACAACCACACTTTGTTCCGAATACCCCTCAATTAAGAACATATTACTCCAGGATATAATTCCCGGCTTTAAACTCGAGTTTATCTTTCATCCCACTATTATGACGGCAAGCGGAAATCTTGCTATGGAAATACTTGAAAATGCAACAAAGGAAAAGGGATATGTTCTAATTATTGACGGCGCTATTCCAACTAACAGTGATGGTAGCTATTGCATTACAGGAGAAAAGGACGGCAGGAAATTTACCATACTGGAAGAAACGGCAAAACTGTCACCTAATGCAATGCTGGTGATTGCTCTGGGAACCTGTGCAGCATTTGGTGGGATTGCTGCCGGAAATCCAAACCCTACCGGAGCACGAAGTGTGGGAGATATCTTTTTGGCAAACAATATTAAAACACCGCTTGTAAATATACCCGGCTGTCCTCCCCACCCCGACTGGTTATTCGGTACCATAGAAGAGGTACTCACAAAAGGCCTGGAAAATGTACAGCTGGATGATTTCAAAAGGCCAAAAACATATTACGGAAAACTAATACACGAAAATTGCCCTAACAGGGCCTATTTTGACGAAGGTAAATTTGCAAAGAAGTTGGGAGATGAAGGATGCCTCTATGAGTTGGGATGCAAGGGGCCCATAACCTATGCCGATTGTCCCAAAAGACAGTGGAACGGCAGAACCAACTGGGTTATTGGATGCGGGGCTCCATGTAACAGCTGTACCTCACCTGAGTATCCTGATCTTCTGGGAGATTTCTATGAGAGGATCATTGATCTGGAAATACCTGCAAATGAAAAGAAGGCTAAAATCCAAAAAAATAATTTTTAGGAAGGTGAAATCGTGAAAAAAATTGTAATACACCCTATAACTAGAATAGAAGGCCATTTAAAAGTAGAAGCAGTAGTAGACAACGGCCAGCTGAAAGACGCCAACATCAGCGGAACTATGTTCAGAGGTATAGAAATCATGTTAAAAGGCAGAGATCCCAGAGATGCAGTAATGATTACCCAGAGAATATGCGGCGTATGTCCCGAACCCCATGCTATGGCCTCGGTAAGAGCAGTGGATGATTTTGCTGGCCTTACCGATAAAATTCCCGAAAATGGGATTTTGATGAGGAATTTAATTCTGGGCACCAGAAGTGTTGCCGACCATATTCTCCATTTCTACATTTTAAGCGGGCTTGATTATATAGATCCTGCCAGAGTACTGGAATATGAAGGGAACAATAGAGAACTAAATACCTTAAAGCATTTTCTCCAGCAGGGATATTCCAGTCCTTTTCTGCCCAGAGATGATATAGATTATAAGTTTGATGCAAGGACTACAAGTATAATAGTAAATCACTATATCAGGGCACTGGATATTTACAGAAAAACTCAGGAGGCAGCTACTCTTTTTGGAGGGAAATGGCCCCACGATGCTGCAATTGTAGCCGGTGGGGTATCAGAGAAACTGACCGCTGATAAAATAACCGAATTTATGTGGAGATTAGAAGAAATTCTGGATTTTGTTAAAAACTATTATCTGCCCGATGTTATAGCAGTCGCCAAAACATACAGTGAATATCTCGAAATTGGTAAAGGCTGCCAGAATCTGCTGGCATACAATTCGTACAGGGTCAAATCCAACGGAAATTATAACGATGCTCTTCTTAAGGGAGGTCTTGTAAATAATATTGACAAGTATAGTGAAATTGATATCAACAATATAACCGAAGATGTAACCCACAGTTGGTATAAAAATTCCGAACCCCTACATCCCGCTGCTGGCAGAACCGAACCAATGGCAGACAAGCAGGAAGGTTATTCCTGGCTTAAATCTCCAAGATACAACGGTGAAGTTTATGAGGTCGGCCCTGTTGCAAGTGTTCTTTCAACTTACCTGGGTAAAAAAGATCCTTACATTAAAAACATGGTTGATAGTGCCTTATCAGAGATCGGAGGAGATATCTCCAATATGCACTCAGTGGTAGGAAGACATCTGGGTAGAGTGCTTTCGGCAAATATAATAGCTGACCAGCTGCTAAAGTGGGCCCAGCAGCTGAAAGCCGGGGAACCTACTACCGCCGAATATGAACCTCCTGCCGATGGAAAAGGAGTAGGGCTCTGTGCAGCACCAAGAGGTGCACTGGGGCACTGGCTAAGCGTAAAGGAAGGGAGAATTTCCAATTACCAGGTAATTACTCCTACCGCCTGGAATGCATCACCAAAAGATAAAGACGGGCAGCCTGGCCCATATGAGCAGGCACTCATCGGCCTTAAAATTAAAGAAAGCAATAGCCCGATTGAGATTTTAAGAGTCATCAGAAGTTTTGACCCATGTACTGCCTGTGCAGTTCATGTAGTAACACCAAAGGGAAATTTAATAGGAAAATATAAAATAGTCTAAAGACTTTAAATACTTTTTAGGAGGTTTTATGATATTAACTCAATTCAAACCTATAGAAGAATTATTTAAAAAACTAATAGATGAGAAAAAAATATTCATTATGGGTTGCGGAGGCTGCCCTGAAGGTGCTGATACCGGCGGAAAAGCAGTACTTAATGATATTAAGGAAAAACTTGAAAAAGAAGGAAAATCCATCACCGGTATTCTGGAAATAGATTTTTTGTGCCAGAAAGCACTCATCCGTTCCAGAATAAAGCCAAGACTGGATGAAATTAAAAATGCAGATTCAGTATTGGTTTTCTCATGTGGTCTTGGTGTCCAGACAACAGCTGCAGTTCTGGATAAGGTATGCCACCCTGCTTTAAATACCATAACTTTCGGTGGTATAACCGGTATGTGGCAGGGTACTGAAAGATGTGATACCTGTGGCGATTGTATATTGGACTACACCGGCGGAATATGCCCTTACACTGCCTGTCCTAAAAAGCTAGAAAATGGCGCCTGCGCTGGCCAGAGTAACGGTAAGTGTGAAACAGACCCGGAAAGGGATTGCGGCTGGGAACTTATCTATAATAACTTAAAAAGAATAGGTAAATTAGATATATTAGACAAATTCATACCACCCAGAGATTATTCAAAAATATTACCATCAGCGGTTCTAAGAAAAACAAGGTTATGGGCGCTGGATGATGAGGAGGTAGTATAACTATGGACTCAGCAGAAAAATCAAAATTTGAAAAAACTCTCAGAGACGGAAAATTCGCAGTAACCTGTGAGATAGGACCTCCCAAAGGTGCTGAAATTGAAGAGATAAGGGAAGCAGCCGAATATCTAAAGGGTATTGCAGACGGAATAAACGTAACCGATCTTCAAAGCTCGGTAATGAGACTGGGCTCACTCACCACCTGCCATTTGTTGAAAGAGTGGGGTCTCGATCCCATATTTCAAGTCACATGCAGGGATAGAAACAGACTAGCCCTCCAATCCGATCTATTGAGTGCTTACGTTATGGGAATAAGAAATGTTCTTGCTCTTACCGGTGACTATACTACCACCGGCGATCATCCTCAGGCCGAGCCTGTATTTGATCTTGATTCTGTTCAATTACTGTGGACAATAAAAAAACTGGAAGAGGGAAAGGATCTAGCCGAAAAAGAGCTAACCCAAAAACCTTCTTTCTTTAAGGGTGCTGTGGTGAATCCGGGTGCGGACACTGAAGCATCTTATGAGCTTCAGATCATAAAGATGAAGAAAAAGATAAACCAGGGAGCTCAATTCTTCCAGACCCAGGCTATATTTGACGCAGAGGTTTTTAAAAGATTTATGGAGAGAATTCATAGGGAAAATATCAATGTTCCGATCCTTGCCGGTATAATTCTTTTAAAATCCGAAAAAATGGCTAATTATATGAATAAATTTGTACCGGGTGTATTTGTGCCCGAACCGTTGGTAAAGAAGATGGAAGGAACACAAGATAAGGTTTCAATGTGTATTGAGATCGCATCCGGACTGATAGAGGAAGTCAAATCATACTGCGCCGGAGTCCATATTCAAGCTCTCGGATGGGAAAAACACGTGCCTGCCGTAGTTAAAAACTTAAAATAAATTCGGTGAAAAACCTAAAAAAAATCAAAACCATAGTACTGGGCATTGGTAATATTCTGCTTGGAGACGAAGGTATAGGGGTACATATTATTAAGAAGCTGCAGGAAGAAAACCTTCCTTCCAGTGTACTGGTAATAGATGGTTCAACAGCAGGCTTCAGGTTATTTCCTATCTTTGAAACTTACCGGAACTGCAAATTTATAATCATAGATGCCATAACGACACTCCATACCACTTCAGATAACACTAATAACGATGATGTTCTAAACAAAGAAGATAAAAGAAACACCTCCATTAAGGGAGATATTTATCTCATACCTTTAAGCGACCTCTATGATATTGCTGAGTCCAAATACTTTAGTAAAGATTTTATTTCTTTTCATCAAACTGCACTCATAGACGTATTGAATTTATTCTACCTAACTTACAGGACAAAGATAGATGGATATTTTATTGGAGTGAATATAAGTGAAAACAGCAAATTAGATAATACCCTTACTTTTTCTATGGAATTATCCAACGCAATAGAAAAAAAAGTTCCAAAAATTATCGGATTAATTAAAAAATATATAACACCATAAACTACTGACGTCTGTATAATCCCACTAACTGTGCTTTTGCCAGGATATTCCCTTCAATTTCCCTTTCAATATCCGCCGCCTCCATCGAAGTATCAAGATCCAGAGTAGTATTCAATGCAAAAAGCTTGAAGAAATAACGATGGGTTCCGGAAGGAGGGCAAGGACCGCTGTATCCAGGTCTGCCGGAATCGGTCATTCCTTCCACTGCACTCTGAGGGCAGCTATTTTCAGGGATTTCTTTGATATACGGATCTATATTCCAGACAGTCCAGTGAACCCAGGTTCCTCTTGGAGCATCAGGATCATCAACAATTAGAACCAGGCTCTTTGTATTCTCAGGAACATCATCTATCACCAAAGGAGGACTTATATTTTCACCGTCACACGTATATTTTGGTGGGATTAATTTATTATTTTTAAAAACTGTGCTTTCAATTTTCATAATATCTCCTATGATTCACCAAGCATAAATCCCTAATTAACAGGAATAATGTTACCATCTTTTAATCTTAATTTGTAGCCTGATGGGAGTTTTACAAATATACTTTTTTAACCAGAAAGTAAAACCAGCACTCAAAATTTATTCATATAAAATTCATAATGGATAAAGAATATGATAAAATGAATTTAAATTGACTATAATGAGAAAGATAGAAAAAATGACAGACAAAGAACTATTAGGAAAAATAGAAAAAAAACTAAAAGAAACCAAATCAATCAGGAATTTACACAGCAAAGACTCCAGGTTCAAAAACTGGCATGCCAGTACTATAAATCTTCTAAAAGATCTCTCCTCTGATTTCATTCAGGATATAAATGACTTCAAAAAACTAACCTTCACTGATACCAAATACCACCGAGGTAACCGCTTATTCAATCCTGCAGATGATACCAGATACAGAGAGGATTTAGATTCTGCTGTAAAAATTCTAAAAAAGATCACTTCGATAAAGAAAGAGGTTAAACCAGAGAAAATTAAGGATGATTGAAATAATAACTTTAATTGTCATAATTATTTAATAAATAGTTAAATTTTTTAACAATATCAAGTATAATACAAATCTAATATAAGCCAGCATTTGAAATGCTTGCAAAAAATATTAGCGAAGTAACAAATTTGTATTTTAAAAATTAATAAACCTATATAAAGTTATCTGGGGATGTTAGCAAAAAGACCAATTCCTTTTCTTGATTTGGTGCTCAGTATCTCTGAAGCTACTGACCTGGTAGACAGAGAATTAAACAGCCACAATAAAAGGGTTGCGTTTACTTCTCTGGGCATAGCTGATAATATGGGCCTTTCCAATAACTTTAAATACAATCTGATTATAGCTGGTCTTCTACACGATATCGGTTCATTCTCTCTCAAGGAAAGGCGCGAAACTTTAAGCTACGATTACCAACCTGAACACATTACTAACAACCATTCATATATAGGCTACATATTATTGAAAGATTTTGACCCACTAACAGAAATAGCACCAATCATTAAATATCACCATCACCCTTGGAAAGATATCGAGGATCTGGAATTGTCTGAACAAATAAAACTTTCTACTCAGATAATCCAGATTGCTGACAGGCTCGATGTATTAATTGATAAAAATAAAGAGATCTTAGGACAGGTTGATGATATTTGCCAGATAATAAAAAAAGATTCCAAGGTTAAGTACAGGGCAGATATAGCACAAGAAATAATAAATTCAAAGAATAAAGAATATTTTTGGCTAGATGCTGTAAGCCAGCCTGAAATTTCTGAATTCATGGATAAATTGGGTTATTTACCTCTTGACTTTGAACTTGATAACATAGGCAAATTCGCAAATATGTTCAGCCACATTGTTGACTTTAGAAGCCCATTTACTGCCACCCATTCAAGCGGGGTTACAGCCGTTGCAGAATTCCTGTCAAGAGTTATGGGTTTTTCAGATAATGAAGTATTCATGATGAGAATAGCAGGCTACCTGCATGATCTTGGCAAATTAGCCGTTCCGGTTGAAATCCTGGACAAGGCAGCTAGTCTGGATACTGATGAATTCAGGATTGTTAGAAGTCATACTTATTATACTTACAGGATACTCGAAAATATAACAAATTTAGAAACCATAAACTCCTGGGCAGCATTTCATCATGAGACTTTAGATGGAAACGGTTATCCTTTTCATCTGACCGGAGGAGAATTAAGTCTGGGCGCAAGAATTATGGCAATAGCAGATATCTTTACAGCAATAACCGAAGATAGGCCTTACAGAAAAGGTATGAATAAGAAAGAAAGTCTAGATATTTTAAACGATATGGCCAAAAATAACAAAATTGATCCGAATATTGTTGCTGCAGCAGAAGAGAACTTTGATGATATCAATACAGCAAGAGAAACAGCAGAAAAAATTACCGCGAGGGATTATAAAGAATACAGAGATACTTTTAAAGAATAGATTACTTCAAGTG
>CAYPYW010000008.1:0-55810 GCA_964415365.1 uncultured Actinomycetota bacterium | reverse complement strand
AGAAGATATAAACTCTGAAGGACTTGCTATTTTGATTCCGGTGTCGGGAAAATCACTTTTATTACGTGTAATAATAAAATCACAGAAAGAACTTATAGCAGAAAAATACTGAATCAAATCCTCATAATCTCTATTTTTAATAGATCTTGCCTGTTTTAATATTTCCTTTGTCAGTGGGATTATTTCGAATTCATCCAGTATCTGGTCAATGAATTTCCCAACCAGCTCAATTTCTACTAACTTTCCGAGTATGTAATACAGGTTATTTATAGAAATCGCGGAAATACAGCCTTTAATCTTTTTATCAGATACCAAGGACCAGACCCGTAGGTTGTCAAAATAATGATACTCCCTTTTTAATATAACATCTAAAAAAAGATTGGTGTCAAGAAGAAGTTTCATATCTTTTTAACTTTTCTTCATAAACTTTATCACGAATTTTTTTATAGCTTTCATCCCCTTTTGAACCTGCAATTCCCAGCCATTTTTCCACTTTTTCTGAAATTATAAAGCTTCTATTTTCCAAATCACTTTTATAGATAAAATCCGAAACAATGCTTGAAATCGACCTGCCGGTAATTTTTGAAATCTTCCTTGCTTTCTCACTTATCTCTTTATCTACATATAAGGTTAATTTAGTTTTGCTCATTCTTAAACTCCTCTACGTATATTAATATACTATAATACGTATGCCAAAAATACAACACCCTATATAAAATTTACTTGCCTCTTTTATATTTTGCTTTAAAATATAAATCCACTTTAAATACTAAAACCGAAATAAAAATAATGTTAAATATATCACTCATATCATTAAGTTTGGCTATGGATTGTCTTGCAGTATCAATTGCAGGAGGAGCAACCACAAATAAACCAAAGATTCTCGATTCTTTAAAACTTGGATTGTTTTTTGGCTTTTTTCAGGCAGTAATGCCACTTATTGGCTGGTTTATTAACAAGAGTATTGATGGTGCCCGAGGCCGGAATCGAACCGGCACGAGGCAAAACCTCAACGGATTTTAAGTCCGTTGCGTCTACCAATTCCGCCACTCGGGCAGGGGTTCAATTTGCTGATTCATATTATCAAAAATCAACTAGTGTGTAAATAATCCCATCCAGAATATCTCTTTCACTTACAAGAATTTCTTTAATGTTTAACATTTTTAAAACTTCTACAACAATCACCGTTCCACCAACAATAATATCTGCCCTTTTAGGATCAAGGCCTACTACTTTTCTTCTCTCTTCAAGGTTCAGCCCACACAGATCCTTACAGATATCTTCAACTCTTTCAAGGTTCAGAATATATCCGTGTATTCTCTCACTGTTGTATGTTTCCAATTTTAAATCAACAGCTGCCAGAGTAGTAATGGTGCCACCAACACCAATTACAAACACAGGCTTATACTGCTTAATCTTCTCAACAGTATCTTCAAGTTTATTTGCAACGCGGCGCCTCATCCGGCCCATGCTACCCATATCCGGTGTGCCAGAACCGATAAACCTTTCACTCAGGCTGACACATCCCAGGTCTACACTCTTGATAAGTTCCAGATTGTAGTCGCAATCACCCAGTATGAATTCGCTGCTGCCACCCCCAATATCCATTACTAAAATTTTTACATCAGACTCTACCTTGTGACCAGAGCGGTTTAAACCAATATCCCTTACAGCACCGTAAAAGCTCAACTTTGCCTCTTCCGGCCCACTAATAACATCTACCTCTATTCCCAGACGTTCGTAAACATAAGAAACAAACCAATCGCTATTCGATGCTTCTCTCACAGCACTTGTCCCTACAGCCCTGTATTTTTTCACATTATAGTTTCTAACCAGGTGCCAGTAACCTGAAAGAGCTTCAAGAGTTTTTTGGGCAGAATTCTCAAGGATGACTTTATCTTTGTCCAGATCCTTACCCAAACGGGTGATTTCCATTTTCCTTTCCAGGGGAAAGAATTTGTTATGACGGTAATCTGTGATTAGTAATCTGGTGGAGTTGGTGCCTATATCAATAGCTGCTAACTTCATTTAAAATTATTTGCATACCTTTCCTATCCCAGGATTAGTTGCTTCTTATTTCATTATTGTAGAAAATCTTTATATTTCCCCATAAATCAGAATTTGAATAAACATCTCCATCAGGCAACGAGTTCTCACTGTCTTCGAAATCATTTCCGGCTTTATCATCTTCCACAATCACAGAGACATTAGTCTCGTCACCTGTAGTCATATTGAACTGCTTTCTGGCCTCAAGTTCTATGGCTTCTTCTTCATACAAGTTCTTTTCAAGAGCCAGAAGACTTATGTTTTCATTCCTGTACCAGTTTAGTTTTTCTTCCAGTTCGACCATCTTTTCCCTTTTTTCCACAATATCTTTTATTTGATTTATAGAGGCAAGGATAGTAATTATGATAAAAATTAAGAAGATGATGATGGAAATATTTATCTTAGCTTTTCTGGATAATCTGCTGACAATTTTTACATTATCATCCATTTTTATATTTTTACTATATTTTTATTGTTTTCTCTTTGCTATATTATTACTACTATAACTACGAACCGCTAAAATTAATCCATATATTTGTATAAGTATAACATATGTTACAATAATGCCAATACCTGTAAATTCTGGTAATATTGTATAGATTAAGCCCGAAAAAATAAAGTTGTTGTTTTTGAAGGTTAATTTTATTAAAATATCAACTTATATATTAGATATATGTTAAATACTGTTCAATAATTTAATTCAAAAATGCAATGAAAGACATACCGTTATTTTCTTCCAGAACACAAAACAAAATCGCCAAACAAGTGCTGCTCGGATTTGTAATTGCTATAATAATTGGCTCGTTAATTCTAATGATCCCTCAGATGACCCAGAGGGGGAAAATTAGTTATATAGATGCAGTTTTTACTTCTACTTCTGCTGTCTGTGTAACAGGTTTGATAGTTCAGGATACGCCGACATATTTTACTGATCTGGGCAAAATTGTAATACTCATTCTGATACAGATTGGCGGACTGGGAATTATGACCATTGGTTCTATTTTTGGATTAATCCTGGGAAGAAAAATACATATTAGAGATAAATTTTATATCAATACCAGTTTCGGCTCAAAACAGCCATTCAGCGCATCCAAATTCTTTATGTTGATAGCAGGAACTACATTTACCATAGAGTTCATTGGATTTGTTATTATGACCTCTATTTTCTACTTAAAGCATGCTTTTCCACTTAAAACATCTATGACGTTCAGTCTATTTCACACTGTCAGTGCCTTTAATAATGCCGGTTTCTCCCTATTTTCAAATAGCCTGGAAAGCTTCAGCTCTGATATTCCACTAAACCTGATATTTATGGCCTTAATCGTAGTGGGAGGAATAGGCTTTCCTGTAATTTCAGAGATTATCACTTTCAGAAGGGTCAAGCATTTTTCTCTGCATGCCAAAGTGGTGATGATCGTTACTGCTATTCTGATTTTGACAGGAGCAATTATGTTTTTTCTTCTCGAATTTGAAAATCCAGAATCCATTGCAAATAAACCCATATCAACTAAAATTCTTGCCAGTTTCTTCCAATCAGTCACGGCCAGAACAGCTGGCTTTAACACCATGAATGTAAGCAGGTTGAATCCTGGTACTCTTCTCGTCCTTATCTTGCTGATGTTTATAGGAGCTTCACCCGGAGGAACAGGAGGCGGCATAAAAACCACTACTTTCGCTGCAGTTGCTGCAGGCGGCCTTAGTTCCATTAGAGGAAGAAGCGAGGTTACATTATTCAAAAGGAAACTCCCATCAAGTTTGATTTACAGAGCTCTAACTCTGACTATTGCTGCAACTGTATTAATTGTAATATCAACAATCGGGATACTGGCATTTGAAGAATATTCTTTTAAAGAAGTTTTTTTTGAAGTAGTATCAGCATTCGGTACTATTGGTTTGAGTACCGGAATTACACCAACACTTTCTACATCAAGCAAGATTATATTGATACTGACCATGTTTATTGGTAGAATTGGCATTAGTACTTTATCTCTGGCTATTGCTATAAGAGGTATAGTCAATAAGATAACTTACCCTGAAGAAACAATAACAATCGGATAGAAAAAATGAAAAAACAATTTTTAGTGATAGGACTGGGAAGATTTGGAGCAAGCGTGGCTGCAACCCTGACAGAAGCCGGACACAGTGTTGTAGGAATAGATCAGTCCGAAGATCGTGTCCAAAGAATTTCTGAGAATATAACAGACGTAATAAAATGCGATGCTACCGATGCAGATATACTTGAATCTATGGGTATTTCCGATTATGAAGCAGTAATTGTATGCATCGGAGAAAAATACATCCAGAATTCAATATTAGTAACCCTGATCCTTAAAGAAAAGGGCGCAAAAAAGATAATTGCCAAGGCAGGAACTAAGACACAGGGAAGAGTGCTTTCAAAAGTTGGAGCAGATACCATAGTGTACCCTGAAAAGGATATGGGAGAAAGAGTAGCAAGAAGCTTGATAAGTTCCAATATTATTGATTTTCTGGAAGTCAGCCCGGACGTAAGTATTGTAGAAATACCTGCACCAGAAATAGTAGTTGGAAAGAACTTAATCGAATTAAACCTGAGACACAAATATGGAGTGACTATAATAAGCATAAAAAACAGTAAAAATGAAATTATATCTCCTCCCGATGTGAACTATAAATTCCAGAAAGACGACATTCTGACATTAATTGGGGAAAATAAACTTTTGCGAAAACTGCGGTTCACCGAAGATTAAAAGAAAATCAATAAGAAAATAAATTTACCTATTCAGTCTAAAGCCTATTCCACTTCTTTAACATTTATAAGATTGGTGCTGCCTGGCTTATTAACCAGGACACCGGCAGTAACGACTACTCTGTCTCCTATATTTACATATTTAAGTCTTTTGGAGACACCTACAGACTCATCAATCATTGCATCTATATTTTTTGCAAACTTCATTTTCACAGGAACCACTCCCCAGCTTATCATCAATTGCCTGACTACCCAATCATTGGTGCTGGCTCCGATTATCATACTTCCTGGCCTATTTTTGGAGACCTGTCTGGCTGTATGTCCTGACTCAGTTGCAGATATAATAGCCTTCGCGTTTAGTATACTAGCAATTTCGCAGGAAGCGAAACTTATAGCTTCTGTAATACTGCTGCGATCAATTCTTGATTTCTTTCCTGTCACAACATTATTTCGCAACACAACATTATAATCCAGATAAGCTTCGGTTTTATTTATTATCTTTACCATCATTTTTAAAGACTCCAGGGGATACTTCCCGGTGGCAGTCTCTCCAGAAAGCATAACCGAATCTGAACCATCTATGATCGCATTTGCCACATCACTTACTTCAGCTCTTGTAGGCCTGGGGTTTCTTATCATGGAATCCAGCATCTGAGTAGCAGTAATTACTGGTTTCCCCGCTGAATTAGCTTTCTTTATGATCTCTTTTTGAATATGGGGAATCTCTTCTGCATTGATTTCAATTCCCAGATCGCCTCTGGCTACCATAACAGCATCTGCTGAATTTAGAATGTTATCAAAATTATTCACTGCTTCATGTTTTTCTATTTTGGCTATAACCATCGCATGTTTTTTTCTTCTGTTTATTACTGCCTTGATTTTTTCAACATCTTGAGAATTCCTTACAAAAGATTGGGCTACAAAGTCTACCTCCAGTTCCAAACCCAGATCTAAAAATTCCATATCTTTTTTAGTAACCGAATCTGCACTTATAGTTACGCCAGGAAGATTAATTCCTTTATGAGAGTCGAGCAGTCCCCCGGTTATAACTTCGCAAACAGCTAACTTTTTTGGTGCATTAACCTCCAGTACTTTACATTCAATTAAGCCATCGTCTATAAAAATACGGGTTCCTTTTTCAATGTCTTCTATAAACTTGTTATAAGTTACTTTAACAACAACCCCTATATCAGAGTAACTGGAGTTATGACTTTCGGCTGTAATAAAAATGACTTTTTGTTTTCTTACCAGCCTAACCTTATTTTCTAACCGGCCGACTCTGATTTTGGGGCCCTGAAGGTCCAGTATTATCGCTGTGTTTTTTTTAAGTTCTTGTGAAATTTTTCTTATTCTTTTAACTATTCCAATGACTTCTTCGGAATTGCTATGAGAGGCATTTATGCGGGCTATATCCATTCCACTGGTTATCAGCTTTTTTAAAATATTTTCTTCCTTACTGGCAGGTCCAATAGTACAGATTATTTTGGTCTTTCTCATTTTCATGGCAGCTCTTTTTTCGCAATTTCCCAGAGCTTATCTTTTTCTCTAAGAGGCATCTCCTTAAAATTCAAATTATTTTTATCAGCATATTTCTCCATAAAATTAAATCTCCTTATAAATTTCTTACTTGCTTCATATAAACTTTCTTCACAATCTATACCAAACCGCCTTCCTAAATTTATTATACTGAAGAGAACATCTCCAATTTCACCTGTAATCCGGGCTTTTTTGCCTTCTTCCACTTCTTTTTTTAATTCAGCCAGTTCCTCATTTATTTTATCAAAGATGCCAATTGCTTCTTCCCAGTCAAAATTCAGCCTTGAAGCTCTATTCTGGATTTCATAAGCATAGTGGAGCGATGGTAGGGACTTCGGAATTCCGCCGAAGACTGAATCCGGTTTGTTGGATTTTTTCTTTCTTTCCTTTTTCTTAATATCTTCCCAGTTTGCCAGTATCTCATCACTGCTGTTTAGAACCACACCGCTAAATACATGGGGATGCCTTCTTATTAATTTTCTGATGATACCCCGCAGCACTTCATTAATACCAAACTCCTTATTTTCAACTGCAATCTGACTTTGAAATACTATTTGAAGAAGTAAATCACCCAATTCTTCCTTAAGCCCTTCATAATCTTTGCTCTCAATACTTTCTACTGCCTCATAAGTTTCCTCTATTAGATTCCTCTTGAGGGTTTTATGATTTTGTTCCCTGTCCCACAT
This sequence comes from uncultured Actinomycetota bacterium, assembly GCA_964415365.1. Classification (GTDB taxonomy): domain Bacteria; phylum Actinomycetota; class Humimicrobiia; order Humimicrobiales; family Humimicrobiaceae; genus Hydromicrobium. Next base: position 48,817 of record CAYPYW010000008.1, on the reverse strand, counting down.
ACAGCCTTCAGGCGATCTAAGCTTCCTCATTATATCTACTAAAACAGCAAACAGTTCCCCGCTGTCATTTATTTTGTCTATATCCTTGAGGTCGCTACCGTTCAACTGGAATTTCATTCGCTTTCCTCTTCGGTTCCTGTACCTGTGTTATCTTCTGTTCCCGCATCTGTATTATCTTCTATCCCGGTCTCGGTACTATCTTCCGCCCCGGTATTGTCAGTGCTATTCAATGTTCCTTCCACATCTGTAAAATATTCAATACTGACTTTATCTATCAAAGAATAAATAAAATCCTCCCAAACTTCCATCTTATGCAAATTCAGCAGGTATGTGTTTATGGATTCCTCAACTTCACTAAATTCTTGAATGTGCTCCTCCTCATAGTCGGTAGCCTCTATAATATGAAATCCATATTCTGTTTCAACAATCCCGCTCGTTTCTCCTACATCCAGAGCAAATAATACCTCCTCAAATTCTTCAACCATCTCACCTTTACTTATAAAACCCAGATCTCCTCCATCCTCAGCACTGGTAGTATCATCTGAATACTGAAGGGCCAGATCTCCAAAATCTTCACCATTTTCTAATTTCTCCTGAATCATTTCTATCTTACTTAAAGCTTCTTCTCTTCCCTCCTGAGTTTCCTCGGAACCGTCCTTTTTCCACGGAAATATAGCCAGAATATGGCTTGCTCTAATCTTCTCCGGAACTAAAAACACTGTATTTTTATTATCTTCGTAATACTGCTTTACTTCATCCTCGCTGACAGTCACATCTGCAGTGACTGCATTATAAATCTTACTGCTTAGCAATTGATTTCTTAAATAGTCTTCCAGAAATTCTTTACTTATACCACTGGCTTCTAAATTCTCCTCAAAATCTCCCTCTGAAGAATAAGTGCCTTCTATTAATTCCATCCGTTCATCAACTTCCTGGTCGGTTACAGTAATATCATTTTCTCCTGCATATTTTTCAAGCAGTTTTATAACAATAAGCGAGTCAATTATATTGGCTTCCAGAGTTTTTAATCCTTCTTCATCGGTTGGTAATTCCCCGCTGGTGTCCTGACTTTTCAAAAAATCCATATAAACATCTACCTCTTTTTGTTTTACTTTAATTCCATCCACTCTGGCAACGGTTTTACTATAAAAACCAAAAAAATAAACTAATACAAAAATTAATAATAAAATAGCTATGGATACAGTTATAAGAATAATGTTTCTTTTTCTGTTTAATTTTTTATTCAACTCTTACCTCTTTCTTGTTGTAAATTATTGCATAAAACTTATTATATCATTTAGGTCACTTAAGACTAAATCCAAATTAATATTTTTACCAACTTTTTTTATTATTATTTGCTTGGATACTGGGTTATATAACAGATTACGATTCTTCCTATTCATGTCTCCAGCCTTGTTTTGTGACATATCCACTTTCCTCAATATAATTCCTTTCCCATCAGAGAATATAATTTTTTCTATCCTTGCTTTCCTGAGTAGATATTTTATTCTGGCTATATTTACAAGATTATCTACAACCGGTGGCGCTTTTTTATATCGTAAGTCCATTTTTTCCTTGATCTGGTCTATTTCACCAGGACTTTCCGCATTTCCTAATACTTTATAAATATTGATCCTGTCCTTTTCGCTCTCGATATAACTCCTCGGGATGTATGCACTGACCGGCAGATCAATCTGAACATTGATATCCTCTTCTATCTTCTTACCCTTAAGTTTTTCAATTTCTTCTTTTATTATCTGGCAATACATATCAAAACCCACACTATTTATGTGGCCGTGCTGCCTGGGACCCAATATTTCCCCTGCCCCCCTTATCTCCAGATCTCTCATTGCTACACTATATCCCGAGCCAAGATCAGTATACTCAGCTAATGTCTTAAGCCTTTGAAATGCCTGAAGGCTAAGGTTCTTCTTGCTGGAATAGAAGAAATAAGAGTAAGCTCTTTCTGAAGATCTGCCTACTCTGCCTCTTAATTGGTAAAGCTGGGATAATCCAAACAATTGTGAATTTTCAACTATCAGTGTATTTACATTTCCGATATCCATTCCAGACTCTATTATAGAAGTGGTCAGCAGTATATCATATTTTTTATTTATAAAATCGCTCATTATTCTTTCTATTTTGCCACCCTCCATTTGGCCGTGAGTTAGAGCAATACCTGCCTGGGGAACCAGCCGTTGCAACTGGATTTTCTTATTTTCTATGCCTGATATCCTGTTGTAAACATAGTATACCTGCCCCCCTCTGGCAATTTCTCTCTCTATGGCTCTTCTTACAACCTGATAATCAATTTCACCCACAAAGGTTTCTATTGGATTTCTACCTTCCGGATAAGTTTCAATTAACGCAATATCTCTGACTCCAGTAAGAGACATATACAGCGTTCTGGGGATAGGTGTGGCACTTAAGGTCAACACATCTACTTCGGTTTTCAATAACTTTATCTTTTCTTTGCTCCCTACCCCAAATCTCTGTTCCTCATCTACAATAATAAGGCCCAGGTCTTTAGGTTTTATGTCTTCCTGTAGAATACGATGTGTACCGATTATCATATCTATTTTGCCGTCATTGAATTCTTTCACTATATCCTTTTGTTTTTTTCTGGTTCTAAACCTGCTCAAGACTTCTAAAATGACAGGGTAGTTTTTGTACCGTTCGCTGAAGGTCTGGTAATGTTGATCGGCAAGAATCGTAGTGGGAACCAGCATTAGAACCTGCTTCCCGTCCTCTATCGATTTGAAGGCCGCCCTTACCGCAACCTCGGTTTTCCCGAATCCTACATCCCCAATTACCAGAATGTCCATTGGTTTGGGTTTACTCATAGCACCTTTTACATAATTGATCACCTTAATCTGATCGGGGGTTTCCTTAAATGGAAATAAATCTTCTATTTCCTTTTGCCAGGGGCTGTCAGCAGGGAATGCGTAACCAATGCTGGAGTCTCTCTCTGCATATAATTTAGCCAGGTCAATGGCAAGTTTATGCACAGATTTTCTTACTCTTCTCTTAAGACTGTCCCACTGTTTGGAATTAAGCGGGGTTATAGTCGGATTCTTTTCACCAATATATCTCGTTATTCGATCAGCCTGCCAGGTTGGAACATATAATTTATCATTATTTGCGTATTCTATCAAAAAATATTCCCTTTTATAGCCACCAACCTGCTTTGAAACAACATCAACATATTTTCCTATCCCGTGGTTCTTGTGAACCACATGCTCTCCGGGTTTAAAATGTTCAAGATCGCTGCCCGGAGAAATCTTTCTCTCAGATATCTGATACTGCATCCGGTCGTAAATATCCAGTTCGCCGTACAATGAAACATCCCGGGAGCAGTAACCTCTGTATAACCGGAGATCTGATATATCGACAATGCCTGACTTGGGTAAATTATACTTAATTCCGGCTCTGGCTTGTAAATAATTGTAAGATACGGAACTGTCTAAAAATAATTCTTCTATCTTTTTTCTTCTTTCGCTTCCATCAATTGAGATAATAACCTTCTTACTGCTTTTAAGATCCTTTTTTATATTCCGTATAAAATCAATAGAATTCCCAAAACTCCTTTTCTGTTTGGTTATACTACTTAGATTGAATTCACCTTTACCCGGGGCCTGCTCTTTGGTAGAGATTATATTTAGTTTTAAATAAAAATCCTCCTTTTCCAGAAAATCCCTTTTCACCAGATAAGAATCTGCAATTTCTTTACTGGAAGTTATTAGAATATCTTTATCCCTATCAAAAATTCTGTGAATAATATCGATGTCGCTTCTTATTTTCAGATAAATTTCTACCGGATCACAGAGTATGACTGCAAATTTCAGAATATTGTTTTTTAGCAAATCAATAAAAGAAATCATTTTGTCAGTTGACTTGGCGGCATCTTTTTTTTCTATTTTCCAGGGATTTATATTTGGAAAAACAGAGATTTTATTTAACCCTTTTATAAGCTTATTGCTTGAAATATCATAAAGAAATATTTTCTCTGCCTCATCTCCAAGAAAATCAATTCTTACGGGACTGTTGCCTGTTATATCAAAAATATCCATAACTTCCCCTCTTATACTGAATTCTCCCCTGTCATAAACCCTGTACACTCTTTCATAACCGCTACTGATGAATTTGGATATCAATTGGTCTCTGTTATACTCTTTGCCGATCAATATTCTTATGTTTTCCATCCTCTTAACCTGAGAAGCAGGCATTAAATTTAATAAAGAATTACTGGTAGCAATAATTAAAGGCGAGTCATTGGAGTTCCTGGCGTTTAATAAATTTCTAACAACATTAAGCCTGCTTGCGAGGTTTTCTGCAGCGGCCGTTTTATTTCTATAGAAAATACTACTTCCAAGACTGGGAAAATTAAATATCCTAGCTTCTGGAATAATACAATTTATTTCCTGTTCAAGTTCACAGGCTCTCTCTAAAGTGGATGTAATAACCAGAGCCGGTATATTAAAACATTTAAAAAAAGCACTTATAGCAAAAGGCCAGATATTCTCATCCACGATCAAGGTACCAAGACTGGTGCTTTTGCCTTTTTTACCTTCAGCATTTGTTTTTTTATATCTTTCTATAAACTGCTGCCACTGTTTTTCACTTATAAAATTTTCTAGAAACATTGCCATAACTAATATTTTAAAACCGTTGTCAAGAATGATTATACAAAAAAATAGTTAAATTATCCTACCAGAACTATCGATGCTACCACATCAACAAAGCTAAATGGACATCAATGATTACAATGATTAAGAGTTTTTAACCGGAAAAGTTATAGTAAAAAGTTAAAAAGATTAGGGGAAAAATAATAAAAAAATACTGCTAGTTATATTTGTTCATAGCATATTCGATACCTTCAGCAAGGTAATCTCTTATAATATCCACCGATCTCTGCACATCAATTTCAACTTCTTCCTTTTCATTTTTACCAAACTCCTCCAGCACATAATCTGCTGCGTCCTGCCTCCCGGGAGGTCTGCCTATGCCAAACCGGAGTCTGTCAAAATCATAATTCCCAATGCTATCTACTATTGATTCCAGGCCTTTGTGCCCACCGGTGCTCCCACCTCTTTTGAGTTTGATTTCCCCAAATTCGATATCAATATCATCATGGATCACAAGCATTGACTTGATCTGGTCCCCGAAAAACCTGTAGAATGAAGCAACCGAAATGCCGCTGTCGTTCATAAACGTTTGAGGTTTTAGAAGCATTAATTTCTGATCATCATGAAATAATTCACAAACGAGGGAATTAAATTTCTGGTAACAGCTCTTTCTCTCAAAACCAGTCGCAAATTTATCAATAATCCTGAAACCTATATTATGCCTGGTAAATTTGTAGTCTTTACCGGGGTTACCAAGACCAACAATTAAAATCATATGATTATTTTTCCTTGGAGCCTTTTTCTTCCGGATGTTCTTTTTCTTCCTCCGGCTGCTCTTCTTTCGCCTTGCCAATTACCTCGGGTTCAGCAACTTCTTCTTCTTCAACTTCTTCTTCAGTAACCAGCTCTTCTTCTTTTAACTGAGTCGGATGAATTATTGAAACCACTACTTCTTCAGGATCGTTTAGTATCTTTATCTTATCAGAAATGTTAATATCCGAAACCCTGATTGCAACACCCATATCGAGATCCTTTATATCATATTCAATATAATCCGGAATATCTACAGGAAGACAGGAGATATGTAACTCCCTCAGGCCGTGCTGCAGAACGCCGCCACCTTCTTTAATTCCTATAGCTATTTCCTCGTTAATAATATGGACAGGAACAGTGGTTTCGATTTCCTTTTCCATTTGTATTCTTAAAAAGTCCACATGCAAAAACTCTCTGGTAATGGGATCTCTCTGGAATTCTTTTATTAGAACTGCTTCTTTCTTATCCTTTTTCACACCATCTATATGCATATCAAAAATCAAACTGTATATGCTTCTGCCTTTTAACAGATCTTTAAATTCTTTTTCCTTCACTTTAATGCTAACTGGCTCTTTTTTTAAACCATAAACAACCGCAGCTATATAATCTTTATTTCTTAATTTTCTCGATGCTTTATTTTTTATCTCGCTGTCATCTCTTTTTTCTACTGCCAAAGATATGTTTTCCATTTACTTCTGCCACCTTTATTTATATAAATTAGACTAAATTTTCACCCTTAAACAACTCGCTTACAGACTTGCAATGATAAACTTTTTTTATGGTTTTTGCAAGTAGAGGTGCAATGGAAAGAACTTTTATTTTTTTATATTTTTTATCCAATGGAATGGTATCTACTACTACTACTTCTTCAACTTTTGAATTTTCAAATTCTTCTATAGCATTACCTGAAAAAATAGGATGAGTCGCCCCTACATAAACTTTCTTTACATTATGCCTTAACAACATATCAACAGCCTTAAGCAGTGTACCTCCCGTATCTATCATATCGTCGAATAGTATGGCTTCTTTTCCTTCCACATCTCCCACTATGTGTTCTATCTCTACCATATTAGGACCAGGCCTCCTCTTATCCAGTATTGCCAGGGGAAAATGAAGTCTTTTAGCAAAAATACTGGCTCTCTTCACACCACCCACATCGGGGCTCACCACTACACCATCTCTTATATTTTTCTCCTTAAAATATTTGTCTATTATGGGTATGGCAGTCACATGATCCACCGGGACGTCAAAGAAACCCTGAATAGTAGCAGCATGCAGGTCTACAAGTATTGCTCTATCCATTCCTGCCACTGAAAGGAGATCGGCAAACAATTTTGCAGTTATTGGTTCTCTTCCTTCTGCTTTTTTATCCTGACGCGCGTACCCATAATGAGGAATCACAGCATTTATCATCCCCGCAGAAGCTCTCTTTAAAGCATCTATCATTATCAAGAGTTCCATTATATTATCATTTACCGGCTCACAGCACGTCTGCACTACAAATACGTCTGCGCCCCTTACACTTTCATCAAATTTTACATATATTTCACCATTTTTAAATTTAGTTCTGGTGACTTTTCCGGCATTTACTCCCAGTTCTTCAGCAATTTTGTCCGTCAGACCAGGATAAGACGACCCTGAAAAGAGCATCAATCTTTTATTATTTCGATTTTCTTTCATATCACCTGCCTTAAATTGTTTATTTATTTTCGCCTTTTAATTTTCTTTTATTTCTGTACCTGGAGGCACCGTCTTCTATATTCGTTTGTTCCCCCCGTTCTATCGCCAGATAATTTGAAGGAACATCCTGGTATATAACCGATCCCGCAGCAACAATAGCTCCTTTTCCTATCTTAACCGGAGCTATAAGCATGGTATCGGAGCCTATGAATACATCGTCTTCAATGATAGTTCTGCTTTTCTTAAAACCGTCATAATTAACCGTAACCGACGATGCACCGATATTTACCCCGGATCCGATCTCTGTATCACCTACATAACTCAAGTGAGGGACCTTGCTGCCGCGGGCAATATCAGATTTTTTAATTTCGCAAAATGCTCCGATTTTCACATTGTTCCCGGTCATGGTACCTGGTCTTATATAGCTGTAGGGCCCTATATTATTATTGTTCCCAATTTCAGAACCCAGTATGACCGAGGCATTTATCCGGGTGCCTTCACCTATTTCGGTATCAGTAATCTGACAGAAAGGGCCTACTGTCGAATTCTTACCGATCCTGGTTTTACCTTTGATAAAACACGAAGGTTCAATAATCACATCCCTGGCTATGGCAACGGAACTTTCAATATAACATGAATCGGGATTTCTTATAGTTACTCCGTTTTTCATTAAATTTTCATTAATTCTCTTTTGCATAATACTTTCCAATTCAGAAAGCTGTAATCTGTCATTTACACCTATAACTTCCAGATAATCCAAAGTTTTTAAACAGTTTACCTTTTTGCCATTCTTTACCAGCATTTCAACAATGTCTGTCAGATAATACTCTTTCTGGTTATTTTGAGTTTTAATCTTTTTAATGTTCCCAAATAAGGATTCTGCCTCAAAACAATAAATGGAAGAGTTTACCTCGCATATTTTTCTTTCCTCAGGGCTGGCATCAGTTTCCTCAACAATCTTTACTACATTTCCATCTCTGTCCTTTATAATTCTCCCATATCCTTTCGGGTTGGGAACTATGGATGTAATCAAAGAAACCGAACTCCCTGAATTGATTCTGTTTTTAACCAATTTCTTTAGGGTTCCTGTATTAACTAATGGGCTATCACCGGCCAGTATTAAAATATTCTTCCCAAAATCCTCTCCACATTCTTTAACCATGCAAACAGCATGAGCAGTACCCAGCTGGTTCTCCTGGATCACAGTTTTAACCCCAGGAAAATTATTTTTTATATAGTCGCCTACCAGTTCTTTCTCCTGCCCTATAACTGTAAATATATTCTTAGGATTTAGTTTGCTTGCGAGGGATAACACATAATAGAGTATTGGTTGACCTAATATCTGATGAAGTACCTTGGGAATTTCCGACTTCATTCTTTTGCCTTTACCAGCAGCCAGAATAACCACGCTTAAATCTTTAGAGAGGTCCATTTTTTAAAAGATTCCTGCCAAAAACGTTAAAATATTATTGATAATACTACTAGATTGTAACATAAAAAATATATTTATCTAAGTACTACTCTACAAATTTCCCGCCAGTAATTTCTTTTGAAATGATATTGAAATCTGGGCCAAAATAAACATTGATATACATCAGATTATTGCATTTTGCCCCAAGTATTTCCTTCCTCAGGAAATACTCTGCACCCTTCAGACTCTCACCTTCATAGACACGGGATATGTCACTGGACCTATTTGCTCTAACTGTTATTTCCTCATTACATTTGTCACACTTGACTTTAAAAATAACAAAGTTAGAAGATGGACCCCCAGCTGGTACAGTAAAAGCTTTTTTTATGTTTTCCCAAAAACTAACCATTTTACCCTTCCTTATTTTTTAACTAAAAGCTCCCCTTCAATTAAGCTATCTTACCTTGCTTCGGTTTCCTACCGTCAATACTACTATTCTCTTTCATATTGCTCCTTTCCAGGCTTAATAGGAATTCTTTCAGCTCTGGTCCGCCGGCAAATCTGCCTATAGAACCGTCACTTTTTATTACCCTATGACAGGGAATAACCAATATTACCGGATTCCTATTCAATGCAGAGCCTGTGGCTCTCCAGGCTTTTTTATAGCCGGAAAGAAAGGAAAGCTCCTTATAGCTTATAGTCTCTCCATATGGAACCGAAAGAAGGTTTCTCCATATACTCTTCTGGAATTGTGACCCAACTAAAAATTCTATCTCAAAATCAAACTTTTTTATCTTACCATCAAGAAAACCAACAACTGCATTTTCAATTGTCCTGGATTTTTTACTGACAAAAGAAATTCTATCGGGCTGCCGGTAGATCTTTTTGATATCTTCAACATACCTCTGAAAGTCCTGCTTACTGTTTCCCAGATACAGGATTATTGTTTTACCAGCCCTATCCTCCCACAGATAATACATTCTGCCTATATCAGTTAGAAAATCGGATTTATTTAAATACTCTGTCATCTAAAATTCAATTAAAATCTTAAACCATCATAAAATTTAGCTCAGCTGTTTAATCTAATAAAATGTTCAATGGATCTATCATAAGTTCTCTCGGCATCCTTGTCAAAATAACAGGCTGGAAGCTCACCGGATCTTCTATGGTAAGCTATGCAATCACAGCAGACACCTTTTCTCGAACAGGGTTCGTAAGTACAGTTACAATTTTTCAAATTTCTTTCTTTGTTGCATTCCATGTTATTTTGTTTCCTTTCTCACCTGAAATGACTTTTATCAAATTATGAGTATATTTTTATTATCTTAAAATCTAATCGCCTTTTCAAATGAATCTTTACTATCAGTATTCAATTCCTTTCCTGGCTCTTATACCCTGGCTGAAAGCATGTTTTATTTCTTTCATCTCGGTTACTGTATCAGCAATTTTTACAAGTTCCGGAGGAGCGTTCCTGCCAGTAAGAATTATACACAAATCTTTTGGCTTGTTTTTCATAACCTCTATTACTTCTTCCACCTTTAAAAGACCATAATTTATTATATTGTTTATTTCGTCCAGGATAATTATATCGTACTTATCACTGTAAATTTTTTCTTTCGCATATTTAAACGCATCATTCATGTTTTCTACCTGAGTTCTGGTAGGTTGAGGACGCCCTTCTTTAAATCTTATAAATCCTTTACCCAGTTGCTTAATTTCAATCTGAGGTTTTAGTTTTTCTATAACCTTAATCTCACCGGTTATGCCTCCACTTTTTATAAACTGTAATATCAATACTTTAAAACCATGTCCAGCAGCCCTCATTGCCAGACCAAGGGCAGCAGTAGTCTTTCCTTTACCCTCACCTGTGTTTATAAGTATACGGCCCTCCCTGACATTTCTCCCGGAAATATTTTTTTTGTCCATTTCCAACTAAATCCTCCAGTTAAGCTCTCATATCATTTTAGTACCTGATGACCTATTACCCTGATGTCTCATAACTTATTATCCAGGATATCATAGAATAATTCCATATTCATATTTTTTCTAAAAACATTTGCCAGCCTGTCGTATTGCTTCTCCTTGAAAGTATCATATGACAATATCCTCTTCCCATTATTATCGGATATTATATTATTCTTTTTCTTGAGTATATGTAAAATAAACTTCCTGGCATCACAATTATCAAAAATACCATGAATGTAGGTTCCCAGCACCATATTACCAGTACTGCCGTCAGAGGTCATAAATCCGTCACAGAAATCCGTAATTTTATTCCCTCTCGAGCAGACTCTAAAAAGCGGAATCAACTCTTGGGAATTTCCGGCTAAAACATTGGACTGTCCCATGTGTATTTCATATCCTTTCATGGTACCGGCCTTGCTTTCAGCAAACCTTCCGGCCAACTCCTTTAAAGAAGAGTGACTTAAAACATCTTTATTAATTTTAAATTCCACCTGATAAGTGCTTTTATGCTGCAGGAAGTCTGTATCTATATCCATAAGACCAATGCCTCCTATGCTTTCAATATTTTTCGATTCACTTCTGAATTTGTCGGTTATTTTCCTTCCCAGCATCTGGAATCCGCCGCAAACCCCCAGTACTACTGCTCCCCTTCGGTATTGTTCCTTTATCTCTTTCTCCAGTCCTGATTCTCTTAAATATAGCAAATCGTTTATGGTGCTTTTGCTGCCGGGTATGATAATCATATGAGGTTTTAAATCTTTTAGTTCCTCCCTGTCCCTGATGTAGGCCAGGCTAACTTCTTCTTCCAGCTCAAAGGCATTGAAATCAGTAAAATTTGAAATATGTGGGAGATATATCACTGTAATTACTATTTTCCTTTTGCTGCTGCCTGTTCCAGTGTCACTCAAAATTCGCCTCTTATTTTTTTCCTGTTCCAGATTTACCGAATCTTCCTCTTCGATATAGATATCCCTAAAAAAAGGAATAGTCCCTATGACCGGAATCTTCAACTTTTCAGATATATAATCGTTGCCTGATTTTAAAAGACTTATGTCCCCCCTGAATTTATTTACCAGCAGACCCTTTATGTATTTTCTATACCTGGCTGGAAGAAGTTTCACCGTACCATAGAAACTGGCAAATACTCCTCCCTTATCTACATCCCCTACCAGTATTACGCTCGACCCGGCAATCTCTGCTATTCGCATATTTACAATATCATTTTCCATAAGGTTTATTTCTGCCGGACTGCCTGCCCCTTCTATTACTATATAATCAAACCTTTTCTTTAAATCATCCAGGATTTCTTTCATTTTATTTAAATAAAAAACCTTTTTTTCATTGTACTCGACTGCACTCATATTTTTAACCACTTCTCCCATAAATATTATCTGTGCCCTGGAATCAGCTACCGGTTTTATAAGTATGGGGTTCATATACACCTGTGGCTCCAATCCACAAGCTTCAGCTTGTACTACCTGGGCTCGGCCCATTTCCCCTCCTGAAGCAGTTACATATGAATTAAGGGCCATGTTTTGCGATTTAAACGGACACACACTATATCCATCCTGCTTAAGAATCCTGCACACAGCAGCAACAGTCACACTCTTTCCTACATGCGAACCGGTACCCTGAATCATAATCGATTTTGATTTATTTTTCCTCATACGATATATAGCTACAAATACTTTAATATTTGATTTACACTTTCCACTACTACTGCTCCCTGCCCTACTATCTCTTTATAAAGTTTTTCTGCTTTACCACCCGTATGATCTCTCTCATTAATATTCCTATAGTCCACCACTATTATTTTTTTTCCCATGCCAGCAGCTTCTTTTACTGTAACCAGATTTAAAAAATTACCCGGCCCAAATTCCACTGATGGTAAAATTACAACATCGCTTAACCTGATAAACTCAAGATTTCTATTCTGCGAATCGGGACTTATGGGAGAAAAAGGTGCTTCTGTTACATAGGGGATCTCCAGTACTTGAGCAGTATTAAGGTCCGTATCAAGAGTATTTACTACTCCACAGGACACCTTATAACCACTATTGTAAAGTAGATTAAGAATCTGCGATGCCGCTCCACCGCCTCCTATGACGTGTATCTTAAGATTTTTGCTTCCCGGCTTACTGATAATACTCCAATCAACCTCTGGACTAAAAATGGGACTTACATAGAGTTTCCCGGTCACCGGATTCCTGCCTACAAAAACATCGCTTCCGAACACACTTTTTATATTTACCCTGTTTACTATCTCCTCTCCACTGCCAAAGCCAAAAATGCCACCGTCTTTTAATAACATTATTTTCCCACCACTCTGAAGAGCAAGATTTATATCGTGAAAAACTCCAACTATGGTCTTCCTCTCTTTCTGATTTAAGTCCAGAAACAAATTAATAAATTCAATCTGAAAATTTATATCAAGATGAGAAGTAGGTTCGTCCAGAAGTAATATAGGGCTGTTCTGAGCTAAAACCTGAGCTATAACTACCCGCTGTTTTTCACCACCTGAAAGTTCAGCAAACTTTCTTTTTCCAAAGGGTAATATTTTAGCCTTTTCCATAGCCTCATCAACTGCTTTATAATCTTCTTTTTTCGCTACTTCAAACCTTTTAGTATAGGTATATCTCCCCATCATAACTATTTCTGCTACAGTAAAGCTGAAACCGGGATTAGTATACTGGGGTACAACTCCTACTATTTTTGCAATATCTCTTGAACTTAATTCTCTTATATCCTTTCCCCTGATTTTAATTCTGCCTTCATACCCGCTCAAAACCTTACTTATAAGATTTACAAGGGTGCTTTTTCCTACTCCATTAGGTCCGAGAATCGAAATAAAATCTCCCTCTTTTACTTCAAAGCTAATATTATTTAAAACCTCTCTCTGATTATATGAAAAACTTAAGTTCTCGACAGAAAGTATATTTTTATTTTTTTTCATCTCATATTAAATATAAATTAAATTTTAAAAAACCTCTTTTCTTGACTTCACCAACAAGTACAGAAAAAAGGGAACTCCTATAATAGAGGTTATAATCCCTACAGGTATTTCCCTGGGTATGAGTACTGTTCTTGCCAGAGTATCCGATATAAGAAGGACTATCCCCCCTGCAATAGCAGACGTAGGATATAATATTTTGTGATCCGGCCCAACAATTAATCTCAAAATATGTGGAGTTACAAGTCCCACAAATCCAATAATTCCACTCATAGACACAGCCACCGCGGCAATAAGTGAAGCCATCACCAGCAGTATCTTCTTTATCCTTTCAGTTTGTACTCCTAATTGAACTGCTCTTTCATCTCCAAGGGACAGTATATTTAAATCTCTCATAAAAAATCCTGAAACAATAACCAATACTGTAACCACAGGGGCAAGGATAAAGAAGTTATTCCAGGAAGCAGAAGTAAAGCCCCCCATAACCCAGAATACTATTTTAGCCATATCATGAGCTCTAAAAATCATTATTAGATAAGTCATTGCACTTAACATGGCACTGAGAGCAATTCCAGATAGAAGCAGGGTAATGACTGATACTTTTCCCCTAATTTTAGCAATACTATAGACTAGAAATGTGGTACCCACAGCTCCAAGCAGGGCAAAAATAGTTGTTGTAGATATACCGAGTAAACCAACACCGGTAATAAATACAAGACCAATGGTTGCTCCAAAGGCAGCTCCTGCTGAAACACCGATTACAAAAGGATCTGCCATAGGATTCCTGAATAATCCTTGAAAAATGACCCCCGCACTGGCAAGTGCAATCCCAACAAATATAGACAGGAATATTCGAGGCAGCCTTATTTGAGAGATGATAACAATATCTTGATATTCAAGAAGATCAGCATTTATAAAATGATTAATCCCCGGTATAAAACTCAAGATTATAAGGCTGGTATCCTTCAGGCTAATCCTGGCAGCACCTATGGACGAGGCAACTATTATTAAAAATATAAGAATAATTAACAGTACAAAGATATATTTTAATGTCTTTCTCCCGCTCTCCATAATAATTATAAGAATTTATAAAAAATAGAAGCTAAAAAGATAATAAACAAAAATATCACTTCAATAACCTCGCTAATCCCACCTACGATATCTCCGGTTATCCCTCCGATTTTTCTGGTAAAAATCCAGCCGATAAGGTATAGAAGTGCAAACAACAAAGTTATAACCAGCAAGCTTTTAACTACAATATAAAATATCAGATAAACACCTTTAAGATTAACGAAAAAAACTGCAACTTGCCCATTAAGGCAGTAATACTCTAAAAAAGCAGAGGAGATCAAAAATACCAGAACTATATATATGCTCGAAATATAAAGATTCCTCCTCTTGTTTTTGCTATCGGTGAAGATTCTGGTAAGACTTGCAGCACCACGAACATTCGTATATCTTCCCATAATATAAACCATACTCCATCTACCAAAAGCTGGCATAAAGATAATAGCAAGAAAAAACAGAGGCAAATGTGACTGACTGATCTCTGCAAAATAGTACAATAAAGATACCTTCAGCAGCAACAAAAAGATTATGGATAATACACCATAAACGCCAATATCACTTTTTTTCATAATTTTTAGAATTTCTTCCTTATCTACTGTACCAGCAAAAGTCCCATCAAACATATCTCCCAGACCATCAAGATGTGCACCGCCGGTTAAAAAAACCTCAAGTATCAGCATTAAAATAATCGATAAAAATACAGGCAAGACATAACCGATTACAAAATAAAATAAAGCCATAAAAAAACCAATAATCAAACCAACTACTGGAAAATATAAAGATGAATCAGCCAGATATTCTTCTCTTGCCCTATATTTACCAGAAACTTTTATAACAGTAAGAAAACCCAATGCACTAATAAATTTACCCATTCACTTTAACCTTTGCTTTAAGCCTGCCACAAAAAAATACACTTCATCTGCTATCTCCGCTAACTCTCTATTTACTACCCCCATTAAATCCCTGAAAACTCTCCCCAATGGAAAGGCTGGTACAACTCCCAGCCCTATTTCATTGGAAACTATTATTACATTCAAATTACTTTTCTTAAGCCTGTCTAAAAAATTATTAAAAAAAGATTCAACTTCAGCTTTAATTTTCTTTTCGATCTTGCCACTAACAATTTCTTTATCACCCAGGTCATACCAGTCAATAATCCTGAAAAGCAAATTGGTAATGCAATCAATCAGTATTGTATCTATTTTTTCCAATTCAATATCCGTAAATATATTATCAATATCCACATTTTTAATCCGCTGGCCTTCAAATTCATAAGTTTTCCAGCCTTCCGGTCTCCTTTGCTTATGCTGCAATACTCTTTTCCCCATCTCTACATCAGTAATTTTAGCAGTTGCAAGATAAGCAACCCTCTTTGAAAGGGAAAGTGCTAATTTCTCACCAAAGGTGCTTTTTCCACTTCTTGCTCCGCCAAGCAAAAAATATATTCTTGACAAATTAAACTCCTCTTTTTGATTTAGTATACTTACTACCAATTTGATAGTAGTAAGTATACTAAATTTTACAGTAGATTGTCCTGTTTTACTCTATTATTTCAAATTCTCCGAAAATTTCAGGATGAATTGCTTTTGACAACATCTGAAGCGCCTTAATCAAATTCTGGTTGGGACGGGAAATTGGGTTATCCGGAATAACATAAACCCTGCCTTCAGTTACTGCAGCTATACTTGAGAACCTCTCATCCCCTACTATCACAGAGGGATCTGCTGCTAAACTCATAGGAGCAATTATAATATCCGGATTTTTTTCTATTAAAGTTTCTACACTATATTCGGGCCACCCGGTTAGATTATCTTCCGCTACTATATTTATTCCCCCTGATTTTTCAATTAAATCATTGATAAAGGTATCTGCTCCTGCACTCATCAAGGGATCATACCATACTTCATAGAAAACTCTTGGTTTATCTTCGTCATTTAAATCTTTAACTTGATCATATATTTCATTAACTCCGGCTTTGAGTTCTCCTATAAGTTTCTCCCCCTCATCCTCCAATCCCAGCAATTTACTTATATTACCTATTTCTTCATAAACACCCTCAATACCTTTGATATCGATAACCCTGTAAATTTCAATTCCAATTTCCTCTATTCTTTGATAATCATCATCAGGGCCACCGGTTAAGGTAATTAGAATATCAGGATCAAGTTCAGCTATTCTTTCTACATTCAAACTTTCATTATCCCCTACACCTTCAAATCCTTCAGCCAGTGGTTCATTAGTACCTACACTATAACTACCAACTTCAACCACAAGATCCATAGCCCCCAAACCATCTATTATTTCCAGTACACTGGGCGCAAGAACTACGACTTTTTTCGCAGATGAAGCTAATTCAATTGTATTCCCTTCACCATCCATCACATTTACAGCCGCCTCCTGCGTCTTTACTTCAGCTGTATCCTTGCATCCAGTAAGAAACGCCGGAATCGCCACCAGTAATGTGACCAGAATTACTGCGATAGCTCCCATAACTTTTTTTACCATTTTCTCTCCTTTAATCCTTTTGTTATAAATAAAAAAACTCCCACCCTTCTTCGGATGAGAGTTTTTCTAACAAATGAAAAATCATCCTCTTTCTACCGAAGAGAGATAACTTAATATCTAAAGGTTTCCTGGCTTAAAGGACTTTACTCTCTGCCTTCCCAGCATTTTCTGCCAGTGGCTTAATTAGAGAGCACACACCCTATCACAGTGGCGGGACCGCTCCAGATTTGAACTGGATTCCCTTTTTAACATTATTATTAACCGTATAGCTTACTATTTAATTTGAAAGAACATTTTTTTCTTTTTTTAAATATTACTATATAAAAAAAGAAAAGCAAGTTAATTACAACATTTTATTTTCGTAGAGCCATTTAAGTGTATCCTCAACCGATTCTTTTATGGATCTGGCTTTATATCCTAATTCCCTGCCAGCTTTTTCATGGCTGATATATGAGTTACTACAAAGAGTATTAATGGAATAATTGGTAAAACGCGGAGTTTTATTTGCTAATTTATAATAGAGAGGGGTAAAAATTCCGGCCATCTTTGCCAGCCAGAAAGGCACCTTGTATTTCGGAGCTTTAACTCCGGTGATTTCTTCCAACACGGAGAATATCTTATTCAGGGTCATTCTCTGCCCCGACAATATATAATACTGACCGGTCTTCCCCTTTTCCGCCGCTAAAATATGGCCTGCAGCTACATCACGGACATCAACAAAATCATAAGCACCATCTATGATTATTTTCATTTTACTTCTGGCAAAGTCGATAAATGTCTGTGTCAGCAAAGACCCCCTAAAATCATATGGCCCCACAACACCTGTTGGACATACTACTACTGAATCCAGACCATCCCTGGCTGCTTCTATTACTTCCAAACTGGCAAGAGCTTTTGACCGGTCATATTCGCCTCTTCTTGTATATGGATCAAAAGGCATGTCTTCATCAATAACTGTTCCGATAGGTGGTTCCTTTAACGCATGTATACTGCTTGTATACACCAATCGCTTTACATCACATTTAATACATGCAGCTATGACATTCCTGGTTCCCTCAAGATTAACATTATGTATCAATGCCCGATCGCCTGGCATTATCGAAACTATACCAGCCACATGATATACGACATCTGCTTCTTTAAAAGCATCTATAAGAGAGTCCAGGTTATTAATATCTCCGATAACCTTTTCGACACTTAAACCCTCCAGTGAAGAAATATCAGAAGTGGGACGTACTAAAGCTCTAACTTCTTTACCTCTCCAGAGCAATTCCCTGGCAAGTACATTGCCAATATAACCTGCTGAACCAGTAACAACTTCCATAAATTAATATCTTTGGATCTTATCTTTAAATTTCATAAAGGGCAGTCATTTCAAAAGTACAAATATTAAAAACGGCAATCATTTCTATTTTTTACCATTCTTGTTTATCATAGATTTCATAATATCAGCTCTTGTAATTATCCCCGATAATTTATTATTATCATCCAGTACAGGAATTCTATTAATGTTATTATTTATCATTATATTCACAACTTTGCTTATCGGCATATTTTCCCTGGCTGTTTTCACATTCCTCGACATAATCTCTTCAACCCGGGTTTTCAAATATTCATTTGTACTTTTTGTATAGCTCTCATAACTATCAAGAAAAGCAAAACTAAAAGATATCGGAAAAGGAAGATTGGATACTTTAACTATTATGTCAGCTTCACTGACTATTCCTAATAATTCTTTTTCTTCATTGACTATAGGAACACCGCTTATTTTATGTTTTATAAGCAACTTAACCAATTCCGCTACTGTAGCATCCTTACTTATTGTAATAACTTTTTTTATCATTATATCTTTAGCAAGTAATTCAGCCATTTTTTTCTCCTTAACTTTTTAATTAACTAAAAATACTTAATCACAAGTTAAACAACAAACTATCTTAATTTTGATTTCAATCTTTCTTGCCAGCTTCACTAACTTTAAAAATTGCATATTTTGTTAAAGGAGGTGCAATTATTTCATTTATAATAACAGATGCCAGAATAGCATTTATCATTATATCTGAGACATTTGAAAAAGCCTGATATTCCTTTAATAACATAGCAAGACCGATAGTTACACCCGCTATTGGAAACAATCCAAAACCTAGATACTTACTAACTTCAGGAGGGGCATGAGAGATAGCTCCTCCTAATCTAACTCCAACAAATTTGCCTAGAAACCTGGCGAAAGTTATTACTACAGCCAGTATTCCTGCTGTCTTTATCACACCAAGATCAAAATGTGCCCCGGCAAGGGTAAAAAACATTGCAAAGATAACAACCTCCATATTATTTATGACTACAAACATATCTTCATTATCTTCCATCTTATTAACTACAACAAACCCCATTGTCATATTAGTTAAAATACTTGACAATCCCAGCGCCTTGGATGCTCCAACACATATAAAAATTGCACCTGCTACTAAAGCAAGAAGCTGTTGCTTCCTTCTTATAAACCGGCCTATATAAGACAAACTAAATCCAATTACTGCTCCTAAAATTATTGAACCCAGGATATCTATAACAGGAACCGCTAACATTTTATACCAGGAAATATTCTGAAAGCCAGTAATTAAAGAACCTGCAACATTTGAACCAATAGCATAAGCTATAACAGCGACAGCGTCATCCAGGACGATTATAGCCAGTAGTGTAGTTGTAAAAGGCCCCATCGCCTTATATTCTCTTACCACCGCCAGAGTTGCAGCAGGAGCGGTAGCACAAGATATAGCACCAAGAACGATAGCCATTGGTAAATAACTATAGAAAGAGCCGGTATTACCAACGCCGGTCTTAATGATAAAAGGGCCAAGAAATAACACTGATACAGTTACAAATGCCCATGCCCCTATAGCTTCGAAAGGAGTAATTGTAGCAATATTTTTCCCAAATTTTTTTAACTTCTTTAAGTAAAGACCTCCACCTACAAGATAGCCAATGATTCCCAAACTAATATCTGTGATTATATCCAGTCCGCCTTCAATTAATTCTCTAGGAATAACATGGGAAAGGCTTATAATAATTCCTATAATGATATAGCCACTAATAGTAGGAAATCTAAGTTTTCTTGCAGCGAAACCACCGAAAAGACCAATTATTACAATTATACCTACAGCCAGTACTGCATTGAATTCAAAATTCCACTCCACTTACAATCCCCTCTTCGAATTTGCCAATATTGTTCTATAAATATAGAATATATGAATATAAGGTTACCGGGTAATACTGTGATATTCTAACTCTCTGGAGGATTCTTTTCAAGAAGTTTAGTTATACAATCTTCTATACACAAATTTTCCTTAGCATGAGTTTATTTATTTTTTTCCAGGTACACAGGCGACAATAATTCTAAAAAGTGTTTCTTACCAGTGGACACTTTATTTATTTCTTCCGGATACTTTTGCCTGGCTGAATGTAGCCATTTCATTTAATATCTTTACAGAGGCTTCCACGATACTTATTCCTATTGCTGCTCCAGTCCCCTCACCAAGGCGCATATCAAAATCAAAAAGCGGCTTAAGGTCAAGCCTGTTAAGAACAATACTGTGACCTCTTTCTGATGAGCAGTGCGATGCAATCATATAATTTGTTGAATCAGGTGCAATAACTGACGCAATAAGTGCTCCTGCACCAGAGATAAAGCCGTCAATTACCACAGGAATCCTGTTAGCTGCACAACCTAAAATAATTCCTGCAATTCCTCCTATTTCAAACCCCCCAACCTTCGAGAGTACATTGATGCCATCTCCTGCATTGGGTTTATTTACTGAAATAGCTTTTTTTATAACATTGATTTTATTTTTAAGACACCCATCATTAATGCCCGTACCATAACCGGTAACAGATTCTATATCAGTCCTGCAGATTACCGATGCGATAGCACTACTTGCAGTAGTATTTCCAATTCCCATTTCTCCGGTGGCTATAATATCACAACCTTTTTTTACCATTTCCTCTGCAATCCCGATACCTTCTTCTATCGATCTTACCGCCTGGGCTTCCGTCATTGCAGGACCCTTTGCCATATTTTTTGTACCATAACCAATCTTGCTTCTCATCAGCATTTGATGTTCTTCAAAGTCAGCAGCAACTCCCATATCAACCACCAATATCTCTGCACCAATATGTCTTGCCAGGACATTAATTGCTGCACCGCCTTTTAGAAAATTATAAACCATCTGAGAGGTAACCTCTGCAGGATAAGCACTTATACCTTCTTCTACAACGCCGTGGTCAGCGGCCATTACAATTACAGCTTTCTTTTTTATCCTGGGATTTAGATTCCCGGTAATACATACGATCTGCTTTGCCAGTTCTTCCAATCTTCCGAGACTTCCCTGGGGCTTGGTAAGATTATCAAGTCTGATCTGTGCTTGTCCAATTAAACTTGGATCTGGCTTCTTTATCTTTCTTACTATCTCTTTCAATTTCTCCACTTTACTTCCCTTTCTAACAGTAAAGAATAAAAATATTCAAAATTCATAAGAATATTGCTAATGATTATTCTTAAGGTTTTAGTCTTTTTATATCAGGCAGTTTGTCTAGAGATTCTTCTTGGAATGCAAAAAACAGCCAGGAAGTTTTACCTTTTCTTTTATCTTAAATTGTAGAAGGCATTTAGTCCAAGATACTTCGCTTCACTCCCCAGATCCTCTTCAATCCGCAGCAACTGATTGTACTTGCAAACTCTGTCCGTTCTTGAAGGAGCTCCTGTTTTTATCTGACCGGCATTTACTCCAACTACTATATCGGCAATGGTCGTATCTTCAGTTTCTCCGGAGCGGTGAGACACCACAGCTGTATAACCTGCTGTCTTCGCCATCTCGATTGCGTCAAGGGTCTCTGATAAAGTTCCGATCTGATTTACTTTAATCAGAATAGAATTTGCTACTCCCATATCCAGTCCCTTTTTGAGCCTTTTGGTGTTGGTAACAAAAAGGTCGTCTCCCACCAGCTGAACTTTTTTGCCAACTTTTGCTGTCAACTCCTGCCATCCCTCCCAGTCCTCTTCAGCCATTCCGTCTTCTATTGAGATTATAGGGTACTTCTCCACAAGATTCTTATAATAGTTAACCATCTCCGCTGGGGTTAGAACCTTGCCTTCCCCCTCAAGATTGTACTTACCATTCTTATAAAATTCAGTAGCAGCTGGGTCGAGAGCAATATAAATATCTTCCCCGGGTTTAAAGCCGGCTTTCTCTATGGCTTTAACAATATACTTTATCGCATCTTCGTTAGTCTTAAGATTAGGAGCAAAGCCACCTTCATCACCTACTGAAGTGTTAAGACCGTCTTTTTTTAAGACACTCTTTAAATTATGAAATACTTCCACTCCCATTCTTAGAGCCTCACCGAAAGCAGATGCACCAAGAGGCATTATCATAAATTCCTGCAGATCCACACTGTTATCGGCATGCTTGCCACCATTTAAAATGTTCATCATTGGTGAAGGAAGAATATGAGCATTGACTCCACCCAAATATTTATATAGAGGTATGTCCATCGCCAGAGCAGCAGCTTTTGCCACAGACAGAGAAACACCCAGTATCGCATTTGCCCCCAATTTGGATTTATTCTCCGTACCATCCAGATCAAGCATAGCCCGGTCTATTTCACGCTGATAAATGGCGTCCATGCCTTCCAGTTCCGGAGCAATAAATGAATTTACATTCTCTACCGCTTTCTGGACACCCTTGCCCATATACCTCTTTTTATCACTATCTCTCAACTCGACTGCTTCAAATGCTCCAGTCGATGCCCCGGAAGGTACTGATGCTCTTCCAATTGCTCCACAATCCAGAACCGTCTCAACTTCTATGGTAGGATTGCCCCTTGAATCCAGGATTTCTCTTGCAAAAATTCCTGTAATTTCTGTCCAGTCACTCATTATTATTTTTCCTTTCCTGTTATTAATAAGTATCTTTTTATAACCAGTTAAATTTCTTGGGCTACTGCATTAGAGTATCTTTTATACAAATCATTATATTAGTATTTCTTACATTTTAAAATTAATTATTAAAAATTATATTTCAAATTTAAAAAAAATCTGGTTAAATAACATTTGACCTGCAAAGCAATTAAAACTATATATCTTCGGATATAAAAAAGAGAGCTAGGAGAAACAAAAAGCAAATGGCTAAGAGAAAAAGAAAGATTCTTCTTACAACTATAGCTATTATAATAGCTTCCCTTAGCCTCATGTCCTGCAGAAGCCTTACCAGCACTCTAGAGACCCAGGATACCTTTACAGTAGTAAAGGGTGACATCATCCAGACAGTAAGCACTAGTGGTTATGTAGATAGCAGGATAAGTAACGACTACTCACTTACAGTTTCAGGAAAAGTAATATACTCACTCTCCAGGGGTGATACATTTTCTAAAGGTGATAAGCTAATAGAGATAGATACAGGCAGGCTTAAACTTTTAGTATCCCAGGCAGAAGAAAACCTGTCTTCAGCAGAAGTCTCTCTAGAGCTTGCAAAGCTAAACTACAAGGCAGCTTTGGATGCAAACCATATAGCAGTACAGTTAGCTAGGGAAAATGCAAGGCTATCAGAAGAGTCGGTAAAGAGTGCCTTAACTGCCCTGGAAGATGCAAATGAATACTTAACACTAATAGAAGAGGAAGCCTTATCAACCGACCTAATGATATCCCAGGCATCAGCCCAGTCCCATTCAGCAGAAGGAGTGTACAACAAGGCTATAATAAATCAGTCCCTAACATACTGGTCAGATCTTTCAAGCACCCAGTCAGCAGAGACCCAGATTGGAATAACCTACAAGAACATAAAGCAGGCAGAAAGCCAGCTTGAACTAGCTAAGATAAATCTTGAGTTAGCTAAGCTCGATATAGATGAGGCCACACTCTATGCACCTTATGATGGAATAGTTGCATCATCCGCGTACAGAGAGGGAGAATACGCAGCACCCGGAGTACCATCTGTCTCTATAGTAAGTAGTGACTTTACAGTAAAGGCAGAAGTAAATGAGACCGATGTAGTAAACCTTGAGGTCGGACAGGAGGCAAGACTTAGGCTTGATGCATACTATGAAGATGAATTCAGTGGCAGGATAACAGAAATATCTCCAATATCCACTAACACAGGAGGAGTTGTCTCATTTGAACTTATAGTAGAACCGGAGGGGGAAAATGTACCTAAGCTTCTATACGGGCTCTCGGCTAGTCTTGATATAGTAACCACAAGTATGGAAGATGTCCTGTATGTCCCTGTACAATCTGTATTTGAAAAAGACGGAAAGTTGTATGTAAGTATTCTTAAAGACGACACAGTAGAAAGTAGAGAAGTAGTAACGGGACTGTCTAACTATGACTTTATTGAAATAAAGTCAGGACTTACTGAAGGAGATACTATTTTAATCTTGCCGATTCAGGAGTAGAGGGTATTTCTACTAATGAAACATGGATAAAGACACCATAATAAAAACAATTGGTATTAAGAAAATCTACAAGGTAGGAAGCACCAGACTCAGTGCGCTTAGGGGTATAGATCTTGAAATTGCTAGAGGTGAGTTTGTAGCGGTAATGGGACCCTCAGGATCAGGTAAATCAACTCTTATGAATATCATTGGGTGTCTGGACACGCCAACCTCAGGGGAATATTTCCTGGGTGGTATAGATATAAGTAAGCTAAATGATAATGAGCTAGCGGTAATTCGAAACAAGGAAGTTGGCTTTGTATTCCAGACATTTAACCTTCTCTCAAGGACAAATATTTATGGAAATGTCGAACTTCCAATGATTTACTCTAAAGAAAGAGTTGTAAATAAGAAAAAGAAAATACTTGAAGCAATAGAATCAGTGGGACTCTCTTCTTTAATAAGACACAGACCCAGTGAGCTATCAGGAGGAGAAAGACAGAGAGTAGCCATTGCAAGAGCACTTGTAAATGAGCCCTCTATTATTCTTGCAGATGAACCAACAGGAAACCTCGATTCCAGAACCGGTGAAGAAATAATGTCTATCTTTCAAAAACTAAATGAAGACGGAAAAACAATAATACTTGTCACTCATGAGCTTGATATAGCAAGGCATACTCACAAGATTATTTACCTAAGGGATGGAACTATCCATGGAGAGGAAGAAGTAAAAGAGAGGATCTCTGCTGAAGAAAAACTAAAGGAGATGCCTAAACTGGAAGATAAGCTTACGTAAGAAAGATAAAATATGAGAAGACTTCTTGAGAATATAAAGATAGCCTTTCAAGCATTACTCTTAAATAAACTCAGGTCCTTTTTAACAATGCTAGGTATTATTATTGGTGTTGGAGCTGTTGTAGCTATGCTTTCAATTGGTGCAGGAGCACAGCAGTCGGTAATCCAAAGTGTTCAGAGTATTGGTTCTAACCTGATTATAATAACTCCGGGCAGTTCAGAAGAAGAAGAAAACAGAATAGGAGCACAACTTATGTTAGGCGGACAACCGGCCAAGCTAAAAGCAGATGATCTGCAGGCAATAGAAAGAGAAGCAACTTTAATAACCAAAGCTGCACCGGTCGTATTCAGCACCTCTATTGTCTCGTATTCAAACAACAGCACCCGGACTACAGTATATGCATCAACAGAAAATGGCCGTGATCTTTATAACATGGATATAGAAAAAGGTAAATTCTATAGTAAAAGTGACGTTTCAAACGCTTCAAACGTAGCAGTAATCGGTCAAACAATTGTAAACAAACTATTTGGCAAAATAGATCCTACAGGCAAGATAATCAGAATTGACGGGAAAAACTTCAAAGTAATAGGCACTCTCGAAGCCAGAGGAACTGATACATTTGGTAATGACCAGGACGACTTTATCAGCATACCAGTTACCACCGCCCAGAATAAATTATATGGGCTGGATTCATATAATATGATACTTACGCAGAGCATCAGCGAAGAAGATATAGATGCCGCCTCCGAAGAGATAGAATCCATATTAAGAAGGCACAGAAATATAAGATTCGGGGAAAATGAAGATTTCAGCGTACGTAATCAGACTCAGATTCTTAACGTTGTAAGTACTATTACCAATATCTTTACTGTGGTAATTGCAGGTATTGCCAGTATATCACTTCTAGTGGGCGGTATTGGAATAATGAATATAATGCTTGTTTCTGTTACCGAAAGAACCAGGGAAATAGGAATAAGAAAAGCTATAGGAGCCAAAAACAGAGACATACTGATTCAATTCCTGGTGGAAAGTATTGTATTAAGCATAACCGGAGGTATTTTTGGTATTCTTTTTGCAGTCTTAATTTCAGTCATCTTAAGCAATTATACTGTTCTGGAAACGTCCATTACAATTGTGCCAATAATTATTGCCTTAAGTTTCTCCACTGTAGTAGGCCTTTTCTTCGGGATCTACCCAGCAATGCGTGCTGCAAGACTAAATCCCATAGATGCATTAAGGTACGAATGACGGTTGGCTATAAGCTAAGATATAATCTAAAAATACTTAAAAGATGTGTTTAATGTTGCGATAAGATATATTTGTAGATTTTTAGAATATAATAGAAATTCTTTAAAAGTGACTCTTTTTAATAAGAATAAATTATCAAATTCATAATTATTACCTGGAATTGTTGTTAAGGCATTACCAACTCTCTATTTATTTTTTATCCAAAATACGATATTTTTTATTTATAAGAATTACTTATAAAGGAGGACTTGTGTCAGAAAAAGAATTCAAACTGTTCTCGGAAGGTGAATTATCTGATTTCTTTAAAGCAGAAAAGACAGTAATAAGTCATGAAATTAATAAAGAACCCTTACGGAAAATTACTACCGGGAGGAAAAAGTTAATAAATTCATACTACAATAGACACAGTTTTGAACCAGTTTTTATTGATTTTAATAGATTAGTAAAAGAGAGATATAACAGCCCAATCTCAAAGAATTTTAAAAGTCAGAGATCTTTACATAATAAAACTCAATGGGCATTTCTTGTTTTTATGCTACCTTTGACTGGAGATCCAATCTTATTACATTATACACCTACAAATGGTATAAGAAACTGGACCAAAAAAATATTTATTAAAGATAATTATCTTGGATTTGAGAAAAGGACATATCTCCACAGTACCGGAGAATTTAAAGAAGAAATAGATGAAGTGTTAGAAGTGCTAAAAAATGAGACTGAATTAATTAATAATGAAACAATCAACTATAATTCTTCACTGAAAAAATATATTAACAAACTAATATCCCAAAGAGTACAATAAGACTAAATAACATAAAATTAACAGGGATAATTTGATATGACTGTACCAAATAGTGAGTCCAAAGAAGTACAAATAATAAAAATTGAAGAGCTGTTCAAAAAACTCAATTCCAGCAATAAAGGTCTTTCCACTCTTGAAGCAAAACAGAGAATCGAAAAATATGGCCGCAATGAAATTGTAGAAAAGAAAGTCAGTCCACTTTTCAAATTCTTAAAATATTTCTGGGGACCTATTCCCTGGATGATAGAATTAGCCCTTATTCTCTCGGCAATCCTTAAACACTGGCCGGATTTTGCTGTAATAATGTCTCTTCTAATCATAAATGCGGTAATCAGATTTTCCGAAGAATTCAGAGCTGACAGAGCAATTGAAATGCTCAAAAAAAGGCTTGCAAAACAATCCAGGGTGCTCCGTGATACTAAATGGGAAATAATTGATGCCGCCGAACTTGTTCCAGGAGATGTTATCAGAGTCAGGCTCGGGGATATAGTTCCGGCAGATATTAAACTAATTTCCGGTGATTATATTTCTACAGATGAGTCAGCACTTACAGGTGAATCTCTTCCGGTTGATAAGCGTATAGAAGATATTGCCTATTCTGGCTCTATAGTCCGCCAGGGTGAAATGAACGGAACGGTTTTCGCAACAGGAATGAATACATTTTTTGGCAAGACTACAAAACTTGTTGAAAGTGCAAAAACCACAAGCCACTTCCAAAAGGCAATAATGAAAATCGGTAATTACTTGATAATTACTTCAATATTTCTGGTTATCATCATGTTTATTGTCGAGTTAGTCCGGCATGCTAAAATACTTGATACTGTACAATTTGCACTGGTTCTTGTAATTGCTGCCATACCTGCCGCACTGCCTGCAGTATTATCCATTACAATGGCTATAGGTGCTGCAGCATTGGCCAAAAAAGATGCCATAGTAAGCAAACTTCTCTCTATTGAGGAAATGGCAGGAGCAGATGTTTTATGTTCGGACAAAACAGGAACCATAACCAGAAACCTATTATCAGTAGAAATCATAAGTCCAGGTGTAAATTACGACAATAATGATGTTATATTTTCAGGCATGCTTGCATCAAGGAAAGAAGATGATGACCCTATTGACAATGCAATTATATCTAAAAGTAAGGATTTTAAAGATATTATTGACTCAATTAAAGGCTTTAAGATCAAAGAATTTATTCCTTTCGATCCTGTCAGAAAAAGGACTGAAGTAACAGTTTCAGATGCCACAGGCAGAGAATTCAAGGTATCAAAGGGAGCACCACAGGTAATCTTATCTTTGATAGATGCAGACGAAAAGCTTAAAAATGAAATAATTAAGGAGGTAGACAAATTCGCAGAAAATGGATACAGGGCGCTGGGAATCGCGCAAACTAAAAATGATAATAAATGGGATCTTATTGGACTAATAGGACTTTCTGACGCACCCAGGGAAGATTCAGCACCTACAATAAAAGAAGCTCAGTCTATGGGGTTGGAAGTAAAAATGGTAACAGGAGATCATATAGCTATTGCAAAAAGAATTGCCGGCGAAGTAAATCTTGGTACAAACATAAAAACAGCTTCTGGTTTTATTGATAAACCTGACAGACTGGCATCAAAAGAAGTTGAAGAAGCAGATGGATTTGCAGAAGTTTATCCGGAACATAAATATCACATTATTGAGCTACTGCAGCAGAAAAATCATATTGTTGGAATGACAGGAGATGGAGTAAACGATGCTCCGGCACTAAAAAAAGCTGACGTAGGAATTGCAGTTGACAGTGCTACTGATGCTGCCAAATCTGCTGCGGATATTATCTTTACAAAGCCTGGACTTTCAGTAATAGTGGAGGCAATAAAACAGAGTAGAAGAATATTTGAAAGGATGAACAGTTATGCAATTTACAGGATTGCAGAAACAATAAGGGTTTTGCTCTTTCTTGTTTTATCTATTCTTGTTTTAAAATTTTATCCACTTACAACAATAATGATAGTACTTCTTGCTCTGCTTAATGATATTCCTATTATGATGATAGCCTATGACAATACAAAGCTATCTAAAACTCCTGTACGGTGGGATATGCGAAATCTCTTAAGTATTTCATCTTTCCTTGGCATAACAGGAGTTATCTTCAGCTTTACTTTTTTAATTATAGCAAGAGATGTCTTTCATTTAAGTGATTCAATGCTGCAGACAGCTATTTTCCTTAAATTGCTTTTGGCCGGACATTTGACAATCTATTTGACCCGTACTGGCAACCAGTCCTTCTGGATAAAACCATTTCCTTCAATAAAGCTTTTTCTAGCCTCTGAAGCAACCCAACTGCTTGCAACAACGTTTGCAGCTCTTGGAATATTTATGACACCTATAGGATGGAAACTCGTAGGATTTATCTGGGCATATGTACTGCTGACTTTTATTGTAACTAACTTTTTAAAATTATTATTTTTCGACATTGCAAATCATTCAGGAATAATATTTAAAAAAATATCAAGAAGCTTTTTAAAATAAATTATTTTACATGAAGTGATGATTTTATCTCTCTTTTCTTTAACTTTCTATAAGTTATTTCAATTAAAAATGATATAAGTAACATACCTGTAAATATAAAGACTTTTCTATAATCACCTGATATCTGCTGTATCAATAGAATTACTAAAGCTCCAAAACATATAACAAATCCCACCACTGATAACCATTTAAGGCTTTTTGTTTCTCTACTTAAAATCACATTTGACAGATTAACTGCAGAGAAAATTATTAAAAACCCTGAGCTTCCCATCATCGATATGTTTGAAAGATCAAGCAGATTTGCTATCAGCAGTGTCAAGCAAGAAGTTATAATAAGACCCTCTATGGGTTTATTCCAGAACAATTTTTCCAGGAATATCGGAAGCTCTCCTTCCTTAGCAATCACGTAACTGATTTTTGCAGAACCATACAGGGTAGCATTTATTGCTGAGCTTGTCGATAATAAAGCTGCTACAGTGATAAGGATAAAACCAGTCGAACCCAGAAAAGGTTTTGCCGCTTCAGCAAGAGCATAGTCCTTACTGCTGATTATTTTATCAATTGAAAGATTACCTATTGTAACTATTGATATAGCAACATATAGCACAATTACAAAAATAACAGAAGCAAAAAAAGCCCTTGGTAAAATTTTTTGCGGCTGCCTTACAGTTCCAGCTGCATTTGCGATAAGTTCAAATCCCTCATAAGCAACAAAAATTACCATTCCGCCACCAACAAGAGAAACAGTGCTGCTCCAGCTGGAAGTTCCGAGCTGTGTAAGATTCACCCCCCTTATTCCAAAGAAAATAAATATCAAAAGTATTATTATTTTAATCGCAACAATATAAGTTTCCGATTTACCTACAACTTTGCTGCCTAAAACATTAAGTAATGTAAAAATAATTATTGATGCACTTATAAGCACATGCTTCATGACCGGTTGAAGACTTAAACTGAAAAGAGTAGAGCCATAGCTCCCGAAAGCATATGAATATAGGGAAAGCATGACAATATAACTAAGCCATAAAAGAATATTTAATGCACCAGTAGCAATTCCCGGACCAAAAGCACGATAAAGAAATTCTACAGTGCCACCACGCGAAGGATATTTTATGGACAGCTTCATGTAAGAATATGTTGTTATAAGTGCTACTACACCCGCGATAAGGAAAGCAACAGGAGTTCCACCTTTAGATAACTGAACAGCAAGACCAAGCACCGCAAAAATACCCCCTCCAACCATACCACCAATACCGATTGCTGCTGTTTCCCAGAACCCAAAAGTCTTCATGTTGCTATTTTTTTCAGCCACCACTCAGCCCTTTTTTTCGGTGTGCAGTTTTATTTTTTCCTAAGTATTATCTCTATGTTTAAACACTTATTTATATCAAATATAAAATTTAGCTTTTTTCTTTTATTGCTTTAATACTATTGGCCATGTTCTCAGGTAATCAGATTTTTCAATATATTCAGACACTTTTTTTATCTCTTCCTCAGTTGCACCCGAAAGTTGGATGATTTCGTCTACCAGATAACCTTTTTCAATACATGCCAGTATTAAATCAAGTTTTTTATATGATATTCCCAGTGCTTCTTCATCATTTAAACCAGGTATTAAATCAGGGCTTGGCGCTTTTTCTAATATATAATCCGGTAATTTTAAATACCTGGACAAACTAAAAACCTGGGTCTTATATAAAGACATTATTGGCATTATATCTGCAATGCTATCACCATATTTTACAAAAAATCCTGTAAGCCACTCACTTTTATTTGCACACCCTACAAACAGGTAATTGTTAAGTTCAGAATAATAAAATAAAACTGCACTTCTGAGCCTGTGTTTGATTCTATAGAAAGCTATACCTTTTGAGAGCTCTTTATCACTACTTCCTTCCAGGTTCGCCAGGAATATATCTTTCTGCAACCTTAAAGATAACTCCTTTCTTTTCCTATGAGCAAATCTTTCAATAACATTTCTTTTAACAAAAAAAGTAGGTGGATAAAGCCTATATACACCTAATGCAGATAATAAGCCGGTTATCTTTTTATGGATAATCCTTACTCCAAGCTGACTTGCGTACCTTTTTGCATCCACGGTATTTTTAACACTCGAGTCCCTTTCAGGCAATACAACAGCAATAACACTACTTGCACCTAATGCTTCGACGCATAATTTTAAAACCAGGGCAGAATCAATACCGCCGCTTAATCCAACTACAGCTCCTTGCCTGTTAAGATCTGCTACATATTTTCTTATAAAATCAATTATATTTTTTTTGGTTATCTCTAAGTCGAATCCCAGTAAATTGTTATTTTCCATTTTTACATTAATTACCTATGATGGTTGCCGGTCATACACCAAATTATACAAGCCCTCCTTGACTTAAAAAGGGCCTGTACTTATTCAAACAAATATAAATGCTCTCAATAATAAATAACAGTTATTATCCGGCTTCTTCCATATTCTTCTTTAACTTTTCTGCATATTTCCCTGCTTGTTTTTTGACCTCTGCAGTTTTTTCACCAATAAATTCGCAGGTCTTATTGCAGCACTCTTCCATCCGTTCCTTTAATATTTTCCGGGTTTCCTCGCCCTTGCGGGGTGCGATAAGAATACCTACAAGTATACCCAGTCCAAAAATTAGAAGGATATGGCTGAAAGTATTAGAACCTCTCACGTTATTTTTGCTCCTTCCCGGCTCTTCTTCTCCTTCTCACCCTTATAACACGCCATACAATAATTAATATTATTCCTGCCAGAACCCATAACGGAGCACTTATAATTATCGCTGCAATTAACCAATTGAATACTTTTACTGCTCCTCTCAAGCCTCTCTTTAGCGCTTCAACAAATCCCCATCCAGTAGTAGTTATGGGTTCGGGTTCATGAAAGTAAACATCAATAGTAGAGAAAGATACTAAATCGTCAAGGTATTGCATCCTTCCCTTGATTATTTCAATCTGCTCCTGAACATTACTTAATTCTCTCTGCACTTCTAAACTGTCACTGACTTTTTTTGACTGCTTCATTAGATCCAGAAGGACATCTTTCTGGGCTTCGTAGTTTCTAAGCCTGCTTTCAAGGTCTGTATACTCCTGGGTTACATCCTGCCCGGAACTTGAGGTACTTTCAACTGTACCCATTTCTTTGACTCTATTTAAAACAGAATTATATTTATTGGAAGAAATTCTTATAGTTACACTTCCGCTGGTCATATTGCCCTCGGAATCAGAATAGCTCTGGCTGTTTGAAACAAAACCGCCATTCTGCTCTGCCAGATTGGTAAGTCCAAACATTGTGCTTTCAAATTCCCCCACTTCAATCTCAAGCTCGATATATGTATTCTTAATTACTTTCCTATCACCAGCAACCGGAATCTCACCATATTGAATGTCAGTATCAACTGCAGCATTTTCATCGAAAGCAGCTTCCTCTGCCATCTCCTCCTCCATTACCGGAGCCTCTTCTGTCATTACTATTGATTTATCAGAAGCCATAACTGCAGTTTCCTCTCTCGAAGCTGCAAACCCCTCTTCTTCAACAGCCGATTCTCTCGAGAAGCACCCGGCAAAGATCGTGCCGGACACCAGAATGCTTATGACCAAAAAGAATAATAATTTTAATGATAAGCCTTTGATTTTCACTTCTACCTCCATTATTTCAAAATTATATTTCTGATATTAAAATTATAATCTATTCTATAATACTTATTAATAATTATCACTTCTAATATACTGAAAACCTGTAAAAGTCCTTCCAGTAGATTGAATTTATAATATATATTCGAAGGATAACAATATTAATTAAGGTAATTATAGTAAAAACTTTTAAATGTAAATTTTACTTCCTCTTATAGTTGTTACCAGATACCAGTTCTTATATATTCATCTATAGCCGCAGCCGCATTCTTTCCAGCACCCATTGCCAGTATGACTGTGGCTGCACCGGTTACTATGTCTCCACCAGCAAAAACGCCTTTTACATTCGTTTTTCCAGTTACCGGCCCAGCTTTTATATTTCCCCATCTGGTAAGATTTAAATGTGGAGCTGTAGAAGTTAGAAGCGGATTTGGTCCCTGCCCTATAGCCATTACCACTACGTCAATCTCTACATCAAATTCCGATCCTTCTACTGGTAAAGGCCTTCTCCTGCCCGAATCATCAGGTTCTCCCAGTTTCATTTTAATACATCTTATCTTATTCACCCAGCCATTATTTCCTATTATTTCAACCGGATTGGCGAGCAGTCTGAATTCAATTCCCTCTTCCCTCGCATGCTCTATCTCTTCATCTCTGGCTGGCATTTCTTCCTCACTTCTCCTGTATATAAGGTACACCTTTTTTGCTCCCAGTCTTTTAGCGGTCCTGGCAGAATCTAAAGCCACATTACCTCCGCCTATCACTGCCACCTTGAGCCCCTTAACAATCGGAGTATCACACTCAGGAAACTTGTAAGCCTTCATCAGATTTGACCTGGTTAGATATTCATTTGCCGAATAAACCCCGTTCAAGTTCTCGCCTGGGATCCCCATAAAATAAGGAAGGCCTGCACCCGTTGATATAAAAATTGCCTTAAATCCCCTTTTAAATAAATCATCTATGGTCAGGATTTTACCTATTACCATATTTACTTCAACCTTTACTCCCAGGCTTTTCACATAATCTATCTCTTTTTGTACTATTTCTTTGGGAAGCCTGAACTCAGGGATACCATAAACCAGAACACCTCCAGCTTTATGCAGTGCTTCAAATATGGTAACCTGATAACCCATTTTGGCCAACTCAGCCCCGCAAGCAAGACCGGCCGGGCCTGAACCAATTACCGCAACTTTTTCCCTTGTGCATTCTTTAGTAACCTCTGACCATGCACATTCTTTAATACCTTCTGCTATGTGTTTCATTTCCCTATCCGCCACATACCGTTCAAGCCTTCCAATTGCCACTGGTTCATCCTTAATACCCAGTATACATTCTTTTTCACACTGATCTTCCTGAGGACATACCCTGCCACATATAGCAGGAAGGCCGTTTTTTTCTCTTATCTTTTCCAGAGCCTCGTTAAATTTCTTCTCCTGGATTAATTTAATAAAGCCTTTTATGTCAATTTCCACAGGGCAGCCTTTTATACATTTAGGATTCTTGCACTGAAGACATCTGGATGCTTCACGTAGAGCATCCTCTTCAGAATATCCAAGTGTAACTTCATCGAAATTCTTAATTCGCTTCTCCGGGTTCTGCTCGGGCATAGCCACACGGGAAATTTTTTCTTTTTTAAATTCTTTTTTATTTATTTTCTCGGTCATCTTTTGAAAATTTTTAAATTATCCTTATCAAATAATCCCGCCCAATCACTGCAGTGGCAGCTTACATTTGTGTTTATAAAGATCAAAACACACACCTTCATGGTCACAATATATTTTCTGCCTTGAAAGAAGGAGATTAAAATTTACTTCGTGTGCATCAAATTCGGGTCCATCAACACAAACAAATCTAGTTTTACCACCCACCTCCACTCTGCATGCTCCGCACATTCCAGTTCCATCAACCATTATGGAATTAAGCGATACTATGGTCTTTATCTTAAAAGGCCTGGTAACTTCTGCCACAGCTGCCATCATCAAAGCCGGCCCGATAGCGACCACTCTTGTAATACTGACTTTCTTATCTGTTTTGCCGGCCAAATTTTTCTCAAGAAACTCCTTTAGAAACTCTGATACAAACCCATGATATCCTATGGAACCATCATCGCTACATATATACAGTTCATCCGACGTATCCTTCATTTCTTTTTCTAAAATAAGGAGGTCTTTACTCTTGGCACCAATAATAGAAACCACATAATTACCGGCTCTCTTAAGTTCCCTGGCAATGGGAAGCACAGGAGCTACGCCTACGCCACCCCCGACACAAATTACTCTACCGAATTTTTCAATCTCGGAGGCATTTCCAAGTGGACCTACTACATCCAGTATACTGTCCCCTTGCTTTAAACTGGATAACAGGGCAGTGGTTTTACCCACCCTCATAGAAACTATGCCTATTATTCCCTTGTCCCTGTCATAATCTGCAATAGTCAGGGGAATTCTTTCTCCTTCTTCATTTATCCTTATAACTACAAACTGCCCGGCTCTTGCTTTTTCTGCTATAAGTGGAGCTTCAAGGTAAAACCTGTCTATATTTTCTGATAGTTTCTCTTTCTTTATAATTTTATACAAAACCCACCACTTTTTATTTTTTACAAATGTTTCTTATTTTAATTGAAAAAAAAATAGGTTCAAGACCTTTTAAAAAAATATCTGTATACTACAGTAAAACTTATTTATTATTAGAACTTATTTCTTTTCTATGTATTTATCTAATCCGGCAGCGATATCCTCAATCGATTTCTTAAACTCCGGATCTGCATCGCATGAAGAAAAATATCTAAGGTCTGATTCCCTTACCCTATCACTGTAAGGAAGTTTGCCCAGGATTATAAAATCACCCAGATTATCTTTTATCAATTTTTCCTCTTCATCGGTCCTTACTTTATTTACCACAACAAAAAGGGTTTTGATTCCCAGATCCCGGGACATCTTTCTAACTGTCCAGGCAGTCTGAACACTCCTAAGTCCTGGCTCCACTACAATAATCAAAGCATCCATATTCTCGCAGGTTCCCCTGCCCAGGTGCTCTATTCCAGCCTCCATATCCAGGATTACAATTTCCTCCCGGTGGACCACCAGATGTCTGAAAAGGCTTTTAAGCAGAACATTTTCGGGACAGTAACATCCGCTTCCTCCAGCCTTTATTGTTCCTGCAACAAGTAATCTTACACCATCAATATCTATCCCAAATTTTTGAGGAATATCATCCACTCTGGGATTTAATTTAAAGAATGCCCCATATCCTCCAGGCTTTGCTCCTGTCCTTTCTTCAATTAATTCCTTCATCTCTATAAGCGGCACGATTTTTAAAGCAGCCTTATAATCTATTCCCAGAGCCGAAGCTAGGTTAGCATCAGGATCTGCGTCAACTGCAATTACCTTATGATTTTTATGGGCATAATACCTGGAGAGACATGCTGCCAGAGTAGTCTTACCCACTCCGCCTTTACCAGATATCGCAATCTTCATTTTAAAAAACTCCTGCCCACTTTCCATTTGATATTAAAATTAATATCACCACTTTCCGCCAGCGCCGCCGCCGCCCGAAGATCCTCCACCAAAACCACCAAAACCTCCGCCGCCGGAAGACCTGCTTCCGCCGCCTATTCCACCCCCGCCGGTCCAGGATGATGACCTGGTCTTTTTTGGTATGGTAACTTCTTTCTCATCGCTATATCCACAATTTAAGCAAAATCTTTCTAAAAGGCTTCTACCAGATTCCGTATAGGTTGCTGGCTTGAGCACAGTAGATTTTATCTTCAACTTGAATTTTTTACACCTAGGACATCTTCTTCTAAATAGATTAAAAAGAACCACTGCAACAATGATTACAAAAGAGATTGGGAAACAAAATGCCCATCCCCACGGAAATCCTGAAAGAAAACTCGCAGGTGAAGTAGTCTCAGTAGTGAGAGACACTGTGCCTTCACCAGAGCCTAGCGGTTCCAGACCTTCTTCTTCGTAAATCTGTTCGGCAATAGTAAGAATCGCGTTGTTCAGACCTGTATAATAATTACCTGCCTGAAAATTAGGAACAATTATGTCATTTACAATCTCACCTGCTTCAAGATCTGTTATCACTCCTTCCAGGCCGTATCCCACTTCTATTTTTAAAGGTCTGTTTCCGGGCTCTCCTTCAGTGCAAATCAGTATAAGAATTCCGTTATCTTCTTTTTCCTTTCCTATCCCCCATTTTTTAAAGAGCTCGAATGCATATTCCTCCTCGGTAATTCCCTGCAAACTATCCACTATTGCCACAGCTATTTCGCTCCCTGTCTCTGCCTCTATTTTGGAAGCCAGCGTCTCCAACTGGGATTTGGAACTATTATCCAATAGCCCCACATAATCATTAATATAACCAGTATAATCCGGTAAACTTATATCATCAGAGAAGAGAGAATTTGGACAAAAGAAAAAGAAAAATAAAAAAAATATAAAAAAGAAAACTAATCTTTTCTTAATTTTAAATAAAATCACTTTCATTGCTTATTCTAATTCCAGATCCACTTCCGGTGCTGTCTCTGCCCCTTCTTCAGCTTCAAAGAATTCTCTTGCCTCAAATCCAAACCAGCCGGCAATTACGTTTCTTGGGAACATTTTTATATACGTATTGTAGTCTCTGATTGCCTCATTAAAATTTCCCCTCTCCACTGCAATCCTGTTTTCAGTTCCCTCAAGCTGGATCATAAGATTACGTACTGTTTCACTCGCTTTAAGTTCAGGTGTATCCTCGACAACAACCTTAATATCATCAATAAAAGAGCTGATTTCTTTATTTACACTCTCGAGTTCAGCCGGTGTTTCTGCTTCCTGTATGCCGGCTCTTGCTTCTGCTATAGCCTCAAATATATCTTTTTCCAACTGCATATAAGCCCTGGTACTCTCAGCTAGATTAGGTACCAGGTCAAGCCTTCTCTGGTAAACATTCTGCACCTGAGCCCAAGCATTATCAACTTCTATCTCTTTAGCTGCCATTTTATTTCTGGAGTCCACTATATAAGCTACTGTAATCAATCCAATAACAATTATTACTGCTACAAAACCTATAACACATCCTAGAACAATTTTTTTACGCATAAAACCCAAGCTCCTCTTACTTCTTTTTACAAACTTTCACCACTGCAGGCCTTATTAAAAAATCATCTATCATATAACCCTTTCTTATGACTTCCAGAATCTTACCTTCATCAACATCCCTTACAGCCTCTGTCACAGCCGCTTCACAAACCTCCGGATTAAACTCCTCACCCTTCGGATCAATAACTTTGACATTTTCTTTCTTCAGTAGCTCTATTAAGTTCCCATAAATCATTTCTATACCCTTAAAAAAGACATCCCCTTCTTTTTTCAGCCTCTTTCCGGTTTCGAGTGCTATTTCAAAATTATCAATTATAGGGAGAAGCTTTTCTATTAAATCCTTGTTTGCCCTCTTTATATGCTCCAGATGTTCTTTCAAGGTCCTTTTTCTATAATTATCATAATCTGCCTGCAATCTTTTAATCCTATCCAGATATTCTCCTTCAATTTTTTTGTAATTTTCCAGTTCCTTCTCTAAGAGCTCTATTTCTTCTTCAAGTTCCTCTGCCTCAAGCTCTTTTTTTATCTCTTTCCCGAGAATATCTTCCGACATTTTCTTCCTGGGCTTTCTATACTCCGTCATTTCTTCTATATCCTTGCCGTTACCAGAATCCTTTTTCATATGACCGGAACCTTTGTAATTTTTTTCATTCTTTTTACTCATAATTTTTAGCACACTACCTTCATAGAAAACTTTAATTAGAAGAAATAAAATATATTATATAATAGGAATGGGATGTTTTTAAACCTCTAACTTCTACTGCTGCCTATCACCGTAATATCACCAGTTGAAACAATCTCATCAATATAGAAGTTCCCATCACAATCCACAGGTACAAAATGAAAATGAGCAGTAAATTTTTCACCATTCTCAGCAGCAATGTTTTGTATTTTAACCTCTACTATTATTTTTTCACCAGGCTTCAAACCCAGTATCACTGATCCTATTCTTTCGGGTTCCACTATCTCTGTATCAGTGTCTGTAGCAGTAGTTACAGTGCTAACCCCTGTAGATGTATCAGTTACTGTTATAGTGGTATTTGTGGTAACTGTCATAATTCTTTTTTGATTGACAGGACCTTCTGCAGTTTTTTTAATCGTCTCAGTCTCTGTAACAGTTTTTGTTATACCATCTGTACTGAATGTAGTCTCTGTTTCAGTTTCGGTACTGCCGCTGGTATTTGCCCAATCTGCAATATAAGTAGTATAAACGGATTCATTTGAATAATAATATTGGCCACCCCCGCTGGGATTCCAGATATGTACTTCCCATAGAGGAGAAATTTCCATTTCTTCATCAGGATTGGGATTCAATTTCAACCACACCATCATAGGCTGAATATCAACAGTTACATTACCGGTGTTTGTTATTTCATAAGGTTGATAGAACCACTCTCTTCTGGCAATAGTATTACTGGCAGAAGTAGGAACTTTATTAACAGTAATGGAATAAACCGGTTTAGGAATAGCAACCACGTTACTGGATGCTACATGCCCTGCTTTATCCAGGATCCATAAGGTATAATAATATGAGTTACCGCTTATTATATCATTGTCAATATAAGAGCTGGCACTTATATTGTTGAAGGTAGCTATAACATCGTGGTCGGGATACTCTGGATTGGCACAGGGGTCCTCTACCCTGACCAGCTTATAGGAATCAAAATCCGTATCAATACTTGAACTCCAGCTCAAATAATTAGCATTACCCTGTTTATAACCTGACAGATTGGAAGGATATGGGACACCTAGATCACGGGAAACTATTATATTTGTAAATACTGGCGCACTTGTAAATCCGTCGCTTGTCATTGCCCAGACAGCTATTTCATTATCACCAGGCTTTAACACAACTCCACTTAATTCAAATATACCCTCCTCACCACTTATAACTTCACCTACCATTTTATCGTTCACCTGGATATAAACACGGGAAGAAGGAAGATGACTGCCATTGATATACACCGTAGGATTATCTTCTGCAGAATAATAAACATCTTTTATCTCTTTTAAATTTTCGGAACTTTCAAATATACTGTATTCAACTTTCTGAGGTACACTTAAAAATAAATTAAACTCCGTAGGATTACTTTTATTACCGGAGGGGCTCACCGACACCAGCTCTATGATATTCTTTCCCTCGGTTATTTCTACTCCGTTTAAAGTTTCAAAATCCCCATCATTATCAACAATTGTATCACTTTGTTCCAGTGCACCATTTACATAAACTTCTATAGTATTCCCACTATCCGCATAACCCTTTATGAAAATTAATTCCCTATCACCACTACCATAAATCACTTCCCCGGACTGATGAGATAAAACTACCGGCGGTTTTATTATCTTATCTTTTAACTCGTTCAGCTTGGCATTAACACTATCCTCCGACTCCTCAGTGTTATTACTGGCCTGCAATTTATTGCTTCCCTGCAGTAAATTACTGCCATCCAAAGAGCAGCCAGCTGTATACAACAGAATAATCACCAGACAAAATAATGATATTAAAATTGTTTTTATATTTTTAACCATAATCTTAGATAAACATTATATCAAATATCATAAATTATTCACAAAAAACATTTATTTATTATATAAAAGTTTTTTCAAAAACTATTTTCCACTTACCATTTTCCTCAACCAGATATATATACTTCTCATGTTGCTTTACTTCCCCATTTCTGTAGCTAACTTCAAACTCCGCTACCACTTTGCTCATATTATTTTCATACCCCAGATATACAGTTTTTTTAACCTCTATACTTTCCACATCGGAAAGTATGCTTTCAAATTCACTTACATATTTTTCCCTGCTTATATTATTCTTATCCTTATCAGGAAGTAAATTTGTATAAATGAAATCCGCATCTTTGTTGTCAAGAGACTGAAAAAAATCAAGAACGGCTTTTTCAGGCTCAGTTTTGAAAAAATAGGTGATATCAAACTTCCTGTCATAATTTCTGCAAGCAGGCAGGGTAATAATAATGGCCAAAAGTAAAAAAAATAAAATGTAAAATTTCTTCTTAAACACTTTTTAACTTAATTTTTCTAAACTTTAAAAATTTCTCTTATCTTGTTTAGAACTACTGTATTCTTTATTCTCTGAGTCTTAAAATTCTTATCTATTTTCAGCTTGTCTTCCAGGTCAACGCTATCATTTATGTTTGAAAAATCCTCCTTTTTAAAACATCCCCGGATAGTTTCCAGAACACTCCTCGCAGTAGCATTATACTCATAACCGCCTTCCAGTAATATTCCGATTCTGTCACGGCAGTATTTGTGACTCAAATATGAAATAATATACATCATCTTATAATATGACTCTTCCACCAGACCAAGGGAAGAAAGTGTGTCCAAAAAATGAGAATCATAGCCAGCGCTTACCAGAAATAACTCAGGGTTGAATTTTTCCATAATTGGTATGACTATATCTATCATAGCAGTTAAATAATCTGGATCCCCGGTTTGTGGCATAAAAGGAAAGTTCATATTAAAACCTCTTCCCTTACCACTCCCAATCTCATCATAATTTCCAGTCCCCGGGTAGTGAGGATATTGATGAAAAGATATATAAAAAACACTGCTGTCATCATAAAAAAAATCCTGTGTTCCATTCCCATGATGAGCATCAAAATCTATTATGGCAATCTTTTTAATATCATATTTTATCCGGGCATACCTGGCGCTGAGAGCTGCGTTGTTAAAAATACAAAATCCGCTTCCAGCATTTTTAAAAGCATGGTGGCCGGGAGGACGGATGACAGCAAAAAACTCACTAAACTTATCTCCACTGCTAAAAATCAAATCCAAACCCTCAAAGCAGCCACCTGCTGCCAGTAGTGCACAACTATAGGTATATTCCGTTACTGCCGTATCCAGATCCAGATAAGAAATGTCTCCCCTTTGTGATAGATTCTTTACCTTTTGAATATAACTCCTATCATGAACCATTTCTATTTCTTTATCAGTAGCGGGGCGGGGTTTCTTGAAAGCAATCCTGTTTTTTAAATTCCAGTTATCCAATGCTTTTTTAATTGCAACAAGCCTGTTTGGATTTTCAGGATGCTGGGGTTCATTATAATGTTTTAAATAAAAGTCATCATATATTACATACATAATAGACTATCTTCTTACTATCATTCTTTACCACTTAAATACTCCAGAATAGCTTCTACTATATTCTCACTTATCTTTATCTGATGACTGGATTCCTTCAATTTTTCTCTTTCTTTAAAATTTGAAATAAAAGCAGGTTCCACCAATACTGATGTCATACTTGTCTCTTTCAGGATGGCATAGTTTGCTCCATGAACCCTGCAATCCAGGACTTTCAGACTACTTGTGATTTTATCCTGAATCAGGTTTGCAATTCTATATCCGGGAATCGAATGAGATTTAAGTCCTTTAAAGTAAAAACAGCTACAGCCATTAGCATCTCCATCCACAGAATAATTCAAATCTATACTAACCAATAAATCCGCTTCACTTCTATTAGCATACGCAATCCTGTCATATAAAAATATATTCTGTCTTTCATCATCACCAATAGAAAGTAACGTCTCAATGCCATTCTTGGATAATATATCCCTGCAAAAATTTACTATACTCCTGCAGATGTATATTTTTTCATTAAAATATTCCTCACTGTTTTTCATATCTTCTATATTTTCACTATAATCCAGAATAATCTTATTTTCCTTCAGCTCTTTTCTTCTCTCCGGATTCTTAATCAAGGGGAACTGGGAAGTTTCCCTTGACACTATGATTCTCTTTAGACTTTTAAGATTTTGCACTGTTTCTTCTCCGACTATCCCATCATCGGCGA
Organism: uncultured Actinomycetota bacterium; assembly: GCA_964415365.1. Lineage (GTDB taxonomy): Bacteria > Actinomycetota > Humimicrobiia > Humimicrobiales > Humimicrobiaceae > Hydromicrobium. The sequence goes on along the minus strand of CAYPYW010000008.1, from coordinate 5,479 downwards.
TATTCATATCATTTTGAAACTCTACCAGCGCCTTATGGGTTTTTTCGCAAAATATACCATTCTCATCATGGGGATAAAAACCAAGCGTCTTTAACCACACTTGAAGAGTTCTTACATCGTCGCCTCTGAAAGGTGGGTATTTCAGATATAACATCCTATCACCAATCTTATATCCAGCATCTACTAATTCCTGCCAGGTTTCCTGATCTATTAAGCCTGTTACTAGAAGTCCTCTATCCTGTTGAAATTTCCTGACCGCATTTTCGGTCTCAACACCAAAAATCCCATCAATATCCGTTACTCCCAGATTATAGCCCAGTAGCTTTAATCTTCTCTGAATATCTGTAACTTTTTCCCCTGCTGAATTCTTCTTTATTGTTTCCAATCTATTCTTCTAAAACCCGACCTTTCTAACTTTTTTTATAATCGCCATAACAATAGTATTTTAGCGTAAGCCCTCTTTATCATTGCCGACAATTGTTCTCTAAATCACGCAATAATAAATAAAAATTATACCTTCCTTTCCTGATGCTCCAGACTGTATAAAAATCTGTCAGCATATATGGCAGCTATTGCTCCATCTGCAACTGCAGTTATGACCTGGCGGAGAGGTGTATTTCTGACATCACCAACTGCAAATATACCTGGCAGGGAAGTTCCCATCTGAGAGTTGGTTATTATAAAATTTCTCTCATCCAGATTAACCAGACCTTTTACCATTTCCGAATTGGGTTTCCACCCGACATATTCAAAAACTCCATCAATTTTAAGTTTATGTGTTTTACCTTCTTTTTTATTCCTCAATAAAACTTCTTCCAGTTTATCCTTACCGAGAAATTTTTCTATAACACAACACCATAAAAATTCTATCTTTTTGTTTTTAAACGCCCTGTCTTTTAAAATTTCTACTGCCCGAAGTTCATTTCTCCTATGGACTATATATACTTTTTTTGCAAATTTTGTGAGAAAAATTGCTTCTTCAATTGCTGTATCTCCTCCTCCTACTACAGCAATCTCTTTGTCTTTATATAAAACTCCATCACAGGTTCCGCAAAAGGAAATACCCTTGCCAATAAACCTGTCTTCTCCTTCAACATTCAATCTAGCCGGCCTGGCTCCCGTAGCCACTATTATTGCATTTGCCCAGAATATTAGCTTCTCGTCACCCAGGCATTTAAAATTATACAACTTACCCTTTTCTCCCCTACCGGATATCTCAATAGAATCTACTGCAAAATAATCCATTACTTTGATATCGAACCTTCTACAGTGTTCCACCAGGTTTTGTGCAAGCTCATAACCGGTCATACCATTCTTAAAGCCCGGGTAGTTTTCAATGAAATCAGTGTTAATTATCTGTCCGCCTGCCATTTTTTTTTCTACAATTTCAAAATTAAGCCCCGCTCTCCTGGCATACAATGCAGCACTCAGCCCGCCTGGACCGGCACCGATAATAAGCAAATCAGTTTTTACTTCCTGCATATCAGTTAAACCCCTATGCTTTAAACTTTTTTACATGGATATGAATAGACACAAATAACATATAGTACATCTACTATTATAAATAATTAGAATTTAAAATAAATGAGTAATTGACTGTATATTAAGAAATGTTATGACCAGACAATAAAAAGCTTAAAGAATAAACAAGTAAAACATCAACATCCTTAAAATTCAATACAGAAGCTGATACCTATTACTCTAATATTTCTTTGCAGCTTCCTTTATTCTTTTTTCCAGCTCTTCCTCCGATTTTATACCTGAAATATCCAGGTCTAAATCCATCAAAAGCTTGATTGCACTTCTTACAATCATAGTGTTTGCTATTTTGTGGCCTCCGGATTTTTTACATTCAATACCCAGATTTTCAAGGTATGAAACCATACCTGAAGGCATAGTTATAGGTACTCTGAAATAATCTTGCTTTCTTTCTACCATTTTTTTAACCTCTTGCTACAATTGTATTGTATTTTTACGTATATGAGTATATCTATGAAGAACCAAATTGTCAAATAACTAACTACTGTGAAAACACTGCAAAATGAGGTTTGACTTTCCTTTGACAGCTTACCGAGCTTCGATATAAAATGAAAAAATGATTAAGTCCTTAAATCTCACCAAAAAATTTGATGATTTAATTGCAGTAAATAATCTTAATCTACACATCGATAAAACCGGAATATTCGGCCTGATCGGACCCGACGGCGCAGGTAAAACTACCCTTATAAGGTTGATGTGCGGAATTATGGATCCCACCAGCGGAGACACTCTGATTGAAAACATAAGTGTAAGAAAATATCCTGAAGAAATCAAATTAAAAATTGGTTATATGCCCCAAAAATTTAGCCTCTACGGAGATCTTTCAGTTATGGAAAACCTGAATTTCTATGCCGATCTTTATCTTGTGCATAACGAAGAAAGATTAAAAACAATAAATAGACTGCTTGAGTTTTCCAATCTTTCACCCTTTAAGAACAGACTGGCAGAAAACTTATCGGGTGGTATGAAACAAAAACTCGGTCTTGCCTGTTCCCTTATACACAGACCAAAAATACTTTTTCTTGACGAGCCCACTAATGGGGTTGATCCTCTCTCAAGAAGAGAATTCTGGAATATATTAAAAGAATTAAAAAACGAGGGAACTCTTATAATTGTATCCACTCCTTATATGGATGAGGCAGAAAAGTGTGACCAGATTGGGCTTATGAATAAAGGTACTCTCATTTACACCGGAACACCAGCCGAATTCAAAAAAGAGTATGAAGGTAGGGTAGTCGAAATCACTACCCCGTATTGCAGAAGCGCACTTAATATTTTAAAAAGCAATAAAAAGGTAATAGGGGTAAATATTTATGGGGAAACACTTCATATAAATCTGGAGAAAGAATTTGACCTGAAACTTATTAAAAATATGTTCCAAAAAAATAATATTAAAATGATATCTATAATTGAAACTGTCCCGAATATTGAAGATGTATTTACTTACCTGGTAAGAGAACCCTGAGATTACATATATTTTAATACAAGTTCAGTCCGGAATTTTAAACTCTTTATGAATAATATAATAGAAACTGAAAAACTAAAGAAAAATTTTGGTAATTTCACTGCTGTCAATGAAATTACATTTCAGATAAAAAAAGGAGAAATATTCGGCTTTCTTGGACCAAATGGTGCAGGGAAATCAACAACTATGAGGGTGCTCTGCGGACTTCTTATCCCCACTTCCGGTAAGGCTACCGTTGACGGTTTTGACGTATACAGGCAGAGTGAAAATATAAAGCAAAACATCGGCTACATGTCCCAAAAATTCTCCCTATATCACGACTTAACCGTGGAAGAAAACATAAACTTTTACTCCGGGATATACAAAGTCAGCAGGGAAAACAAAAGTAAAAGAAAGAAAGAAATTCTGGAGCTGGTAAATCTTTCCCATATGAGAAAAAGCATTACTGCTTCTCTTGCTGTCGGATTCAAGCAAAGGCTTGCTCTGGGATGCGCAATATTGCACGATCCTCCCATTATTTTTCTGGATGAGCCAACCAGCGGTGTGGATCCTATTTCAAGAAGCAACTTCTGGGAACTTATTAATAATCTATCAGACAGAGGCAAAACGATATTTGTAACCACCCACTATCTCAGTGAGGCTGAGTATTGTGATCGTATCGCACTAATCTATGACGGAAGCATAATAGCACTCGACAGCCCACAGGAATTAAAAAAAATATACGGTGCTAAATTCAATATTAAATCTCCGACACTTGAGGATATATTTATAGCATCAATTGAAAGCCACAAGAAAAATGTCAGCTCGGAAATCCGGGAAATACATAACTGATAACTTATTAAAAGAGAAATAAAAAAATATGAACTTAAAAAGAACAATTGCTATAGCCAAAAAAGAATTCATACATATCAGAAGAGACCGCCGCTCACTTATACTTTCACTTTTGATTCCTATTATCCTTTTGATTCTATTTGGTTATGCTCTTTCTCTTGATGTCAAAAACATCCCTGCTACCATCCTGGATTATGACAACAGCGAATATAGCAGAGAATTCATTGGTACCTTAATTGAATCCGACTACTTTACTATAAACGATTATGTCTACACCTACAAAGACCTGGAAAAAAATATCGCCTCCAGGAAAAGTCTGATAGCAATAGTTATCCCGCCTGATTTCGGCAGGAATATAGCTTCAGATAAAAATGCTCAGGTCCAGACCATAATAGATGGCTCCACCTCAAATAAAGCTTCTATCGCCAGTGGATATATAGAAAGTATGGCAACGTCGTTCTCTTCAAATATAGTTTCCGAAGAAATGCTAACAGGAGGTATAAGGACACCACTGAATCCTGAAATCAGAATCTGGTACAACCCGGAACTTGAAAGTAAAAACTTTATTGTTCCCGGGATTATAGCCATAATAATGTTAGTAATTGCATCGCTTCTTACCTCACAGGTAATCTCGAGAGAATGGGAGAGCGGCACCATGGAGCAGCTGATCGTTTCTCCAGTTAAACCCAGGGAAATAATTTTAGGAAAAATCATCCCCTATTTTTTAATCGGTATACTGGATCTGGCTATAATAATAATTTTTGGAAGGTTGCTCTTTAATGTCCCCCTAAAAGGCAATATAATTCTGCTTTTCTTACTTTCTGGTCTGTTTTTAATTGGAGCATTGAGCCTGGGTATAAGCATATCCATAATTACGAAATCCCAGGTCCTGTCCTATCAAATGGCTATGATTATTTCTTTTCTTCCATCCTATATACTGTCGGGCCTGGTATTTCCGATATCCAGCATGCCCAGAGTTTTGCGATATATAGCGTCACTGGTGCCAGCAAAATATTATATTATAATCCTAAGAGGAATTTTTTTGAAAGGCTCAGGATTTCTTATTCTTTCTATAGAGGTACTTTATCTGACTATATTTGCAGTAGTTATGTTCATTTTAGCCAACTTAAGATTTATTAAAAAATTAACCTAAAAAATGTTTACCAGAATAAAGGAAATAATAATAAAAGAATTTATACAGATAAGCAGGGATAAGAGAATGTTAATGCTGGTATTTATGGCTCCAATCATCCAGTTAATCCTTTTTGGTTACGCAATTACCATAGACATAAAAAATATTCCCACTGCCATATGGGACCTAGATAAAACCCACCAGAGCAGAGAGTTTATATCGGATTTTGAAAATAGCGGTAATTTCAACCTAAATTACTATGTAAATTCAGAAGAGGAAATTAACCAGCTTCTCGACAGCGGAGACGCACAGGTGGTTGTGAAAATAAATCCGGGTTTTGAAAAAGATATAAAAAGTGGTGATGAAGCAAAGATCCAGGTTGTGATAGATGGCTCCGATTCAAACTCTGCAGTCATTATCCTCAATTATATAAACCAGATAAGTGCCGAATATTCCAAATCTATACTTATTGAAAGGATAAACCGACTGGAGTTGCTTTCAGGGAAAAGCAT
>CAYPYW010000007.1:0-94422 GCA_964415365.1 uncultured Actinomycetota bacterium | reverse complement strand
AAAATAAAAAAAATCGATATTTTTATTAGGTAAATCAATTTAACAGATGAATAATAAAACAGCTACTCTTGGAAAAATAATAAAATCAGATTGGAAATTTTTGACATGTATTATTACTTTTGGGTTACTACTGCATCTTTTTTTATGGATTATATGGCCATTACATGCTGGAGCAGACGCCAATACCTATATATACTATTACCTTGATTCCTTTAATTCTTCCCCAGTCTATCATCAATTAATGTGCTTTAGAACTCCAATCGCACCTTTTTTCTACGGTATCTTACTTTCCTTTTGTGGGACATATATAACTTCAATCATACTTGAACTAATATCATTGTCTTCAATTTTCCTTATTTACCTTATATTAATACCCTGGAGTAAATGGCTTGCAAGAATAGCATCAACTATATTCTTATTAATGATACCTTTCCATATACAATTTCATCAGGTTGGATCTGATGGAATTTTTGGATATCTTGTTATTGTTTTCTGCATGTTATTTATTAATGCAATAATTAATAATAAAATTAAATACTGGATACTATTGGGAGTCATAATCGCTCTGCTAACTCTTACCAGACCTGCAGGTATTATTTTTTCAATAGTATTAATTGCAATCCCCTTCTTAAAATTAGGCTGGAAGAAAACACTTACTTGCATATTGGTTTTTTTAATAAGTTTTGGATTCTTACTAAGTGGATATGTCATTTATAAAGGAGTTAGGTATAGCGATTTTAGCATTTCTAGAGGCTTTAATAATACAACTTTTTATAGGATTTTTGGATTGCAGGAATCAGCCATAAAAGAAGAAAATGGAGAAAATACTAAAAAATTCATAGAAATAATTAAGAATGACGTTTTAACAACAGAAGTATATAAGAATTATAATGTTACTATTCATGATTTCCTAACTTATAAACCAAATGGGAGATTTACTAGTGATTCTATCGCTATTGTGGATATAAAAGAAGGATGGGATACAAATTATAAGTTACTTTTTGAAGTTTCACTTGAAGCTATAAAAGCTGGCCCCTGGTCATTTTTGAAAACATATGTAAAAGATTTTATAAAAATAAATACTTTAAAAACAGTTCTTCCAGAAATTCCTGTTAGAAATACAAATCCAGAAACTGAACTAACAGATACAGAAGGTGAGATGATACCATTCCCAAATCACTGGTGGCTATCAACCAGACCAAACGGCTCCCTGCCTAGTGAAAATGAAGAAAAAGAGTTTGTTAAGGAAGCTAATAAAATAATTCAAAAATACAATAACGAAGGCAATTTAAAAAGTGGAGAAGCATTAAATTACATATGGGATAACTTTTCAATATCTATAACCTTTTTATGGATATTTATCATTATAGGCTTTTTTATCTTAAAAGGTAAGGATCGTTTATATTTGCTTACAATAATCATGATATACCTTGTATATATAGCTGGGACATTACAGGGAACTCCTCCCTGGCTAAGATATAAACTCCCCCTAGATCCCATTTTGCTAATCTCAGGTTTACTTAGTTTATATTTTATATTTAGAAGAGTAGTTCCAAGCAAAGAAGGAAAGTGGATTTATTTTAAAAAATAGATTAGCATTTTTCATAAAATTTTTATAATCTTAGTCACCTTTCATTATTATCATAATTTTTTAATTGTTTGAATTTGCTTATCTAGTTTTTTATTATTTTTTCAGCAGCTTTAAAACCCATATGCATAGCAATATGACCATTTACATATTGAAATCTTCCCTGTCTGCCTGCAGTTTCAAAATTTTCTATATTTCCTATATAATTAAGCAGATTATTAAGGTGCTGCTCATAGCCTAGCTTGTAAATTGGATATCCATATTCATACCGGTAAACATTCATTTCAAGGACATCTTCTTCCTCTATAATTTTTTCTCTCAGCAGGTCTTTTAAAACCATTTCCTTACAGTAACTGTCATCGGACCACCATCTGTCCTTTTTACCACTGCTTATTTCTGCTACCAGTATTGTGGTGCCAAGAAGGACTGTGTCATGACTGAAATATGACGAATCGTAAACCCGGTTAAAACTGTGCTCTCTGAAATACATGAAAGATACCGGAAGTACTTTTGGCTTATTAACCAGAACACCCACAAATACCAGGGCTCTGAATTCAAGCGATTCCGATGATTCTTTGACTACTTTGTTGACTTCCGGAGTAATCATTAAAATCGCCTTATTAATGGGAATAGTATTTATCAGAGCATCAATTTTAAAACTACAGTTTTCCCCGGAATTTATAATAATCTCCTCCACCTGACCGCCATTTATATTTATTTTAACTACTTCCGAGTTTAGATATATTTTCCCTCCATTTTTTTCAATATCTTCCACCATTTTATTAATAATGCCTCTGTATCCTATCTTGGTAGTATAAAGTTGCCCGTCGACATTCTCAACAAAATGCTTTGTTGATTGACGGGAAAATTTCGTTCTCATCGGTGAAACTATTTTATTTAAGAAAATGCTTCCAGAAATACGGGGTATTCTTTCCCTGGCAAATTCAGGTGAGAACTTATCGGGGTAAATACCCCATACATGATAAATATAATTCTTAAAAAATAACTCATACAGAACATTTCCATAATATTTTAGCAGTATTGTCTCCGAGTTCTCGACTTCAGGTTTCCTGAATATTCTTTTAATATTGTTTTGAACAAGGCTGGCCACTGCCATAAAAACCATTTTTTTAGGTAGTTTCTTTAAAACCTCAAATACAGATAAAGGATAAATAAAATATTCATTCATAAATTTAATTAGAATGGTTCTTTCAAAATTGATAAGTTCATCATTGGCAATTTTTTTTATCTCAGAGAGAATTTGGGGATTATTGGTATGAAAGAAATGGGGACCATACTCATATATGTTGCCACTTATGATTTTTCCTGATGCAAGTCCGCCACAACTGCTTTCCTTTTCAAAGATATTAACATCATAACCCTTCCTGGCAAGATACATCCCCGCAGCAAGTCCAGCTATGCCGCCGCCCATTATAGCTATTTTCTTCTTAAGCAAAACATCTCCTTAGAAATGAGTTGGATCAGCAAATTATAAATTATATTTACTGCCGAACTCCTTAATTGTTTTTATGATGTATCCTATATCATCCTCGCTTAAGTTAGGATGCAAAGGGATGTTTAAACCAGTTTCATTTAATAATTCAGAATTTCTCAACTTCAGATGAGTTGAATTGTAGATAGGTATCATATGAAGAGGTTGATAACGTAAGGTAGTATATATGCCCCTCTCATATAAGTAAACAGCGAGGTCATCCCTTTTATCGTTATTAAGTCTTATAAAATATGTAAAATAAGAGTGTTTTTCATTGCCATCAGCATCCTTGGGGATACTAAGCCATGCCAGTTCAGCAAATTCATCCTGGTATATATCCCATATATATTTCCTATATTTTTGGAGCTCATCCAGTTTTTTCAATTGTGCCAACCCAATAGAAGCACTTATGTCATCGGGAATCAACTTGGGAAAGAAACCCACCACATTATATTCCCACCATCTTCTTTTTGTGGCAGAAGCCTCAAATCCCGATTTCTCAATACCACAATACCTCAAAGCCCTGGCTTTTTTCATCAGTTCTGCATTACCTGAAGTTACACCTCCTGCTTCACCTATCGCAAGATTTTTAACTCCATCAAAACTGTAAATACCTACATTCCCTATTGACCCACAGTATTTATCTCCTATCTTTGAATCAACCGCATGGGCAGCATCCTCGATAATAGGAAGGCCAATTTCTTTTATTTTACCTATTTTTACAGGTTTACCAGCATAATGAACAATCATTATTGCTTTTGTTTTACCAGTTATCATAGGAGCAATGGTTTCAGCAGTGATATTTTGGGTCTCAAGATCAATATCGGCAAATACCGGTTTGCAATTATTAAGTACTACGGCAGTGGCGCAAGAAATCCAGGTAAAAGAGGGTAAAATAATCTCTGAACCGGCAGGGAGGTCTAATAACTTTATAGCCAGATATAAGCTATTGGATCCACTGTCAAGCATCACAAAATCATTAAGATTTAACCTTTCTAAAAACTTTTCTTCGAATGATTTTGTTTTCGGACCAATACCTATCCATTGATTTTCTATACTGGTGCGTATCTCTTCCAGCTCTTCTTTGCCGACTTTGGAACCAAAAACTGATATCATTACGGACCCCCTGGCTAGTATTAATTAATTTCAAGATTATATTTTAAATATTCGAATTTGTTAATATCAAGCTTCATAAACGTGTATTCATCTCCTTCTCTGCCGGCTTCCACAAAGCCATTTCTTGAATACCATAATCTCGCCTTATTCTCCGAAAGAACCTTCAGGGTAATTTCCTTATTGTAAATATCCTTAATATAGCTGCACATTAACCTCAGAGCTCTGCCCATTATACCTCTGCCGCCAAATTTCTTTTCACCAAGAATTACATTATAAACGTCAATAACTTCGCCTGCCAATCTGAAGCCGATACACCCTATTTTAAGCCCCTTATATTCAATCAGAAAAATATAATCGTCAGCAGTACTTATATAGGATTGGAACCATTCCGACTGCTGCTTAGCTTTTATTATTTTATTGTAAAAGAAATATTTACGGTTCTCATTTTTCCATTTCCTGAGAAGTTTTATGTCATCTCTTTCAACAGCCTTCAGAATGATATCACCCTCAAATGATTCAATTTTAATTTCTTTCTTAGCAGCCATTAAAAAACTCTTTTAATCAATCTTCTTAACTTTATAAAAAAAACGTCCACGATGTAAAAAAAAGATTCCTTTATAAAGAGCACTATATATTTAAAACGCCTTCTTTTTATATTCAGTTTATCTTTTTCCCGGAGTAAATCTAAAAAAACATTCTCATATTTCCTGCACATAAGATCGGAGTTATAAGGATACTCTTTTATCCTATCGAAATAGTAATCATATTTTTCAACTAGTTCCTTTAATTTATCTTCAAAATCTTCTACACCTTCGAACACAACTCCGAAACCGTTGCAATATTCAGGAAGTGCTCCGCTGTTTCTATACAGCAGCGGAAGACCGCACATTGCACCCTCTATGTGATGCATACCAGCTGGTTCGTTAATTGATCCGGTCACATAGATATGATTTGATTTCAATTCATCTGCCAGCTCCTTACCTGAAAGAGGGGGTATTACTTTAATACCTTTGAATTTGATATTTGTGGGTATTCTTCCTATATAGCTGAATTCGATCTTCAAACCTCCAATTGAACCAAGAGCGCCCAATTTTTCATAGATATCAAATCCCTTGTTACGACTGTAACCCCAGTGGTGTGTTATTATTTTAAGAGGAGACCTACCATTCCATTTTTCTCTGCCTTTCCTGTTAAACAAATCTGCGTCGGCGCCGTTTCTGACCGCAATGGAGTTTTTATCCTTAAAAAATCCACTATTTATAAAAAGGTCTCTCAAGAAATCACTTATAAATACAGTGTAACCAGCAACTTTGTTTGCCCTCATTAAATATTTATTTACCCACCTTGTTCCTTTTCTCTCGTCACACTCATTTATTCTATGCACTACAATCGTATCTGGTTTTTTTATTAAATATTTCGATATCTGCAACTGGTTATAAGCTCCAGTCTTCGAGGTTATACGCGGCTCTGTCATCAGTATTATATCTATATCCACATCAGAAAGTCCTCCAGTTACACCCCAGCCCCTGGCTTTTAAGTACCGGCATAGACTGATGGCAAACTGATTTCCCCCACCCCAGGGACCGTTTATGATATTTGAACCAATGGAAATTTTCATAATTTATAATTCTCTGCCTTTTCCTCACCGGATAATCCGATGATCAATGAAGTTGCAAATGAAAGGCACAACATTACCGTTGGTGCAGTCATATAATTTTCGGTTATGGATAAGACAAACAGGGTTATAATACCCCCTATCATTGATAAATAAACCTTCCTTGAGAAATTATCAGCGGTTCTTCTATAAGCTTTAAAAATTATTACAAGACAAAAAATCCAGAAGGCCAGTATCAGAATCAAACCTATCACTCCCGTTTCAGCCAAAAAGTGAAGATAAGAGCTGTGAGCATTTGTATCATTAAAAATATAATTACTGGAAGCGTATGAAGAAAATACACCGGGATTCCCGATCAAAGGGATCTTATCAAAATTCCATGGCACATCATTATATCGTGCAAAACCTATTCCCAGTATAGGACTCTGTTTGAATAATAAAATTGCCTTATCCCAGAGTGAAAATCTGGTCAAAGCACTTAAATCAGAAATATGAAATATCTGCAGTATTCTGCCAAATGTCCCGGTTACAAAAACAAGAGGAATCGCAACCACTGCCAGTATTAAAATATTCCTTAGAAATTTTAAGAAAGATTTACTGCCAAATAACAGCAAAAAGAATACCCCTGCAATAAATGCCACTAAGCTTCCCCTGCTTTTAGTCATAAAAACAGCCACAAAACCTAAAATAGAAATAAAAAAGTAGGCTATTTTCTCCTTACTGTCCGATTCCAGAAAGAAAGCAAATGCAAATACACTGACGACTGAAAAAACAGAACCTGTGGCATTATGAGAATTATTCAGAGCAATAAACATAGGACCTACATATACATCGTCAATCCTGACCATAAAAGAGCTTATATCATTGATATATTCAAAAAATCCTATTACTGCAAAGACAGAAAAGGCTATGAATAAAAACTGGAAATATATTTTGGCCGCCTTTCTGTAGTTAAGAAAAGGTATGGCCAGGATTAAAAAAGGAGCGTAGCTAAAGAAGAAACTCCCATCGTACCTTATAAATCCATATTTGAATAAATTAATAACAGGTTGCCTTGATATAAGATAACTAAATAATAGATAACAACCGATAGAAAAAAGTAATATATCAATTCTTACATGCTGCTGTGATATATCCCTGTTTTTTAAAAAGTGGACAATACTTATAAGAAGCAGCACAAAAATTGAAAATATAGACAGGTAAGGAAATTTATTCATGAGGATGAAAAAGGGTAAAAATGCAATCAGTACATAAACCAATTTCTTTATATCTATATTCGCTATTTTATTCCTAATCTTATATAGATTTTCCATAAATTCATAAATTTGGTTCTATAAAATATTTAATAACTATTTACTAGATTTAAACGATAATACCACCTTTAATAGAAATAATTCTACAGCCCTTTCAAACTTAAACATAGACAATAAAAACTTATTCAATTCAAGTATACTGCTAAGAAAATATAATTCACCATCATAGACAAACTTCTTTTTGTTTATGATTGAAAAACTTTTCTTCACTGAAGCCGAATGTTCATGATAAACACAAATCCCTGGATCATAATAAACAGATATTCCAGCATCACAGACTCTGCGGTATATCAACTCTTCCTCATAATATATAAAAGTATTGGTATCAAACATCCCAGCTTTTATAAAATCCCAGGCTCTGCAAAAAAAACAGGCACCATTTAAGAGAAATACTTTACGGGATTCGGTAAGTTTTTTTAAACTCCTGTTTATTCCAAAGATCCTGTCCACCCTTCCGTTATTCCCCATGTGAAGCAGACACTTCAAAAACCCGGCTTTCCTGGTATGCGGAAGCATTAACGAACCATCATTATTTATAATCTTAGGACCTAAAAAACCACAATTTAAATCATTAATTGCATCCACAGATTGGACCAGAAAATTCTCATCTTTGATCGCAATATCTTCATTGGTGAACAGTACTATATCATCCTTACTAATTATCCTATTCTCCATCAAATATTCAAAGCCGAGATTATTGCCCCTGGAATACCCCAGGTTTTTATTATTTCCAGTCAGTATAATTTTGCTATCATTAAATGATTTTATCACTTCATTAATGGCAATATTATCCGGGCTGTTATTTACAATAACCAGCACCCAATCTCGATAACTCTGCTGAACGAGACATCCAATAAGTTTTTCCAACAAATCTTCGGTATTATAATTTATGGTTATTATTCCAATCTTCTGCATTATTTCCAATAAACCTACTATAGATTCTTAAAATCCCAATACTTTATTATATATTTTTTCGGTTTCAATTACCTGACCATTTATATTGAATACTTCTATAACTGATTTCAGGGCATTCTTTCCGATATGGTCTAATTTGTCCCTATTTTTATACACATAGAGAATTTTATCCGCCAAGCTGCTTTTATCCACCTCGCAGAGAAATCCATCATAATTATCTTTTATCATCTCCGGTATCCCTCCTATTCTTGTAGCAATCACTATCCTGCTAAAACAAAAAGCTTCAAGAATTACCCTCGGAAAAGCATCATCCTTTATTGGGCAATGAACCAGAATATCTGCCGTATTTAGATAATTCCGGACATCCGGCTGGTATCCTGCCATTATCACTTTTTCCCCAAGATTATTTTCACTAATATATTTTTTAATTCTTTCCTTATATGCCATTTCACTTTTATGATATACGTCGCCGAGCAGTAAAACTTTAATATCCAAATCTTTAATCTTTTCGGAACTTATAGCTTCCAGTAATAAAATCTGACCCTTCAATTCAGTTAAATTTCCGATATTTAGTATAATAAAATTCTTTTTACTTTTATCAATATATCCACTCATAACATCTTTTTCTTCAAAATTCTCTTTAAATTCATTGCAATCAATACCATCGTGTACAACACTTATAAGCTTACCTGCAGATCTTTTTTTACTGCTGAACAACACATAATCATCCAACGCTTTCTTCGAAACACCTATTATGCCGTCCACAAAAATACTACAAAACCCAGCTCTTAACTTCTTCTTCCATCTCTTATCCAGAATATTTTTAAAACAAATTATCAGTTTCTTATTTAAAATTTTTACCGGAAGAGACACATACAGGGCTTCCTGGATTGTATTGCACACTATCAGATTTATATTATATTTTTTAAGGGTAAATAAAAAATTAAAATTCAGTACTAAGATATTTAAAAAAAACCACAAAAGTAAAAAGGGATTGTAGGTCACCCTTAAAAAGGGCATTTTTTTGACCATGGTTTTTATTTCATATAGTTGAAGTTTTTTAAAAAAGGGGCCATCTCTATCCGGCAGAACCACTACCGGTGAAAATATCCTTTTATTCAATCTTCTGATTATATCGATCAATATATTTTCAGGACCGGTCAACTTTGATGTCCTGGAAATATATAAAATATTTACTCTGTCTGTCATCTCTTCCACCGTTTTTCTGTCATTCCTCATAAATTTTTATCTGTATTCAAGGCCTTTTGATTTGTTGTTTAATCTAATTACAAATGGGAAAAAACCTACCAGTAGATATACTAATAACTTCAAATCGAATTTCACCCTTAAAGATTTCAGTATCTGCTTTCTGGCCTCTGCAGTTCTACCGGAAAACAACAGGTAATATATCCTTTGTCTCTCATAAAAAGAGATTCCATTGGTTTTAGTTTCTGTTTCAGGCCTACGTTGCTGTGGTTTACCGGTATTTTTCGGGACACACATTGAATCATAACTATCGCTGCCTGATCTTATCCTTTCATAGTAGAACTGTCTTGCCTTATCTCTAAAAAATTCCTGTTCATCTTTTCTGGAATAAGTGATCGAAGAGGATATCATTCTCTCCTTTACAATCACTTCCGGTATATTACCCAGGACATACTTTTTTGATAACAAATTAAGATAAAAGTCATAATCCTGCGAACACTTGAACTTTTCACGGTACTCTGCTACACCTCTATTCCTGAACATGATTGCAGAGTGATTGATACAATTATATGAAGGCATTTTTTTTCTTATATAATCAGGATCGCCGTTAGCAATTATCCTACAAATAGTATCATCATTTTCGTCAATCAATTCCACTGAAGAACCTATTAGATAATACTTGCTATTCTTTTCTAAGAAATCATACTGGGTCTCCAGCCTGTTTTTCATAGATATATTACCCGAGTCATGTCTGGCTATATATTTTCCTTTTGATTTTTTAATACCTTTTATCAAAGATTGGGTCAAGCCAATATTTTCAGGATTTTTGATATATACAATTCTGCCATCATCGAACTTTTTAATTTTCTTAAATAAATCATAACTGCAGCCGTCATCTATAATAATGAACTCAAAATCTTCTAGAGTCTGGCTTATTATGCTTTCAACTGAATCATCAATATATTTCTCATAACCAAAAACACTCATGACCACGCTTATTTTTTTTAAAATATCACTCATAAACAAAATATTTTAATTCATTCGGAATCAATTATGGAAATTAAGTTAATTTACTCCTTGAAAGTGACAAAAATACCTGGTAAGTACACAGCTACTAAACCAGCCGCTATGGCTGCAAAAATTGTGATCAATATACTTTTGAAATTATCCATATTTATAGCTTCTGACGGAATGCTCGGTTCCTCTGTTATCTCTACATTATTTATATATATTTCCCTATTATTTTCTAAATTGTATTTTATCCCATTTAAATCGACTATCAGATTATTTATCGAGCCAAGCTCGCCTTCGGCATTATCCATATCTTCATTCTGACCCTCAATATTTTCATACTGTTCTTGAAGTTCAGTTATACTGCTATCAATATCTGCAATAATATCTCCTATTATCTTTGATTTATCATTTTTCCTGTCTTCCAGATAGGTATTAATCAGAGTATTGTTTATCTCATAGGATCCTTCTCTGCTGATATAGGTAACAATGATTCTAATAACTTTATTGCCTTGATCTATCAGGGCACTAATACTTTCATTCAGCTTATCCTTATCAATTTCAAAGTCCAACTTTGCGGATACCTCATCCAGTAAGATATCATCCCTGATATCCTTTGTTATCCCGGTAAGGACTTCACTTTCCAGTTCACTCACTACCATTCCGGGGGCAAAAATTCCCAGGCTACGGGCTTCTTCCGGAAAATACTTATAAAGATTTTCTTCATAATAAACATCCTTCAATTTCAGAGTAGAAGATGACTGGTAAACTGGAGTTTTTAAAAATGTAAAAAGCAGTCCTATTATTGAAACAACAAGAAAGAACCCTATAAAAATCCATTTCCTCTTTAAAAAAATTAATACTATGTCACGTAATTTAATTGTATCCCTGAATTTTGAAATCTTGTTTTTATTCATTACTCAATCCTTTGTAATTTTTTATTATTTTTATCAATACATTTAGGCTCTGTCAATTAAGTACTATTTCTTATCCCAAAAAAATTAAAAACTATTAAAATAGGGTAAGGCGACACCTATACCTGTATATTCTTCATTGTATTCTCTATCATACTGATCTCTACCGATCACGACAACCTCGCCGCCAGTTTTTAAAACATCATATATATAATAAATCTCCTCACCATTATAAGTGATAATAACCTTTTTAAAACCTTTCGAATCAATATACCCCAGATATTCCTTGTTAAAAAAATCAGGAGAAACCGCTATATATCTTATCTTATATTTTTGAGTTATATCTTCTCCAGCCAACATATACTCAATCGCATTACTGGAATTATAAACTATTATTTCACCCCCCATATAAATGAAATTAAATGCGGATCCCAGATGGGAGACCAGGCCTCCGGTAAAAAATTTATCCTTTCTTAATAGATACGCAGCACTTTTTATTCCCACCTTATGCCCCCAGACGTAGCCAGCAGGAATTCCCCCCGGCATGTAAATTGCAGGATATTTTTCTTTATCCTGAGACAAATCATTGAAAACTATAAAAGTATGATAAAAATTAAAGCAAATAAAAACTGCCAGAGCAGTGCTTAATAATACTTTTGCCGCAATTCCTATACCGGCTCTTAAAAATTTCTTATCTCTTACCAGATTGCTGATTGATTCAAAAGCAAAGGCAATAATAAGCAATGCTACAGGGTAGCTATTCATAAGATGCCCATTTTCTCTCTCCATTAAAAACATCCATACCAAAAAATGTAGAGAAAAAAGCAGCATAATCCGTTTCAGGATTCCTGGTATCTTTGCTTTTTTTAGTGCCAGTAAAATTATTACCACTATCAATGAAGCTAAAAATAAGATAACAAAATAAATTGAGTAACTGGTTATAAATCCCAGGATGAATTCTTTGAAATTGAAGGTTAATCCAAGATTTCCTTTTCTTCCAATCAAATGTTCATAGGTTGCATTGTTTACTCCGGTCAATTGCCTGGCTAGAATAAATTCAAAGTAAATAAAGGACAAAAATAAAATCAGGGGTGCTATAAGGCTAAGCAGCATTTTCTTAACACTGATTTTCCTAATATTGATAAGCAAAAGAACAACAAAAAATGGTACAAAAAAGTAAGCATCCAGAACAGAGATCAGTGCCATAACCACAAAAATCAGTCCTGCATGTAAATTTAAAAATTTCCCTCTTTCTTTCTCATCAGGTGCATACAGGAATTTTTCAATATTATAGAATCCAAGAAGGATAAAAAATATATAAAACCCAACTCCTATGGAACTTTTAAACAGGCCGACTGCGCCCGACACAGCATAAAGCAACGCTAAAAAATTGGCAGATTTCCTGTTTAAAAACAAAAGTCCTATTTTATAAATAACAAAAAGAGTAAGAATAGTAACCAGCGCACTAGGCATCCTTGAGGCCAGTTCACAAACTCCGAACAGTAAAATAAATGGTGCTTGCACCAGTATTACAAAAGATAAAGTAGCGTTAGAATATAAGGAAGTGGCATTTGCCAGAGAATGATTTTTGAGCCCTATTATAAACCTGGAAGCATACAGTAATGTCTGAGCTTCATCTTCTCCCCAGAATTCTATATTGCCTAGATTGTAAAAGACCAGGAAAATACATATTATTAGAGCTGCTATTAAAAACAAATTATTCTTTAAAAAACTTACAAAATTTTTATTTTTAGAGGGGTTTCTGGTAAAATTCATAGCTAATATTGTTTTCAATGCACATAATAAGAAATTCATTGAAATTATATATTAATTGCAAAAACATTTAAAATGGTTTTTCCATTCTCTTTTTTATGAAACAATTTTTTTGATAAAAAAATTTCAAATAGTATTTTTTTACAAATCTATAACCTTTTTATAACGCGTGGCAAAAAGAATTAAAATCGGAATCATACCTGCAGCCGGAGCTGGCACAAGATTAGGTTACCTATCTCATTTGCTGCCAAAAACACTTTTCCCAATTTATGATCGCCCAATACTTCACCACATAATCAACATCATGGAATCACTGGGAGTAGAAGATATATACATTATTGTTAGCATCCACAAAGAAAAAATCAAAGAATACTATAAAAATATAAAAAAGAGTTTGAAATCAAGACTTCATTTCGTAGAACAAAAGAAACTTGATGGCCTGGCAAATGCTATTCTTCTTATCAAAAAATACACGAGAAAACAGCCGTTTCTTGTGATTCTGGGGGATGAATGTATCATAGCTGATTCTCTGGAACCAATGATCAATTTATTCTTTGATACAAAATCAATTGCCACTGAAGCGGTTATAAAAGAAGAAGACAAAGATATCCTAAGGCAAACCTGCTCTGCAAATGTGGATAAAGATGGGAAAATACTTGAAATACTGGAAAAACCGGATAATCCTCCTTACATGATAAGAGGATGCGGCATTTACCTGTTTAGGCCGGAAATATTTGAATTTATACGGAACACACCGGTTCACCCGGTAAGAAAAGAGAAAGACATCACATCCGTAATCAATAACGTTGCCAAGACTAAAAAGGCCTGCGGCTATTTTATGCATGGACATAATATTAACATTAATGATTACGAGGAACTGTTAAAGGCAAATCTTCTAATTAAGTTAAATATCAAGAAAATATAAGACAAAAAAACCAAATTTAAATCATCCTAAAGCCTTTATAATTCTTAAAAACTAGTTAATTACTCTAGTATACATTATTTAATCGTTGTTAAAAGATTTTTTCCTTGTCCTGAAAAAAAGTACAATTATCGTACCAATAGTTAAAATGAAAGATGAAACACTTATTGTCATATATAACCAGAATAATTTTGGCAGATAATTGAATACTATCCTATGTTTGCCTCCTGGAACGTATATACCCTGAATTGTTCCATCAGTCCTATATATATTTGTTTCATCACCATCTACGGTGGCACTCCATCCCGGATAATAGGTATTAGAAAAAACAAGGAATATGTTTTCTTTTGATTCAACATCTAGAGACACCTCATTATTACCATAATCATTAATATCTATTACCACGTCCCTGGTATTGAAATTACATTTTCCAATATCCCATCCTTCCACCAATACATCTTTTTGTGGGTCAAATCTTTCGCTATCCAATTTTACATCATATTCCCAGAGTATTTCTTTAGCTTCTTCATAATCTCTTACTGGTATTATATTTTCAGGAGCGAAGAAACGTGGGGCACAATTTATATTCTCAAGTACGAAAATTTCTTCATCCTGATACACTACTTTATAATTTTCATACTTTTTTAATTCGTTTATAGTCAGATCTTTAATCCATATCTCACCACCAGAGGTAGTATACACCCTGAAGTATATATCAGTGTTCTCCGGAACATCATTTGAATTTATTATCATTTCAAACCTTGCATACTCCTCTCCAATTTCCCCAAAAGCAATGTTAAGGTCCTGCTCCAGGAAATCATATCTATCACCATAGAAATCAAAGAAGATATTGTCATCTAGAGTGCCATTTGCTTTAATATTAAAAGTAATCATATAATCCTTATCGCTTTCAATATTAATTGGCACCTTATAAAATTTAGTTACGTTACCCTCCCCGCTTATCTTTATTATATTTTCTTCAGAATCTAAAGATGAGTGTTTAAACTCAGCATTACTTTTTAAACCTTGCAGGACAGGTTCTCCTTTACTGCTCCAGTAATATTTAACTATACTACCCATAAATTCCTTATTATTTTCCATCTGGGGAAGAATAATATATCTGGTATTAAGTATTGAGATGACATTGTTATTTCTTAATAATTTACCCCAATTTGCATTGCCGTTTTCATCTATTTCAGTTATACAATTAAACTCTAGTAAACTATAGCCATAGCCTCCCATATATTCCCTTCTATAATATATATTTTTCGATCTAAGATATATGTTTTGGGACGGAACCTCTATCAATGATTGTATTCTAAATAACGAATCTTCATCATCTAAAAACTCCAATTTTGTTGACTCCACGCTCTTATCCTTAGGCAAAAAAATATTAGGAGTATTCTTCTCTTCAAAATGCCCCCATGAAAATAAATCCAAAAAAATAAATAGGATAATCAATGAATAAATAAATTTATTTCTTTTAAAAATAGCCAAAATAAGCAAAAAGATAGAAACAATTATAATTATTAAAGGCATATAGATTGAATAATTGGTAAGTTTTATACTTTCCTTAAAAACTTCCGATATTTCTCTTCCATCATAATATATTTGTAATAAAACTGGCTTGAAATATTCTATTATTTTTTCTTGAAAACCATTTTTAAATAATATATAAAATAAAAGAAAACCTATTAAAACCGTGCTGAGAATACCTATTGAAACTAAAATAATCTTTCTAACCTTTCGTTTCTCCAATTTCATAAAAGAATCAAACCCGAAGCCAGATAAAATTGAAAAAGCAAGACCAAATTCAAACCAATTCCTGGTAGGATACCTAAACCTATTATAAATGGGTATGTAATACATTAACTTATTAAGTGGTGTATATTTACCTAAAACCAATAAAAATGAAAGAATCATAATAAAAATCCAGAAATATTTATGCTTATCCTTCCTGAGAATCCCAAATATAAAAAATGGGATAGTTAAAATGCCAAAGTAGATAGACATTCCAATTACATCTTCACTTCCAAACCATCTTAAAAAATGTGGAATACCAGAAACATCAGGATTTTTAGCTCCAAATAAGAATGGGAAAAATAAAATTGGTAATAACCTTGGGCTCAGAGAACCTATAGAAAAATAATCATACTCTTTACTAACCAATCCCCTAACACTGCTGGCTACACTACTATTTATAGTATAAATAAAAATAAAACCGACAGAAAAAGCTATTACAAAAATTAATAATGATAATAAAAAAAAGTAATTTTTAACACCTTTATAGATAAGAGAGTAATATATTATATAAAGCAATAATACTATTGAACCATAAAAGAAAACTTGCATATGTCCTAAAATCGCAAAACTATAAAAAATAGAAGCAGCCAGCATAAACTCTATTCTTTTTGTTTTTCTAAATCTTTCTAAAAAAAGAAGTATTAGTGGAAACCATATAATAGTTTTATAAGTAGCAATAGACTTATTAGAGACTAAAAGACCACTAAACATAAAAATAAGACCACTGGTAAAACTGGCAAACTTATTTAAATTGAATTCATTTAAAAACAGATAAAGGAATATTCCAGCTAGAGAAAAATGAATCAGAAAAGATAAATTATGAGACAACACTATAGGAAAAATTAAATCTAATAATAGCGATATAGGATAAAGAAAAGTGAAGTCTAATACTGGATGACCGCAATAACTATAACGATTCCAGAAAATCAAATTAAAATTTTTTAAATTATATATCTGTAATGATTTTCCTGAAATATAATCAATTGCATCACCTGAACCTAAAATAACTGATGAAAGTTTGAAAGCATCTCTAAAGAAAAAAAAGGGTAAAACTAAAAATATAAGAAAGATGAAAATATTAAATCTATTTTTCTTAAAATAATCTATAATTGTAACTCTCATAAAAAATTTGATTTATTTTTTAAAGGGTATAGGCTAATTTTTTACATCTATATTAAAACTTACATAATCCCAACCAAAATACTGGCTATAGGCATAAACATAAATTATATGCTCCCCATTCTCGAATTTTATACTATCAAAATTAAAAATAAAACCGCTATTTTTAAATTGTTCACCATAACTATTTCCAATATCTTCCCTTGGTAAATTAACACCTACATTTATATATTCCAAATATTTGTATAACTTATTATAATAATCTCTACATACCCCCTTATGTTCAACTGATTTTAAGAACTCATAAAATACAGCATTCCTCTCTGTGCCTTTATTCAATACATCTAACCAATATGTAAGACCCTTATCATCAGGTTCTCTATTTAATAATGATAAATACAGTATATTTATATACTCTTTATCATTTAGATTTCTGCTTTTAAACTCCTCACTTAAAAAAAAATTTATAGCTATTTTATCAATGGAAATCTCGCCAGATTCTAATTTAATCTGCCAATAGTTAATAGTCTCATCATCAGGTTCTTTATCATAATACTGGCTATAAAATCTCTTTACTAATTCGTATGCAGGGGAATCTTCTTTTCTGAATTTAGTATCATTTAAATCTAGATGCTTTCCTATACCGGGTTTACCATCAACAAAAATCTCGACTTTATCTATTCCTGAACCATCTCGCGAATTTCCCTCAATTGCCCAGCCGGATATCTTTACCATACCAGATATTTCACTATCTTCTTCAGGATTTTCAACAGTGATTATCATATTTTCTTCTATTTTTGTTTTAATAACTGCATTCTCTTTATGAATATAATGATTCATATATTTAATAATACCTGGCAATTTTGGAATAAACTCTCTGTAAATAATCAGTGGAGAAATTAAAGTTAAAATTAAAAAAGATAAAAAAATCAATCTATAAATTTTAAAATAGCCTTTCTTTTTTAACCTACCTCTTAAATTATCTAAAAAATAGCCAACTAATCCTAACAATAAAAACCCATACACATAATTTGCAAAATACTCTGCTAACAAATCATAATTTAAGATTAATAGGAAAAGGCAAGTAATAGAAAGTATCAATGCAAAACCTACAAAGTATCTATATTCCAAATCAGAATGTTGGGATATAATAAATATTAAAACAAATAAAAAAATAGATATTAGATATATATTCCCAATAATAATTCTTAATAAAAGAGAGACCATAAGAAAAATAAATAATAAATATATAAATGTCTTTGACTTTATTCCTTCCATATTTTTAAAATTTTGCATTGTCCTATTATTACTTTTAATTACAATAAGCTCCTTCATAAAAAAATATTTAATCTAAACTTTAATTATAATTTTTATAATTTATTACTTTCTTATAAACTTTTGGTATATTTTTTCCAATCATATATTAAGTAAATAATACATCCTAAAAAAGTAAGGGCAGATATAAATAAACTTATATATAAAAAACGCTGAGGCCAAAATTCAACTATTAACTCGATATCAAAAACCCCATTTCTATTTGCTTCGATATTGTATTTAGAACATATCTCATCTATGTTAATTATCCAAGAGTTTGCATATCCATTGGATATAAGATGATTTAACTCACTAATAATCGGTTTCCGAAACCAAGTTTCCCATACATACCCATTTGGAAGATTGTTATTCTGTATAGTTCCATTAAAATTTTTTGAGATAAAGTCAATATTATAGCATTCCTTATAGTCTAATAATTGTTTATCATCTTCCCATTTTCTATGCTCTATAACTTTTTCCTCATTATCTCCTAATGTTGAAATTAATCCTGAGATAATAAATTCCTTTAATTCATTTTTATCTGCTTGTACTCCTACATCACTATCCATTATCTTATAATTACTTAAAAATTGATTATCTTCTGTTACCAAAGAATTGATGTTACCATTTCTAACAAGATAGATTTTCCAACCACTATTAAAACTCTCTAAAAAATTAATTGGAAATATTCCAGTCGCATTGTGTATTATAATTCTATATTTCGTTGGATTTATTTTTTTAAATTCAATTGTAGCTTGCTTTGATATAATTTTAGGGAGATCAATAGTTTTACTAACATTTTCACTTTGACTAGTCAAATAAATAACAGAATCAATATTGTAATCCTTACTAGACACCATTAATGGTAAAGCATCAATAGATTCACTTGATTTATAAACATAAGTAGGAATATAGAAAATAGGATTAAAATATGAAAAATCTATTTTGTAAAAATCCAAAGCTGACTCATCTTTTAAATAAGGGTACTTTACAATCAATTCATTTAAAAAATATTGGTCAGTTTTTATTTTATCTAAGTCAAAATATCCAAAAGTTTTATTAAGGCTTG
Source organism: uncultured Actinomycetota bacterium (assembly GCA_964415365.1). Taxonomy (GTDB): domain Bacteria; phylum Actinomycetota; class Humimicrobiia; order Humimicrobiales; family Humimicrobiaceae; genus Hydromicrobium. Next base: position 75,252 of record CAYPYW010000007.1, on the reverse strand, counting down.
CAATATTATTATCTTTAATTAAACCTTTGACTTTTTTCGGTTCTTCTAAAGTTCCACCAGTCCCCATATGAGTCCAATCTAGATCTTTACGGTGCAAAATATACATTGTATTCATTAATGAAAGATAATTTTTTGAATTAAAGTCTTTATTATTTAAATAATTCTCATAAAACATTTCTATTATTTTATTACCGTATTGGGATTTTACATAACCACCGCCAGGTGCAGTAGAGATTAACGGCCTAAAAATAAAAAAGGATGTAGGATCAGTTCCATAATAACCATCTCCCCACCAATTATAATGCATTTGATAAAATGGAGGTTGAGGAAGCAGAAGTATTTTACCAATATCAGGTATCTCATTTATATAACTTCCACTTTCAAACCAATACTGAGGAATTTCAATACTAGCTCCAGGAAGATCACCTCTATCGCCTATGTTTTCCTCCATTCGGAAAAAAGGTAGTGCATTTACTATTAGTATTAACAATAAAAAAAACAGAAATATAGACTCAATACTCTTCCTCTTGATATTCTTAGATATTTGTATTATGCCAAAATAAAAAAGGCAACTGGAAGAAAATATCACGATAGGCATGAATTTCGGCCAAGGTTCTCTGAATAACCAAAAGAAAGGAAAATTTAAAACAAGCCAACTGTTTATCCCTGCTAAAGGTGAGTGCACTCCTTTAGCAAAAAAAATACCAAATAGTAAAAAAAATAAGAATAAAATTACTTTACTTCTATTCTCCTTCTTTAGTAATGAAAATAATGAAATAAAAAGAATTATAAACCCCATTATTATTACTATATTTAATTCATAATAATTTTGGTAAACAAAATACTTTGAAGAGAAGGCCTCACTCTCAAAAGCCCATAATCCTTGGAACCTGAAGATATTTAGAATACTTGATAGATTGGATGTCCAAAACCAATCCTCACCCTTCGCTATAGATTCTATGGAATTTTTATTTATACTTACAATATAGGATAAAATCCAAAAAATATTTATTAAAATAAAAATTAAATAAAATATAAAAATATCTCTTACTATTCTAATTATTCTATTGTATTTTTTAATAATTATGATTATAAAAATCAAAATAGTAAAAATAATAAAGGCAGCATAATTTGGAGGATTTGTTCCAACATATATTAAAAATATACTCATGATGTCTAATATTAATAAATTCTTAAGTTTTAAATCTTTATAGTATTTATACATTTGGATAAAAAATAATGGTAAAGAAAAATAAACTATAAGCAAATTACTAGTGGAAAACATCATTAAAGTAAATGGATTAATAGTATAAAGAAAAGACGCTATTAACTTATGAAAATAATTATCCTCATCACCTGAAAATTCATTTATAAAATAATAAAATATAAAAAACCCTAATGTAAAAATTGAGAAAAACCACAATCTTTGAGCAACAATAAAATTAAATCCAATACTCTTTATAAGAATAAAAAAAGCTAGGTAGGGAAACGCATAATTGATATCAATTCCTGATCCACCTAGGTAAAATTGATTATAATAACTGAAAATTTGGCGGAACGATTCAATAGGATTTAATGGGAAAAATATATCTCCCCCAGAAAGGAAATTGTATCCAAAAATGAAATAAAAAAGAGAAAAGAAGAAAATAATAATTATTACACTTATCGCTACTTTTTTAATCAAGTTACCCTACAAATCTTAATATATCACTAAATCTATGATTCAAATTCTTTATATGTTAGAAAATACAACTTCTAATATTTTCTCGAACTCTTCAGTTGATTTATCCCAATAAAATTGCTTTGAACTTAATAAAGTGTTCCCTCGTGATGTTAATAAATCAACTCTATGTCCTTTTTTAACTAGTCTTTTCCCAATTTCGTGGATATAAATCTCTGCCTCACCCGCAAAAGGATTTATGATATATCTCTCCAGCTAAATATAAGTGCCTTCACGATTTTACACTTACTCTTATAATTTTTTTTTAAAATATGAAAAAATTTTCCCAATATAAAAAATACCGTAACTAAAAACAAATATAAAACAAATGAGAGGATGTAAAAACCAGGCAATGTCATGCTTTTTAAAAAATCCTTTAACTGATCTTGCAAATGGAAAAATAAATGTTAAATAAGATAATATAATCCAAAGTAATTTAAATAAGTCTTTTTTATGAAATACTGTGTATTCTCTTTTGATATCATCAGAAGAATATTTTTTTATCCAATTTATTCTTCTAAGTATAAACTGCTTAATTGGTGTACTAATGTAATGCACTATATGTCCATTCTTAATAAATGCAAATTGGTCATAGCCACTTCTTATCAATTTAATACAAACATCAGTATGTAAAGAATTTTCTATCCCAACTTTCTCTAATAATTCTCTTCTAATAATAAAACCATTAGCACCTAAAGTCGGTAATTTGGAAGTATCATCATTAAACTTTACTAAAAAATAATCTTTTAATTCATTTGATTTTCCAAATAATTTACACTTACTAGTATCATGCGGCATTCTATCTGCTTTTCCTAATCCTATAGCTATTGGGTCACATCCACCAATTAATGCAAAATACCTACACAAAATAGGATTATTTTTATCATAACCATATTTTAATGTCTCACTTGCAACAACATCAGAGTTAGAAAAAGGTTCAATCATTCTTAGAAGACAATCTTTCTCTTGGAAACGATTATCAGCTGAAAATCCCATTATCAAATCTGTTTTTGGAGTCATTGCTGCTATTTCGCCTCTTTTATGAGGTTCATTTTTTAAATCTTCTCTAATTATTATATTAGCACCGAACTTCTTTGCGATTTCAATTGTTTTATCTGTAGAACCCCCATCAACCAGTAAAATTTCCAATTTACTAGAAGGATAATTTTGTTTCCTAATAGACTCGAGACAATCCTTTATGATTGGTGCATCATTATAGGAAATCATAACAACTGTAACACTATAATTTTTTTTTGCTATATTTTCCATATAAAAAGATTATGATTATGATAAAATTAATTTCTAAAAACAGATAATATCATTTTTATAATTATTTTACTTATTTAAAAATGTATTGATTGTTTTAATAATATATGTAATCATCTCTATAGAAATTCCCTTATAAACTCCTATCCAAAATGATCTATTCATCACTTTATCTGTATTTTTTAAACTACCCACGACTTTATAAATCTTTTTATTTTCTCTTATTTCATCAAAGCAAGGTTGTTTTATTAGATTTCCAGCAAATAACATTCTAGTTTGTATATTTCTAGTTTCCAAATATCCAACTATCTCATCTCTACTAAAGCCTACACCATCTTTTAGTGTTAGTAAGAATCCAAACCAGCTAGGGTTGGAATTATCTGTAGCTTCTGGAAGAATAAAATAATCTTTAAAACCAACAAGTCCTTCTTTTAATAATTCCCAATTTCTCTTTCTCGTTTTTATAAAATCCTGTAATTTTCCTAACTGCGCGCAACCTATTGCAGCCTGTAAATCAGTTATCTTTAAATTATAACCAAGTTGAGAGTATATATATTTATGATCATAACCGTAAGGCAACTCCCCATGTTGCTGAGAAAATCTCTTTCCGCAAGTATTATCATGCCCCGACTCACACCAGCAGTCTCTGCCCCAGTCCCGTAAAGATACTATTACTCTTTTCAATAATGGTTCATTAGTTAATACCGCCCCACCCTCACCCATAGTTATATGATGTGCAGGATAAAAACTACAGGTAGAAATGTGCCCGAAAGTTCCTGTAAGTTTCCATTTCTCATTATAAAAGTATTTCGAACCTAAAGCATCGCAATTGTCCTCAATCAACCATAAATTATATTTCTTACAAAACTCCAGCACTTCTTTGACATTAAAAGGGTTCCCCATTGTATGAGCCAGAAAAACAGCTTTGGTCCTATTTGTAACTGCTTTTTCAAGTAGCGTAACATCTATATTGTAAGTTGGAATTGTTATATCAACAAAAACAGGTTTTGCACCATATTGAATAATTGGAGTAATAGTGGTTGGAAAACTTGCGGCTACGGTTATTACCTCATCTCCCTTCTTAATTCTTTTACTACCAAAGTAGGGCGAAGTAAGCGACATAAATGCTAATAGATTTGCGGACGAGCCCGAATTGACAAGAGAACAATATTTCACACCTAAAAATTTTGCAAGTTTTTTTTCAAACTCTTCAGCATATCTACCTGTCGTCAACCAAAAATCAAGAGATGCATTAACAAGATTTATTAATTCATTCTCGTCATAAATTCTTCCACCATAATTAATTTTGCTTTCACCCAGAATGAAATTTCTATTAGAACATCTATATTTATATAACTTTTCAATTAATTTAAATATTTTTCCCCTAATTTTTTTCTCTGATTCCATATTTTTTAAAGAGTTATAATATCTCCCCTAAAGTTATATTTATTTAGTAAAATGCCTCTCATCTCTTTACCATAAATATAACTTGAGATAAATACTTTATAGTTATTACTTAACTTTCTAAATATGCTCGGTGGTAATATTCTAATATTAGCCATTCTCTTACCTTGCAAAGTTTTATTACTGTCAACAAAAAATTTAATATTTGCCTTTAAAAGATCGGTAGATGTCAAAAGTCTAGCAGTTAAAGATCCTGCTCCCCACACAATAACTTCCGAACCCGACCTAATTAAATAACTAATATTTTTATCAATAACTTCTAATTTCTTCTTACTTGCTGTAATGTATCGCTTTATAGCAGAGTAGCCGTCGTTGTCCCTTTTCATTTTTTCTTTTTTCTCTACCTTTCTAAAAAATGAAAGGACTAATTTAGAATCATAAAATTCCGCGTCAACAGTCTTAGAATAAATATTTTCAAAATAATGATTACTTAATAAATTAAATAGGGTACTTCTATTAAAATAGTTAATATGCTCTAATGAAAATTCGTCAAAAGGAACGTGGGGATTTTTATTAAATTTATTTACATCAGGAACAGCGATCATCAATAAACCATTTTTATTTAATAGCAGAGAGACCTTACAAAGTGTTTCGTTAAGTCCACATATATGTTCTAAAATTCCAGTCATAATTATTAAATCGAATTTTTCCCTATTCTCAAACCCAGATAGTGTACAATTAATTACCTTAATACCGTATAGTTCTTCCGCTATTGCTATACAATTAAAAGATGGCTCAATACCTATTAAATTCTTAAATCCAGCATCCTTAAATAATTTCAAAATATAACCTATCGAACAACCTATATCAATTATCTTAAACCTACCTTTATCTAATTCTGGATTATTCTTTGTTAAAAATGATGATCCGCATAAAAATATATCATGATAGATTTTTTTTAAACCGGAAGGAATATTTTTGTTATAAGTATATTTAGAATTACTTTTATAAAAAGCTTCATACTCCTTCTGAGAAGGTATATTATCAGCAAACAAAAAACCACAGCTCTGACATAGTACTACATTATATTCAAATGGCCCCGCTCGTCCAGGAAGAAAAAAGCTAGGTGTATAAATATATTTTTTTCTATCTGAACTGCAAATTTCACAATTTCTTCTCATTATAACTTCTTAAATACATCTACAATTCAATAATCTACTTATCAAAAATTAATAATTCTTTATTTATATCTTTTTTCCTAGATAAATACCACCTATATAATTCAGAGATGCTAACATCCATATTTTTAAAAGTATAACAACCCATTTCATTTAACAACCTAGAGTTATCACCACTATATTCATGCCCCAAGCCAGGATTTTTAATAACAATCTTGATTTTTTTCTTAGAGATAAGAATAACTTTTTTTGCTAAAGACAACAAATCAAAGGTTGAGCCAGCACATACATTATAAACTTTTTCTTTTGTATCATGTTGTATAAACCATTTAGTAATATTTAAGAGATCGTCAATATACATATAATCAAAAAATACATTTTGTTTTATAGTTATGGGTAAATCATAGATAGCCTTACAACACGCATTAGAAATAAACCTAATTTCCCAATCCTCATACTTACCAAAAACGCCAAATAAGCGGAGATTATAAATATTTTTTGATTGTAATGCATATTTGTTCATTACATATTTCGAGAAACCATAATCATCTTTAGGAACGTGTACATCAAAATACGACTCATCCATTTTAGGTATCCAATTTGAGCGGTTATACTCTGCACCAGATCCGAAATATATCATTTTATTGTAATATGAGTTACATCTAGCAATATTAAAGAACATTCTAAGATTGTTACAGAGAACTAAGTTGGGATCCTTCTTTGTATTCCTTGTACAATCCCATGTTGCAGTATGAATTACAATATCGAAATTTCCTTTTCTAAAGAATTCCAATACTTTATTTTCATCCAATAAATTGAGTTCTTTACTTGACGGTGCAGATATGATGTATTCACCCTCAAGGCTTTCCTTTAGATTTCTTCCAACAAAGCCACTTCCACCAGTTAAAAATATTCTTACCATTGATTTTACTTAAAATTAATAACCTAAAAAGTAATTTAAACCAATTTTAACAATAATCCTTATTATAAGATACTCTTGTTACATTGGATCCCTAAATGGAGTGATAAGCATATTTTTCTTAAATTCTTTTCGATCAAGTAAAGGTGACATATCTTCCATTGGTCTTGAAATAATCCTACCATTTGGCAATAAATGAGTCGTAACTCTTGGGATGGTTTTTTCGTCAGGATTAACCATCACTTCACAAATTACAGGACCATCCATAGAAATAACCTTTTTAACACCTCTTCTTAGCTCTGAATTATCACTTATAGTAAACGCTTTAATACCATAGGCGTAAGCAATCTTCTTTATATCTGGTAGTGTTACACCACTTTTACTATCAGCACCAGTCACTCTTCCCTGGAAATGACTACTTTGTGAGGAACGAATCGAACCATATCCATCGTTATTCAATACAAAATATTTTATGGGGAGATTAAGCCTACGAACGGTTTCCAATTCTTGAATATTGAGTTGAAATCCACCATCACCATTAATACAAATGGTTCTTTTTCTACCAGAAGCAAGACATGCTCCAATAGTTCCTGGTATCCCTGTTCCCATAGCACCTAAACTAGGTGCATTTAATATTCTTTGCCCTTTCTTTACCTTAAATGATTGCATTAAAATATCACTTGCTGCTCCAGCACTTCCCGGTACAATTAAATCAGAAAACAGTAATTCTTCTGAAAGTATCTCTATTAGATAATATGTACTCACATAACCTAAACCAGGTTTCCTATATTCAGACAATACAACAGGATATTTTTCATACCATTCACTTGTCTTTTTAAGCCACGAATTTACTTGATAGCCTTTTAATTTATCAGATTGTTTCAAAACCTCTTCTAAGAATGTTTTGGCATCAGTACATATTGGTACATCAATTAGAGTCTCCATTTTTTTGATTTCAGCACAATCTATATCAATCATAATTTTTTTAGCTTTTCTTGCAAAACCCTTATGATCAAATGCAAGGGATGGCATATCAAGTCGTGCACCAATTATTATTACACAATCTGAATTTTGCTGAGTAAAATTTGCTGCACGTTGTCCTATACCCCCTGGTCTTCCACGATAGAGAGGATGGTCTTCGGCCAACACATCAATGGCTTTCCACGTTAATAATACAGGAATCCTTATTTTATTTAATAACTCAATAAAATTGTCAATTGCCTTTCCAATACGCATTCCATTGCCTACTAAAAATACTGGGCGTTTACTGCCTCTAATAATCTTTATTACCTTGGTAACCTCTTTTCCTATATCTTTATTTACTACCTCAATTCCTTCTTTTTCTACATCAAAACTGTCCAAACTTCCCTCATCGATCATTTCAACTTGCACATCAAGAGGAATGTCAATCCATACAGGACCAGGTCTTCCATGGGTTGCACTATATATTGCTTTCTCAAGATAATATTTAATTTTCAACGGATCCATTACTGTTACAGCATACTTAGTAATTGATTTTACTATTGAAACAATATCAACTTCTTGTTGCCCCATAGAACGAACACCCCTAGCTGCAATAAGGTCAGTGCGTTTTACCTGGCCGGAAATAAATAAGCAACTACTTGACTCAACCCATGCGGCAGCAACACCAGTAACACAGTTAGTTCCTCCAGGTCCTGTTGTTACCAAAGCTACACCCATATGGTTTGTATATTCTCCATATGCTTCCGCAGCAAATGCACTTGCTTGCTCATGTAGACAACACACATATTTAAGATTCTCATTTTTTCCAAGAGAATCAACAAGATGCATGCATCCACCACCGGGAAGTAAAAAAACATATTTAACTTTCTGTTCAGCAATAAATTTAAAGACGTAATCTGACAACTTAATCATGATATATTTACACCTACATTGAGCTTTTTTTCAGAAAATCCCTATAGAGAATTTAACAGGTTCTTGTATAAAAGAAGGGTACATGTTTTCCCTCTACTACCTTATTATCTAAATCAACAACAATCATCATATCAGTACTAAGTTCTTCGTAAGAACTCTCTTGATCTTATAATAAAAATTCCTTGTCTCTATCGATACCACTTACATTACCAAAGGTATAGAAAGTAAAGCCTATTTTTGGAAACTCCATGTTACATTTCTATATTCGTTCTTTTAATTCTTTGATAGAACTCATACATTGATTACTATATTAATCATCTACCCAGTAGGTTAACTCCAGTTTTCTATCTTTATTATCACTTATTGCCTTATCTTCGTAGTATGAATCACCTTTAAAGTAAGTAGTCGATATCTCTTCAATAATTACACCATTCTTTGTATTAAATGAATGGTTTAAGCCCCTCTTGATGGTTATTATATCACCTTCTTTTAATTTCTTTTTTTCATCCTCAAAATTCATTGTTAAATCACCATGGAGAATGTGAAGGCTTTCTTCTTTTAACTTATGATAATGCACAGGATAATTCTGTCCTGGGAACATTACAAGCAACATTTTACAGTACTCTCTATTAACGACTTTAATAAGAACAGCTCCCCACTCTTCAAAATGATTAATTCCGTAGTGCGAAGATATCTCCATATCTACCTGACTTGGTAAATAGGTTTTACTTTTCTTAAGCATATTTTTAAGATTACTGATAATTCTCTGCACTTTTTCACGCAAATATTTTGTCACTATATCATCTGTCATTATCGGTTTATTCTTTTCAATATCAGTTTTTGCAGTAAACTCAGTATATTTTGACATATCCCTTGCCAATATCTGATTAGGTATATTGGGCATAGCAAAGAAAACATTATCTAAATCAATTCTTTTGCCCTTTACAATTTTTTGGCTTGCGAATACTCCCCGAAATAAAGGTATTAGGTCTGCTTTTTCTTTCTCAGTAATCTCTATTCTGGCATTTTCTATTCCACACATCTCGTAGGCTCCTTTTGCTGTAATCAACCATTCTTTAATCTGGTCAGGAGTAGACGAATAGTCATTAAGTTTATATTTGCTTGTTGGTACTCCTACATGTCTTTCGAATACAGTAACACCTTTTCCGACCACAATTTTTATAGCATCAAAGTTATCCGGAGATTCATGAGTTGAATATCCTATTGTTATATTAGGGTACCTTTTCTGCAATAAATCAATTTGGTTCAATTGTAATTGTTCTCTTTTGGTAGGATATGCTGCGATACAATGCATCAGACAGAAATTTTTATTCCTATGCTCAAAAAAAGCCACTACTTTATCAATTTCCTCTAATGCTACACCTGCTGTAGAAGCAACTATGGGCATACTTGATTTTGCTACTCTTTCAAGTAAAGGCCAATCTATAAACGAACAGCTGGCAATTTTTATAATATCAAAACCAAGTTCTTCCATAAGGTCGACTGACTGTTCATCCCACGGTGAACACATAGAAATATAACCAAGCTTTACCATCTCATCTTTTAGCACTTTAAAATTTTCTTTACTTAATCTAGTCTCTGTAAAACGTTTTATATATTTCATATCTTTCCTATTACAGTATTCAGGGTGAATAAAACTGGTATCTCTATGTTGAAGTTTGAAAGAAAAATTAAAATCAAAGTCTTTTGTCACCTTATGAAATTCCTGAAGTATCCTGATCCCATGATTTACATCTCCCATGTGATTATTTGCCATTTCTAAAATAAAAAGAGGTCTTGCTTTGAAATTAATCATTGATCTTGTCTCCTTTTATCCATTAATTTTATTAACAACCGTAATCAAATCAAGCATTTTATTAATAGTATATGTTGGTTTCGACTTAAAAATATCTTCCCTATTTCCATATCCATTCAAAAATATTACCGACCTTAATCCATTTTTAGAAGCAGCTATAATGTCAGACTCAGTATCCCCTACACATATAGTTTGGTTTCTCTTAAATTTAAATTTGTTTATAATATACTTTGTCACTTCCGTTTTACCCATTAGTTTTCCATTATTAAAGTCTATAGTAAAAGCTCCCTTAAGATAGCTTTCCATATTAAGTTTTTTTAGTATTCTCTTTGTAGGTACAAGGCGTTTGCTAGTAGAAATATATATATTAATTTTCATTTCCTTCAACTCATCAAGAAGTTCCCTAACACCTCTAATTAAACTTGTATTTTCATAATCGCTGTTGTCATAGAATTTTTTAAACTTATTAATTAATTTTTCTTTTTGACAGTTTGATAAATTCGGAGAAACCATATCTATCATATCACTCAAAGATGGTCCTATTAAAACTCTTTCATCTTGAATCATGTATTTTATATTATTTTCACTAAAAGACTTCTTTAGACAATTAATAATATCTTTAACTGAGTCTATCAAAGTACCATCCAGATCAAATATTATATTTCTTACCATTGTTTATATCACATATAACACAGTTTCATATATCTCCGGGCTATGATGCCGGAGAAAAAATCCTTGATAGCAAGGATTTAGTTTCTTAATTAATAAAGGAACCTCCCATAGATGTTGCGGTCGATGATAAACACAGACAGCCAATTTTGGTTTCTGTTGCTTTAGGATAGTCTCTGAGCCACGCAAAACTTCCAGCTCATATCCCTCGACATCGATTTTTATCGAGGAGACTCTCTGATTTTTGCATAACTTATCTATTGTTATAGCCTTAACTTTATTACCTCCATTCTTCAACACATAAGAATCTACCTGTCCAGAATTAGAAAAATAAACATATCCATTTTTTGAAGAAGCCGCAGCATGTAAAGCTATTACTTTGTTCTTGTAGCGTTCTGGGATACTATTTACCAATTCATTAAAGTTTTCATCATCAGGCTCAATAGCAATATATCTGCAAAAAGAGGCTCCTTTACGAAGTACAAATTCTCTAAACGTATCGCCATCAAAGGCACCCACATCTAAATATACTTCATCATTATCTAGCAAAAATTCCTCAGGAAAATATTGATTATCCTCCACAGCAGGCAACCGTTCCGACGAAAGAAAGATTAAAAAATCAATAATTTGTAAGAAAATTTTTCGTGATTTTTCGTTAGAAAGCATTTGATAAACACGTTCGATTTTTCCTCTACCTTTTACGATAGACATAAAAGCTCCCTGATAGAAAACATTTGGGAGAATGTGCGGAAAAAGTATGCTTAATACATAGTGAGGTAAAATATTTTTAATCTTCAAATCACTCAACTGTTTATAAATTACCTTAACATACTTTGAGGCTATAATCACAAATGAGTAGGGATAATATGAAATTTCAGCGGGAGAAATGACTGGGATGCCTTCAATATATGTACCCCATTTTTGCTGATCGTTATCTGCAAATGCTAAAACCTTTATTCCCCCCAATTTAAGAATATATAATATTTTAATACCTAGCTTAGCAGAACCGAATAAAATAGTATTTTGGCATTCTGAAATATTGCAGATATTAAAATCCTTCTTTATTCTCAGCAAATACTCTTTTTTTGAAGCTGGTATGTTTTTATATAAACTTGATAATCTATTCATAAATAGGTTAATCAAACCGTTTGCTCCCGCTCCAGAATGACTATATCACCTCCTATCTTTATATTTCTATTTCTGTATTATCAAATGTAACTATAAAATTTTTAAATACTTTCTTCATTTCCCTCTGCATCTCAGTCCTTTCATCAAGAGAACGATATATATTCGCATCAAAATGAACCAGAGCCAATTTTTTAGCGTTTGCTTCCTTTGCAATTCGTATTGCATCCTCAGGATTTAAATGCTGCCATTTTGTATTATGTTGTCCCATCTTAAAGGAACATTCAGCAATAACTAAATCGGCATCTTCTGACAGTTCTATTGCATTTTCGCAAATCCCCGTATCAGGAATATATGCGATTGTTTTTCCATTAAGTTTAAATCGATACCCCAAACATTTTGAAGAATGAAGAAGAAATTTACATTGTGTTAAAAAAGGAACATTATGTAATCCTTCAGAAAGCTCATAGACTCCTACCTTAAATGGCAATTTGGCAAATGGAATCGTATAAGGCTCGTTAATTATCGCATTTAAAATATCTTTTATACCTACCTGCCCATAAATACGTATTCCCTGGCCAAAATCAAACTTGTTTAAGGTATGCAAACCAACAATATGGTCAAAATGGAAATGGCTAAGGAAGAGATAAATCAGTCTTTTATCCGTGCTTGTAATATACCAGTCTATTTTGTAAAACCCATTACCAGCATCAAGAATAATGAAATAATCATCTGTTTCTATAAGTACACATATAGTACTCCCAGTCTCTGTATCATACCAGCCATTAGTACCAAGAAAAATAACTTTCATTACTTATCCTCCTCTTCAGCTAAAAACTTTCTATACCACCCTATAGTTTTTATTAATCCTTCCTCTAATGTATATCTTGGTTTCCAACCCAACATTTCTCTTGCCTTTTTTGCAGACAGATACTGATGTTTTATTTCATTTGCTGCTTTGTTTAGGATTTTTGGTCTTAAATCACTTTCCATAAGCTTTATAACTTTATTAACCAACTCTAAAACAGTCACCTGGATTTCATTGCTAAAGTTAAAGGCTTCACCTTGGATATTTGACTTCTCCATATTTTCAGCAAGTAATAAATAAGCCTCAACTGCATCTTCGATATAAAAATAATCCCTAACAAGTGTTCCATCACTTCTTATAATTGGACTCTCATTACTAAGTATAGAACGAATTGTTCCAGGTACAATTCTGTTAAAATTTAAATCTCCTCCGCCGTAAAAATTCCCACATCTAGTCACGCATACAGCTAATTTATATGTTTCAAAATATGCTCTACACAAGAGATCGGCACAACTTTTAGAAACATCATAAGGATGCCTTCCTTCTAAGGGAGTATTTTCATTATAGGGAAGCTTTTCCTGATTTCCATAAGCTTTATCACTGGAAGCTACTACTATTCTTTTTATGGTGTGACTTCTCCTACAAGCCTCTAATATATTCCATGTACCTTTTATATTACTCTCAAAAGTTGAAAGGGGATTTCTGTTTGCGATACTAACAATAGTCTGTGCCGCTAAATGAAAAACAGTATTGACTTCATACTCATTTATAATCCGTTCCAAAAGAAAATAGTCTTCTAACTCTCCTCTAATAATATTGATTTTATCATTAAATCCGGACCAATTTAAATTTGATTTAGGCACTAAGTCTCTAATTAACCCAATAACATTAGCACCTTTTTCAACCAAAGCTTTAGTAAGCCAGGAACCAAGCAAACCTGTACAACCAGTTACAAATACATTCCTATTTTTCCAATAATCCTCGCTCATAGACATAATCTACCAAACCTTCCATGGAGCTTTGCCTGAATTCCATAATTCTTCAAGGTCTCTTTTATCTCTAAGTGTATCCATAGGCTTCCAGAACCCTTCATGTTTATACGCGAGAAGTTGGCCCTCTTTTGCTAAATTCATTAATGGCTCGTTCTCCCATAATGTATTGTCTCCTTCAATATAATCCAAGACCTCAGGTTCCAAAACGAAAAAACCTCCATTAATCCAACCACCATCACCTCTAGGTTTTTCTTTAAATTTAGAAACCACACAATCTTCTTCTAACCTTAATCCACCAAATCTTCCAGGAGGTCTAACTGCTGTAATCGTTGCAAACTTACTATTACTTTCATGGAATCTCAATAAATCATTAATATTTATATCAGCAACACCATCGCCATAGGTTAACATAAAAGTATTATTCCCTATATAATCACTAACTTTTTTTATCCTCCCCCCTGTCAGGGTATTCAACCCTGTATCTACCATTGTAATTTTTACATCCTCAGATTCACACTTATGGATTTCTAATTTGCCAGAAGATAATTCAACAGTTAGATCACTTGAATGCAAATAATAGTTTGTGAAATACTCTTTTATTACATATCCTTTATAACCCAAGCAAATAATAAAATCTTTAAATCCAAAATGAGAATAAATTTTAATGATATGCCATAAGATAGGTTTACCACCTATCTCTATCATTGGTTTTGGTATAATTGAAGATTCCTCACTAATTCTAGTTCCAAATCCACCTGCTAAAATAACTACCTTCATAACTTTCTTAACCCTTATATCTATTAAAAGCCAATGTAAAAAAAATTCTAAACAATAAAATTTTTAATTAATTGAAACTTTAATAAAATTTTACTTTTTATCTTCTTTGAAATAAAAATTTCTTTCTTGTTAACAAAATATCAACCGGTTCCTAAATATTCATTTATTATTGTATCCCTACTTATAATGGTTGATAATCTCCCAACTTTTTTTTCCACTTTTTCCCCAGCTAAAATTATTTGACCAAGTAATTGCTTTGCTACTTAAACTATTATACAAACTTTTATTATTGATAAGTTTTATGACTTCCTTAGAAAGAGATAAGGGATCTAGATTAGTTAAGATACCCGTTTTTTCATTAATAACAGAGTCCATTAAACCTTCTACCTTATACGCCACTGTAGGCGTTCCTTGTGATGCTGCTTCTATAACCGTTAAACCCCACCCTTCTTTTTTAGAAGGGTGTATCAAAATCCAAGCTCTTTTTAAAAGCTCGAATTTTTTCTTCTCACTCACAAAACCAAAAAAAACAATTTTATCTTTAAGGTTTTGACTACTACCTATTACACTATTGACTAACTTGCCAAAGCTGCCATTCTTCTCTTCACTGCCAACAAACCAGAACCTTATATCCCTTACTTCCCTTCCTATTAGAACCAACGCTTTTAAAGCATCTTTTATGCCTTTGTCCTCTGATATCCTCCCTAAAAAAAGAATAGTAGGGATACTTTCTTTTTGAATGCTACTGCTAATCTCTTCTACTTTAACACCATGATGGATAACAAATATATTATCTATTTTTATACTAAAATGAACAAGTTCATTTTTTGTTGATTCTGAACCTGTTATAAAAAGTATATTTCTATAAAGCTTAATAATAATAGGTTCAATATGATATCCTATATTTGCTAAAGGAAAAGCTGCATTGCAAAACCAAAGCTTTCCTGCAACCTCATTTATTAATGCAATGATTCTTATTTTTTTATCTCTAACATAAAAAGGTGTAAAAAAGGGGATGAAATGAAAACTATCAATAATAACATCAATTCTTCCAAACTTACCTCTAATATAGAATAAAAATGCCCAAAAATGAGTAGTATAATGAGATCCTTTGCGAATAAATTTTATTCCTTCAATTTCTTCCTCAGATTTTGCTTTCTTAAAACATGAAGAAAACCATATAATATCAGCACCTTCTTTTTTCCAACACTTTGTATGTTCAAAAAGTGAAATTTCTGCTCCACCAGCTAAAGGATTTTTAATATCACGCCAGCTTAGTATAAGAATTTTCATAACCAATTATAAATATTCTTTTTAATCGTAATACCTCTTTATATATAGTCGGTAAAAAACTGCCATTGTGTCCAAGAAAATATAAAAAATATCCTTTAATCCTATCCTGCCATATTTCCTGGTCTGCCTTAGATAAATTGGACCTTCAATAATTTTATATCTATACTTATTTAGGACAACAAGCAATTCCAGGTCAAATGCATATTTTTTTATTACAATCTTTTGAATAGCTGTTTTTAACGCTTTGTACTTAAATAATTTAAAACCAGTTTGAGTATCCTTCACGGGAAGGCTGAATAATAATTTCACTAAAAGATAATATCCCATGCAACAAAATCTCCTGGTAAAGGGATAATTAACAACTGAATTTTTATGCATTTTTGAGCCCATGACGACATCAGCTTTTTTTTCCTTCATCAAATGTAAAAAATTAGCTATCTGTGAGGGGTGTAAATCTAGATCAGCATCCAAGAATAAGACATAGTTACCAGTTATAAAATTAAATCCATATTTAATTGCAAACCCTTTACCCCGGTTGGGTGTATATCTCTCTATTTTCACCCTACTATTAAATTGCCCAAGTTCTTTTTCTACGACATTATAAGTACCATCATAGCTTCCATCATCAATTATTATAACCTCGTAATCCTCGCCTAAATCATCAAATACAGCTATTGTTTCTTTAACAGTGAGCAATATATTTTCTTCCTCATTAAAGGCTGGGATTAATATTGAAATTTTCTCTTTTCTCATTTCCTTTACTTTTTAACTTCTTACTATTAAAAATAATTAATATGAAATTCAAAAGAAATAATAAGAGGGAACTTGCTATAAGAATTACTAGAATTGATCCGAGATTATTATGATATATCCATATTAGTGCTATCTGTCCAACTAGAATAAAGAATAATTGTATCAAGTACCAATACTTTCCTATTGAGATAAAATAAAAAATCTGTAAGGTGACAAGAGAAATGAAGGTCATAAATATTCCATACCTGAAAATTAAACCAGATGCAACCAGATATTCGTTTCCATAAATAAAACTTGTGAGAACTTCAGGAAAGAAATAATAAACTATTAAAAAAACAAAGGATATTAACGCTATTATTGCTGAACCCTTGAAAAATGTAATATTTATGTTTTCCCTCTTAATATGTTTCTCCGAAAGTCGAGGAAAAAGAACTATACAAATTGCACCGGGGAAGAATAATATAATCCTCCCAATCTGAGCAGCAGCAGAATAAACCCCGGTATCATGCGAGGAAAAGAAATGCTTAACTAAAACAATATCAGCATAAGATAGAAGCGAAAAAAGAATAGTAGAAAACAAAATAAGGAAAATACTTTTATAAAATTTTTTAATATCAACCTTGCTGTCAACACTATCATCTGGTTTTTTTGTCAGTACATCCCGAAGGGGTATGAAAATGAATAAGTATGAAATCAATGTAGCTAACATAAATCCAAAAACTGCTCCATTTGCTTTAAATCCAAAATATACCAATATAATTCCCAGAATTAATTTTAATAGAACTTCTAGTACCAGATTTACCCCTAAGCCCTTAAATCTTTTTATACCCTGCAGAGTACCTCTGCCAATAGAGATAAGCGAGCCCCCAATTATCATAATTCCAAGAAAAACAACAGGATAAGCAAAATCTACTTTAAGAAAAGAGGTTATTTTGCTTAGAAGGGCTATAATTATTATGAAAATAACCCCAGAAAAAATTAGAAGCCTTTTTGTTATTGAATAGAAAAAACTTTTAATCTTGATTATATTTTCCTGCGCCAGATAAATAGATGAATATTTAGCTGATGTAGTCTGTACAGTAGCTGTAACTGCAGTAAATATAAACAATAAAGACATAATTGAATTTAGAACGCCATATTCAGATGGTCCCAGTAACCTTCCCATTATTATTTGATAAAAAAAGTTAATAAGATTCACTGCAGAAGTAGAAATAAACATCGCCCCAATACTTTTGGCAGTTATATTTAAATTCCTGGAAAAAAAAATTTTAATTCGGTGTCTACTGGTACTAGAATTCATATACTTTTACAATTCATTACATACCTATGGAAGGATATGATTATAAACACTGTAAACATTTGAGAACCTTGAGTACTAGGCATTAGAACACAATTACAACACTTTAATATATTTTATATATATTGCCGACATTGTCAACACTTTATAAGAGAAATTTTTTTAATTAACTATAATTTAATTATAGATATCTCATATATATAATACTAATATAATATATATCCTAATTATTTGATATGGACAAGATTTAAGATATTGAAAAGATTTTTATATTAATAAGACAAAGCTACATTTTTTTCTTTTCCAAAATTAACTATTTTCTCAAGAGCTTTATTCTTTATTCTGTAACAGTGCCTACAGCTCAAATGAAGTTCTTGGCCAATGCAGCCTATTGATTTACCCAAGGAGTAAAACAAAAGCAACACAGTTTTTTCTCTTTCCTCTAATTTTTTTAGTCTTTTTACCAATTCTCTTTTCTTTTCAATACTATCCAGAAAACCAAAACAAAACAGTTCCCTGCTTCCAGTATTTAACTTACACAATCTAGGGCAAATTATAAAATTAGATTTGATATAATAATAATCATTCAAAGACTTTAAAGTACTTATTACTTCTTCGTATGAATCAAACACTATCCCTCGTTATTCCTTTGTATCTTAATGATTCCTATACTAAAAAGCAAACAATTTTACTATATTTATAAAATATATTTAAATTACGATGAATTTTCCCAATTTTACCATAAAAAATAGAATACAGAAATTACCTTGTTATTTACAGTATAAAAAGGCAGATTTGTTTTAAAGCAATATTTGAATGATGAGATAAAAATAATAATACCCGAATTATTTGTTATAGCAGTAGAAAGATAGAAATCATACTTCTGGAAAATTACCAGCATTTATAAGATTAAGCCTGCTTTGTTCCTAATAGTCCAATGCCTCCAATAAGGTATAGCTTCAACTACATAATCATCATTTTTGTATATGTGCTCTGTACTCTTTGTAATAATATAACCTTTTTGCAAATTGAATTTTTTAAGAAATTTAAAAGTTGGTATCAAATCTTCCTTGCTAATTACATTTTTTATTTTTACTTCTACGGGTATCACATTACCTGTATTCTCTAATATTACATCAACTTCTTCTTTTTGCAGATTTCGATAAAAACATTTAGCTTTAAAGAAATTAATAAAATACTGTTCAACTATAAGAGAAAAATCACTAACTTCAGTAATCGCATAATTAAAAGCTGAATTTGTAAGATATGCCCGTTTCATTTTTTTCTCAGTAGTTAAATAGTTAGAAGAATAATTAAACACTTTTCTTACAAGCATTGAGTATCCAAGGTAAGAGACATAATCAGAAATAGTCCTTTGATCATATTTTAAATCCTGCCCGATATTTTTATAATCAAGATAAATTCCTGGTCTTGAAGCAATAATTTTTATAATTCTATATAAAAGATCTGGATGGTTTATTGAAAAGACTGACGGGAGATCTTTAAATATCAATTGCTCAATTATTCCCTCTTTAAAATACCTCGCAAGCTTTATGTCCTGCAACTCCAGTGCTTCTATAAAGCCGCCTGACTTTAAAAAATCCTCAAAATTTTTTATTAAATCTACTTCAAATATTTTCTCTTTCTCCTTATCTATTTTAATATCCTTAAACTCCAAGTATTCCTCAAAGTCTAAAGTATCTATCAAAAAATCAAAAAATCTACCTACCAGACTTTCTCGCGTGTTTTTTACAAGGTTTAAAGAAGCAGAACCTGAAATAAAAATCTTTATATTAGTGTAGATATCATAAAACACTTTAATTTTCGAAGACCAATCCCCCAACTTCTGGATTTCATCAAAAAATAAATAAATCTTTTGCTGTGATATGTTTTCTTTTAAAATCTCCTTCTCGTATGTTGAAATAATTTCTTCTATACTGTTAACAGCTTCATCAAATGAATAATAGAGAATTTTAGTAGGATTAATATTTTTCTCTTTTATTAACCAATCGATAATCTGAAACATTAAGGTAGTTTTACCAACTCTTCTTAAGCCAGTAAACATTAATATTTGCCTTAAGTCTATATATTTCAATACTTCTTCAAAAATTTGTCTTTTCCTACCTGTTAGATTCTCATCTACTCTTCCAGTTCTCCACCAAGGGTTGAAATAGTTTAAATTAATCAATTACTCACCAACGTTATTATTATTATAAAACAATGACATTATAATGTAATTGTTATTATTTTTCAAGACGTAGCAAGCATTTACTAATTATATGACATCTGTAATCTGGTTATATTAGAAGAATTAAAATATAAGTCAGAGATTCATTTATAATATTCTATTTTAAAAGTCTATATGCTTTTTTTCTTTAAAGGCCTCCACCAGCTTTCATTGTTCACATACCAGTATACAGTTTTTTCAAGCGCTTCTTCAAAATTATACCTAGTATCCCACCCGAATTCTCTCCTGACCTTAGAAAAATCAACTGAATAGCGGCGGTCATGCCCTAATCTATCAGTAACCGGCTCAATCATATCTTCAGATTTTCCAAGAATCTCTATTATTTTCTTGGTAATCCATATATTCGGTTTCTCATTTCCGGCACCGATATTATATACTTCACCAACCTTCCCCTTATGGAGAACCAGATCCAGTGCTGTACAATTATCGTATACATAAATCCAATCTCTTACATTCATACCATCCCCGTAAAGCGGAACCTTGATATTATCAATAAGATTGGTCACAAAAAGTGGAATCAGTTTTTCAGGATACTGATAGGGACCAAAATTATTAGAAGTTCTGGTTATAATAACTGGTGTGCTGTATGTTTTAAAAAAAGACCTTACAATCATCTCCGCTCCGGCTTTGGAAGCAGAATAGGGACTATTGGGCTTTAGCGGGTCATCTTCTTTAAAAGAACCGTTTATTATAGAACCATAAACTTCATCTGTGCTTATCTGCAGAAATAATTTACAGTCATATTTCTTAACCGCTTCCAGTAAAATGTATGTTCCGTAAATATCAGTTTGAATAAAGATACCCGGATCTTCTATTGACCTATCCACATGGGATTCAGCAGCAAAATTTATGACTGCGTCGATTTTCCGGGATTTAAAAATCTCATCTATTATTTTCTTATCGGCAATATCACCTTTTATAAATTTATAATTAGAATTGTCTTCTATGTCCTTTAAATTCTCCAGATTTCCTGCATAAGTTAATTTATCAAGATTAATAATCTTATATTCCGGATATTTTTTAATCACATAATGTATGAAATTACTTCCAATGAAGCCGGCTCCGCCAGTTACAAGCAATGTTTTAAAATTTCTTTCTTTCAATTGGTTCTCCTATCGATTTTTAAGAATATCTTTCTCTTTACCCGTCTTTTCTGTCCCAATTATAAGGTACGTTGGGGCTGTGCGGGTCCTCCCTGAATTCATCAGGTTCATCATAGTTGTAAGGCTCTGAAGGAATATTTATGCATATCGCTTCATAGCTTGTGATACATTTAAAACCATGGTAAACATATACCGGAATCTGAAGGAGCATTGGATTATGCACTCCCATAAAGAATTCATTCACTTCTTTATAGGTAGGTGAATCTTTTCTGCTGTCATACAGGACAACTTTCATCATACCCCTAACCACTACCATATTATCTACCTGCTTCTTGTGGTAATGCCATCCCTTGACTACTCCCGGATAAGCAGTAGTCATATAGGCCTGCCCGAACTTCACAAATAGATTATCATCAGAGCGAAGCATTTCCATAAGTCTGCCTCTTTCATCAGGTACAACCTTAAGTTTCTTTACTTTAACTCCTTCTATCAAAACAAGCCTCCTAAAGTAAATATTGATTAATATCCGATACCTGTATAATTAAATCCTAATTCTTGAAGTTTTTTCTTATCAAATATATTTCTTCCATCAATAATATTTAAATTTGCCATAAGACTTTTAATTTTCCCAAAATCAAGATTGTAGAATTCGTCCCATTCTGTAATCAGAACCATCAAATTTGCTCCCTCCACTGCTTTATAAGGATTTGCTGCCATAACAGCGCTTTTGTCCATATTCTCCGGGCATTCCTTCACTACAGGATCATAAACCCTCACCTCCGCCCCCAGCTCCAGGAACTTATTAATTATAGCAATAGAAGGTGCTTCTCTGGTATCATTGGTGCTTGGTTTGAAAGCCAATCCCAAAATACCAATAATTTTGTCGTCAATAATGCCAAGCATACTCATAGCTTTCTGTATCACTTTAAATCTCTGATGGTTATTAACCTGAATTACTGCATTTAAAATACTTGCCGGCGAACCATATTCTTCAGCAGTATAGCTTAATGCTCTAACATCCTTGGGGAAACATGAACCGCCCCACCCAATTCCTGCCTTCATAAAGCGAGAGCCGATCCTGCTGTCCAAGCCCATTCCATAAGTAACATCCAGAATATTTGCACCGACCCTTTCACATATATTGGCAATCTCATTAATAAATGAAATTTTGGTAGCCAGAAAAGCGTTGGAAGCATATTTTATCAACTCCGAACTGGTTGAATCAGTTATCAGAACCGGTACCTTATCTTTTTTATGAGTATTATTTACCGCATAATCAAAGTCCTGGTTTATTATGGGCTGGTAAAGTTTTTTCATTATCTCAATCGCTCTTTTGCTTTCAGAACCTATTACAATTCTCTCCGGAAAGAAAGCATCTGCCACTGCTTCGCCCTCTTTTAAAAATTCAGGATTGGATACTATATCAAACTCATAATTTTTGTTACCACTATCCTGATTCTCTTTGATTATTTTCCTGATTCTTTTTGCGGTGCCTATAGGAACAGTACTTTTATTCGAAACAATTTTATAGCCGTTAATGGATTGCCCGATCAACTTTGCTACCTCATCAATTGCTGAAAGATCGGGATTACCTGAAGGCAGCGGTGGGGTGCCTACACATATAAATATAATGTCACTTTCCTTAATACCATAACCCGTTTCAGAGTGAAAAATCAGATTGCCACTTTCTTTATTCTTTTTTATCAGGTCTGTAAGACCTTCTTCATATATAGGGATATTCCCGTTTTCAATAAGATTAATCTTCTCCCTATCCTTGTCAACACATAATACCTGGTTGCCTATTTCAGCAAGACAAACACCGGTAACCAGACCAACATATCCTGTCCCTATAACACAGATTTTCATTGTTATTTCTCCAGAGAATATTAATAAATCTTAATTAATGAATTTTAAACCTGATTCTGAAGTATAATATCAATAAAGATGCTTTCTTACAATATAACTGTACAACATATAATAAAAATACAATAAAAAACGAGCTTAAGACTCCATTATGCTCCCATTGCGCCGGGAATTTCTGGAGATTAATTTCTCAAAAGCCTCTACCGTATCCTTGATGCTGTTATTCCAGGAAAATACTTCTTCCACTCTTTTTTTATTTAACTCTCCAAGTTTTCTGGCTTTATCCGGATTTTCTATTGCCCATACCATCTTGGCTGCCAGATTTTCCACTTTATTGTCGGCTGCATAAATCCCACCTTCCCCTAAAAACCGGCGGTTATTCTTGCCTTCAAAACAGACCACTGGAAGTCCAGCTCCCATGTAGTTTATAACTTTCCCGCTGGCCTCGCCTGCCTTATCTACTTTTGGCTCTACTGCTATATCACTGACAAGGAGATAATCAGGAAGTTTAAAATAGTCAACCATACCAGTAAAATGAACGTTTCCTTCTACCCCTAGTTCCCTTACTTTTTTTGCTGTCTCTTCCACAGGATAACCCACTATTAAAAAATGAACGTCTCCCACTTCTTTTAGAACCATGGGGATTGCATAAACCAGATTCCAGATTCCCTTTGCTTCAAGCAGTGCCCCGGTAAATATTATAAGCGGTGCATTTTCAGGTATTCCCAGCTTTTTCTTAAATCCCTTTTCCGGTGATTTACTGAAAAAATCAGTATGAACTCCGTCTATTACTACCCTGACCTTATCCGGACTTATATGAAATCTGTTTTTTATGATATCTCCATTGGACACTGAGCTGCATATAAAAAAATCGGGCATCTTACAGATAAATTTCTCCAGGCCATGGAAAAACCATCTAATCACTTTTTTCCCCTTGATCCAGTTGAATGTATCCAGTTCTGAGGTCAAACTTCCCTGAACATCAAAAGCAAGAGGAATTTTCCCAAAGGTTAAAAGGTACTTTATGAGACCTCCTACGAATGCTCCCTCATGAAGATGGCCATATATAATATCCGGCTTCTCCTTAAAATACACAGCTGCTGCTTTAAAAAAGAGGAGAATATCTATATAAAATTTATGTATTGACGGGCCTGCCTCCAGTTTCTTATACCATGGGATGTTTACTATTCTTCTTATATCCAGGTCTTCCAGATCACGGCCGTTATGATAAGTTACTATGATATTCCGGTAACCATAATTTGACAGAGCTTTCATCTCTCCAAGTATCCTCATATGACAGCCCCTATCAGCAAAAAAGGGAGTGGGTACAATATTAAGAACTTTCCGTTTATTTTCTTTACTTTTCATTTCATATCCATTTTCATGTATTCAAACCATTTACACATTCAAACAACCCGTATATTGCAAAATATTACTAATTTCCCGGGAACAAATTACATTTATAGTCTCCATCATTCATTTTTCTTTTTTCTGGTATAATTATAGAGAATTTTCATAATCTTTCATATTTTTAGGTAATTATTAATTAGATTATACTCTACAAATTATTAAATAATTTGTCCACAAGGCCTTGATAATGTTACTTTATGTAAATTAGTTATTGACAAAAAGTACTACTATATGTATATTATGTTTAACAAAAAGTGGTACCAAGTGTAAATTAATAATATATATGTTAAAAGAAAGACTATTATTCAACCAAATAAAGAAACACATCGATTCTCCCGAAGCAATTGTTATAACTGGCATGAGGAGAGTGGGTAAAACAAGCTTAATTAGATTTATATACGACAAAATTGATTCTGATAATAAGATTTTTCTAGATTTAGAGAACCCCTTAAATCAAAAGTATTTTGAAGAAGAAAATTATGAAAAAATTAAATCTACAATTGAATTCCTGGGAGTAGATTTTACCAGGAAATCTTATCTTTTTTTAGATGAGATTCAATTATTAAAAAATTTACCATCAGTAATAAAATATTTAATTGACCACTACAAAGTAAAATGTTTCCTCACCGGCTCAGCAAGTTATTATCTAAAAAATTTATTTGCAGAATCTCTGGTAGGAAGGAAATATCTTTTTGAATTATTCCCTTTGGATTTTAAAGAATTTCTATCATTTAAAGAGAGCAATATAAAGCTACCCGACAACCCTGATAATATCAGTAAGCCTATCTTTGATACCATTTCTAATCTATATGAAGAGTATCTTTTATTTGGCGGCTTTCCAGAAGTTGTTTTAAAAAAAAATATCAGTGAAAAGAAAAAATCTTTAGAGGATATATTTACTTCTTATTTTCAATTAGAAGTATTAAAACTAGGAGATTTCCGAAGAAATGATAAAATTCGAGACTTAATATTACTACTGATGCAAAGAGTCGGTACAAAGCTTGATATCAAAAAATTATCCAGAGAACTTTCAGTTTCCCGGCCAACACTTCATCAATATATTTCTTTCTTAGAGGAAACATATTTTATAAAAACAATAAGGCCTTTTAGTAAAGGAAAAGACATAGAGATAAGAAAAATACCCAAAGTATATCTTTGTGACTGTGGATTAGTAAATAATTTTGCTAAATTAGATGAAGGAGCTCTATTTGAAAATAGCATTTTTCAGAATTTAAGAATAAAAGGAGAAGTTAATTATTATCAGAAAAAAAGTGGGGCTGAAATCGACTTTATTCTTAACAAAGACACAGCTATTGAAGTAAAAATAAACCCTTCAAAGCAAGATGCAAAGAAATTATCAAAGATCGCCGATGAACTTGGCATTAAAAAAGCTGTTATAGTTTCTAAAAGGTATAGTGATTTAAAGGATATTAAATATGGTTTCTTTATTTAATATTCAGAATTAAGCCTTTTTTAAAATAGCATAATGCTTATCAAACATTTGTTATAAATTACAATTTTATTATAAAAAATCAAGAGTCAATGATTCTTAAACCAATTATAAGTTAGTTCCAGTCCCTTTTCCAAAGATACCCTGGGCTGCCAGCCCAGCACCTTTTCAGCCAACTCATAAGAAAGCTGGCTTCTTCTTTGTTCTCCCTCTTTGGGAGGACCATGAACTTCTTCAACGCTATCCTTCCCCGACACTTTTCTTAGAATCTTAAAAAGCTCCACCACAGCAGTTTCTTTTCCTGTCCCTACATTCAGGGATCCGGTAAAATCATTTTTTATTGCCTTGAGATTTATATCCACGACATCTCCCACATAAACATAATCCCTGGTCTGGAGACCATCTCCATTAATAATGGGATTTTCTCCCTCAAGGATTTTATTTGAAAATATGGCTACCACCCCAGCTTCACCGTATGGGTCCTGTCTTGGCCCATATATATTTCCATACCTTAAAGATATATATTTTAAGCCATAGGTCTTATGAAAATAATACAGGTAATTTTCAGTAGTAAGCTTTGCTACTCCATAGGGAGATATGGGGCAGGTGGGATGTCCCTCATCCGCCGGGAAGTACTTTTGTTCACCGTATACCGTGCCTCCACTTGATGCAAATATTATCTTATTAACATTATAAATATGACAGGCCTGGATCACATTAAGCCCTCCCATTATATTTATATCTGCATCCACCAGAGGACTCTCCACCGATATTCTAACCGAAAGCTGTGCTGCATTGTGGATTACTATTTCCGGTCTTTCTGATTTAAATATACTGTACAACTTCTTATTCCTAACGTCACACCTGTAAAACTTAGCTTCTTTTGAAATATTTTCTTTCTTCCCGTTGGAAAGGTCATCTACTATAATCACCTCATGGTTTTCCTCCAGAAGCCTGTCTGCTACATTTGATCCAATAAATCCTGCTCCACCTGTTATAAGTATCTTCAAATTAACCACCTTTATAAAATTTTACTATCCGCTATTATATATTTTCTGCCTGGTTATTAAAAATCCAATAGAAGTTTTATTTCAATTCACAATCTATTCCTCATCTTCACTTATATATTCCATATTCCTGATGGCAGGGACAGATAGATCAATATTGCCGTACACCTTAATTCTTACACCTTCTATATAAAAAACGACACCCTCTATTTCAGGAATTTCTGTCAGTGTGTTTACAATAGAGTAAATTACATATTCATCTAAAATCCTTGAGTCCAGGCTGTTCTCCAGAAATTCCTGGGAAAGATCAACTTTGGCCGTATTCTCATAGGTTTCCACACCGAGTAATTTTGTTCCTGCCGGTATCACTGGAAAGTGATATGATTTGGAAGGTCCCTTAAGCAGCTCCTGAATAGCATTCTGTACAGCATTAGCAGGACTTCCCGCATTCACAGATCTCTTCTCGGAAACTAATTTTTTCTCTTCACCGAGGCCGGAAAAATAGAAATTTATTTCCAATTTACCGGGATAAGCTTCTCCTTCTTCGCCGCCTCTTAATTTTATAAAGAAATTTTTTACCCTCTGCCATAAAGACAGGCTACCTTCAGTCTCTTTGTTAGCCAAATCTTCATTAGAAGCGACCTCTTCCTTCCCTTCCTCATCCGTATCCCCTATCTCATTTCTGCCGGAGTCACTGACTATGGCCGATTCTTCAATATTACCTACTGATTGATCTTTGCTACCCTCTGATAGAACTGGTGCCGTTTCTTCATTTTCATTATCACCAAAAAAAGATGAGAACTTTTCTCTTAAAAAACCGGGATTGTCTATGCTGTAGAATATAAATACTCCCACAGCCAGCAGAAGAATTACAATCAAAGTAAACCTTGCAAGCGGATGGGATTTTCTTTTACTTTTTTTAACCTGCTTGCTTTCTACCTTTTTCATTATACACAGAATCAATATGAATTATCGTAAAATTACCGCAAAAGCTTCGTAAACTAGATAATTTTATCTGCCGATAAAATTTAAATAGTAATTTCTCACTTTTATAAAAAGAGCAGGATCTTCTTTCTGAACTACGTGAAATATCTTTTCATCTATTAATCTGGGATTATTTATGCTCTTTCGAAAGGCTTCTATAAAGAAATCAATTATACCTTTGTCCTTTTTATCAATTGAGTCTATAAGTTTTTTGAAATCTTCTTTTTTCTTTTCAATCTTTTTTTCATGTTCCTCTATATCTTCGTAGTCTTTTTTACTTAGACATCCGCCGCACCAGTCGAGGCAGCTCTTATCCCTGCCGCTAAAAATCAGTTTACCATCCTTATATTTTATTACCTGCGGATTGACTTTGAATACGTTAGTGTGACACCTGGGACATTTAACTTTTCTTTCATCGGCAAAGAATTCTATCTCATACCCACATTTTGGACAGGGTACAATATTTGTTTTAAAATCTTTTAAATAAGCCGGATTCTGTCCCGGACAACCGCTTCTTCTCTCTGGCATAACTTCTTCTTCTCTTCTTTGAATTATTTACCTTATCATTAATCCCAATTTGTTTTATAAACACATGTACGCATATAATATGTATATAATCAAAGATATTATATATAACTACAACAAGTTTTAAAACAGCAGTAAGATTGATCCATCCCGCAAGGTTTATTGATTCTAGTTCGCCTTT
This sequence comes from uncultured Actinomycetota bacterium, assembly GCA_964415365.1. GTDB lineage: Bacteria > Actinomycetota > Humimicrobiia > Humimicrobiales > Humimicrobiaceae > Hydromicrobium. The sequence goes on along the minus strand of CAYPYW010000007.1, from coordinate 46,568 downwards.
CTTAGCCTATTTTATATATCTCTCTTATATATCCTGACCAGACTTGCTTCCGGTTGGCAATAGAATCTGAATTGTGAATATTTCCCCTCTCCAAGACCTCTGGTTACATAAAGGACGAAATTTTTAAAATAAAAAAGGCCCGAAGCAAATTTTGTCTTTATTTTGCATCCGGAAATTACCGCCCCAACCAAGGGGAGTCTTACCTGGCCACCGTGGGTATGTCCGCTGAATATTATATCAGTTTTTTCCCGTGCCAGATTAATTATAGAATCAGTATCAGGAGTATGTATAATTGCCAAACGCAATTTACCCCTGCTATTAATTCTATGCATCTTTTTCCCTCTTAATCTAAATACCTCTTTATGATCCGATTTTCCTATTGGCTCCAGTTTATTTATAGGATCAATATGGCTGAAAGCTCTAACTATATCAATTTTCTTTATAATGGGGTCATCAAGGCCGATAATCTCGATGCTGTTTAAGCTGCCACCGTTGATTCCAATTTCTTTGCCTTCATTTGTTAAAACCTCGATGCCAATATCCTTTAACCTTCTTACCATATGGGTGGTATCATTTTCTTTTCTATAACTCTTTTTTCTTTTAAACATATTTTTTATAAACTCCATTAAAGCTTTGTCATAATGATCATGCACCCCAAAAACAGCATATTTCCCTAATTTTGCTCTCAGAGGAGAAAGCATTTCAATCATGTATTCTACGCTGTTACTGCTTCCCACAAGATCACCGGTAATAAAAATAAAATCTACATTTAACCTGGCCAGACCCTTTACAAATTTAAACAATTTTCTTCCTTTGAAATTCTTCCTTAAGTGGAAATCAGACAAATGCAAAATGGTAAGTATAGGTTCATCTGACTTATCCTCACTGACCCTCTGTGAGCGGCAATCTTCTATAAACACATTTACATCCGTTAATCTGAAATTAACTGGCTCATATCTGAACGAATATAAATATAACAATACAAGTACAGCCGCAATTGGTATAACTATATAAACAATCCAGAGCATATCCTGTTTTTCACCCCTATAAAACTCGACGGTTTAAAAATCTATAAGATGATACCACAAATTTTCCACAATTTAACTCTTAAAGTTAGCATCTAAAATTTCGTGATAAAAAATAAATTAATGGGCCAGGACGAGTTACTTAAGAAAACCATTTGAAGGCAAAGCGGGCATGGTTCCTCTTCTAAGAGGAGAGCGAAGCCTGAAACTGAGCAAGCTCTTTCTCGCTGGGTAAAAGCTTGCGTGTTTTTGAAATAACCCATCCTGGCCCTTAAAGTTTTACTTTTATCGCTATCACGGAATTTTAGATGCTTCCACTCTTAAATTGACTCTTGACATAATGAGCAGGCAATATTAATATTAATAATATTAATATTAATATGCATATTATAAAAAATTAATTTATACTCTCGTTAAGTTTTATAAAACTCAAGCTATAGAGAGCGGGTGAAACATAATGGAAAAAGAAAGAACATCCATACTTTTGGAAAAAGATGTTATGTTAAAATTAAAAAACCTGGCAAAAATTTCCAATAGATCTACTTCCTTTATAATCAGAGAAGCAGTCACTGAATATGTCGCCAAAAAAGCGCCAAAGAAAGAAATTAGTATAATTGGTATCGGTAATAGCGGGGGTTCAGATATCGCAAGCGAAAAAGAGGAGTACCTAAAAGGCTTTGGCGAAAACTAATTAAAATGTAAGGAGGAAAAATTGCAGATAATACTGGAGACCAGTGTTTTATATTCCCTAATGGATAAAGGTGATAAAAACCATAAATTAGTTAAAGAATTCTTTCTAAAGAGCAATGACGTCTACTATATTCTGCCATCTACAGTAATACCAGAATTATGTTACATCATTAACACAAGATTAGGACCTTATTTTGAAATAAAATTACTTGAAGAAATTAATAAAAATTTCCACTTAGAAATATTAAAAGATGTGGATATTATAAGAATTATAGAAATATTAAAAAAGTATGATACCCTTAATATTGGCTATGTAGACGCTTCTATAGTTGCCATAGCTGAACGCCTTAAGATAAATAAAATTCTCACTCTGGACAGAAAACACTTTGAGTTAATCGTGCCCAGAGGATTTGATTGCTTTGATATATTGATATAAAAATACTTTGAGGTTACAGATATTTTTTCTCATATAAATTATGATAACAAAATGAATTTTATGACCCTTAAGGTTCTTTTATATTAACTAAGGGAAAGGATGAAAATGGTTTTACTTATTGGAGCAACTGGTTTTCTGGGGCCTCCGCTATTGAAGAAATTACTGGAAAAGGGTTATGGAGTCAACTGCCTGATAAGAACATCCAGTGATAGGTCCGATCTTTTGGATATCTCAAAATTGGCAGGGAAAGAAGTTCTATTAAGTACTGGAACACTCCAGAGTCCTGATTCAATAGTATCCATATTTAAAAAAACAAAAAGTGCAATTTATATGGTTGATCTGAAACATACTGATCTTCTGGAAAATTTTCTTAATGCAGCCAGACGTTCCAGACTCAAAAGAGTCGTTTTCATCAGTTCTACCACTGTGTTAATCCCACAGAAAAGCAAAGTTAAGAGCCAAAAAATAAATTCTGAAAAACTTATAAAAAGTTCAGAGCTGGATTATACTATATTGAGACCTACTATGATCTACGGCTCAAAAGATGATAACAATTTTTCAAAAATGATTGGATTTATAAAGAAGAGAGGATTTTTTGTAACTTTTGGAAACGGAAATAATCTAATCCAGCCTATATATATAGAAGATGTGGCCGATTCTGTTATTAGTATTCTTGATAATAAAAAAACTTATGGCAAAATTTATAATATTGCCGGCAAAAATCTCTTAAAATATAATGATATGCTGGATATTGTAAGAAGCAAACTAAAAAAACAATTTAAAGTTATAAAACTCCCTCTAAAGTTCAGTAAACTTTTAATTTTCATATATGCTAAAATTTTCAGAAATCCCTTACTGACTCCTGATCAGATAGAAAGAATGGGAATTGATAAATCATACTCATATCAGGAAGCTGAAGTGGATTTTAACTTCTCGCCTGTGAGTTTTGAAAATGGCATAGAAAGATTAATAAAAGATTTAGAGACTTAGAATTAAAAATATAAGCAACTCTTAAATTTAATTAAATAGAATTCTTAATTATTATTTAGAATTTATGTGCATTCTGATATAATACTTTCATACTTTCGGATATTTTAATCAAATTAGAGCTATCCATAGGGGATTGTATGACTTTACTGGGTTTACTGTCATTCTTTCAAATAACTTTTATCCCTGGTTTTATCTTTATCAAGATTTTCAAATTCAAATTAACCAGTAAATTACAAATCATAATTTACAGCTTCTCATTGAGCTTATTAATTAATTATTTCCTGGTATATTTTCTAACTCTGTTAAAATTTTACAACCCATATGTGATCTATTCCATTTTAGCAATAGAATTCTCATATTTAATCTATTTAATAATTAGAAAAAGAATCAGTTTCAATGTAGAATTGGAATTTGATCTTCAGGAATCGAGACCACCATTAAAAGATTTATTCATTGCTTTATCCATTATATTTATATTTATATTCTTTTACTTTTTTACCTCAAATTTATACGATATCTTTCGTGGCCACGACGCACTATTTTCATGGAATAGGTGGGCTATAGACTGGTATTTGAACGATATCCCCTATAGAACAAACACTTATCCACAGTTAATACCTGCTAATTGGTCATTGACTTACATCATAATGCAAAACCACCACGTGCAGTTTTTCGCAAACTCAATAATGCCGCTTTTCCCTTTGCTTACCTCACTCTTATTTTTAGATCTTTTTAATAGGAAAAAAAATATAATCAATATTGTATCATTAATATTTTATGGAATTATTATTATCGCTTATAGTTCAGAATTCATTAAAACCGGCTTCGTTGATATAGCCGTCTCTTTCTTCCTGTTCCTGACACTTTATTCAACAGAAAACATTGAAGATAATAATGTAGATATAAAAAATTTAATTTTACTTATATTATCCGCATGTGCCGCGGCTCTTACAAAACAATTTGGACTCCTAGCACTTACCTTTTCGATTATTTGGGTTTCATGGATATTGATAAAAAACAGGAAAAATGTAACCCTCAGTGACACCTTCAAAAAAATATCAATATTATTTTTTGTAATAATTTTAACGTTATCCTGGTATCTCTTTAAAATAATTGAGATAAAGAAAGGTTCTGACATTAGCGCCATCTCATACCTGACACAGGGAATACATGAAGGGCGTAGTTATCTTCAGAGATTTATATATGGTATGAATTACTTGCATGGGGGCACAATATTTTTTTACTTTTTACTATTCTTCGTAATCTTAAGTCTCTTCCAAAGGAAATCAAGATGGTTTTCAATTGGTCTTACGTTACCCATAATCCTGATATGGGGGTTGTTCTTCAGCTATGATGGAAGAAATCTAATACCTGCATTCCCTTTCATAGCATATTCATCAGCATATGGTATTGCCTTTTTATTTGAAAAAATCAGAAGGAAAAGACTGCTTGATTCTCGTAATAAGGAGAAAGTCCAAATTAAATCCAGGAGCCTCTTTTTTAAATCAGCCATAGTTATTAACTCATTAATTGTCTTAACAGGAATCGGTATTTTAACCAATAAATGGGCAGGTATATTTTTACTTAAACTGGTCTCTTATCTAAGAAATAAACCGATCGAGCAGAATTGGTTCAATATTCTGAATATCGCTCTTATCATCATTGTTTTAATTGGCTTCTGTGGCATTATTACTACAATGTACTCAATCATAAAACAAAAAATACCTCATAAAATTTATCAGTTTAGATTAAGAAGTAAATACATTTTAATCATTTTGATGATTATATTGATACCAGTATCATTAGTTTTATATTTATATAGTGATAAAATAATTGACAACCAAATAGAATCACAAAAATCACTGGGAATTCCTGAAGTAAATCACTTACTATATGATTATAAAGATCAATATAAGATAGACGGTAAGATCGTAACCGATTATTATATAATAACCGCAATTCCAGGCTTTGAAGGTAAATCGAAAAAAATCTTTTTGGAAAATGAAAACTTTAAAATCTTAGCTATTACCCCTCCTTATACATCTCTTCTGGGGACAATAGATGACAATACCTATGGCCTCTTAATATCGGATAATTATTATCACAACCCTGAGTTTTCAGAAGAAATCAGCGAAAGACTAAAAAATGGAGAATTTACTTTGATTTTTAGTGAACAAGGACTTAATTTCATCAAAATTAACAGATAAATAGCATTAGCTTCAATTAGCACCTTTTCCAGTAATTACGGCCTTTACTGTAACCAAAAATATTTTTATATCCAACCATATTGAAGCATCTTGAATATATAACCGATCATACATAACCTTATCCGGAATTGAAAGTTCATCCCTCCCGCTAATCTGGGCAAGCCCGCTTACTCCTGGCTTGACTTTATCCACTCCTTTTTCTTTACGCAGTTTTATCAAAAATTCTTGATTATACAGTGCAGGCCTGGGGCCTACAAAGCTCATCTGGCCTTTTATTATATTTACAAGCTGGGGAAACTCATCTATACTCCACCTTCGCAGCATGGTTCCTACTCTGGTGTTCAAGTCACTTTGATTTTCTAAGCGGTCAGTAGGGATATCAGGAGTGCCTTCTTTCATAGTCCTGAATTTATAAATAGTAAAATATTCACTGTTTACACCTACCCTTTTCTGCTTGTATATCACTCTTCCCAGAGAATCAATTTTAATAATTAAAGGAATGATAATCCAGAAGGGAACAAACAATACCAATAAAATAATTGAAAATACTATATCAAAAATTCTCTTTGTGATTTTATAAATCATAAGTTAATAAAAAATCTGCTACAGCTATTCATATAACCTGGGCCACATTTTATTTTCATCAAAATGAGGGACAATCTTTTTTAAATCCTTAAATAAACCTTTATAATCATCGATCTGGATTTCCCTTTCAATGCTAAACAATATATTTACTATTTCGTCCTTGTTGAAATGGTTTTCTTCACCATTATTTCTGGCTTCAAATATCTGTTTAAATTCTGTCGGAACCAACTCCTCATTTTCACCTACCAGCTCCTCATCCATTTTTTCACCATCTCTGGGACCAGTGTATTTGATCTCGATATCTTTACCGGGCTCCATTCCATAAAACTTTATCATGTTCTTAGCCAGATCCAGTATATTTATAGGTTCTCCCATATCCAGAACGAATACCTCCCCTCCCTTTCCCATTATACAAGCCTGTATCACCAGCTGTGATGCCTCGGGTATGGTCATAAAATATCTTTTCATATTAGGATGTGTTACCCTTACCGGACCGCCGGATTGTATTTGTTCTTTAAACAGAGGAACCACACTCCCCATACTTCCAAGGACATTGCCGAACCTTACAATCATAAACCTGGTATTTTTTACACTGGACAAAGCCTGGAGATACCGTTCGGAAAGTAATTTTGAGATTCCCATCACATTTTTGGGTTTTACTGCTTTGTCTGTAGAAAGCATAACAAATCTTTTCACTCCAAACTCAATGGAATGCTTTGCCAGTATCTTGGTACCAAGATAGTTATTTTGAATAGCAGCCTTTGGATTTAGCTGCATTAATGGCACATGCTTATATGCGGCAGCATGAAATAATATATCCGGTCTATATCTCTTAAAAACACTTCTTAAAGCCTGCTTATCCCTTATATCTATAACTACAGGAACTGTTGAAACAAAAGCAAATTTATTATCAAGCTCCTCCACTATTAAAAACAAATTATTTTCCGAGTGGTCTACCAGTATTATTTTTTCCGGCTTGAATCTTATTATTTGCCTGCATATCTCAGATCCTATAGATCCTCCTGCTCCGGTAACCATAATAACCTTGTCCTTTATTTCGGATACTACTTCCGGGATCTTCATATTTATAGCCTCTCTCCCCAGAATATCTTCAATTTCTATATCCCTAACCTGATAGAGGTATACCTTCCCATCAATTACTTCATATAAACTGGGTAAAGTTTTACAATTTACACCATATTCCTTGGCCTTGACTGCGACTTCTTTCCTTACACTGCCTGAAACAGAGGGCATGGCTATTATCACTTCATCAATGGAATGATCTTTGATCATGTTCTCCATCTTAGATATCGGACCAAGAACACTGATCCCGTGTATTCTATTTCTTATTTTCGAATAATCATCATCCAGAAACCCAATGGGCATATATTCGCTGTTCTTTTGCCTGATCATTTCACGGACTATCATTTCTCCAGCATCACCGGCACCAACAATCAATACTCGTTTCTTCCTGGTATTTGGGCTTCCAAATTTCAGCTCATTGAAAAATCTCTCCGAAAATCTTGAAATTATTATCAGAATAAGTGTCAGTAGATAATCAATAATAAATATACTCCTGGGGAAAAATGGAAAGGAAAAATTAATTTTAAATCCAAAAATTGATATAGGATAACTTAGAATATAAAAAATAACTGCCAGGACTACCGAACCAAGGGTAACGGATTCAAGTATAGCTATCATATCCTTTAACGAAGCATATTTCCAGACTCTCCTGTAAATTCCAAACAGCCAGAGTATGGGTATTTTAATCAGGACTACAATGATAATATACCGGGTCATAAAATCGGAATACTGGAAAAAAAGACCCTCACTGTCTATTAGACCTATCTGGCCCCTCAAAAAGAAGGAAATGACAAATGATGTGAAAATTATTAAGGCATCAAATACCAGCTGCCCTATAATTTTTAAAACAGACCTGCTTTTCATCAATCTATTTTAAAACAAAAATATAATGATGTAAAAAACCTACTGCATAATGTCATTGTAATCCTTACCCACTATCAGTACTAAATCCGCAGTAGTCTGGTAAAAATCCCAAGTGTTATTATATTCATAAATCTCCAAATTATCAAAAATCAATGCCAGCTGTTCAGCTTTCTCTTTATTGCCTTTATTATATAAAACTGTACTTTTCTCAAAATCAAATCTTTCTGCGTTAGATAAAGCATAAACTTTGAATCCATAACTTTTCAAATATTCCTCAACTTCATCTGCAGCGCCACTGACACCATTACCATTAAATATTTTTACTGTCGTCTTTTTGGCTATCGCTTTGTCTAGATTTTCCCCCACATCCACATTTACTTCCAGTGGAATTATACCCTTTTCTGAGAACCAGGCAACTCTCTCCCGCACCATATCATATTGCAATGTATACCTGCCGGCTTTATCAGGCGCTTTGATTTTTATATTTACTTCTGCCTCCCGACCGTGAGAAACATCAGAATTAAGTAACCCCCTATCACCATCCCATATAACGATCTCTCCGGTATCTCTATCAATCCAGTGTGTTCCCAGAGCTACCCTTCCTGAACCAGAGGAGCCCCAGATCAAAAATCCATTATTTTTTACTTTAATTACAGCCTCAAACTCCTGGCCGGGATCGAGGTAATTTGGGGTAGTTCCTCCATCATCATATTGAACAGCGTAAGAGACATCGACAGATACGAACCTCTCAAGGGGTGGTACCCCCTGATAAGAGAACCAGGTCACACTTTCCTGCACCAGATCTATCTGTAAAATATATTCACCAGGCTCAGAAGGAGCTACCACAGTCAGATCAAATACTGTCTCGCCGCCTACATTAACTACATCCTCTGGTATAACACTTCTTTTGCCATCATCAAAGACTACCGTCTCCTTACTGTTGAAATCTATCCAGTGATAACCCAGACGAACCGGATCTTCACCGTTTCTATTCCAGGTTAAAGCTCCTGTGTTTTTTACCTTAACTTTAAATTTATACGTGGTATCTTGAGTCATTGAATCCGATATTTCATCTATCTCTGTATATTCTGCATTGTACTGACCCGCCGGTTCCCCGTTTATAATTCTCTGCCACATTGCCCTTGCCTCTTCTGTGTTTGGAATTTGAACACTGATAGTTTCTTCCTTTATCCAGTCCGAATGAGTTGGGATAATTGCCGTTTCAAAATTCTCGGAACTAAAAGACAGGATCGCTTTCGAATATTTAAGAATAGTTAAAATGTCAAGATCTGTTTTTGTGTTTTCTACCAAAATATTAAAATAATATGGAACACTTGATAGATATTTTACATTTAATTTCTGCTTTATCAGTTCTCCGAACAACTGCTGCTGTCTTTGAATTCTGCCAATGTCTCCAAGTTCAGTAGATCTACTCCTAGTGTATGACAGAGCCTGCTCCCCGGTAAGATGATGATTGCCGGCTGAAAAATTAGCACCGCTCTTAGGATCCACTATAGGCCTATCAATAGTAATATCCACTCCTTCCAGTGCATCAATTAACTCCACAAAACCTTCAAAATCAAGAGTTATATAATGGTTTATTTCCGCTCCTAAAAAAGAATTAATTGTTCTTATCATAAGCTCTTCTCCACCATAAGCATAAGCAGCATTTATTTTATCTTCCCCATGATCGGGGATTTCTACCAGAGTGTCTCTGGGAATCGAAAGAAGGCTGCCGGTGTTTTTCTCAGGATTTAAATAAAAAAGCATTATGATATCAGCTCTACCTGCATCATTTTCAGCATCTCTGGTATCCCGGCCCAGTACAAGAATAGTAACCGGTTCCTGTGGAGATTCTATAGGGGTAAGTATATTTTCAATTTCAGTGGTCGTAATTGAATTTATAGCTCTATTCAATGAATTAACATAAAGAAAGAAGCCGGCCGTACCTGCACCCCCAATAAAAATTATAGAAGAGAGGACAATTACTATTACTCTTACATATAAAGGTAATCTTTTAAATCCTCTCCTATCTACAATTTTCTTAACCTTTTTTCCTGCCCCACCTTTATTTTTCTTCATTATCACAAATTTCAATAATAAACCTGTAACAAACTTTTTATATTTTTTTATTCTAATAAACTAACATATCTTTTCTATATCAGCACCAAGGCTGTGCAATTTTTCTTCAAAATCTTCATAACCCCTTTTGATATGATATATATCGCTTACTTCAGTAGATCCTTCTGCCGCAAGTCCTGCAAGTACCATTGCTGCTCCGGCACGAATATCAAATGATCTGACCGGAGCTCCGGATAATTTCTCAACCCCCTTTATTACAGCACGATGCCCATCAATTTTTATGTTAGCCCCCATTCTATTTAATTCATCCACATACATAAACCTGTTTTCAAAAACATTCTCGGTTACTATGGACATTCCAGGGACAGTAGATAGAAGTACTGTAATTTGAGGTTGTAAATCAGTAGGAAAACCAGGATATGGGAGTGTGCTTATATTGACAGGTTTGTATCCTTCTTGAGATTTATCTACTCTTACATTATTTTCATCAACAATAGAAATATTTACTCCAATTTCTTTTAACTTCAAACAAAACACTTCAAGGTTCTTCCACCTCGCATTTTCAATCTCTACTTTATCACCACACAAGCCCGCCGCAATAATAAAAGTACCTGCTTCAATACTATCAGGCATGACTTCATAGTCCGTTCCCTTTAGACTTTTAACTCCATTTATTGTAATACAATCAGTCCCTGATCCCTGTATCTCTGCACCCATCGAGTTTAGAAAGCAAGCAAGATCCACAATTTCCTGTTCCCTTGCAGCATTATTAATAATTGTTTTACCAGTGGCAAGACATGCTGCCATCATTATATTTTCAGTAGCCCCCCTGGAAGGAAAATCCAGGTTCATTATGTTACCGGAAAGCCTGGCTCCAGCTTTATTGCCATCGACCTGACAATTAATATACCCTTGTTCTACAAAGTATTTTGCTCCCAGGTCCTCAAAACCTTTCAGATGAAGGTCGATTTGTCTGGAGCCAATATTACACCCCCCTGGGATAGCGACTTTAACTTTACCAAACTTGCTTAAAAGCGGTCCTGCAACCAGTATTGAAGCTCTCATCTTTCTCACAAGCTCATAAGGCGCCTCATAGCTATCAATACCCTCCGGATTAATTTCAATCACTTTATTTTTTGTGTCCGCATCTACACCAGCCCCAAGGGTCCTCAGTACATCCATCATGGTATTGACATCCTCAATTTCTGGCACATTTTTTATGGTAGTTTTACTATCAGCCAGTATTGATGCAGCCATTAATTTCAATGCAGAATTTTTGGCACCGCTTATCTTAACTTTCCCGGACAGAATCTTTCCACCATTTATGATAAACTTCTCCATAAAAATAAAAAAAAATTATCTTCCTAATAAAAAGCAAAGGCTATTATAACAAATAAAGGTGAATTAAAAAATAACAGCTATTCTGCCTTCAATAGATTTGGCTTGCATTTATTTTTTTCTGAGGGTTCTTAAAGATGCTATGGCTCTGGCTACTTTTTTCGTTTCTTCCGTAACTTCCTGTACTATCGTATGCTTTTCTCTTAACTGATTTACAGTTTCTTTTTGTTTCTCAAATGTAGTAACAATTGCTCTTGCAGTCAGAATATTTGCCTTATTATATAAAAAATCTAAATAACCTCCTTGAATACCCACATACTCCACCCCTTTTTCTGTTTCTATCTTCACTATACCTATCCCCAGCTGTGAGACAATCGGTAAGTGCCCTGGCAATATACCCATTAAACCAGTCACAGCAGGAATGACTATGGAATCAACCCTTCCTTCATAGATCTGCTTCTCAGGAGTCACTATGCTTAAATCTATTTTCTTTTCCGGCATAATAAGTTACCTCCGGACTTATATAGTTTCTGACTCACCGGCTCTGCGATTTTGTTTATCATTTCCTTTATCTTTGCCTGTTATATTCTTATCTTCAATAGTCTCTTCCTTCATTTTTTTAGCCTTTTCCTTCACTTCCTCTATAGTTCCTACCATATAAAATGCCTGTTCAGGCAGGTCATCGTATTTACCTTCCATTATTTCTCTAAAACCCCTAACTGTATCTTCAATTTTCACATATCTGCCTTTTTCTCTTATGAATTGCTCCGCTGTAAAAAATGGCTGGGACAGAAACCTCTCCAGTTTCCTTGCTCTTCGTACCGTGAGTTTGTCTTCTTCTGAAAGTTCTTCTATCCCCAGAATAGCTATAATATCCTGGAGTTCCTTATTCCTCTGTAGTATTTCCTTAACTTCCCTGGCTACATGATAATGCTCATCACCCACAAATTGCGGATCCAGCATTTGAGACGAAGATTCCAGTGGATCCACTGCGGGATATAAAGCATGTTCGGCTATTTGTCTGGAAAGAACCACAGTGGAATCAAGATGAGTAAATACTGTGGCTGGTGCGGGGTCAGTTAAATCATCTGCGGGTACGTAAACAGCCTGTACCGACGTTATTGAACCTTTCCTGGTAGAAGTTATCCTCTCCTGGAGTTCTCCCATTTCACTGGATAATGTAGGTTGATATCCTACTGCTGAAGGCATTCTTCCCAGTAAAGTAGAAACTTCCTGACCAGCCTGAACAAATCTGAATATATTATCTACAAAGAGCAGTAAATCTTTTCCTTCGTAATCTCTGAAATATTCAGCCATAGTAAGACCAGTAAGCGCTACCCTCAATCTTGCTCCTGGCGGTTCGTTCATCTGACCAAATACAAGGACAGTTTTATCCAGCACTCCCGATTCCTTCATAGCCAACCAGAGATCGTTACCTTCTCTGGTTCTTTCACCCACACCGGTGAATACCGAAAAACCTCCATGCTTCACAGCTATATTATGAATCAATTCCATTATTATTACTGTCTTACCTACACCAGCTCCGCCAAACATCCCAATCTTTCCACCTTTAACAAAGGGACATAAAAGATCTATTACTTTCACCCCGGTTTCAAGCAATTCAGTAGTAGGTTTAATATCTTCCAGTGAAGGAGGATCTCTATGAATAGAAAGTTTTACACCTGTTTTTATTTTTTCCCTGTTTAAATCAATAGTCTCTCCCAACACATTGAAGATTCTTCCCAGTGTCTCTTTACCTACTGGCACTTCAATAAGTTTTCCCGTGTTTATGACTTCAATCCCTCTATCAAGTCCTTCAGTAGCAGACATAGCTACAGCTCTTACCTGGTTATTCCCTATGAACTGCTGGACTTCCGCTATTATTTTCTCTGGCTGTCCCTTATTTTCTATACTTGTGGGTTTGTATATTTCCAGAGCAGTATATATATCCGGGAGCTCACCCGGCGTAAATTCTATATCCATCACAGGGCCTCTTATACTCACAATCCTGCCCTTACCCTTACCATCTGATTTACTCTTTGCCATAAACTTTTAATTCTCCTTTTGCAACCAATTTTCCCATAAAACATATATTCAATCTTAAACTTTCTTAAGAGTCTGCTTGTTTGAGAGCTTCTGCACCAGAAACAATTTCTGAAATCTCTATGGTTATTTGTTGTTGTCTGACTCTATAATATCTCTGACTTAAGTCCTTTATTATATCATCCGCATTATCGCTTGAATTTCTCATAGCCGTCATTCTTGCTCCCGTTTCACTCGCACTGGATTCGAGCAGTGCCATATAGATAATAGTGTAAATATACTCAGGTAAAAGCGATTTAAAAATCTCTCCGGTAGAAGGTTCGTATATGAATTCAGGTTTAACTTTGCAGAGCCTATCACCAATACGGGTTGAATTTCCGTTTATTCTTTCAGCTATTATCCCCTCTTCAAGGGTAATGGGAAGAATCTGCTGAGTATGTGGCATCTGCTCTGTCACATTTTTGAATTTGGTATAGCATATTATAACCTGACCAACTTCTTTACTTACATAACTTTCAATGATATCATTTGCAATTCCTCTTGCATCCAAAAACTTTGGATGATCAGATAAATTCTCAAATACACGATTCAATTCAGTTCTGGCATATTTGAAATAATTTTTGCCCTTGGTACCTATTATATCCAGTTTTACTTTTTTGCCTTTACTCTCTATTTCTCTCGCAGTCTTTTCAATCAATCTTATAATCTCCGAATTATAACCTCCGCAAAGCCCCCTATCTGCAGTAATGCCTATGACAAGAACAGTCTCTATATTACCATTTTTATCTATGAGAGGATCAGACATAGAAGAATAGCAAACAATATCATTAATAAAATCTTCCAGTTTTCTGATAAATGGCCTTGCCTCCAAAATTCTTCTCTGATCTGTCTTGATCTTGGAAGAAGCAATCATTTCCATTGCTTTTGTTATTTTCCTGGTATTTCTTATCCTGTTTAATCTGTCTCTTATATTTTTTGTCTGATCCAAATATTATCAACTCCACTAGTAACCAAATTTTTCCTTAAATTTTTCTAGAGCTTTCCTAATTGTTTTTTCTAATTTATCATCAAAATCCCCCGTGCGAGTAATCACCTCTAAAACTTGAGGATATGAATGGTGAATATACTCCAGATATTCCAATTCAAACTTCTGCAGTTCACTTATTTCCACATCATCCAAATAACCATTGGTTAATGCATAAATAATCATAATCTGATCTGCTATAGCCATCGGTTTGTACTGTCTTTGTTTTAATACTTCTATTATCCTCTCCCCCCTGTTCAGCTGCTTTCGCGTCTCTTTGTCCAGCTCTGTACCAAATTTAGCAAAGGTTTCAAGCTCCCTGAACTGAGCCAGGTCTAATCTTAATCGTCCAGCTACTTTTTTCATCGCCTCAACCTGGGCATTTCCTCCCACCCTGGAAACTGAAATGCCCGGATTTACGGCCGGTCTTATTCCCTCATTAAATAAATCCGTTTCAAGATATATTTGCCCATCTGTTATAGATATTACATTAGTGGGAATATACGCAGATATATCCCCGGCTTTTGTTTCTACAACAGGTATGGCCGTCAATGAACCACCTCCTCTGGCATCTGAAAGCTTGGCAGCTCTCTCCAAGAGCCGGGAGTGGATATAAAATATATCACCCGGATAAGCTTTTCTTCCCGGTGGTCTTCTAAGCAACAGAGACAACTGTCTGTAAGCAGCGGCTTGCTTGGAAAGGTCATCGTACACAATCAGAGCATGCCTCCCACTATACATAAAATATTCACCCATAGCACATCCGACATAAGGTGCAATGTACTGAAGAGATGCCGGAGACTTAGCGGATGCATTCACTATTATTGTGTACTCCATTGCACCCATTTCTTCAAGTTTATCTATAAACCTTACCACTGTTTCCGTCTTCTGGCCTATTGCTACATATATACATAACACACCAGTATCTTTTTGATTTAAAATAGTATCAATCAAAATTGCTGATTTCCCTATGCTCCTATCACCTATCACTAATTCTCTCTGCCCTCTGCCTATGGGAACCATTGAGTCTATAGCTTTTATTCCGGTCTGAAGAGGTTCTTTTACCTGCTGACGGTCTATTACACCGGGGCCCATGAACTCCACCGGCCGGAAACTCTTGGTCTTAATTTTCCCTTTATTGTCCAGCGGTTTTCCTAATGGATCTACTATTCTTCCAATAAGTTCCTCACCTACAGGGACTTCTAAAATTTTACCCGTGCACTTCACTATGTCTCCCTGCTGGATTTTAGTTGAATCTCCCAGGATAATAACTCCTATTTCATCTTTATCCAGATTGAGCGCCAGCCCATAAACCCCACTTGGGAAAAGCAACATCTCCCCGGCCATAGCTTTTGAGAGACCGCTTACCGTAGCAATACCATCTCCTGCTGTAAGAACCTCACCTATTTCTTCAATTTTAGTTTCTTTTCTATAAACAGCCAGCTCAGAATTTATAAGATCGGTAATTTTTTCCGAGTCAATTCTTAATGCCAAAATTCTCCCCCTTAAGTTCGATTGATTTCAACCTGGTTTTCATATCATCAAGTTTATTTTTAATGCTTAAATCAAGTATCTCTTCCCCTATTCTAATGACCATACCACCAATAATGCTTTTATCTATTATGTTCTTTACTCTCACATCAAGACCTGTATTCTTATCTATAATTTTCTTGATTGCAGAGATGCTTCTACTATCAAGCTCAATGCAGCTTACCACTTCCGCATACGTCTGTTTTCTCATTTTGTTTATCAATTCAACAAAAGAATCATATATCTGCCCTATATTTTCAACCACATCCATAGTAACAATTAAAGTCAATACTGCTTTTACTGCCGCTGTAGTACTCTTGCTTAAAATTTTAAAACCTGTTTTTATTCTCTCTGATTCTTCTATAGATGGATCAGAAAGATAACTCTTCAACTCAAGATTTGAGCTTACCTCTTCTTTTAGCTCTCTGAATTCATTTTCCACTTGATCAATGTCATTACCATCAGCAGTGGCAATATCCAATATTGATTGGGCATAATAACTAGCTTTACTGACTGTTATTTTACCTTTCTTAGTCAATCTATGCCTTTCTCAAGTTCTTTTAAACTTTCTTTTATTATTTTTTTGTGATCCTCCTCGGTTATTTTTTTTGAAATAACCTTTTCCGACACTGAAAAAGCAATATCCACTATTTTATTTTTTACATCGTTAATCGATCTTTCTTTCTCTCTCTTCATCTCTTCAATTGTGTTGTCCAGCATTGCTTTGGACCTGGACCTGGCACTTTTTTCAATTTCTTCCTTAACTTTATTTGCATCAGATTTACTCTCCTCTATTATTCTCCTCGCTTCCTTCTTTGCTTCCTCCAACTTTTCTTTTTGCTGCTCTAGATATTTACTTGCTTCTTCCTTCTGATTCTCAGCACTATTAATTTTTTCCTTTATTTCAGCCTGCCTCTTAGAAATTAAATTATTTACTGGCCTTAAAACAAATCTCCATAACACTATAATTGATATACCAAACACTAATATAGACCAGAAGATAGTACTGCTCATTGGATTTAATATTTTAAGTACTTCTCCCAAATTACTTACACCTCTTTTTAAAATATATTTATATGGTAAAGATTAGCTCACCTGACACAACAAATTCCTCTTCTAAGTTACAAATATGAGTAAAAAGGCCACTACAAGAGCGTATAATGAAATCGCCTCTGTAAAGGCAATCCCAATGAACATGGCAGTTTGGATCTGCCCGCTGGCCTCAGGTTGTCTCGCTATACCCTCAAGGGCTTTACCAACAAGATTACCAATCCCTATTCCAGGTCCAATAGCTCCTACTCCCATACATATCCCTGCCGCCAATAACGCTGCTGTTTTTGGATCCATTTAAATCCTCCTTACTTACCTGTTTATTTATAAATCAGTATCACTCTCATAATTTATATTTAATTTTACATTTACTACCTTTAAATTCATTACCTTTAGTTTAATGTTTGGGATTAACCGCTTCTCCTATATACATTGCAGATAAAACTGCAAAAATATAAGCCTGAATAACACCCACAAATAATTCAAACAATGTCATCACAACCGCAAATGGAACCACTGGTATTGCTATGAGATAATTTTTAAAATATAAAATTAAACCATAAAGTACTATTATTATAGTATGCCCCGCCAACATGTTAGCCATAAGCCTCACAAAAAGTGAAAAGGGTTTTGCGATCATACTTATCGCTTCTATCGGAACTACGATTATATACATCCAGGAGGGAACTGCCTCAGGTGCCAGAGTTCTTATCAAACCTTTGAATCCGTATACTTTAATATTCGAAATCTGGACTATTAAAAATACTATAACTGCAATAGTAAGAGGAACAACAGGATTAAGAGTTGGAGTATATGCGCCAGGAATAAGCCCGATTAAATTATTTGACAGTATAAAGACGAATATTCCTGCAATAAGTGGCACCCATCTCTCACCCTCTTTTTTACCAATCATATTATAGACCAGATTTCTCTTTATAAAATTCAGGAAAATTTCAAGAACAACCTGCCTTTTACCAGGAATTACCTTCGGTTTTAAAGCCAAGAATATAAATAAACCCAGGAATAGCACAGCAGCACC
Organism: uncultured Actinomycetota bacterium; assembly: GCA_964415365.1. Lineage (GTDB taxonomy): Bacteria > Actinomycetota > Humimicrobiia > Humimicrobiales > Humimicrobiaceae > Hydromicrobium. Next base: position 28,582 of record CAYPYW010000007.1, on the reverse strand, counting down.
AAACATAGATAAAACAAGATTTGTAATAGATAAATCTATTCCAAATATATTTATAGGAACTATCGTTTTGAGATAAAAATGTTCTAATATCTGCAAGTTATTCTCCTGAAGACTGCCGATTAAATAATATTCTTTTATAAATAAGTATCACTTCAATATTGAGAAAGACTGTAAAAAAAAATATAAATACCAATCCAAGCACCACTAAGTTCATAAAATCAAACCTGGATATGAGATAAAAAATTGTACCTACAAAAACTATTTTTATAGAGAAAGCAGGTAATATATATTTAAGCATACCAGAAGACTTCCTCCTGCTTAACCTGTAATAAAAAAGCAGTGTAGCTATAAAGACAACAAATGCCAGAAATTCACCAGTGGTTATGGCTAGAAAAACTTCTTTGGTAAAAATAAAATAGCTGGCTGTCGCAATTGCTGATAATGAAACTAAACTAAAAATAGCAATTTTCTGTATTTTTAAAAGATCGTTGCTTCTTACCATTGAATATAATCCTGATTTAAATCTTTTTCATCCTATCTTACAGCTCACTACCATTTAAATTCGTAAAGATTATACTCTCAAAAAAATTTTTTTCAATCAGAAATCAAGCCTTATTAACTCAATTCCTGCTTCATCAAGCAGCTCTATGGCAAGAGGATCAGGGTAGTCCTCAAAATAATATATTTTCCTGATTCCACAGTTTATTATCATCTTGGCACAGAGGACACAGGGCTGGTTTGTGGAGTAAATAACAGAATCCCTTATCTGTACTCCATGGTATGCGGATTGCAGAATTGCGTTCTGTTCAGCATGAAGACCACGGCACATTTCATGTCTTTCACCTGAAGGTATTCCCAGTTCTTCCCTCAGACACATTCCAATCTCAAGGCAATTTCTCACTCTCATTGGAGCACCATTATAGCCGGTTGTAAGAATCCTTTTATCCTTTACAATTATGGCACCAACCTTTCTCCTAAGACAGGTAGATCTTGTTGCTACCTGTCTGGTGATTGATACAAAATATTCATCCCAGGTTGGCCTCGTAATTACCATCTTATATATACCTTTTTAACTTATAATAATTTACTTCCGCTTTTACTTTAAACAGCATACTCTTTAAAAAATATACTAAGGCTTATTTATTAAAATGCCAAGCATTTTATGGTAGTATCACGAAACCTGTATTATTTTTTTTACAGAAAAAGTATTATATACTTAAAACCAATCAATTTTTATTTCTTTATGAACACTATAAAAATTAACAATCCGGATAAAATTAACAAAAATACTGCTGAAGAAGTTGCAAAGCTTATAACAGAAGGCAAAATAGCAATTCTCCCCACCAGTACTATCTATGGATTAAGCTGCAAGTACAACGACAGAAATGCAATTGAAAAAATACGTGAAATAAAAAAAAGGAATAAAAATTTACCTTTCATAATACTTATTTCAAGTTGTAATAATTTAAAAAACCTGGTTTCGGATATAAGTCCGATGGCAAAGAAAATAATAAAAAGATTCTGGGATATTAAAAAACCAAAGCCTCTAACCTTGATTTTTAACAGGAACAGATCCCTCGAAGATTTTATCACCAGCGGAAGTCCTAATATAGCTATCAGGCTGGCAGATACCGGCCTCCTAAGAAATATAATAAATACCTGCGGCCCAATTGTATCCACCAGTGCAACTATCTCCGGAGTGAAGGGCTACCCTAAAAAAATAGCGGATATTCCCGCTGTAATCAAAAAACAAGCAGACCTGATAGTAGAATATACTTTGCCTCTGGCCGGAGTTGAATCAACTATTGTTGACATAACAGGCAAAACTCCTGTTTTGATAAGGGAAGGTATGGTAAAATTTAACTTTTTAAAATAAGAAATTCTAATAAATTTTTGATTATCAGTTTAATTGTAATATAATATTAAAGAGTTCCAAGTTCCATAATTATAATTAGCATAATAAATTATAAAGGGTAGGCATTTTATGAAAATAGTCATAGGTTCAGACCACGCTGGCTACAATTACAAATCCACGTTAATTGAAGTGATAAAATCCATGGGGCATACTGTACAGGATATTGGAACTGATAGCTGTGAAAGTGTAGATTATCCAGATTTCGGGGAAAAAGGTGCCAGAATCGTCGCATGTGGACAGGCTGATATTGGAATACTCATATGCGGATCCGGAATTGGCATGGACATGTCAGCCAATAAGGTAAGAGGCATAAGATCTGCCTTATGCTGGAATATAGAGACTGCAAAATTGGCCCGTAATCACAATAATGCAAATGTATTATGCCTGGGAGAAAGATTTTTACCGTTGGAGCAGTGCATTGAGATAACGAAAACTTTTATAAACACTCCCCCAAGCGATGAAGAGCGGCATATCAGAAGAGTTAATAAAATAATGAAAATCGAAGAAAGGAATGAGATTTGCAATGGCCAGTTCTAGAAAACATGAAAACCATACATTAAACACAGACATAGATACCGAGGTAAAAGAGATAATAAAAAAAGAACTGGAGCGACAAAAGAGTCAGCTCATTCTTATAGCTTCCGAAAATTTTACTTCGCAGGAAGTTATAAAAACTATGGGTTCGGCGTTGACCAATAAATATGCCGAGGGTTACCCAGGATTCAGATATTATGCAGGCTGCGAGAATATGGATGAAGTTGAAAAATTAGCCACAAGCAGAGCTAATCAATTATTTGGCTCCAATTACAGCAATGTTCAACCTCATAGTGGAGTAAGTGCCAATCTGGCAGTATTCTTAAGTATTTTAAACTGCGGAGATAAGGTTCTGAGCATGAATCTCAAGGATGGAGGCCATCTTTCCCATGGACATAAACAAAACCTTAGCGGCAGATATTATGAAATACACACTTATACTGTGGATCCCGAAACAGAAATATTAAATTATGAAAATATCAGGAAACTGGCAAAAACCGTAAGACCAAAATTAATTATAGCTGGCGCCAGCTCTTACTCAAGAGTAATTGACTATAAAAAGTTCAGAGAAATTGCCGATGAGGTGGGTGCGTACCTTATGGCTGACACAGCTCATATTGCTGGACTAATGGTAACTGGTCATCACCCTAATTCCATAAACGTGGCAGATTTTACCACAGCCACTACTCATAAAACTCTAAGAGGACCGAGGGGTGGGCTAATTATTGCAGATAAAAAATATGCCGGCATCATAGATAAATCAGTTTTTCCCGGTGTCCAGGGAGGCCCTCTGATGCATATCATTGCTGCTAAAGCAGTGGCCTTCAGAGAAGCACTAAAGGATTCTTTTAAAGATTACTGCAGACGTATTATCGAAAATTCAAAAGCTCTGTGCCAATATATGAATAATGAGGGTTTTAGAATAGTATCAGGTGGGACCGATAACCATCTGTTCTTAATAGATTTAGCCAGTAAAGAACTGACTGGCTTTGAGGCTGTAGGAATCTTAACTTCAGCGGGTATAATAATCAATAAAAATGTAATTCCCTTTGACAAGCTGGATCCTCTAATAACCAGCGGTATAAGAGTCGGTACGCCTGCAGTCACTACGCAGGGAATGGGCGTTGAAGAAATGTATAAAATTGGAGAATTTATCTCCTCGGCCATCAAAAACGGGGGGAACAGTACAAAACTTAAAGAAATTAGGAAAAAAGTTAAAAGTTTCGTTGGTGACTTCCCGGTTTATACAAAAGGATAAATATTCAGTGGCTTCTCACAATATCTTTTACTTTCATAAGCCTTACAGTATTGGAACGCTCGGTCTCATCTAATTTCATGGTTATAAATTTTATGGTTTCGGTTATGCTCGGGATTAATTTATACTCAAGGGCATTGACCCTTCTTCTAGTCTCCTCAACTTCCATAGCCATAAGCTGTACTGATTTCTCCCTTTCAGCCATATCAAGGAGATTTTCTATGAACTTATCAAAATCATTAAGAGCAGTATCTATTTCTCCTGAGGTATTCATATAACCATAGGGAATTATATCACCGCTTACCTCTCTGGTATAAACCGGTACATTAACACTTATAATATTCCTGCTGCCGATTGATACTGAAACTTTCTTTGCAGGCAGTAGTAATTCCTGCTCTGTCTGGTATAGACCTATACTGGCTTTTGCAAGCACAAATCTCTCCAGTATGGATTGAAATTCTTTTTCTATGGATAGCCTAAGTTTCTTAACCTCATCGATGAGCTCAAGTAATTGTCTCATAAGTTCATCTCTTTTATCCTTAAGGAGTTTATGCCCTCTCCGGGCAAGATTTAATCTCTTCTTCAACCGGAGAAGCTCCATCCTGGTTGCATTTACATTTGCAAGCATTTGATCACTTTAGTCTTCTTCTTTTTCCGTTTTAAATTTTGCCAGATACTTATCCAGATATTCAGTTCTTACTCTCTTTAATTCTTCCCTGGGAAACATCACAAGTAGTTTCCATCCCAGATCAAGAGTCTGGTCTATGCTTCTATTCTCATATTCTCCCTGAGAAACATACTCCTTTTCAAATTTCTCAGCAAACCTCAAGTATAGTTTATCCATATCGGTTAGTGCAGCTTCTCCCAGTATTACTGCCAGCTCTTCTACTTCTTTCCCTCTGGCATACACCGCATACAACTGGTTGAATACATCCATATGATCCTCCCTTGTTTTCCCCTGGCCTATTCCTTTATCCTTGAGTCTGGAAAGTGACGGTAGCACATCAATAGGAGGAGATAACTTTTTCTTATAGAGTGACCTTGAAAGTATAATCTGGCCTTCGGTTATATATCCGGTAAGGTCGGGGATAGGATGGGTTTTATCGTCCTCAGGCATAGTAAGTATTGGAATCTGAGTTATTGATCCTTTCTTCCCCTTAATTCTGCCGGCTCTTTCATAAATAGTAGCCAGGTCAGTATAGAGATACCCCGGATAACCCCTTCTTCCAGGAATTTCTTTTCTTGCAGCCGAAACCTCCTTTAAGGCTTCGCAGTAGTTGGTCATATCAGTTAAAATTACCAGCACATGCATATCTTTTTCAAAAGCAAGATATTCGGCACAGGTAAGTCCTACTCTGGGAGTTGCAATTCTCTCGATTGCCGGATCATCGGCAAGATTCAATATAACTACCGATCTGTCTATAGCACCGGTTTTTCTAAAATCATTAATAAAATATTCAGATTCTTCAAAGGTAATTCCTATTGCCACAAAGACTACCGCAAATTCCTCCTTCTCCGTAAGAACTGTAGCCTGCCTTGCAATCTGTGCCGCTATCCGGTTATGAGGAAGACCTGCTCCAGAGAATATAGGCAATTTCTGCCCCCTCACCAGAGTATTCAGTCCATCTATAGAGGATATACCTGTTTGTATAAACTCATTAGGATAATCTCTGGCAAAAGGATTGATAGGTGCCCCATTTATATCCAGACTTTTTTCCGGAATAATCTTATCTCTTTCGGTCTTTGGCTTTCCAAGACCCGTAAAAACTTTGCCCAGTATATCGAGAGATACATACATATGCGTACCCCTCCCTAAAAACCTCACTCTTGTATTCTCGGAATCTATTCCGGATGTGCCTTCAAATACCTGTACCAGTGCATTATCTCTATCAACCTCAAGGACTCTGCCACTTCTTATACTTCCGTCATCAAGCTTTATATCAACCAGTTCCTCATATTTGACTCCCTCAACCCCATCCACAAGAAGCAGAGGCCCGGAGATATTAGTAATACTTCTATATTCTTTTAGCATCTTTACTCCTCTATTATTGAAGAAAATTCTTTATCTATATCTTCTTTAATTTTATCAATCTTATCGATATCATCTTTCTTTATATATTTCATCCTGGCTATCTCATCTCTTACTTTCATATCCTCTATAACTTTAATATCAGCATTTATTTTCAAATAATTGGTTGCCTGATCGTAGAAATATATGATTGTATCTATCATCTTATATTGTTTTTCTATTGACGAATATGTATCCACTTCATGAAAAGCAATTTGGTGCAAGAAGTCCTCTCTCAACATTCTTGCCGTAAGCATGATTAATCTATCCGGTCCGGATAAAGCATCAATTCCCACCAGGCGGACAATCTCTTCCAGCTCCGATTCTTTTTCAAGAATTCTCATTGCTTCTGCCTGTAGGTCAAAGTAATTTTCCTGGACATTTTTGGTAACATAATCCCTTACGTTGTCAATATAAAGGGAGTAAGAACTCAGCCATGATATTGCCGGAAAGTGCCTGGCGTAAGCAAGACGATCTTCAAGTGACCAGAAAACTTTTACAACTCTTAATGTTGCCTGTACCACTGGATCGGAAAGGTCGCCTCCTGGAGGAGACACTGCACCAATAACTGAAAGAGCACCAAATCTCTCATTGCCACTTGACAGACATTTTACCACACCAGCCCTCTCATAAAATGAAGCAAGTCTTGCTCCCAGATATGCCGGGTATCCTTCCTCTCCGGGCATCTCTTCCAACCTACCTGAAATTTCCCTCATTGCTTCCGCCCATCTCGAAGTTGAATCAGCCATCAGTGCTACTGAATATCCCATATCTCTAAAGTATTCTGCTATAGTTATTCCTGTATAAACAGATGCCTCTCTTGCTGCAACAGGCATATTCGAGGTGTTAGCAATAAGTACAGTTCTCCTCATCAAAGGAACCCCTGACCTTGGATCAGTCAGTTCTGGGAATTCCATAAGGACATCTGTCATTTCATTACCTCTTTCACCACAACCTATATAAACGATAATTTCAGCGTTAATCCATTTTGCCAGCTGATGTTGAATGACGGTTTTACCTGAACCAAATGGCCCGGGAATACACGCCGTGCCACCCTTTGCAATGGGGAAAAACATATCTATTACTCTCTGACCGGTAAACAAGGGCATATCCGGATTGATTTTATTAAGGTATGGTCTGGGCTTCCTTACCGGCCACTTCTGCATCATGGATACTTTTATCTCACCATCTTTATTTTCTAACACTGCTATAGTATCTTCAACCGCAAATTCACCTGGCCGGATTGATTTAACTTCTCCACTTATTCCGGGTGGAACCATAATATAATGTTTCACTACTTCTGTCTCATTAACAAAACCCAGGAAATCACCACCACTTACCATATCACCTCTTTTTGCCATTGGCTCAAATTTCCACTTCCGATCCCTGTTCAGTGCTGCAGCAGAAACACCTCTGGCAATAAAATTTCCAGTATTTTCATATATTTCATCAAGAGGCCTTTGAATTCCATCATAAATGGATTGGACAACACCAGGGCCAAGCTCTACAGTTAGTGGTTCGCCTGCTGGATATACCGGTTCACCAACGCCTATGCCTCCCGTTTCTTCATAAACCTGTATAGAAGCAAGATCTTCATTCAGTTCTATTATTTCACCCATTAGCCTCTTATCAGAAACATGAACAACATCAAACATTTTTGAACCAGACATATCTCCGGCCACAACCAGCGGGCCTGCTACTTTGACAATTTTTCCTAAATTACTCATTTACTCACTCCTATTTCCCTCCTCTGCCATTATATCTGCACCTACAGCTTTTATTATTGCTCTCCTTAAATTTTTAACTGCATAATTGTTTCTTTCTCCCAGTCCCGGGATCACTACTATCGAAGGTGTTACCTTATCTGTGTATTCTTTAATTAAGTGATCTAATTTTATTGCGATAGTTTCAGTCATAAAAATAATTCCATAACCTTCCAGTACAAGCTGCCTTAATTTTTTTTCTGCTTCCGAGATTTCCTCAACACCAGCAACTACAGGGAAAACATCAATACCTGCTGCTTTAAATATCAGCATAATATCACTTTCCCCAAATGCTGCAATTTTAACACCCATTTAAACCTTCATCCTATTCATTACTTTGTTGCTTTCAATACCATAAAGAATTCCAGTAAATATAATATTTAAATACCTTAGTTCCATTTTTTTTCTTAAAAAAAATTGAAAGACTCTCTCCAGATTGGAAACTGTAAACTTCAAAGGGTCAAAAAAATCAAGATAAAATAACTCCTCGTTTTTTTCAAAAGAAGAAAATGAACCTCCCGAATGCAGAGTATTGGTTCCCCTAATCACTATATCAGCATAATCCGTACGTTCCATTTCTTTTACAAAAAAATCCAGGCTCTCACCCTCAAATTTCTTCATAAATTCTTTTGACAGAAATCCATTTTCATTTAAAAAATAATCAAAGCCTAAATCCTCTGCCAGACATTTATTCCTGCAAATGTTTTTTATATTCAATATATCTATAATGTGTTTTAAATAATCTTTAATCAATCTGCTGTTAAGTTTCTCAACAGAATTTAAAACTTTTTTCAAGTAAAATTTCTCAAGTTCGAGTTCCAGAAACCTATAATTTTTCTGCCTGCTTATAAGTTCTGTTGCAAACTGGAGCATCCCTGAAATCGAGGGATCAATTTCTTTATAATTTCCCGTTATGGCAGCATCCCTCAAAGCATGATATGAATGCAATATAGGAACAAAAAGTTTTTCTAAATCCATATCCAGAATAACCGACTTGATAATAACCTTCAGATTGTGTAAATTTTCTTCAAGAAACAGAAGGTCTACAGCTGCCTGATGTCCGGGTTTAAGCCTCTCGTTTAAAAAATTGACAGTACTACTGTACTCACCGATTATAACCTTTTCAAAACTTCTGGAGTTTTCTATATCATTTATATATCTGGAATAAACTGTATCTCTCAATACCTTGATAAATTCATCCAATTTCTGAGATTTCAGCATCCTCTCTATTCTACTTCTATCCAGAAATTCTACTTCCCTTGATTTTAGTTCCGCACATGTAAAAAGATAGTAGCTGTCATCACTCACATCATAATCAATCAGTGCCAATTTATTGCTTCTCCTTGCCAAATAGACATAACGCCGTATCCATTCTTATATCATCTATATCCGAATCCACAAAGCTATCAGGAGTTATATTATATTCTGCTTTTCCTTTTATTATCCTGACACCTTTTTTAAAATCCGGTTTTCCGTCCGCTTTTTTTAAATCCCTAATAGATTCAATCATATTACCATCGATATTTGTTTCATCGCTTCCAATTTGATAATAACCACCATCAACATTCAATGACTCCAGAGTCCTTTTGAGGAATTTCTCATAATCTTTTTTATCGAGACTTGTAAGTTTTTTTCTTGCTTTATCAATAGCATCATTTACCAGGTCAATTTTATACATAAGTATCTTTTGATTTAGCTCCGATTTAGCTCTGGACAGCTCAATATTTAAAACCTCCTTATACTTTTCCCAAGCTCTCAGTTTTCCGCTCTTGTGTATCTCTTTTGCTTCCCTCTCAGCTTCTTCTACTATCGCTGACGCTTTCCCCCTGGCCTCTTTCAGCATCTTGTCTCTCTCTTTTCCTGCATCATCCAGAACTTTTTTAGAAACATTATCTAACTCTGTCATATCTTTCACCCGTTAAAACTTAACCGCATTAATAAGGAAGAAAGTTACAAGCAATCCAAGCACAGCGTAAGTTTCCACTAAAGCTGCATAAATAACTCCTTTCATAGCTTCCTTGGCTTTCTTTGCTACTACACCAACTCCGGCTGCACATACTTTCCCCTGATATATGGCCGAAACCAATCCTGAAAATGCAATAGGCAATGCAGCAAAAAATAACTGTATACCCTGTGTCGGAGTCACTATTTGGGAAATTTTTCCTATAATCATAAACGCACCTACGAACCCATAGAACCCTTGAGTACCAGGCAGTACCACAAGTAGAAAGAGGCTTCCAAATTTTGATGGATCCTCCGAGAGAACTCCTGCAGCAGCTCTTGCAGGATATCCAATCCCCACAGATGATCCAATCCCGGCTAGAATAGCTGCCATTGCTGCACCAACTACTGCCATTATTTGCCCTAATGATAAATCCGCCATTTTTCCTCCTATTATTAATCAACTATTGTTATATATTTATGCTCATCCTTTAAAGCTTCAAAGGGTCTTCCTCCACCAACATAAAATTTTTGGAAGAATTCAACATATTGAAGTCTAAGGGTGTGAACAAAAGCACCCAAAATATTAATTGCCATATTAAAAAAATGCCCAAAGATCAAAATTATAAGTAATATTATGATTCCTATGGCTGGAATTGAGAGGAACTGAAATGCTATCTTATTGATAGCTATCGCGATACCCGCAGTCGTCATCCCCAGAGCCATAAGCCTGATATATGAAAGAAAATCACCTAAAAATGATGTTATTCCACTAACTATAGTCAGATTCAAAAATCCCAAAAATACTCTAAATCCCCAGCCCTTCTCACTCCTGGCCGCAAATAAAATAATGACCACAGCAGCGGCCAGAACAGGCCATATCAAAATCCTTGATATGGATGGAAAAAGTGGTTTAGTAATTAAATATATATCCACCGCTATCTGAGATGATAGCAATATTATCACAAGTGACAAAACTATAATTATCCAGGGAAGCCCATCCAGAAATGCACCTCCCCAATCCTTTCTTTTCAGACAATCAAAAAATTTAATGAAAAGGCCAAAAACAACATGGATTACTCCCATGGCCAGTGCTAATCTGAAAAAGTTCATAGCTCCATCATTAGTCTTAATCGGATCTCCCAGAATCGCCAGTTTTGTGAAAAATCCGTCAGCACCTACATAACCCGGCAGATCACCAAACCATCCACTAAAAATTGCTCCGGCAAATATAGTGAAAATTGCTCCTATAAAAATAAGCATAAGGAATTGTTTAGCACTCCTCATCCTGAGAGCAAAAACCAAAGTAAGTATCGCCAGTATGATTCCATATCCTGCATCAGTCAGGCAAAGACCAAAGAATATAGCAAAAAACAATGAAACAAACGGAGTAGGATCAATTTCAAAATATCTGGGAACTCCATAAAGATTTACAACTATCTCAAATGGTTTAAATAGCGGTTTATTTTCCAGAATAACAGGAATACTCTCATCTTCATCCGGCTGAACTTCTATTGCTCTTGTAGATTTAAAACTCTCGATTATAGAAATGATTCTTTTCTTATCCTTTTCCTTTACCCATGCAGTGTGAAAGGATACAGAATCCGTTGAAAATCCCGATTCTATTGCTTTCTCTATTTCCAGATTATTTTCAACATAATCAAGATAAACCGTTAGAGGCCTTTCATATTCCCCGGATATTTTTCTTATTTCGGCAAGCAGGTATTTTTTTCTATTTCTACTAAGACCAATACTTTTTTTAATTTTATCTAAATTATCCTTGATTGTGCCATTGTAGCCGCTTATCTCCGACTCCTCAAAAGAAACACCACTCAGGTATTCTTCCGCTTCCTTCTTATATTGATTATGATAAGCTAAAATTACATAGTTAATATCCTCATCTTCAGACAATTTCTCGCAGGAAATATTATTTTCGTCCAGATTTTTTACAACTTCTTTAAAATCAGATCCCTCACATTTAATAGCCCCCAACTTTGTGGTATAAACATCGCCATCTTTTATGTCTTCAAGATTACCTTTATAACAGGACCATATCTCCAGTTGGTTGATTCTTGGTCCCATATCAGCAATCTTTTCATCAATATTCCCCATTTCACTTTCAATATCCAGAATATTATCTACTATTTCTTCAAAGCTTTTATTCTCCAAAACCCTCTCATATTCATTCCTACTGACCACTAATTTTCCTGTCCTGGATACAATCTTTTTTAATTTTTCATCTTTGGAATCATTAAGAACACCCAGAGCTCTTTTGACCCTGGTATTATACTCCGGGTTTGTATCTGAGGGTGGTATCTCCAAATCAATCTTATTTGTGTACGGCTTTAATTCAACACTGATTGGAGTTTTTTGTAATTTTTTAAGAACAGCTTCTGTATCAGATTTATGTGAAATAATAAAAAGTTTATTTAATTTAGCAACTGCCATTAATCTATAATCCTCTGGATAATCTTTCCAATAGCCCTTTCCTGATTGGATTCGGAAATATTTTTTATTTCATCAAGTCTCTTATCGGAATCTTTTGCCAACCCTGCAGCTTCCCTGTCTGCTTCACTCTTTGCCTTATTTTCTGCCTCCATAAACATAACTTTTACTTCTTTTTCAGCTTCTCTCAGGATCTTTTCTGCTTTCCTGTATGCTTCCTCTATAATCTCTGCGCATTCCTTTTTAGAAGAGTCTACAATTTCCTTTGCTTTTTTCTCAGTTTCTTTTATTTGATTAATGATATTATCGATCATCTTTAAAAATACTTAAAAACCACCAGTATTATAATAACAGAATCGGCTCCTTTAGCTCAATCCTTTAAAAATGCCTTCAGAATATCTTCTTAGCAGCCGAACTAATAAAATAACTTAAAATTAAATCAATAAGAGAGTAGCTAATCTCCTGCCTTATAATATTAGGTTCACCTTCTATTCCACCCAGCTCTGCAGCCATATCTATAGCATCTTTATAGTTTCCAATATCGTCAATCAGGCCCAGTTCCAAAGCCTCCGTTCCTAAAAAGACCCATCCTGTCGCAAGTTTTTCCACTTCACTTACTTCCATATTCCTGGCTTCGGCAACATCAGAGATAAACTGCCTGTAAATTTCCTCAAGCTGTGCCTCAAATAATTCCATTTCCTCTGCGGTAATTGGCCGGTCAGAGCTTCCTACATCTTTGTATTTGCCCTGTTTTATAGTGGTGTATTTTATTCCAAGTTTCTCATACAGATCCTCGTAATTAGGAATTTGCATTATTACCCCGATACTACCTACCGAGGAAGATCTGTTAGCAACTATCCTGTCAGCAGCGCACGATATATAATAAGCTCCAGACGCACAGGTATCACTAACCGAGACCACAACCGGCTTTTCCATTTTCCCGATTTCTTCATATATTTCCTGTGAAGCAGCAGGGCTTCCGCCCGGGCTGTTCACTCTAAGCAGAATCGCTTTTACATTGGGATTTCCTTCTGCTTCATCCAGCTGGCTGATTATTTCTTCAGGGGTAACTGTTTCCTCACCAAAGAGTCCAGAATAATTATCTGCGGAAATCACGCCTTCCAGCCTGATTTCATAAATGTAATCACCCGTGCTATAAGAAGTTCTGCTAAAACCCCCGCTAAAGAGTCCTATAAAAAAGCATCCTCCTGAAAATACAAACAATACAAAGATACAAAGAAGAACAATACCTACTATTTTGCCTGTACTCCACCTGGCCAAAATAAATGTCTCCTGTCAAATTCTCATATTATTTAAACAGTACTACAAACGCTGTGATTGTAAATTAGATTTTAAACTCTACATGATATCCCTGTGAAATACTACAATTTTCACAGCAAATTATTCTCGCCCTATTTTAGCAATAATATAACATTTATAGAATAGCTTCAAATGATTTGTAGCTAATATTCATGAGAATTTTAAAAAATAATATCTATATGAATTTGAATTATTAATATTCCACAAATTTGTCCAGCTTTCCACTTGTAATTTATAATCACATGTCTTAAGATTGTATAAAAATTTCTAAAACTTATTCTTTTATTAATGGACGTATTTCTACTATATCAATATTTTATCGCTGCAATCTTAGGATTATTTCTAATTAATTTTATTATCAATAATATTGTATTTAAAAATACAGCAAACTATTCTCTTCCAGGATCTTTCAAAAATAATCCACCACTCGTATCGATACTGGTTCCTGCCAGAAATGAAGCCGAAAATATTAAAAGATGTTTGAGATCACTGCTGAAACAGGATTATCCCAATATTGAAATCCTGGTACTGGATGACAATTCCAATGATAATACTTCACTGATTGTTAAAGAACTGGCAGATAAGGAAAGCAGGATAAAACTTATTGCCGGTAAACCACTGAAAAAGGGATGGCTGGGGAAATGTTACGCTTGCTATCAGTTATCAAAGCATGCAAAAGGTAAATATTTAGTTTTTACCGATGCAGATACATTGCACTTTGAAAACTCTGTTTCCAGCGCAATCGGCTGCCTCATCAATAATAAACTGGATGCTCTGTCTGAAGTCCCCAGACAGATAATGGTGTCACTTCATGAGAGATTAGTCGTTACCTGGGTTCATTTCGGGATCTTAACTCTGCTGCCTTTAATTCTTATCACAAGAACAAAAAATCCTCTGTTCAGCACTGCAAATGGACAGTTTTTATTATTTAAAAGGGAAGTCTACAAAAAAATCGGAAGGCATGAATCAGTTAAAAATAAAGTTCTTGAAGATATACATATCTCGAAGATGGTAAAGAAACATGGATATAAATTCATGATATTTGATGGAAGTAAAAACATAAACTGCAGAATGTACAGGAACTCTCATGAACTGATACGGGGATTTTCAAGATTCATGTTTGCTGCTTTTGGCTTCAAATTATTTAACATTACAATAGTTATTTTGCTGATATCGGCATTATTCTTACTCCCATTCATTCTACTCCCATTTGGCCTTCTATTTTTTGACTGGCCCGCGATAACAATAGACTTAATTATTTTACAAATTCTCATTGTTCTTATTATGAGAATTACAATGGCAATAAGACTCAAAAACAGAGTACTAGATACACTGCTCCATCCTATTTCAATGATATATATAATATTAATCTGTATTAATTCTGTTCTTCAGACCAAATTTGGCGAAGGTGTATACTGGAAGGACAGAAGATACGATGTCTATGGCGAAGATAATTTGGAACTTATTGACAATAAACAGAAATAATTTAGAAATTGCAACTTTGCAAGGCTTTTAATTTTTAAAATTATTGAGGGACCTTCAGTCTTTATTTAAAATTTATCATATAAAGAAATAGTCCACCAGTTTATAGCCGTCTTCAAAATACAGGCCGCTATCTTTTGCAGAAAACTCATCAAAACTCTCAGCCTTACTATCCACTCTTCTGCCACTATCATAAATCATAAACGGTACTGGCTCCGAAGTATGGGTTCTGAGTGATATAGGAGTATAGTGATCAGGAAGTATCATCATTCTGTAACGGGCACCCTGACTATCCAGGGCCCCTTTTACAGATTTTATGACTTCCCTGTCAATTATCTCAATAGCTATCGCCTTACTTTTTACATTTCCCTGATGACCGCACTCATCAGTGGCTTCCAGATGAAGATACACAAAATCCTTTCCACCTTCAAGCTCGTTAACAGCAGCACCGGCCTTACCCATAAAATTAGTACGAATAGTTCCCGTCGCCCCCTGGACATCAACCAGCTGAAGTCCTGCCAGGATACCAATACCTTTTATAAGGTCAACAGCAGATATTACTGAACCTTTTAATTTATACTTTTCATAAAAATTATCCAGTGCAGGTTTTTTGCCCTCCCCCCATATCCATACCGAGTTTGCAGGATACAGACCTACCTTTAAACTTTTCCTGTTTAAAGCATGATTTCTCAAAAGGTTAGCGCTCCTGATCATTATATTTAAAAGCACATCGCTACCAGGGCCTTTGGGCAGGAATTCAGCAATTTTTTTATCCAGTATATCATGAGGGGGAGTAAGAATATTCTTATCGAGACCACCTTTCCATACCATTATATGTCTATAGCTTACTCCTGGATAAAATCTTATCTTCCGAGTACCAAGCTTGCTGCCAATATATTTAATCAATATTCTGGACTTATCAGTTGGAATTTCTCCAGCACTGTAATCCAGCATAATTCTGTCACTATAATTATCTTCTTCAGATAAAGTAACGAGGTTGCAACGGAACACAACATCGTCCCCTGAAAGATCGATCCCCAGGCTTACTGCCTCAAGAGGCGAACGGCCGGTATGATATTTTTTAGGATCATATCCCAGCACAGATAGGTTAGCAGTATCGCTTCCCGGTGCCATTCCTTCCGGAATAGTCTTTACTATACCCATCTCACTATTTCTGGCAAGACTGTCCAAAACAGGAGTTTTTGCATATTGCAAAGGGGTTTTGCCCCCCAGCTCCGCAATCCTGTAGTCTGCCATTCCATCTATAAGGATTATTATATATTTCATATTCAACACTCAAATTTCTACTAATAATTCTTATACCTGACCGGTAGGCCTTGTAGTCTGCTGCCTTTTGCCAGGTTTTTAAAGACCAAGAATATCAGATATGATATCTCTCATCTGATCTTTGCTACAAACAGTATTATGAAGAATTCCTTTTCTTTCCAGGCTCTTCACAGTTTGTGGAACTTTTAATCCGGAAATCTTTGAAATTACCTCAAGCAGGGAAAATTCATCCATACCCACATATTTCTTATCTATAGCTCCTGCCACACTTCCCGGAAATTTGAAAGGGCTCGCAGTAGAAGATATGACCGTTTTTGCCCTGTCGTCACTTTTATCCATATATTTCCGGTAGACATTATATCCAACTGCAGTATGTGTATCTATCAGATAATCAAGCTCGCAAAAAACATATTTTATAGTCTCAAATGTTTCCCTATCCGTGGCAAAATCTCCGTAAAAATCAGTCATTCTATCCTTCATATCGGCGGCTATTTTGAACTCTCCTTTTTCATTTAGGCCACTTATAAGATCATTTATTATGTCTGCCTTACCGCCGGAGATATCATACAGCAGACGCTCCAGGTTGCTGGAAATCAGGATATCCATAGAAGGAGAGCTGGTAATAATCAGTTTCCTTTTCCTATCATATACTCCCGTATTTATAAAATCATAGAGCACATTATTCTCATTGGAAGCACATACCAGTTTCGCTACCGGAAGTCCCATTTTTTTCGAATAGTACGCTGCCAGAATATTTCCGAAATTCCCGGTAGGAACCACAATATTTATCATATCGCCTGCCTCTATTTTTCTCGCTCTCATAAGATTCAGGTAGGCATACACATAATATACTACCTGAGGTACCAGCCTTCCAATGTTAATGGAATTTGCCGAAGAGAATATATATCCATTCTTATTCAAAACCTCATTGAATGTCCTGTCGGAAAATATTTCCTTTACTCCCCTCTGGGCATCATCAAAATTCCCCTTAATAGCCACGACATATGTATTGTTTCCTCTCTGTGTAGTCATATGCCTTTCCTGAATCTTGCTCACTCCATTCTCAGGAAAGAATACGATTATTTTCGTTCCTTCAACATCAGCAAAACCCTCCAGTGCAGCTTTGCCCGTATCACCCGAAGTAGCTGTAAGTATTACTATCTCCTTATCAATACCACTCTTTTCGGCAGCTATCTTTAGTAGGTGCGGGAGTATGGATAGAGCTATATCCTTGAAGGCAAGCGTTGGTCCATGAAAGAGTTCGAGGAAAAAAGCACCGCCTTTTTCTACTAGTGGTGTGATCAAGGGATCGTCAAATTTCCTGTCGTAAGCTTTTTCAATGCAATACTCAAGCTCTGCCTCAGTAAAATCAGTAAGGAACTTTCCCATTATATATAGCGCCAACCTGTGGTAGTCCATTTTTAAAAGACCATCCAGAGACAGGTCAATCCGTGGAATTGCATTAGGAACGTAAAGTCCTCCATCAGAAGCAATACCTCTGACTATTGCCTTAGAGGAATCTACCGCATCATCAGTCCCCCTTGTGCTTTTATAATATAACTTTGACATTTTTCTCCCGGCTTGCAGAAAATGACTATTTGTTACTTAATATATTTGACTTATAAATATAACAAGAATGTTTTTGCGTAAAACCACAAGCCCGCGGTTAACTTAAATCTTCCACCCTGATTATACTCAAGACCTTATTGACGACATCGAGTTTCGATATTTCCTCTATTGACTTATATAAATTTTTATTAACTACTTCATGAGTAATAAATATAAGTCTTGCGCTCTTTTCTTTGTCTGTTTGTTTCTGAATCATTGAATTGATACTCACCAGATTCTGGCCAAACACCTCTGCAATCCTGGCTAAAACTCCCGGTTTGTCCACTACATCCATAAGAATATAGAACTTGTTTATGGTATCGTCTATGGATTTGAACTTTTTGTTTTCAAAGCAACTGCAGCCATAGATTATCCCTTTCTTCTTGCGGTCAAAGTTGCGGGCAATTTTTACGATATCACCCACCACAGAACTTGCTGTGGGTCTATCTCCCGCACCCCTCCCATAACTCATCATCTCACCGACATAATTACCATAAACATAAACTGCATTAAACGTATCTTCAATCGAGGCCAGGATATGACTGGTAGGTATCAGGGCAGGATGAACCCTCACACTTATTTCACCATTTTCCTCAACTCCGATTGCCAGAAGCTTTATCCTATAACCCATATCCAGTGCATTTCCTATGTCATCAGATGAGATATTGGTTATTCCCTCTTTATATACATTATTCAGGGTAACCCGTGAATTAAAAGCTATAGAACTTAGGATCGCCAGTTTACAAGCTGCATCATAACCCTCAATATCTGATGATGGATTTGCCTTCTCTGCATATCCAAGTTCCTGAGCTTTTTTAAGGGCATCATCAAATGATAGATTATCCTTTTCCATCCTGGTAAGGATGTAATTGGTCGTCCCATTAACTATTCCCACAATCTTATTTACGTTATTCGAAGCCAGAGAGGATTTAAGAGGTCCTATAATAGGTATACCACCTCCCACACTTGCTTCAAAAAGCATATCTACATTATTCCTCTCCGCCACTGCCAGTAAATCTCCTCCTCTATTGGCAAGGAGATCCTTATTGGCAGTCACCACATATTTCCCGGAATCCAAAGCCTTATAAACATAATCATAAGCAGGATTTATACCACCGATAAGCTCTACCACAATATCAATACTTTCATCTTCAAGGACATCATTGGCATCATCACTCACTTTTATATCTTTAAACCCTGTCAGAGAAGAAGATTCTACCCTCTTTAAATCTTTCTCTGCAATCCTTACGATATTGATATTCCTTTTTATTTTCTTTGCAAGGTAATTCTTCTGCCTCTGAATCAAGGAAAAGACACCACCGGCAATATATCCAAAGCCAATTATTCCAATATTAACGTCCTCTATATTTTTATTTTCAATTTTCATATAATCTAACATCTCCATTCACTAAATCTCTATAGGTTTGCCTTTTTATCCATGTCCAGTTATTTCCGTTTTCCACTGCAACCACTGCACTTTTTGGCTGGCTGTTATAATTGCTGGACATAGCATAACAATAAGCACCGGTAGTTGCTACGACGATAAAATCACCACCGGATACTGGTGGTAACTTTATGTCGTTAATTATCACATCTCCACTCTCACAGTGTTTACCAACTATGGAATAATGCATCTTCCTATCATCCTCAGTTTTCTTGCCATTTTCCATTTTATTTGCAATATATGCACTATACTTAGCCTGATACAGCATAGGCCTTATATTATCAGACATACCGCCATCTATTAAAATATATTTTTTTACTCCATTTATTTCTTTAACCGTTCCGACTTCATACAACGTCACCCCGGCATTTCCAATAATAGATCTCCCTGGCTCCAGATATAGCTTGTCCAGTCTGACATCAAACTTTTTCTGATATTTCTCAATTGCGTTATAAACTATTTTTGCCAGATCTTCTATGCCTGGCGGATTCTCTTCCGGGACATACTTTATTCCCAGCCCTCCGCCAATATTTATCCGGGTTATTGATACATCTAATTTATCCCTGACTTCTCTTATAAACTTTATCATAGCTTCTACCAGCTTGTCGTAGCATGACAGATTAAATATCTGCGAGCCTATATGAGCATGAATTCCGGCAAGCTCGAGATTCCTATATTGACTGGTTTTCTTTACAGCCTCCAGAGCTGCATTATTATGCAGGCCAAATCCGAATTTGGAGTTTATCTTACCAGTCTGAATATATTCATGAGTATCAGCTTTAATCCCCGGATTAATTCTGAACATAATCTTTTGCCTTATATTATTCTTCTCGCACAGTCCTCCAAGTGTTTCCAACTCTGTAAAATTATCCACCATGAAATATCCCACTTTACTTTCCAACCCATACTGGATTTCCTCCAGAGACTTGTTATTGCCGTGGAAATATATTCTGCTTGCGGGAAAACCGCTCCCGAGTGCAATAAAAAGCTCCCCACCTGTAGATACATCCAGACCCAGACCTTCTTTATCCATAAGCTGGCACATCGCCGTACATATAAATGCTTTAGCGGCATAAATCACATCCACATCCAGATCTGAAAAAGTAAAACTCTTCCTATAGCCGTTGCACTGACTTTTTATAGTGGCTATATCTACAACATATAACGGAGTTCCATATTTTTCCTTTAGCTTCAGCAGATCATTTCCACCTATAACCAGATGTCCTTCCCGGTCAACTTCTGAAGTGATTGGAAGTATCATATCACTATCCTTTTTATTCCTATTACCAAATTTTAGTCCAGTATAACAAATTACATATCAGATTATAAAGCAAATTAAATTTTTAATCGCATTATAAAAGCAAATATACAAAATTTTGAACTTTTTTAAAATAAATTTTAAATAATTAAAGTGCGCTTGACAAAAACATTTTAGTAATGTTAAATTATAATCGCTTCTTAGGATAGCACAAAAAACGACTCTCTTTAGAGTCGCTTTTTGTTTGTGGTGGAGGTGACGGGACTTGCACCCGTTTCGCTAGCTTCTTAGGATAGCATTTTACCTACATAAAATACACCCCCACCATGAACTGATTTTATTATATTGTGAATAGTAAATCAACAAAAATCGAACAAACATTCGCCTTAGAATTTAAGGGATTTTTTGCGCTCAATTCAAATAAAGTTTTGTTCTAGCATCTAAAGATAATATTTTCCGAATATTAAATCATTACCCTACATCTTTTTTGGTGAACTAACTCCAAGCAGCTTTAATGCATTCCGCAGCACCTGTCTTACCAGCAGAATCAAAACAAACCTATCCAGATCTACCACTGCTCCATTTCCATTATCATTTACTACTCTGAAGTTATTGTAGAAATAATGAAATTCAGTTGCCAGCCTGTATAAATACTGGGTGATAAGATGTGGAGCATTATTTCTACAGCTATTGTAAACCACATCCGGATATAAAATCATTATTTTTGCCAATCGTCTCTCATTTTCACTTTTAAACTCTATCCTCGATGTATTAAATTTATCAAGATCATAATTATCCATATCCAAATTATCCGGATTACTTTCCCTTATCTTCCTGATAATACTTTCGATTCTGGCATGTGCGTACTGCACATAATAAACCGGGTTCTGGTTTGATTTCTGCTTGGCAAGATTTACATCAAAGTCCATGGGAGTATCAAAGGAATTCATACTGAAAAAATACCTTACAGCATCTTTTCCCACTTCTTCTATTAAATCCCTCAGGGTATAAACCTTACCTTTTCTTCTGGACATCTTCAAAACCTGCCCTTTATCCACTATTTTTACCAGCTGTCCTATTACTATTACCATTCTGTCTTCAGCCAGTCCCAGCGCTTTTCCAATCGATTGGAGCCTATCCACGTAACCATGATGATCTGCCCCCAGAATATATAGCAACCTGTCGTACCCTCTTTTTATCTTATTTATCAGATATAATATATCAGAGGCAAAGTAAGTTGGACTTCCATCTTTTCTTATTACTACTCTGTCTTTATCTTCCACATATCGGGAAACCCTAAACCATGAAGCGCCATCCTCCTGGTAAATTACACCCTTATCCTTCAAACTGGAAATTACTTTTTCCAGATTTGAATTTTCATACAGCCAGCTTTCATAAAACCACTGATCGAACTCCACGCCCATTAAAGCAAGGGTCTCACATATATATGAAACCATTGTCTTAATTATTTCTTTTTTGAAGGACTCTGCTTCCACTTCCTTCTGGCTGTCTTTTTCCACTATAAACCCATCATCATATTTACTAATGAGCCTCTGGACTGCCAGGGATACTTCCTCCTCCGGATATCCATCCTCAGGATAATCAGTTTCCCTGCCAAAATGCCTTAAATAAATACACCTGGCACAATCACTGAATCTCTCAGCCTGGGTACCGTAATCATTGACATAATATTCCCTGAATACTTTGTACCCATTGGCAGCATAGATATTTGCCAGACTATCCCCCAGAGCTCCCCATCTGCCATGACCTACATGAAGACTACCGGTAGGATTGGAGCTTACATACTCCAGCTGTACACTTACTCCTGTGCCGCTCCGGTTAAATCCAAACTCCTCCTTATTTTTTATAACGTTTCCAAGGCTTTCTTTTATAAATTCATCCTTTAAATTAAAATTAATAAATCCCGGTTTTACTATATTTATATCCCTGATTTGGTCCCACCCGGAAATTACTTCTTCTTTAAGTTTTTCAGCAATCTTCAGGGGAGAGTCTTTCAGAACTGGCGCAAGTACCATTGCAGCATTGGTTGAGAGATCACCAAACTTTTCATTTTTTGGCTCTTCAACAGCCAGATTATTTAAATTCGATTTAATCTCTGCAAGTCCACTGATATAATTCTGGATTTTTTGTTTTAATTCACTTATTATCATTATTTTTTCTTTCAATGGAGCCGACGACCGGACTTGAACCGGTAACCTGCTCATTACGAATGAGCTGCTCTACCAGTTGAGCTACATCGGCTGATTAATTGGGTAAAAAGTGTTTCTAAATACTGTCACTGTCGAGACTGTTCTTACCTTCCGACCTGGTTTCCTCAACGGTATCTCCCTTGATTTCCACCCTCTCGTTAGTAATCTCTACCTCCGAAAGGGGGATAGATTTCCTGGTTTCACTGTCAAATTCCACAACTATAGATTTTTTTAAAGGTTCATATCCGCAAACTCCGCCACAGCCATGAGCGCATTTTACTTTTATTCCTCTCTCCGGCGCCTTTTCAATAAATTCCATATATGAATCATATTCATATTTTAAACAGCACATAAGTCTCCCGCATATCCCTGATATTTTAAAGGGATTTAAGGGAAGATTCTGATCTTTAGCCATCTTTATAGAAATTGATTCAAAATCAGTTAAAAAACTCTTACAGCACAGGTTCATTCCACATGGGCCCAGACCCCCCACTATTTTTGCTTCATCTCTTACACCAATCTGCCGGAGTTCTATCCTGATTTTAAAATGAGTAGCAAGTTCCTTTACCATTTCCCTGAAGTCCACTCTCTTTTCCGAAGTAAAGTAAAATATCATCTTACTCTTATCAAACATTACATGAACATCTACCAGTTTCATCTTGAGATTGTATTTTTCAGCCAGTTCATTAAATTTCTCTAATCCCTTCTCTTCTTTATCACGGTTTAACTCATCAACCGAGAGATCGTAGTATGTAGCTTTCCTTACCACCCTATTCAAGGGAGTAGTAATATCACTCTCACTGATATCTATCAAAGGTACAACTACTTCTCCGATCTCCTTGGCTTCCTCATCTATATTGCATATTACCTTATCCCCAACTTCTAATTTAATCCCGGCAGGATCATAATAGTGCACCGTATCATTTTTCCTAAACATTACTCCTACAATTAAAGACATGTCTTTCACCTCTTATCTATATATATTCTGAAACTGAAGGAAGATATTATCCAGAGCTAACTCAGAATTAATAGAGTAATTAAGATAGCCTCTATTTCTTTCTATCACTCCTAACAATTTAAAAATTTTATCGACTTTAACATTCTTAACGTCCTTGCCTATAAAAGAATAGTTCTTTGAAAAATTTAGACCTTTCTCTCCAGCCCCAAATCTCACTGCAAGTATATCTTCAAGCCAGGCAGATATTATATCAAAAACCCTGCTTATGCCCAAATTATGAAATTTGTTTATTTTCCTTTTATGTCTTGATTTTAAAATCTCCAGGTATTTATTTATATCACTTTTTTCGAAATCACTTTTCTTTATTTCGCCAAGCTCCTTCTCCAGATCTGCCTTAACGGCAGCTTCCATCTTTTTAAGTATTTCAACCAGTCTTAAAGTTAAATCCATAGAAACAACAGAAACCGTGGTTTGGCTTCTCTGCAGTGCTATTATGCTTCTAATACCTTCATCCAAGTGTTTATCCATTACTTCAAAATCAGCTCTCCCCCGGGCATTTTCACTAAATTTAAAATTCCAGCTGTAAACCAAGCATCTGGATATAATTGTGGGAAGCATCACCGATATGTCCTCCGCAAGCAGTATAAATATACTATCGGTATCAGGAGGATCTTCCAGGGTCTTTAGCAACCTGTTGGCAGCTTCCTGATTCATAAGCTCGGATTCTTTAATAATGCATATTTTTTTTCCTGGAACATAGGAGCTCAAACCCATAAACTTCTGCAGCCTGGCAATCTCCTCTATCCTTAATATATTGCCTTCCGGCTCTACAATTAAAATATTGGGATAGACACCCTTTATCGTATTTTTACAGATAATACAATCTCCACATCCTTTATTAGGACAATTAACAGATGCAGCAAATTCCAACGCAAGCCTGCAGAGAAGTTCCATATCATTTCCATAGAATAAGTATGCATGTGAAATATTTTCACTTTCTATCATTCTCGAAAGCAACCTTATATTCGACTGATTAACGTTATCTTCAGTTAAAAAATCAATACTTCCCAGCATTTTCATCTCTCTTTTTCAAATATCCACAAACTTTACCCTTTACCTCTTTAAAGATACTCTCAATATTTTTTTCACCATTAATAACTACAAACCTGTCTCTATTTTTCCTGGCAATACTTAGATAACCTCTATAAATCTTTTCCTTAAAGCTATCCTTTTCAAGCTCGATTCTATCTGTCTTTTTGCCTGCAACATCCATCCTTTTCTTGCCTTTACTTACCTTAACTGACAGTAAAAAAGTAATATCAGGTACTACTCCACCGGTAGCCCATAGGCTCATCCCTAAAATCTGCTTCTCTCCAAGTCCCCTGGCTATACCCTGATACACTACTGTCGAATCAAAAAATCTGTCGCACAACACAATTTTTCCTTCCCTTAAAGCAGGCGCTATTATCTTTGACACCAGTTCTGCCCTGGAGGCTAAAAAGAGAAATGCTTCAGTTTTAGGGGACATATCCATATTTTCTTTGTCCAGAAGAATCTTTCTGATTTTCCGGCTAATCTCTGTACCACCAGGCTCGATAGTAGAAATCACATCAAAGCCCTCACTTTTAAGATAATCACTCAAAAGCTTCATCTGAGTAGTTTTTCCTGAACCATCAGGTCCCTCAAAAGTTATAAACAATCCTTTTTTCATTATAAGAATCAACCTATCATTTTGTGATTAAAATATCTTGAATAATAATATCTTAATAATGGGAATTTTTAAACTTTAATAAGCACTTTAGATGTAAATTTAGGGTTATACTTTATATTTAACCTGCTCAGAATGACTACTTTTCAGGCAGGACAGGATATTTCTTATTCTTCATATGCTGCTTTGCCTGATACATAAAAGCTTCCAGACGGGTTTCGGTTGTTTCCTGCTCCAATCCATCAAAGGCAAGATTCAACCATGGTATCTTGTACTCTTCTCTAATCCTTTTTGATACAGCATTAACAATATTTCCAGGGATACAGGTAAAAGGCAGCACATTTATAATTCCATCGGCACCATTTCTAATCCAGTCTACTGACTTTCCTACACTAAGGGCTGCCTCCCCGAACCACTTAATTATATAAGGCTCGGCATTGTCCCAGACACCGTATACGCCGATCTCTTTCTCATCTCTCAGAAAACCTTCCAGTGGCTTTTCAAGCTTATGGTGGCAATACTCCAGAAATTTATTAATAATTCTATTAGAAACATAAAACTTTATTCCCCTTGCGAAATCACCGGTATGCTCAACCAGCTCACGGTAACCATTACCATTTCTGCCGTCATTGCCGCTCAGGCTAAATAATTTCACGATCTTATAATAAAGATCCGTTTGCTTGGTTATGATATCTATTTTCCTGGTAGCAGTGGTATGAAAGGGCCACTCTCCAAATGGAGGAATTTCCACTTCCCCACCCTGGGCTTCAACTCTCCTTATAATCTCGTTATTACTATAAGGATGATTCCTGACGAATATCTCTCCCACTATACCGATTAAAGGTTTGTCAATCTTTTTAACCGGTATATTTTCAAAATCCTTTCTGGCCTCCTTTAGAATTGTAACCATCTTATTCAAAGTTTTTAAAAGGGGATCATTTTCTACAGACAAACATACATCTTCTATATACTTCTTATAAATTTTATCCGTCTCCCCTTTTTCTATCTCATAAGGCCTTGTTAGCCTCAGCATCTTATTCAGGTAATCTACAGTAAAAATGCCAAGCATCCCCTTTATAACCAGAATGATTCCTTTTAATCCCTTCATATCATATTCTCTGTAAAACTGCCCGCTCTCCGGAGCACCCGGAGCAATTATAGGCACATCCTCATAACCCAGCTCCTTAATTATTATTTTCTGCATCTTATTGTACTGTCCAAACCGGCAGGGTCCATATGTCTGGGCCATCAAGAAAGCTGATTTTTTAGGATCATTATATTTTAACGTTTTTATTATATCTCCTGTGGTTATAATAAATGGATAGCATTCGCTTCCAAGCGTATATTTTCTCCCCAATTCAAGTGTTTCATCATCGGAATAAAGCATCTCAGCATTTATACCTGCTGATCTGAAGGCAGATTTTAAAACCACTGCGCCATCGCCCATATATGGAATATATATTGTCCTCCCCTGGCTTTTTTTAAATACAGCATCTTTTGTCCTCGATTTTTCCTGATCCGGTGAAAAATCTTTTTTATTTCTTACATTCATCAGAGAATCAATGAATGCTTCGCATCTGGTTATCACTCCTGCACCTGCGGAGTGCTCATCTACTTCAAGTTTTAAGAAAGGTTTGTTCATTTCCCTCTCAAAATATTGAAATATAAAAGAATCGGGACCACAGCCAAAGTTAGTTATATAAACAGAGTAAAGCCTTCTATCTCCATTGATTATCTTGGCTGCACTCATAATTCTATCGCCGAATTCCCAGTATAGATTTGGCCATTCTTTTGAAAGATCAATGGAATCTACCGGCAGGTAGTCAAGCGGGATTACCTTAAAGCCAAGTTCTCTTAATTTTCTGGGAACATCCATACTGATCGCGCTATCACAACTATTATAAGATCTGCTGGACACTACAATTGCAATTTCGTCTTTACCCAGGCTATCGAGTACTTCTTTTCCTCTTTCCCTGACGGACTTGTAGAATTTATTCTGGGCAATATAGGCCTGCCTTATTGCTTTTTTTATGGATTTTCTATCCTTACCCAGTTCTTTTCCCAGACCAGTCAATTGTTTTTCCTTTATATACTCACTAAAGCTAAAGTTTAGAATGGGAGTAAGTACTTTTACTTTCCCAGTATCTATAGCAGACTTCACAATTGACCAGGTCCCCTGTATAAAAGGGCAGGGATAACTTCCAGTTCTATCCCCTTTTATATTACTTTTTTTCGTAGGCATGTCCCTGGTAGTAGGTAGAAACAGGTAATCAACTTCCTTATCCAAAAGGTTTTGCACATGGCCCAGGGTGGTTTTCATTGGAAAGCAGGTTTCGGCTACCGAACACTGGAGACCATCATTAATTATCTTTTTATTGGTTTTATCCGACAGGATAAAATCAAAACCCAGCTCTGAAAAGAACGCATTCCAGAATGGATAGAATTCATGAGTAAGCATAGAATAGGGTATGCCCACCTTTTTTGCTCCCTTATTGCCTTTAGATTTATAGGAATTCAAAAGATAATTTTCACGCTCTGCAAAATAATCGGTAATCTCACTTCTGACAGTCTCTCTCTTTTCATATTTTTCGCACCTGCCGCCATAAAACAATGGCTTCTGCCCTTTAATAGAAATTTTTTTTATTTCACACATATTAGGGCAACCCTTACATTCAAAAGAGCTGTGAGAATAACTTACTTTTGATATATCCTCAAATCCCCTGAATTTTGTTTTCTTAATGGAATTTTCAAGTGCTTTAATAGCTGCCCCAATTGCTCCGGTTACCTCATGGTTTTCAGGTACTATTACTCCTTTACCCAAATAATTTTCAAAGGCAGCTATAACTGATTTGTTAAACGCAACCGCACCCTGGAAGAAAATCTTTTTGCCTATCTTCTTTCTTCCCACTACCCGGTTTATGTAATTCATTGCAATAGAATAGGCAAGACCAGCTAGAATATCTTCGATGCCAGCTCCTTTTTGATAATGGGAGTAAACATTGGTTTCCATAAAAACTGTACAACGCTCACCCAGATTTAAAGGACTTTCTGCTTTCACCGCCATATCGCCAAAATCTTCTATTTTTATATCAAACCTCTCAGCCTGCTCCTCCAGAAACGAACCAGTACCGGCAGCACAAACCTTATTCATTTCGAAATCTACTACTACTCCATCTTCCAGTGATATAAACTTTGAATCCTGACCACCAATTTCAAAGATGGTATCAACAGAGCTGTCAATATCCGCTGCTGCTGTTGCCTGAGCGGTTATTTCATTTATCACTATATCCGCACCCACAAAATCACCTATTAAGTATCTACCCGAACCAGTGGTGCCTACACCTTTGACATTTATTTTATCCCCTACTTTTTCACCAATAATCTCT
>CAYPYW010000006.1:0-97145 GCA_964415365.1 uncultured Actinomycetota bacterium | reverse complement strand
GGGGTGAGAAACGGGGATCGAACCCGCGACCCCAGGATCCACAATCCTGTGCTCTGCCAGCTGAGCTATTCTCACCATAGACCTTTAAGCTAAATTATACAACCAATCTCAAACTTATGGTACGCCAGGAGGGATTCGGTCTTTCGTCTCGCTCCGCTCGCTGCAGAGCCGCAGACTCCCTCGTCTTCGACTCAGTCCGCCTTTTCGAATCCCGTAAAATATGCGCTTGTGGCATATTTTACATAGTCTGGCTATATCAACACTTACAAACTACGGTAACTTTATATGGTACGCCAGGAGGGATTCGAACCCCCGACCCACGGATTAGAAGTCCGTTGCTCTATCCAGCTGAGCTACTGGCGCAAGATCCATTCAACTATTATAACAAATTAAAATCTATCGTTAAAAATACTGACAAATTCTACGCGCCTAAAGCCAGAGTAATACTTTAGTTAATATCAATCTATAAGTCAATAGCAGCTACAGATTCAAAATAGCTATCCTTAAGCATAAAAATGGAGCGGGAAACGGGTCTCGAACCCGCGACCTTCAGCTTGGAAGGCTGACGCTCTAGCCAACTGAGCTATTCCCGCCCGAAATGGTCGGGGTGAGAGGATTTGAACCTCCGACCCCCTGCTCCCAAAGCAGGTGCGCTAAACCAAACTGCGCTACACCCCGATTATAACAGCTAACATTTTAGCAGAAAGAATAATATCATAATTCTATAAATTTACAATAAATCCACGTACAGCCTTTAGAGCTTTACCCCTGTGGCTGATGACATTTTTTTCATCCTGGGTCAACTGGGCCATTGTTTTATCATATCCGGATGGAATGAAAATACAGTCATAACCAAAGCCGCCGGTACCCTTCTCCTCAAAACCTATGTGGCCCTCACAGACACCCCTGGTCTCAAAAATAGAACCCTTCCCCGGATCCCAGAGTACCATGCTGCAGACAAATCTGGCTTTTCTTTCAGAAATATGTTTAGCATTCTTCATTTCCTCAAGTAACTTGTCCCTGTTCTGCTTATCGGTAGCATATACTCCGGCATATCTTGATGATTTTACACCTGGCCTGTCCTCCAAAAAATCCACTTCCAGGCCAGAGTCGTCAGCAAGAGTGATTTTATTTGTATATAGAGAAATACTTTGAGCTTTAAGCCTTGTATTCTCAAGAAAATTTTTTTCTTTTTCTTTCACATCCGGAAATTTTCTAAAATCTTTGAAGGTGAGCCACTGTACTTTTGGTGAATCATTGAAAAATGACTTTATTTCCCGAATTTTCCCTGTATTTTTCGAAGCAATAACTATCTGCAACAGATTAGCACCTGTGTAGTTAAATAATAATTATAAATTCTGACTTAAAATCTTTCTTTGAGTTTCTATAATTTCTTCTATAGCAGCAGTCGCTTTCTCCAGCATTTTATCAAAGTTTTCCCTGCTAAAAGGGGCAGCTTCCGCAGTGGATTGCACTTCTATCAGTTCTCCCTTTGAATTCATAACTACGTTCATATCTACCTGCGCCTTAGAATCCTCTTCAAAACAGAGGTCAACAAGTATTTTCCCATTGACTATACCCACACTTATCGCAGCCAAAAAGTTTTCTATGGGCATTACTTCAATAATCTTTCTCTCAATCAGTGAATGCATGCAATCAAAAAGAGCAATAAAGCTGCCGGTTATTGATGCAGTCCTGGTTCCGCCATCTGCTTCAATTACATCACAATCTATCCAGATGGTTTTTTCACCAATCTTACTCAAATCAACAACGCTTCGCAGCGACCTTCCAATCAGCCTCTGGATCTCATGGGTCCTCCCATTGATTCTGCCTGCAGTCTGAGCCCGTATGATTCTCTGTGGAGCCGCACCCGGGATCATATCATACTCAGCTGTAATCCAGCCTGATCCCTTACCCGCCAGAAACTTTGGAACTTTATCTTCTGCAGTAGCTGTGCACACTATCCTGGTCTTCCCCATCTCAATAAAAACCGAACCTTCGCTGTGTGATATATAATTCCTTGTTATCTTTATGTTCCTTATTTCATCTTCTTTTCTGCCATCTACCCTTTTTATCATTGCAGGAAACCTTTCCCTCTAATGATATTTAAAAAAACACTTTTATTAACCTTTATATTTCCAGATTTATTCTTATGACTTCCTTTATTTCCTCACCCAGGAACATCTTTCCTACTTCAAAAAAATTACTTCTCATGCCTGTCTCATAAAAAATTCTTTCCGGCTCTCTTTCTTTATCTGCATATAATTCTCTTTCCACCAGTATATTCTTCACATCCTTTGCTGTTTCCACTGCTGAACTTATAACCCTGATACCATTGCCGCTGCAGGTCAAAATTCGCCTCTCTATTAATGGAAAATGGGTACAACCCAGTATTAACACATCAATACTGGCATCCAGCAATGGCTTTAGATAACCACAAATTATCTCATCAAGATCGCTGCCTTCAAGAATCCCCTTCTCTACATAATCCACCAGTAAAGGAGCTGGCACTGAAAATGCCTTTATATCCGGATCAATCTTTGCAATCTCTTCCCGATATGCATTGCTTTCAACAGTACCTTTGGTTGCAATAACTCCAACCCTTCTATTTTTGGTATTATAAACCGCAGTCCTGGCTCCCGGCTCTATCACTCCTATTATCGGTATATCATACTGCTCTTTCAAATCCTTCAGAGCCGCTGCAGTAGAGGTGTTGCAGGCAATCACAATAAGTTTTACATCTTTTTCGTAAAGAAATCTGGTTATCTTAAAAACAAATTTCCTGACTTCATTCAAATCCCGCGGCCCGTAGGGAACTCTTTCCGTATCACCGAAGTATATAGTACTTTCATGAGGAGCAGTCTTTATTATTTCCCGCAAAACAGTAAGCCCGCCGACTCCTGAATCAAAAACCCCTATTGCTCTGTTATCCAAATCTACTCTTTCGGTATTATTTATTAATATCTTCTAGATCTGCAGTAATCCTAAAAAATTAAATACTTTTAATTGATCTCAAGTTTTGGTTTACTAATTATATAATTTTTAAAATAAAAATAAAAAATCATATAAATCTTAATGCATTAACCAAACGTCCAGCTTTAAAAGGATTTTATTTATCCGCCTGGCAAAGATAGTATATCCAGCCATCTCTATCCAATTCATCTTCATCTTCAGTACTCATTCCATTTCTGGAATAGGTAGTTATATTTTTAAAACCGGCATTTTCCAGCTGCTTTATTTGTTCATTCCTGGTCACGTAATAAACACTTATTCTACCGTTAAGTGAATTATCAAAAAGTAAACCTCTCTGGTTTTCTCTTATTTCTTGAATAAAATTTTTCCTCCAGAGGTTTCCATTTAATATATTCAAGCGAAGTGTTCCCAACCTGGATTTTATACTGTCACTGAATAATGTTATAAAACCCCCGGAACCATTTTTTTTATCTCTTCCTATTCCATTCGATTTAAAGCTAAAGAGATTGGAAAGATTTTCCCAGTTCAAATTGTGTGAAGAAAAACAAAAATATCCACCATTTCTAAGTACCCTTTTTATTTCCATCAGAGCAATAAGCCTGTCTTCGTGGCAGAAGCTATCAATTCCATTATAGCTAAACAACACAAAATCAAACATGCTATCTCCGAATATGTTCATAAACCTTACATCGCTTTCCACAAAATAATATTTACCTCCATACTTGGCTTCACATGTCCTGACCATGGCCGGTGCATAATCCATACCTATATAACTTCTCATCAGAGGGGCAAAATATTTAGTAGTGCGTCCTCCTCCTACGCCTACATCAAGCATATCCATTTCCTTAAATCTATTACCAAATTTTTCGATTATAGAAGATTCCGCGCCCTCTAAATAATCTCTTTTCGCGTAATCACTGGAAATAGATTCTGAATTATACAAAATTTTATGATCGAGCAATTTATTTATACCTTCTTTCCTGGCTTCGCGCCTATTCCAGGTCTCTCAAGCTATTTTTCTTGCGAAGCTGCAGCAAAAATTCATAATATTATAGCAGATAGATTTAAAATATTAAGTATGAAAGTAATTTTTGGATATTTTTTCAGAAATTCAATAATTTTACTGCCTCAATCACTGCTTCAGCTCTTTTTTAAGAATATCGTAAAACATATCCCTTGCCTCGCGTTCAATCCAGGGCTTGTGTCCACATTTTTTAAGAAGGATAAAGCGGAAATTCTTCACAACACGCGAGAGAGGTCTCTGAACTCCCTTATAAGGATGAGGATCATAATCACCATGAATAGCTACTACCGGACACTGAATTTGTTTTCCCAACTTTAATAACTCTCTGCTGGCTCTTAATTCTTCGGCATCTTTCCATACATCCAGGAAAATATGATGCTGATATTCCAGGATTTCGTTCCTACAAGGCAACGGATTGTATGAATCAGATTTAGATAAAAGTTTCCCAAAGTGCGACATTAAAATATCTTTTTCTTCATCTTCAGTTAAAGAATTATTAAGGTTCTCTATCAGGATCTGCATTTCCAATCTTTCCTTGGCATTGAGGCGGTTTAATCTGGTTTTTGTAATCTCCTCTGCATATTTCTTCTCAAATACTCCGCTTCCTATAAGTATGAGCTTCTTTACCACCTGAGGATATTTTGCCGTAAGAATAAATCCAAGCATTGCTCCCCAGGACCAGCCAATCAATGTTAGAGGCAGTTCCCCGTTTTTTTCAAGGACACCATATAATTCTCTGACCTGACCCTCAAGAGATGCTTCTGTCTGAAGAGGTTCCAGAACACCTCGGCATGAAGATAATTCTCTCGCTACCGGAGCCATTTCACCAAGCGCCCCAGGCCCGCCGTGGATCACAGCAATATTAAAGGGAGATTTTCCATATTTTCTTAAGTTCTTCATAAAATTTCTTTATTTTCCCAGTATCTCATCTACAGCATAAAACTTACCTTTTTATCTCTTTTATTTTTTACTTTCGATCAATTAAATCTCTATAATGCTGATTCTTCTTTAACTCTGTAAGTTCTGTATGCAACTGCTCCCATTCATGCATTCTGGCATCAAGTTCTTTTTTTCGATCTGCGTATCTTGAAAATAATAACTGACTTTTGGGATCCGTATACGAAACTGTTGTAGAGTCAAACTGACCTGTCAACTCTTCAAGTTCACTTTCAAGCCGCTCGACTGTACTTTCACAATCGTTAATTTTTTTGGTTATTTTACGAAGGTATTTGTAAAATTTTTTCTTTTCAAGATAATTATCTTTTCCAGTACTGGTAAGTCGTTCGTCTGCCTTGTTGCAGATTTCCTTTTGTTTAATTTCAAGCTGGCTAAGAGAGGTGATTTTTTTATTTTCAAGAAAATCATTGATACCTCCGATATATTTTCTTATTTTACGATCCCTAAACTCATAAACGCTACTCACTAAACCATTCAGAAATCCTCTGTCATGTGATACCAGTATCATCGTGCCCGTAAAACTTTCCAGAGCTTGCTTGAGAATATCTTTAGAACGCATATCAAGGTGGTTGGTAGGTTCATCAAGGACAAGGAGGTTAAACGGTTCCAACAGTAGTCTTACCAGTGCGAGTCTTGACCTTTCTCCGCCAGACAAAACTTTCACTTTCTTATCAATATCATCACTTCCAAATAAGAAAGCCCCAAGAAGTGCCCTTATTCTAGTCCCGGCTTCAACATCAGCGACTCTATTAATAGTATCAAAAACAGTTATTCCTCCATCAAGTAATTCATCTTGATTTTGGGCAAAATAACCAATCTTGACATTATGTCCTATTTTAAGGTTGCCTGTAAAATCTAAATCACCTACAAGAATTCGAGATAACGTAGTTTTACCTTCTCCATTTTTACCGACAAATGCAATTCTTTCGCCACGCTTTACAACTAAGTCTATATTTTCAAGTACGATTTTCCCCCCATATTTCTTTGACAGACTGTCAGCATCAATAACTATATTACCCGAACGGGGAGCAGCAGGGAATTTTATACGGATAGCTGCCTTATCTTCCTGGTCCACTTCAATACGCTGGATTTTTTCAAGTTGTTTAATACGCGACTGCACTTGAACAGCTTTAGTAGCTTTATATCTGAAGCGTTCAATGAATTTATTGGTAGCGGCAATTAATTTTTGCTGGTTTTTATAGGCAGCCAGTTGTTGAAGCCTGCGCTCTTTCCTTAATACAACATATTTTGAATAGGGGGCTTTATAGTCATAGATACTGCCCAGTGAAATTTCAATAGTGCGGTTTGTGACATGATCCAGAAGAGCCCTGTCATGACTGATGAGAACGACTGCTCCATGGTAATCTGATAAGAACTGTTCCATCCATTGGATTGATTCAATATCAAGATGATTTGTCGGCTCGTCGAGCAACAGTAAATCAGGACGCCGGATAAGAATCTTTGCCAGTTCGATACGCATTCTCCACCCACCACTGAACTCTTTTGTTTGTCTCGTCAAGTCTGTCAACATGAATCCCAGACCCAGCAACGTTTTCTCAATTTGTTCGTTTATCTTCGATGCACCCAGGATCTCAATCCTTGAATTCATATCAGATACCTTATTAATAAGTTTGAGATATTCGTCGGAACAGTAATCAGTTCTTTCTTCAATTTCATGATTTAACTGAAGAATCTTGTTTTCAAGCTCAAGGATTTCCGAAAATGCAGCTTTTACTTCATTAAAAAGTGTTTTATTGTCGATATGTCTCATTTGCTGTGGAAGATATCCTATAGTTAAACCGGACGGTTTTTCGACAGTACCCGTATCGGATATCTGCAATCCCATGATGATTTTCAGCAGGGTCGTTTTACCGGCACCATTGTTCCCAACAAGCCCGATTCTATCTTTTGGGTTTATTAGAAATGAAATATCATTAAGTAATATACTCCCGCCAAAACTTAAATTAATATGGTTAATCGATATCATGATTTGTTTTTAGTAAACATAAAGTCCTGGTTTATTATTAATCTGTTCCCGCAAAATAATCAGGCATAAATGCTGAATGGTGGAGGCGGCGGGAATCGAACCCGCGTCCGAAGACATTGTCACTTAAACGCCTACAAGCTTATTCCATATTTTAAGTCTTACTTTCCTGCTCGTATGGACACGATCAAAAAAGCCAGCCCGCATTAAATTTCCCCCGGTACTACCGCAGGCATATCATACCGGAGTATCCTGCTAACCGGCGCCTGTCGAAAAGCACAGGAAACTTCTCGCAGACGTAGCAGCTTAAATTAAGCTGCTAATGCTAATTTACTATTATTAGCGTTTATGTTTAGCTCAGTTATTTACGAGTTCTGATACTCGGCTTGCAATTTAAGCTCAACCTGTCCCCGTCGAATCCAGGTCGCCCCCATTTTATCATGGGTGGAACTTTAGATTCAGTGCGGGGGTTATTTTACATCAAAATCAATATTTTTTCAAAGCCCTCTTTATTTCAATCTTATGTTCTCTTTCCTGAATATCCCGGCGTTTATCTCTTCTGGCTTTACCCTTTGCCAATGCCAGTTCAATCTTAACCCTGTTCTTTATCATATATACTCTTAACGGAACCAGAGTAAGACTTCTGTCAGTCAACTTCCCTGCTATTCTATCAATCTCTTTTCTGTGCATAAGAAGCTTTCTGGTCCTTGTTGGATTTATATCTTCGACTCTGCTTTTACTGTACGGTGATATGTGCATATTATAAAGAAGTAATTGACTATCTCTTATCCGGCTATAACTGTCCTTTAAATTCAATCTGTGATCTCGGATAGATTTAACCTCACACCCTTCCAGTACTATGCCTGCCTCGTAAGTGTTTAAAATAAAAAAATCCCTGAAAGCCTTTCTATTCTGTGCAATTATTATTTTATCCTCTTCGGAACTACCCCTTTTTTTCGGCTTTTTCATTAGATCTCGCTTATAAGAATATTAATTTCCTCTATAGCTTTGTTTAATTGTGTATCTTCTGTGGCATCTGGCTCCAACTCAATCACTATATCAGGTTCTACCCCTACTTCTTCCACAGATAATCCTGAAGGTAGAAAATATTTTGCAGTTGTGAACTTTATTCCCGACCCATCTGAAAGCCCATACAGAGCCTGCACAACTCCTTTACCAAAACTCCTCTCACCAACCAGGATAGCTCTACCATTATCTTTTAATGAACCGGCGACCAGTTCAGATGCACTTGCTGAAAATCCATTAATCAATACTACCAGGGGAATCTCGGTGTATTTTCCTCTTCCTGCGATATATTCATCAATTCTTTCTTTATCATCTGTTCTCCCCTTAACAGTGGCAATCGTACCTTCACCCAGAAACAAATCACAAACCTCAATCGCATCATCCCACGCGCCGCCCAGGTTATTTCTTAAGTCCAATATTAAACCTCTGGCACCACTATCAATTAGTTTCTGAATCTCTCTATCAAGCTGCTTCGCACCATTAATCTGAAAATCATAATACCAGATATAACCTATATCTTCTTCAAAAATATCAGAGACCAGATTAGGGATATAAAATTTCGCTCTGGTAATAGTTAACTCCATAGTATCTTCCTCTGAAGGTCTGTAGATTTTAAGGTTCACTTTGGTTCCTTCTTCACCTTTGATCATAGCCACTACTTCTTCTATGTCCTTATCTTTTATATCTATACCCTCGACTTCGGTTATAATGTCTCCTTCTATAATACCAGCATCATAAGCCGGGGTATCTTCGAGGGTCCTTACTACCACAACCTGCCCCTCATCATCAACAGTAACCACAACTCCTATACCACTCATAGTTCCACTATAAGATTCCATAATCTTATCATATTCTTCAGCAGTAAAATATTCCGCATACTTGTCATCAAGAACGGAAAGTACACCATCTAAGGCTGCCTGGAGTAATGCTTCCTTACTCTCTTTTACCAGCGAATTTCCGGAAATTAAATCTATAGTCTCCTCAACAGGCTCTATACTGAATACATCATCCTGAACTCCGTCATTATCATAACTTTCAGTAACGCTGATCCGGCTAATATTTAATAAATATTCCTTAAGAGAATCAAAATTAATCCCTAGCCATAATCCGGTAGAGAATATAAATATGACAACTACTATTGAGACCACTACCCTTAAAACATTGCTTTTCATAAAATTATCACCTGATTAATTAACATTGAGTATTTAAATTATTATTGCAAATAAGCAAGTGGATTCTGCGGAGCTCCGTTTATCCTTACTTCAAAGTGTAAATGCGGACCGGTAGCCAATCCTGTAGAACCAACCAGTCCTATTACCTGCCCTCTCTGCACCATCTGGCCTGTAGAAACAGCAAAGCTTGAAAGATGCGCATACCAGGTAGCAAAACCTCCTCCATGATAAATTAAAATAGAATAACCATACCCTCCAGAATAAGCTGCCTGGATCACCTGCCCCCCATCAGCCGCTTTTACCAGGGTTCCATAGGGAGCTGCTATATCTATACCCGAATGGAATCTGTTATAACCAAGTATGGGGTGATATCTATTCCCGAAACCGGATGTTATTGTACCGGCCACAGGCCATGCAAATTTCCCTGAAGGAGCCGAACCGTATTTATAGCTCTCAAGAATTCTGGTAACTTCAGCTTCTCTAATCTCAAGCTGCTTCTCCAACTGTATAAGAGCATTTTTATTGGCAGTGGTCTGGGAAAGCAAATTTTTCTTCTCACCATATATGCCATCGATTTCGTTCGCCTTCTGTTCAGCCTGGGCAACCAGCTTTTCCACATCGCCTTTATATTCCTCCTGTTTCTCTCTTAAATCAATTATGGATTTTTTTATCCCTATAGTCGCATTCCTTTTTTCCTTGATTGCCAGGATATTCTGGGTATCCTGTTCCGCAAAAAGATTCATAAGCTTTAATTTGGATACAAAATCCAGGAAATCATCTGATTTAAGCAAAATTTCCAGCACATTAGTATTTCCGTTCTTGTAAATAGCGGCAACTCTGTCATTTAATATTTTTATTTTTTCTTCAAGCTCATCCTCTATTTTTTTGAGCTCTTCCTCTTTTAAAACCAGCTCTACGGTTGCTTTATCAACTTCACTCTTTGCGTCTGCTAATTTTTGATTAAGGCCATCCAATTCTGAAAGTGCGCCCAGCAATTGTTCTTCTACCTTGTCCACTTCAGAAATGTACTGCTTCTCTGTTTTTTTTACTTCCTCAATTTTTTCCTTGGTTTCTTCTCTTTCCTGCTGTATGTCTTCTAATTCTTCTTCAAGAGATTGTGCGTAAATAAGTTTTGGAGATGCAATAGAAGAAAGGCTAAAGCTGGAGCTTGCTATAATAATTGTTACAAATATGGCTATAATGTTTTTACTTTTAATCATCATATTATTTCATTTTTTGCTGGAATTATTTTAATACTAATCAGAAAAAATTGAAAATTAGAAAAATTTAAGGCTGTTTTTAAATCTTTACATACCTTCTCAGGGCAATACCACTGCTTAAAAGCCCGATAAGGCCTCCCATTACCATTACTCCTAAATATGTGTATAATACAACGCCACTGCTTCCAACTATAGCTAACTCCTTAATCCGCATAGCATCCACAATTACTCTCTCGCCTCTAATCAACAGGAAATTACCTATAAAATACAGCAGGACAATTGAAATGACACTTCCTACGAATCCCTCAAAAAAACCTTCAAACAAAAAGGGAATTCTTACAAACCAATTAGTAGCACCTACCAGTTTCATTACTTCAATCTCCTTCCGGCGGGCGTAGATAGAGAGTCTTATAGTGTTAAATATTAATACAATCGCTGCCAGAAGCAGTACTATTATTATTAAAAGTGCTATAGTTCCGACAATCGCAGTTATGGAAAACAATTTATTAACATAATTCTTCCCATATATTACATCATTGACACCTTCTATATAATTTCCATCCTTATCATAAAAACGGAGCGCCACCTGATCGATTTTTTCGGGGCTCTTCAAGGTTACTTCAAAAGAAGCTGGAAGAGGGTTACCTTCAATTTCCTTTAAAATATCGCTTCCTTCATTCTGTTCCTTGAACCTTTCAAGAGCTTGATCTTTGGATACGTAATTTACCGAGTCAGTTTCCTCCCAGCTTAATACTTCCTCTTCGATATAACTTTTTAACTCTTCTGAAATATTATCCTCAAGATATACAGCTAGTTCCACCTCACTTTCTACTGATCTTATTATGCCCTGTATATCATATACAATCAGCACAAAAAAACCGACAATAAATAAAGTGATAGCTACGGTAGTGATAGCAGTAAATCCCATAAAGAAGTTGCGTCTCAGGCTGGTAAAAGTTTCGCTAAAGAAATACTTAGGTCTTACCATCAGTCTCCATACACTCCTCTCTTCTGATCTCTGATTATTTCTCCTTCCTCCAGTTCAACTACTCTTCTTCTCATCGAGTTTACAATATTGCGGTCATGTGTAGCCATAAGTACCGTAGTTCCAATAAGATTTATCCGGGATAATATCTTCATAATCCCTTCTGATGTCCCCGGATCCAGATTGCCGGTAGGTTCATCAGCAAGAAGTATAGGTGGTCTGTTAACAAATGCCCTGGCAATAGAGACTCTCTGTTGTTCGCCACCCGATAGTTGATAAGGGTATGAATTTATTTTGCCATGTAAACCCACAAGCTTTAAAACTTGTGGCACCTGAATTTTTATCTCATAGGCCGGTCTTCCTATAACTTCAAGAGCAAATGCTACATTTTCAAAGACAGTTTTGTTTGGCAGAAGTTTAAAATCCTGAAACACACACCCTATATTTCTTCTAAGTTGAGGGATTCTGCTTGCTTTAAGACTACAAATATTTCTTCCCGCTATGTATATACTACCTTCGCTTTCATCAATTTCTTTTATAAGCAACTTCATAAAGGTAGACTTACCCGAACCGCTTGGGCCCACTAAAAAAAGAAATTCTCCTTTTTTAACAATCAGACTAATATTTTTCAGTGCAATAGTATCGTCCTCGTATATCTTACTGACATTTTTAAATTCGATCATATTCATCTCATACTATCTCTTTTATCCCCCAAATTTTAATAATGTAGAGTTTACGCTTTGTATAACTTTTTTTCAAGAAAACCTCTTATCAGCGAATCTATACCGCCATCCAATACTGACTGTACATCTCCAATCTCAATTTCTGTCCTATGATCTTTAATTAACTGATATGGTTGAAGAATATAGCTTCTGATTTGATTCCCCCATCCGATTTCTTTTTTCTCTCCTCTTACCTTATCAATTTCTTCTATATTTTTTTTCCTTTCCAGCTCAAATAGCTTTGATTTTAAAATCTGAATAGCGGTCTGTTTGTTAAGCATCTGGGATCTCTCATTCTGGCACTGTACTATGGTATTGGTAGGAAGATGCGTAATCCTTACCGCAGAATCAGTCACATTCACATGCTGGCCTCCGGCACTGCTTGATTTAAAGGTCTCAATCTTTAAATCTTCTTTATTTATTTTTATATCAATATCTTTATCAAGAAACGGTATCACATCCACAGATGCAAAAGAAGTATGTCTTCGTTTAGAAGAATCGAAAGGTGAAATTCTGACCAACCTGTGAATCCCTTTTTCTGACTTCAGCAGACCGTACGCATTTTTGCCAGTAACAGTAAAGGTCACATTCTTTATCCCTGCCTCTTCACCCATCTGATAATCATTAATACTATAAGAAAACCCTCTCCTGTCTATCCAGCGTGTATACATCCGAAGTAACATCTCGGCCCAATCCTGTGATTCTGTCCCTCCTGCTCCTGGATGAATAGTTACTACTGCCGGATAAGAATCGTATTTACCGCTTAAAATCACTTTTTCTTCAAGATTATTCAATGAACTCCCGATACTATCCAGATTTTCTGACAGCTCCCTCTCCAGACTCTTGTCCTCTTCACTTTCGAGTATTTCCAGTGCCAGGTTAGCATCTTCCACCTTTTCCTCTAAATTCTTAATAACACTAACTGTTTCTTTAAGTTCAGCAATCTCCTGAGTTATATTTTGTGCTTTATTGTGATCTTCCCAGAATTTTTCGGAAAGAGTTTCATTTTGAAGTTTTTCCAGTCGGGCAACTTTATTATCCGTTTCAAAGACAGTTCCGTAAAAAAACCAGTTTTTGCAGCAATTTATCCAATCTCAATTTATAATCCTCTATCATTAAATCCTCCGCTTATTCATTTATATTATCTTCCACAGCATTTCTTATATTTTTTCCCACTCCCACAGGGGCAGGGTTCATTTCTTCCAATTTTTTTTGTAGTCACAGGTTTTGCCTGTAAAGTTTTCACTCCGGACCCTGAGGACCTGCCGGCAACTATATTTTTCACTTCACTATCCCCTACAGCCTTTTGTTTTTCCTGCCCCTCTCTAGTAACTATCTTGACGTTATATAGTAATCTTACTGTATCAAATTTTATTTCTTCTATAAGATCTTTAAATAAATTAAATGCCTCCCTTTTATATTCGACTAGTGGATCCATCTGACCGATAGCTCTAAGGCCTATACCTTCCTTCAGATAATCCATTTCCAGAAGATGACCTCTCCACATGCTGTCTATAACATTCAGCATTACTATCCTTTCCAATTTTCTTATAACCGGGGAGGAATAGTTATTTTCTCTTTCCTCGTAAATTTGATAAGCTTTCTCTGTCAATTTTTCTTTTAAGACATTAATACTCCATTTATCCTCACCCAATTTTTTCTTGTCCACAACATCAGCCACAATATCCCCGGAAAACAAAGGATTCATATAATTAGACAATGGGTCTAAATCCCAATTCTCCGGATAATCACTTGGATTTATATGAATATCAACACTCTTTGCTATTACATCCTTAATCATGTCAAGAGCCACTGATCTTAAGTTCTCTTCTTCTAAAATATTTTTTCTTCTAACGTAAATTACTTCTCTCTGCTTATTCATAACATCATCATACTCAAGAACATGCTTTCTTATTTCAAAATTTCTCCCTTCTACTTGCCTCTGGGCGTTTTCGATAGACCTATTTATCATAGAATGCTGTATCGGTAAATCATCCGGGAAATTAAATGCCTCCATTACCCTGTAAATTCTTTCCGACCCAAAAAGCCTCAGCAAATCATCTTCCGTGCTTAGATAAAACTGGCTTGAACCAATATCTCCCTGCCGGCCGCTTCTACCTCTGAGCTGGTTATCAATTCTCCTGCTTTCATGCCTTTCAGTTCCCAGCACATGAAGGCCACCGAGCTCAACTACCCCTTCACCAAGGACTATATCTGTACCTCTTCCTGCCATATTGGTTGCAATTGTAACTGCATTTTTCTGGCCAGCCTTGGCAATAATTTCTGCCTCTTTTTCATGGTATCTTGCATTTAGAACTTCATGGGGTATACCTCTCCTCTTCAACATACCGGAAAGTCTTTCGGATTTTTCAATAGATATAGTTCCCACCAGCACCGGCTGGGCCTTCTCATATCTGGAAACTATATACTCTACCACATTATTAAATTTGACCTGTTCAGTTTTATAAATTAAATCAGGAAGATCATCTCTTATCATTGGCTTATTGGTAGGTATAACCACAGTCTCAAGATTATAAATATGCCTGAATTCAGCTGCTTCGGTCAGTGCAGTACCGGTCATGCCTGCCAGTTTATCATACATTCTAAAATAATTTTGAATAGTGATTGTAGCAAGCGTTTGATTCTCATCTTTGACCTTCACCCTTTCTTTAGCCTCTATTGCCTGATGCAGCCCTTCACTGTATCTTCTGCCCGGCATCAATCTTCCGGTGAATTCGTCAACAATAACTATCTGGCCATCTTTTAGCATATAATCCACATCTTTCTTAAATAAGTGATAGGCTTTAAGAGATTGATTTAAGGCATGTATGTATAAAAAATTGGAGGGGTTATATAAATTTTCTATACCCAGCATCCTTTCAACTTTTTCGACCCCTTCCTCTGTAATTGCTGCTGTCCTCATTTTTTCGTCTACTTCAAAATCCTCATCTATTTTAAGCTGGGGTACCACTTGCGCAAACTTCCTGTAGATTTCAGTAGTTCCATAAGCAACTCCGGAAATAATAAGAGGAGTTCTGGCTTCATCTATAAGAATACTGTCAACTTCATCAACAATAGCATAATAGTGACCATCCTGTACCATACTTTCCTTATCCATCACCATATTATCTCTCAGGTAATCAAACCCAAACTCATTATTGGTACCATGTATTACATCGGAACGGTATTGCTGTTTTTTTTCGGTGGTGGGCATTTCATGCTGGATAAGACCCACTTTCAGTCCCAGAAACTTATATATCACACCCATCCATTCACTGTCTCTCTTTGCCAGATACTCATTTACCGTCACCAGATGTGTGCTCCTGCCAGTAAAAGAGTTTAAGTATACGGGAAGTGTTGCTACCAGTGTCTTGCCTTCACCTGTTTTCATTTCTGCAATTTTCCCTTCAAAAAGAACAATGCCCCCCAGTATCTGAACATCAAAATGGCGCATATTAAGAGTTCTTTTTGCTACCTCCCTTACCACTGCAAAAGCTTCCGGCATCAAGTCCTCCAGTTTTTTTCCCTTCTCATACCTCTGCTTAAAATCTCCAGTTTTTGCAGCCAACTGACTGTCTGTAAGCGAGCTTATATCTTTCTCAAGATTATTTACAACACTGACTATTTCCTCATATTTTTTTATTTTTTTACCTTCGCCAAATTTAAGAATGTTTCCAATTTTCTCAAACATTTGCTTTCACCTTCTCATTATATTAATTCAATCATAGAGTAGGCTCTATCAAACCGTAATTTTTATCTTTCCTGCGATATACTACCGCAGTTCTTTCGGTTTTCGAATTAATAAAAACAAAAAAATCATGTCCCAGTAACTCCATTTGCAATACTGCCTCTTCCGGAGTTATTGGTTTCAAAGTAAAAGTTTTCATCTTTACTATTGTCCTCTGAATTTCACTTTCAACACCTCTATTTTCACGATTTACATCCTCACTTCCACTAACTTCCTTCCGGTTATTGCCCTTCCTTCCCTTACTTATTAACTTTTCTCTATATTTTTTTACCTGTCTCTCCAATTTGCTGTTAACTCTATCCACAGCCTCAAAGACATCGGTTCCGGAATCAGTTGCTCTAATAACTGCTCCCCCTGTAAAAACAGTGACTTCCGCAAGATT
The DNA here is from genome assembly GCA_964415365.1 of uncultured Actinomycetota bacterium. Lineage (GTDB taxonomy): Bacteria > Actinomycetota > Humimicrobiia > Humimicrobiales > Humimicrobiaceae > Hydromicrobium. Next base: position 80,952 of record CAYPYW010000006.1, on the reverse strand, counting down.
ATTTAAATTAATCCTTGGATTTTTTTCAAAGGTAAACTTTACTTCCAATTTTATTACTTTACCTAAAATTTTAACTATCTTATTTTTAATTTTTCTCTCTACATAGCTCCGGATTTTTTCATCTAACTCAATGTTCTTGCCTTTAATAACAAACTCCACTCATTTCCTCCTTGTTTTCCATTTATTGGAAAATTAATATCAAAAATATCTAATACACAGTTATAAACATATTACTTTATTACTATAACTCTCTTTGCTATATTACCCCTCTCGTCTTTTTCAAACTCAAATTCTACCTTCTGGCCTTTTTTCAATGTCTTGAACCCATCTACCTCAATAGAAGAGTAATTTACAAAAATATCTCCAGCTTCTTTTGATTCTGCTTCTATAAAGCCGAACCCATTCTCAGGACTAAACCATTTCACAATTCCCTTTAACCTTGTCACTCCGATTATATCCCCCTGGCCAGAGTTAATAAATAAATTTTATCTGCATTCGCTTTTTTTAAAATACCGCTAATTTCTACCAGTGTACTCCCGGTAGTCCAGACGTCATCCACCAGCAACAGATTTTTACCCGAGTATAAGAGACAATTTTTTACTTTAAATGCTCCTTTTATATTGTTTTTTCTTTGTATAAAATCAAGACCTTGCTGCTTTATAATTTTCTTTACCCTTAATATATTACCAGTAAAAGGAATTTTAATTAACTTTGATAATAACCTGCATAGTATTTCCATATGTTTGCCGGGAACCGTTTCTATGTAATCAATTTTCTCATATTTATAATTTCTAACATAAACCTGTTTTAGAAATCTGGTAATAACTTCCCTTAGATCATATATTTTATTATATTTGTATTTTCTTATTATTTTTTTTATTCCTCCACTATATGCGGTAAAACTCCTGTGTCTGTAAAAATTGAAATCCTCATTCTTGCAAAAATTACACATTTCATCATCCAGACCAATTCCGGATAGTGGTCTACCGCAATAACTGCATATTTTATCATCAATCTCTTCAATTTTGGATACGCATTGCTGGCAGAGTAACTCGGGACTAATTTTTCCACAGACAGCACACAAGGGTGGGATAACAATATCTTTGAAAATATTTATAAAATTTTTATTAATTTTCCGTGGTATTTTCTGTATCAATATCAATTACTTTATCTGACATAATCTTTACACTTGGATGAATTTTTATTCCATCCTTTATAATACTTCTGGAGCCTATGACCGCCTTTTCCAGAATGGAAGCTTTGTCTTTTATTTTTGCGTTGTATCCCGTGATCGCGCCTATCAAAGAAGCATCTTTTCCTATATAACCACTACCCCACTTTATACCCCTATATAAAACTGCTCTTTCATCTACAATCGTGTTGTTACCCAGAATTATAGGACCAAAAAGCTTTGCATCCTTTTTTATGGTACAATTATCCCCGATACATACCGGGGGGATTATTACTACCCCTTCCTGAATTTTACAATTCTTTCCTACCCAGACCCCTTCTCTAATTTCTTTTCCGGGAATGCTGACCTTAACTTTACCTTCAAGTGCATCAAAATTACCCTGCTGATACTGGTCCAGACTTCCTACATCATTCCAGTATTGACGGTGACAGTAACCGTAATATAAAACATTTTTTTTCAATAGATCCGGAAAGAGGTTCTTGCCAAAATCACAAAATTGCCCTTTGGGAGGTAAATAATTGAAGATTTCTGGCTCAAAAATATATATTCCACTGTTTGCCAGATTTGATTCCGCTTCGCCACCTAAAGGCTTCTCCTGAAAACCTCTTATTCTCTTTTCATCATCCAGTAGTACCACCCCATATTGAGACGTATCCTCCACTTCAGTCAAAACAAGGGTAGCCACACCACCTTTTTTTTTGTGAAATTCTGCAGCGTCAGTTAAATCAATGTCGGTAAGAGCATCACCGCTCATAACCAAAAAAGTATTGTTTCCGAAAAAATCCTCTACATTCTTCATCCCTCCTGCAGTTCCAAGCAGTTCTTCCTCATACGAATAAACTATGTTTACTCCCCATCTCGATCCGTCTCCAAAATAATTTTTTATCTCATCCGGATACCAGTGAAGGTTACAAACAACATCATTAAAATTATGTTCTACCATAAGTCTTACGATATGCTCCATAACCGGCCTGTTAACTATAGGAGCCATCGGCTTAGAAATTAAGTCAGTAAGTGGCCGGAGTCTTGTCCCAAGACCTGCCGCCAGTACCATGGCTTTGTTCTTATTCATTGTAACCCGACACTGCCTCCATTATTTATCCCTTACTTTTAAAAATTTTACCGATATTCTTTTTATAAGGAGGATAGATCACACCACTTTCAGTTATAATCGCGGTTATATTACCAGCCGGTGTAACATCAAAAGCAGGATTTTCTACAGCCATAAATTTCGGTATGATAACTTTACCCAAGACCTCTCTCACTTCTTTTTTATCTCTATACTCTATAGGAATATTATCTCCACTTTTTATTTTTATATCAACAGTTGAAATTGGGGCAGCAACATAGAATGGTATCCTGTAATATCCGGCAAGTATGGATAAACTTAAAGTCCCTATCTTATTTGCCGTATCACCATTTGAAGCTATTCTGTCTGCACCGACCAGAACTGCATCGACATCTCCCCTTGACATAAAGTATCCGGCCATATTATCGGATATAATAAAAAAAGGAATTTTTTCCTGATGAAGTTCCCAGGCTGTAAGTCTCGCCCCCTGGAGAAATGGCCTTGTTTCGTCCACTATTACATTTGCTATCTTTCCCTTTGCACTTAAACTTCTTATCACCGCAAGTGCAGTACCATAACCTGAAGTCGCCAGTGCTCCTGCATTACAGTGAGTGAGAATTTTAATTTTACTGTTTACTTCTTCAAAGATCTTCTCTCCATTCTGGCCAATTTTCCAGTTAATCTCCAGATCCTGTTTTTCAATTCCTATAGCTTCCTCGATCAATCTATTTTTAATTCCGTCAACCTCCAGATTTCTACTGCTGGCCAGAACTTTTTTCATCCTATCCAGCGCCCAGAATAAATTTACAGCCGTCGGTCGCGCTCCGGAAAGCAATTTTATGCTCTCATTTATATGACTAATGAACTTTTCCTTATTTTTTCCTTTAAATTTCAACGCTGCCAGCGCAATGCCATAACCAGCAGCGACTCCAATTGCAGGAGCTCCCCTTACAACCATATCTTTTATGGCATTAGCTACACTTTCCGCTGATTTACAGGTCACATATATTTTTTTAAAGGGGAGCTTTCTCTGGTCTATTAATTTTAAAGCATATCTTTCCCATTTGAGGGTGCGTGCTCTACTCTCTACCGGATAACGGCTGTCTATGTCCCCACCTCCCATGAACTAAGATATTCCTCCTGTTCAGGTGTTAATATATCTATTTCGACTCCCATGCTCTTCAGTTTAAGTTCTGCTATCTTCCTGTCAATCTCTTCGGGAACAGCATAAACCTTTTTTGAAAGACTGCTGTTATTTTCAAAAATATATTTTGCGCTTAAAGCCTGGTTTGCAAAACTCATATCCATAACACTGGCTGGATGGCCTTCTGCTGCACTCAGGTTCACCAATCTTCCCTCAGCAAGAACATAAATCTTCCTGCCGTCTTTCATAAGATATTCCTCAACAAAAGCTCTGACTTTTCTTTTTGACTTGCTATTTTTCTTGAGATAATTCAAATCAATCTCGGCATCAAAATGACCGGAATTAGCTAAAATCACACCATCCTTACAACTTGTTAAAATCGTCTCTCCTATCACATTTTTATCACCGGTAACCGACAAGAAAATATCCCCTACTTTTGCAGCTTCCTGGGAACTCATTACATCAAACCCATCTAACTTGGCTTCCAATGCTTTCAGAGGATCCACTTCCAATATTATCACAGAAGCACCCATTCCTTTTGCTCTCATGGCCACTCCTCTTCCGCACCAGCCATAACCAGATATTACAAACTTCTTGCCTGCCAGCAAAATGTTAGTTGCCCTCAGGATTCCATCAATGGTGCTCTGTCCGGTTCCATACCTATTATCAAAAAAATGTTTGGTCTTTGCCTCATTTACGGCAATGATTGGGTAAAAAAGCACACCTTTTTTTTCCATGCTCTTGAGCCTTATAACTCCGGTTGTCGTCTCTTCAGTGCCTCCATATACTCTTTTCAATAACTCCTTTCTACTGCTGTGGATGGTCGAAATCAAGTCTGCTCCATCATCCATTGTGACCTGGGGACCGGTGTCAAGGACACTATTTATATGACGGTAATAGGTTTTATTATCCTCACCTTTTATGGCAAATACCTTTATTTCAAAATCTTTGACCAGTGAAGCTGCTACTTCATCCTGGGTGCTTAAAGGATTCGATGCACATAAAGCTACATCAGCTCCTCCATCTTTTAAGGTAATCATAAGATTCGCCGTTTCTGAAGTAACATGGAGACAGGCTCCTATAATCAGATTTTTGAGAGGTTTATTTCTTGAAAACTCTTCTCTTATCCCCTTTAGTACTGGCATTTCTCTTGCTGCCCATTCTATCTTGTTTTTACCTTCTCCAGCTAAACTGATATCTTTTAAATCAAAATCCATTAAAATCTTCCTTTCTAAACTTTTGTCACTTACTTTCAACTCAATTTCGAAAGTTCGGCTTTTAGCAACTGTATTTTCTCAACCGGACTGGGGTTAATGCCAGCCAATAGTGCAAGATATACACTGGTTATATCCCCAAGATACATAGTTGATAATGCATTCGCCAGTTTTGATTTTCCCTCTACCGGTATTTCTACAATTTCGCTTACATTTTCCCTGATAAGATTCAAAGTTACTTCAATGCGAGTCTTTATTCTTATTCCCTCCTCCTTTTCTCTCAAAACCAGGAGTATAAATTTCCTGGTGGTTTCTTTTAGCCTTTCCCAACCAACAGTTTCATTATGATTCAATTCCGGAAACTCGTTCCACCAGCAGGGAGTCTTTGAATTTTCATTAAGTTCACACTTTAATCTGTAGGCAATTGCAGCCAACAGTCCCTCTGTTCCGTATACTATTGGTAAATTATTTGAAATCTTTAAAGCCAGTTTCTTTGCAGGATTCTTATCACTGCTAACTTCCCTCCTATATAAATTGGCCTTCTCTTTTATCAAATCCAAAGCCTCTTCTATATCCCGGGAAGGTATATTTACTATATTAAGATAACCCAATGCAAGATAAGTGGAAAAGAACAAATATCCGATAGCACCTCTGGGCTGCATTCCTGCCGGTACTTTTATTATGACTTTGTCATTGTTTCTGGCAGTGTTTTCCAATTTGCCACCCGAACAAACAATAAGAACTTCGCACCCCCGATCCATTGCCTGACCGGTTGCAGATATTGTTTCTTCAGTATTACCGGAGTAACTTACGGAAACTACCAGCCAACTGTCTTTTATAAAAGAAGGCAGATTATATCCTTTCACTATCTCAACCGGTACGTCAATGTCATCTTTCACCAGAGCTTTGATAATATCTCCAACGAATCCAGATCCTCCCATGCCCAGAAAAGCAATCCCACTAAAATCTTTCCCTTTTATTTTTTCCCATTTAACTTTACTGGCAATCTCCCTGGATTCCAGCAGCTGTAAGTAAAAATTTTCTTCAATCTCAAGCATTCCTTCTTTATCAATTTCTTTAATCCTATCCAGATCGTCCAAAACATTCATAATAGATACCTTTCTTTAAACTTCCTTAGATATTATTTCCTGCAAACATCCTATCTTTAAAAAGCTCCTCTGATAACTTCTTTCCCCAGCTCCTGAAGATAACTTATCCTTTTGTCACTTCCACCTTCCGTATATAATCTTACCACTGCTTCAGTCCCGGATAGCCTTATCATTAACCAGCTGCCGTCTTCCATAATATATTTGTAACCATCTATGGTGATAACTTTTCCGGCACCAGCTTTCTTTAGAACATCAGGGATACCTCTCTCCAGAACGGACTTCAAATTTTCTTTCTGTTGTAAATCAATCTTATAGTCAATCCGGTCAAAGACAAAGTATCCAAATTCATTATAAATTTCTTCCAAGATCTGGTTTATGGTCATATCCATACTGCATACTATCTCCAGAAGTCTCAGACTCATCAGTATGCCATCTCTTTCCGGCAAGTTTCCTCCTGCCCATAAGCCTCCGCTTTCTTCACCGCCCATGATAACCCCACCTCTTAGAATTTCTTCTGCTATATATTTAAATCCTACAGGAGTAGTAATGAGTTCCAGATTATATTTAGCACATATTTTATCTACTATAGAGGAAAGATTTACAGATTTTACTACCTTACCTTTCATTTTCTTTATGCGGGCCAAATGCCATAACACTATAGCATAAAGATGATGCGAGCTGATATAGTTGCCATCCTCTCCAAGAGCTGCTATTCTGTCACCGTCACCATCGAGACAAATAGCCATCTTGCATTTTTCACTCTTAAGGATATCCCTGGCTTCAGCAAGATTATCTCCAATAGGCTCAGGATTTATACCTCCAAAAGCAGGATTTAAAATTGAATGTATTTCAGTAAGATTTGCAGGGTTGAATGTCTCAAGAATATTCTTAAATATACCCTGAGTTGCACCGTACATCGGTTCAATCAACAAACCAAAATTAAAACTCTTTATTATATCCTTATTTATCTGACTCAGAACATTCTCCTGATAGCTGGATAAAAAATCAACTTTTCTGATACTGCCATCTCTTCTGCTCTCCGGATATAAAAACTCCCTGTACTTCGAGGTATTTTTTAATACTTCACCGACTTCTTTTTCAATTTCACCTATTATATCCATAGTAGCTGAACCGCCAAAAGGACCTTTGATTTTATAACCATTATAATAATAAGGATTATGACTGGCGGTAATCATAATACCCAGATCAGCTTTTTTTCCAACCACAGCATTGGAAAGAATCGGCGTAGATATAATTCTGTCAGAAAAGTAAGCACTTATTCCATTAAGCTCCAAAACTTCTGCTGCCGCTTCAGCAAATTTCCCGGAAAGAAACCTGGTATCATATCCCAATACCACACATGGTTTCCGGTTATTTCCCACTTTTTTAAGGAGATAATTACTAACCCCCTGGGTAACAATTTTTACACCTTTAAAAGTGAATTGGTCAGCTATTATCCCCCTCCAGCCATCAGTTCCAAATTTTATAATTGTTTCTTCCATCAAATATAACTCCCTTAATTAGTCAAAATATTACATTAGTTTTTTCAAATAATTATAATCAAATTCAACCATAATCTTCACCAGTTCTTTAAAACCAATCTTAGGTTTCCAGCCGAGCTTTTCTTTGGCTTTAGAGCAGTCTCCTACCAGAAGATCCACATCAGCAGGCCGAATAAATCTCTTATCGACTCTTACATACTTTTCCCAGTCAAGATCCAGATACTGGAAAGAAGCTTCTACCCAATCTCTTACCGAATGCGTCTCTCCTGTGCTTATAACATAATCTTCCGCTTTGTCCTGCTGGAGCATTAACCACATTGCTTCAACATAATCTTCTGCATACCCCCAGTCCCTTTTCGCATCCAAATTACCCAGACAGAGGCTGTCCGCTAATCCCAGTTTTATTTTCGCCGCTCCGAAAGTAATTTTTTTGGTAACAAATTCCAGGCCTCTCCTGGGTGATTCGTGATTAAAAAGTATACCACTGCAGGCAAACATATCATAGCTTTCCCTGTAATTTACAGTCATGTAATGACCGTAAGCTTTTGCCACACCATAAGGGCTGCGGGGATAAAATGGGGTCTTCTCATTCTGGGGAATCTCCCTTACCTTTCCAAACATCTCTGAACTGGAAGCCTGGTAAAACTTTATATTCTTGTTCATGTGTCTAACTGCTTCCAGCATCCTAGTTACTCCCAGCCCTGTAAATTCACCGGTAAGTACGGGTTGTTTCCAGGATGTAGGTACAAATGACATAGCACCAAGATTATATATCTCATCGGGACAGGATTCCTTTATGGCATCTATTATAGATAACTGATCCAGTAGATCGGCCTGGACAAATTTCAGCCTATCCCTTATGTGTTCTATCCTATTGAAATTCTCTACCGATGAGCGCCTAACCATCCCCCAAACTTCATAACCCTTATCCAATAAAAATTCAGCCAGATAAGAACCATCTTGACCGGTAATTCCTGTTATTAGCGCTTTTACTATCATATCTCCCCCCATTTTAAAAAAATTTATCAGCCACTTCCTGATCTAAAAAGCAATCTGCCCCGGTGTAATATTAGAATTTATATTAATCCTGATACTGTTTTTTAATACGTTGTTTTTTTCTATCCTGCTGTTATCACCAACCACAGAATAATCTTCAATTACCACATTATCGCCAATGTTCACATTATTCGAAATTATTGCCTTTTTTATAAGACATTTTTCCCCAATTTTACAATTATTAAAAATTATACTTTCCGATATCTCGGTTCCTTCTGATATATGGCATCCATCCCCGATTACTGTAAGAGGCATTATTTTAGCGTTTTTTTCTATCTTTGTTTTTTCACCAATAACTACTGGCCCGGAAACAAAATTACTTTTTAAATATTTTGTATCTTTTCCTATATATATGTTTTCCATCACTTCTTTATAGGGAAATTTAAAATTTACTTTTTTATATAAAACATCCCAGTGAGCCATTAGATACTTTCGGGGTGTCCCAACATCAAGCCAGTAATAATCAGAAACATAACCAAAAACTCTATATCCTTTATCCAGAACCTCAGGGAAAAGCTCCCTCTCGAAGGAGTACTCTTTACCTCCTGGTACCAGTCTCATAATATGCGGTCCTATAATATATACCCCGGCGTTAATCAAATTGGTGCTAACTACTTCTTCTTGCTTCGGTTTCTCGAGAAATTGTATAACTCTACCCTCTTCATCAACAGGCACCAGGCCGTAAGATGTGGGATCTTCAACACAAGCCAAGGATATAGTTATATCCGCCTTTTTTTTCTTATGGAAAGCTATCATATCAGTCAGATCAAGTGAAGAAAGAATATCACCATTAAATACCATAAAACTATTGTCACCTAAATATTCCTCCACATTTTTTACTCCTCCACAGGTGTCCAGCGGTTCTTTTTCCTCAACATAGGTAAACTTTACTCCAAACCTGCTGCCATCCCCAAAATAATTTCTGAAAACTTCCGGAAGGTAACCAGTGGAAAAAATTATATCTTTGATTTTATGAGATTTAAGCCATAAAACAAAATTTTCCATAAAAGGCTTGTTTATAAGTGGAAGCATTGGCTTCGGATTTAAAAAGGTGATCGGACGTAACCTCGTTCCCTCTCCACCAGCTAATATTACTGCTTTCAATCTAGCTCCTTTTTATCTTCAATTTAGATTTTTAACCGGTTTTCTCTCTCCAGTAATCGAGTGTATCCTCAAGTGATGTTTCAATGGAATACTCTGGAGCCCAGCCGGTATGAGTTTTCAATTTACTATTATCTCCGTACATTAACTTAACGTCAATTGCTCTGAACTTGTTCCGGTCGATTTTCACCTTGATATCCGATCTCTTACTTAATGATATAAGCATATCAAGCAAATCTGAGATCTTTCGTTTCTTCCCTGAACAGACATTATAAACCTGGCCTGCACACCCTTTGTTTATTATATAATTATATGCTTTCACTGCGTCTCTTACATCCAGGAAATCCCTCTGGGATTCGATGTTTCCAACCCATATCACTGGTTCCTGTTTGCCGTTATCTATTAATGCTATCTGCCTGGCAAAATCCGAACATACAAATCTCTCAGACTGACCCGGCCCGATATGATTAAACGCCCTGCTTATAAATACCGGAAGTTTGTATGCACTATAATAAACAGAAGAAAAAAAATCCAGAGCTGATTTGCTTATGGCATATGGATTTTGAGGATAAACCCTGAAATCTTCATTGACTGCCTTATCTTCGCCGTCTGTTTCTCCATATTCTTCAGCAGTGCATGCCACAAGAATCTTGCATCCCGGGCAAAAAGTTTTAAGGCCCTCTAAAATATTTATTCCTCCAAAAACATTAATCCTGAAAGTTTCTATAGGTTTTTCCCAGGAATAACTAACTGAGCTTTGAGCAGCAAGATGATATACATGATCAGGTTTAAACTTCTCGATAATATTAAGAATTTTCTGCCTATCAGTTAAATCTACCTCTGCAAGCTCTATTCCTTTAGGGAAATCACCTAAATTAAAATTTTTAGCATTCAGGTCAATTCCCAGAATTCTGTGATTATCTTCTTTAGTTAAATATGTAACAAGATGTTTGCCGGCAAATCCTGCAACGCCTGTTATCAAAATTCTTAAAATGATTCGTTCTCCTGGGTTACTAATTCTAATTTAGTGATTATTTTAATATAAAATCTTAAATATAAAAAATCCAAACTTACTAAATCTTGCTAAAAATTTTTAAAAATGGGTGAGACCGCTCTTTAACTGTACTTTTAAAATTGTATTATTTTCTTTTTGAAAAGAAATTTTTCACGACAGAAAGAAATAACCTGAATCCAAGAACCAGCACCAGCAATGGTATCAGGATGATTCTCCAGTTTTTCCTGTAATTTTTCCAGAAAAAATAAAATACACTTTTTTGCATTCTAAAACTTGATTTTATTTTTCCACCACCGCTGCTCCCTGCAATATGATGCATTATTTCAGCCTGAGGATAGTAATACACTTCCCAATTCTCCTGCCACATCCTATAACAAATATCCAGATCTTCAACGTACATAAAATATTTTTCATCAAGAACTCCCGTATCCTCCAAAGCTTCTTTTCTTATAATCACACAGGATCCTGAAACCCAGTCCACTCTAAAAGGATTATCTCTGCAAATGTCGGCAAGTTTGTATTTCTTTGAAAAAGGATTACCAGGAAAGATATCTGCCAGTATGGTATGAGCAGCAGCATTGAGTAGAGAAGGAAACCTTCTGCAGGACAGTTGAATGGTCCCGTCGCTGTTTACTATTTTCGGCCCTGCAATCCCTATTTTAGGATTTTTTTTCATGAATTCTACCAGACTATCCAGGGATTTTTCATAAACCCTGCAATCACTATTTATCAGAAGCACATATTTTGAATGAGATTTTTCTATGGACTTATTATTAGCTGCCGCAAATCCAATATTTCTATTATTTGATATCAGGGCTACTTCCGGATAATTCTTTTTTACAAATTCAACAGTACCATCATTGGAAGCATTATCGACAACTATAATTTCGTAATCTAATGCTGGGGGATTTCTTAATATAGAATCCAGGCACTCCTTCAAAAAATTCAGGCTGTTGTAGCTTACAATGCTGATAGTTAAATCTTTAACTTTGTTACTTTCTCCTAAATCCGACATACCTTTACTTAAACAAGCCTCAGGCTTTATAGATTTCTATAATTCATTTTAAACCCTAACGCAAAGAGAATTGTGGAACGTAACTCTGACATTTTTTCTGAACTTAATGTTGTAATCAAAGATCCAATCTTGCTCTTTGAGACAGTCTGTACATGGTCGAGATTGACAACACAATTTTTTGGCATTCCATCATTTACACTTAAAAAAACTTCAGACGGTATATTTCTAATAATAGAAGTGACAGGAGCTATAGTAACCTCTTCCAGAAATTCTATTATTGAATTTCTAGTAAGAATTACCACAGGACGTTTTTTATCCGGCCTGGTGAATTTATACCATCTGATTTCTCCCCTTTTCATTCCTTAGTCCAGACTTGTTCCGATTCCCATGCACTGAATTCTCCAGACCTTACTGGCTCTTTAATATAACCCTGTTGATGCTTGATCTCCATTTTTTTCTCTATAATTTCATCAATAGCTGCTCTAAAAGCATTTCGTGCAAAAGCAGACCGGGTAGTTCCCAGCTTTCTGACTACTTTGTCTATTTCCTCTATTAAATTTTCATCCAGAGTCATCTGAATTGTCTTCAATTTCCCTCCAGTAATAGCTATTATTATAGCTATTATAATCCACATTCCCACACATATCAATAATACATATTCTTATTATTTATCAATACCTATAAAGAATGTTTCCGGGGAAAAAATAATAATAAAAATCGTACTTGCAAAATCTCTACTATACCTGAAAGAATAAGATAGCCAGAGTCTGGTTTAATCGATCAATTGCTATACCCACACAATATTCACTTCATCTTCTAGAACCTTGAATTCTTGATCTCCGGTTACAACTTCACCCATGTGAATTTTTGCCAGTGCAGCAGCAAAACAATCTGCGTAAGATATTTTTTTACCGGCTTTAAAATAGGCTGCCCGTTTTGCAAGTTGTATATCAACATTAACAATATCAATTGGCAGGGTTTGAATTGTTTTTGTAATTTCCTCCAATTTTTCCTGACCGCATTCCCGTAAAATAATATAGCAAACCTCTCCATAATTAACTGTTGTTATTAACAGATTTTCGTCCTTCTCCACTGCATTGATAAAAAGAGACTCAACCTTCTCATAACCCGTTTCTTTTTCTAAAAAAATCATCAAACCATGTGCATCAAGAATTTTTGCCATAAATTAGATCTCTCTTTCCTTATCTTCTAACCGCTCTTTAAGTAAAAGTTTTGACAGCTTTCCTTTAGTTCCTAATATTCCGGAGATTTTTTGAATATATTCAGATGTAACAGCTTTGAGCACTAATTCTCCATCTCTTTCCTCAATATATAGCTTTACTCCCTTTTTAATATTGTATTTGCGTCGTAATTTTGACGGTATTACAATTTGTCCTCTAGCACTAACAATTGTCGTTGCCATTTTTAATTCTCCTTATGTTAAAATGTATATCACGAATTAGATTGTATGTCAATTTATTTTATGTCTTATATAATAAATATGATATACATTTATTAATAAATAAGAAATTTACAGATTAAAGCAAAATATGCCAGGGGAGATATGAGGATTAATTTATTATACAAGTTCTTATAAATTTCCATTCATAGCCTATCATTCATCTATAGGTAAATTATATATCGGTCCATCCTTCCAGTAATATTTTATATATCTTTTTATTTCTGACAGATATTCTTTCATATTCTTTATAATCTTTTTCTTTTTCCTTTGGGGCGCGATAATCAATAATACCTAATTCAGCCATAACTTCTTCATATGAAATTAATTGAGAGGTGCCCTCTTTTATATCTCTTACACCAAGATAATAACACTTCCATAGTTCTACAAATTCCTCATGATTGGTTATAATATCTCCTTCAAGATACTCCTTATAGTTCCCGAAATCATCAATCTTTCCTCTTTCTGTCTCTATCCATATACTTCGCATCTCATCATCTCCCTGAACCTCGAGCATGCGGATATTCTTGATTATTTCTAGCAGTTTTTTTATATGATTTTTATCTTTGACTATGAAATCCTGTTGTGCAGATTTAATAAGTTCGTCAACATAAGGCGCAGGGTAATTTAAATATTTCAAAACGAAACCTCTCTTATGATTTTTAAAAATACTATCAGAATTATACTCTTTTGTAATATATCATAAAATAAGATTGAATAAATATAGAATCTTAATATTATCGCATAAAAGAAACCATTTATTAAACCATCCAACGCAACTGTTTAAGTTTTATTGGTTTTACATAATTAATTTTAATTGCGCATTTAACAAGTGCCTCATCTTTTGATTTTCCAGACCTTCCTGGAAATAGTGCAATTACTCTTGTCTTTAGCACTCTGTTCTGTTAATATAAGCTGTATTACACTGTAATAAAGAGGTTGGCAAATTGAATAGAAAAACTAAAGTTATAAGTATTTCTCTTCCGGAAGAAATGGCAGACCAATTAGAAAATATGTCAAAGACAAGAGGGCGCACAAAAACAGACCTGATAAAAGAGATGTTTAAAAGCTATAATGAAACAATCGCAGAAAAAGAGTGGTCTGAATTATTTAAATTTGGTAGGGAAACTGCAAAAAATTTCAAAATAAAAGATGAAGAAGAGCTGTACAAATTCCTTAAAAAGTAGGAAGAAACCTTTTTATGTTAAGAGTAGTTCTTGATTCAAATGTCTATATCTCTGCTCTTTTATTTGCCGGAACTCCCCACAAGATTTTAAATCTCGCGATCAAAGGGCAAATTGAACTTATTATTTCAAAAGAAATAATCGAAGAAACAGTTAGAATACTCAGAAGTAAATTCTCCTGGCCCGAACATAATATTGATAAATTTATCAGAAGAATCTCTCACATTTGCGAGATTGTCAAAACAAACCGAAAGCTAGAGATTATAAAGGATGATGCCAGTGATAATATAGTTTTAGAGTGTGCGGTTAATGGAAAGGCAGATTTGATTATTTCTGGTGACAAACATTTGCTTCGCTTAAAGGCCTTTGAGGGTATACCTATAAGAAATCCAAAATACTTCACTTATTTGATTAAAGAAATGTAAATAATATACGATATGCATCTCGATTGACCGATTTAACCTTAGAATTACTAAATAAAGGAGTAGTTAATATTTAAAATAGCAAATGTCAGTAGTACATTCTAACATGACTTCAATATTTTGCTTATATTTAAGGCGAAATTTTCTACCTCTTTGATTCCCCTTTCGAAGCTGTCAGCCTCAAGGATAAGAGATAGAATCTTACTACCTATGATTATTCCATCGCAATAATCCTTAATCTCTTCAATTTGTTCCCTGCTCGAAAGCCCGAAGCCCAGTGCAAGAGGTATAGAAGTTATTTTCCTTAGACTTTTTAAAAAATTTATGACTTCGGGATTTATACCGTTCCTGATACCAGTAACTCCCTTTACCGAAATACAGTATATGAACCCTCTGCTTTTTTCTGCGATGTCATACAGCCTTTCTTTACCGGAAGTAAGAGAAGCAAGCATAATATTGTCCATGCTTACTTGTTTAAAATAATTCTCATAACAGATGAATTCCTCCAGCGGTAAATCGGGAACTATAAGACCATTAACTCCTGTGTCTTCAGCTTTCTTTAAAAACCTTTCAAGGCTGTAATGATAAATCGTATTGAAATATGTCATAATGGCTATAGGGGTATCACTGCTTTTTCTGATTTTAGCTATCGCCTTAAGGACGATATCGGTATTTACTCCGTTTTCCAGAGCAATTTTTGAAGTAGTTTGAATGACCGGACCATCGGCCAGTGGATCAGAAAACGGAATGCCTATCTCGATTATATCTGCCCCGTTTCTATCCAGAGTCTCAAACAATTTAAAAAAGCCGTCAAGGTCGGGGAAGCCACAGGTTATAAATGGGATAAAAGCCTTTTTTTTATTTTTTCTTAGATCCTCGAAGACTTGCTCTATAACACTGTTTCTACTTTTATTCATAATACACCTGAACACAATTTAAAATATCAAGATACATTTCTAATTTCCATCTCTTGTTTTTATACTTTTCAACACCTATTTGTTTTCTATATCCTTATCCCCGCGGCCGGATAGATTAATGATAATAATTTTATCCTTTCGCAGTGAAGGCGCGAGCTTCGCCGCATAAGCCAGAGCATGAGAACTTTCATAAGCAGGAATTATCCCTTCACACTCAGACAATGTTCTAAACGCTTCCAGAGCTTCACTGTCCACAATATACTCATATTTGACTATTCCCTTTCCTTTTAAATATGCGTGCTCGGGGCCGACTCCCGGATAATCAAGCCCTGCCGATACAGAATAGGCTTCTTCTATCTGACCGTAACCATCCTGCAGGACATAGCTAAAAGCACCATGGAATATACCCTTGTCTCCATAACTTAATGTTGCCCCGTGCTTTCTGCTCTTAATACCCTTGCCTCCTGCTTCTACACCTATAAGCTTAACTGAATCCGCATACTTCAGGAAAGGATAAAATATCCCAATAGAGTTACTCCCACCACCAACACAGGCTATAATATAATCAGGAAATCTCCCCTCTATATTCATTACCTGCCTTTTGGTTTCCTTACCTATAATTACCTGAAAATCTCTGACCATAGTAGGGTAAGGATGGGGACCTACTACTGAACCCATAACGTAATAAGTGTCATCTACCCTCGAGACCCAGTAGCGAAGAGCTTCATTAACTGCATCTTTTAATGTCCTGCTTCCCGAAGTAACCTCTACTACTTCTGCCCCCATTAACTTCATCCTATACACATTGGAAGATTGCCTCTTGATATCCTTGCTTCCCATAAAAACTTTACATTTCATATCGAATAACGCTGCTACTGCTGCAGTTGCTACACCATGCTGACCTGCACCGGTCTCTGCAATTATAAATTTTTTTCCCATTCTACTGGCCAGGAGTACCTGGCCTATAGTATTATTAATTTTATGAGCTCCAAGGTGACAGAGATCTTCTCTTTTCAAATATATCCTGGCTCCACCCAGTTTTTGAGAAAGTCTTTCTGCATAATATAAAGGAGTAGGTCTTCCGGCATAATTCTTTAGATAATACGCCAGTTCCTTTTTAAATTCCTTATCCTTTTTATACTTAAAATAATTTTCCTCCAACTCTTCCAGGGCACTGACCAGTATTTCCGGAACGAAACTCCCCCCAAATGCTCCAAAATATCCTTTTTTTAAATTTTTTCTGTCTTTTTCCATTTACCTTAAAAAATTCATTTTAACCAAAACTCTGTTATTAAATCCTTATTATCTATCTTAAAGCATCCACAAATCTTGTAACTTTACTCAGATCTTTTTTACCAGGATAGATTTCTAACTTGGATGATGCATCTACACCAAAAGGCTTCACAATATCTACTGCCTGTTTCACATTTTCAGGGTCAAGTCCTCCAGATAATATAACCGGAATCCTGCTACCATAGTCTCTTGCAATATCCCAGTCAAAGGTTGATCCTGTTCCTCCATAGGCATCTTTTCTGTAGCTGTCCAGCAGAATAAAATCCGCATATCTTTTGAGCTTTTCTACCTTTTCATCTATTTCAGCCTTACAATGCTCGCTTTTACTCCTGATTCTTATCGACTTTATAATTTTTATACCCCTGGATTTTCCTCTTAAATCTTCCAGATAATCTTCCCCTTCATCTCCGGAAAATTGTATATAATCCAATCCCAGACTTTCATTGTACTTAAGAACTCTTTCAACTTCTTCATTTACGAACAAACCCACCATCGAAGTCTTATTTCCTTTACTCCGCAGCGCTCCAATTATTTTCTTCGCCCCCTTTAATTCTACTCTTCTGGGACTGTCAGTAGACAGCACAAAACCTATTGCGTCCACCTTTAACTTGGATATTCTTTCTGCATCTTCTAAATTTGTGATACCGCATATCTTTATCCAGATCATACCATAACCTCACTTACAAACTTGCTTTTCCGGCCTTATACTTTTTTATAACAAATTCTCCATCTTTAGTTCAAGTTCCATATCGCTTAAAGTTTCTTCTAAATCCCCACTGGCCATAAAATACTCACCGATTAAAAAAGTATTTATTCCCCTTAAAAACAGATCTTTAATATACTTGAAATCTTTAATACCGCTTTCGCAGACAAAAATCTTATCGGAAAAATCCTTGCCCTCGCTATACTTTAAAAAATCATAAATTATCCTTCCATCTATGCTCATATCTTTTAAATTGCGGTTATTTATACCTATAAATTGTGCTCCAATATCAAGTGCTTTATTCAATTCCCTCATACTATGTGCCTCAACAAGTACATCCAATCCCAAATTCCCGGCTAGATCGTAAAGCTTCTTTAATTTCTTATGACCCAGAAGCGAACTGATAAGTAAAATACAATCCGCTCCCAGAGCAACACTCTCGTGGACCTGGACTTCGCTGAAAATAAAATCCTTTCTCAACACCGGCAGCTTTGTTTTTTTCTTGACTGTCCTTATATCTTCAGGACCACCATTAAAGTATAATGATTCGGTAAGAACTGAAATCCCACAGACAAAGCTCTTAAACTTATCGTAAATCAGTGCTGTCCTTTCAATATCAAGCTGATTGTTAATAATACCTCTGGAAGGAGAGGCTTTTTTAATCTCAGCGATAATATTTACTCTTCCCTTCTTAATGTTTTTTATAAAACCTGCCTTCTCATCTTTTGACTTTTCTACAACAGATTCAATACATCCCAAATTACTTCTTATTTTTTTTATCTCTTCTTTTTTCGCGGATAAAATTTCCTTAAGATAACTCAAGTTTACCCCTGTATCTAAATCAAGTTTCTATTATTGTTCCTATTATATTTTTCCTCTTATTGAAATATACAGATTTCAATTCTTGCCTAATACTTTCTTGTGAATTCTATAAGCTTTGTCAATTTCTCATATGATCTACCGCTCTCAATGGAATATTCGGCCAATTTTAAAGCTTCTTTTAAGGAATCAGCTTTTTTGCCTGAAACTATTGCCGCAGCAGCATTAATGAGAGCAGAGTCCCTTTTTGGGCCCCTTTCCTTTCCAGTAAGAATATCAGTTAAAATTCTTGCATTCTCCTTTGTGTCCCCGCCTACCAAATCTGAAATAGCTGACTTTTTAAAACCCAGCTCTTCCGGATCAAGAATATATCTCACTATCCTGCCATCCCTCAGCTCAGCCACCGAACTTTTACCCGAGACTGAAAATTCATCAAGTCCTTCTTCGCTGCCAACTACAAATGCTCTCTCTACGCCTAAATTCTTCAAAGCATTTATCATAATATCTATTAATTTACAATCAAACACACCGAGAACACGGCCGCTTGCCTGTGCCGGATTGGTAATGGGACCTAAGATATTAAAAACAGTCCTCATACCTATATCTTTCCTTGCCTTGGCTACATGCTTCATAGCTGTATGCGCTTTAGGCGCAAAGATAAAACCTATTCCAATACTGTCCAGACAACCCGAAACCTCACTGCATTCAAGATTTATGTTTACTCCCAATTCCTCCAGGACATCAGCACTTCCGCTTCTACTGGACACACTCCTGTTGCCATGCTTTGCAACTGGCACTCCTGCGCCTGCAGCTATAAATGCAGCAGTGGTTGAAATATTGAAAGTATATAGGCTATCACCACCGGTTCCACAAGTATCCACAAGGTTTGAATACTTACTTTTTACTTTTACAGCTTTATCCAGCATGGCTCTGGAAAAACCACTTATTTCAGCAGCCGTTTCCCCCTTCATTTTCAATGCAGTAAGAAAGGCTGCAATCTGACAATCATTTGAATTCCCCTCCATTATGAATTCCATTGCCTTGTATGCCTCATCCTGACTGAGATCCCTTCCATTTATAATTGTATCTAAAAAAGCTTTCATTATATAAATCTCCCTGTATTATTATTTAAAAATTCTATTTATTCAATTCATTTAAATAACCTGATAGCTTTAAAAAGAGCTGCTGCTTTATTTAAAGTTTCGTTAAACTCATTTTCAGGTTCAGAATCATATACTATTCCTGCTCCTGCCTGAATATAAGCTGTACCATTTTTTATAATAGCCGTCCTGATGGTAATACAGCTATCAAGGTTACCATCATAGCCAAAATATCCTACAGCTCCACCGTACGGTCCGCGCCTGTCAGGTTCCAGTTCACTTATAATCTGCATAGCTCTTATTTTTGGAGCGCCTGAGAGTGTGCCTGCCGGAAAAACACTCTTCAACGCATCGTATATTGAATTATTTTTATCCAGGGTTCCTTCAACCCTGGATACCAGATGCATGACATGGGAATACTTCTCTATACTCATATATTTTTTAACCTTTACACTGTCATACCGGCACACTCTACCCAGATCATTTCTAGCCAGATCAACAAGCATATTATGTTCAGCCTTTTCTTTTTTATCATCCAACAGGTCTCTGACAAGAATTCTATCTTCTTTGGGGTTTTGGCCTCTCCTTCTGGTACCGGCAACGGGGCAGGTTAAAATTTTTCTACCGTTAATTTTAATAAGAGGCTCCGGGGAAGCACCTATAATCTTAAACTCACCAAAATTAAAATAATACATATATGGAGATGGATTTATAGTTCTAAGTCCACGGTAGATGCTAAAAGGATCAGAAAACTTATCAGTATAAAACCTCTGTGACAGTACTATCTGAAACGCATCTCCTTCAGAAATATACTTTTTTGCCCGCCTGACTCCTTCAAGAAACCTTTCTTTTTCGAAATTAGAATTTAAATTCAGGTCCCCGGTAGAATTATCGATAGCAGTAGAATCAAAGCTGCTTCTTAAATTATTTCCACTTCCTCGTTTAATTTTCTTCTCCAGACTTTCAATATTTTCAACTGAAATATCATAAGCTTTTCCGGCGGAAACTTTGTCTTTAATTTCGACTGTGGAAATTATTTTTATTCGATTGAGTAAATGATCAAAAACCACCACTAAATCCGTAAGATAGAGCATTACTTCAGGTATAAATAATTTATCTTCCGGAAGTGGAATCTGCTCAAAATACTTTACCAGATCATAGCTCAGATAACCCACTGCCCCACCTACAAAATGGTCAAGCCCGGGATTTTTATAAAGCCTGTATTTCTTCATTATTCTCTCCAATTCCAGAAGAGGATTCCTGGTCTTCGTTTCATACACTTTCACGCCATCATCATTTAAAGAAAAGGCTCCACTGTCAAATTTTATTAAATTCTTACAGCCAATCCCGATAAAAGAATATCTTGATAGATTTTTTAATCCCTCTACACTCTCCAGTAAAAACCCCTTTTTTTCTAAACCCACTGTTTTTATAAATATGGAGGCAGGGGTCTCGGTATCAACAATATATTCTTTATACACCGGTATTAAATTGTAGCTTTCCGCTTTCGCAAGATACTCACCCTTAGATGGATAAAACATATCTTTCCGCCTTTTTAACCCTTAAATCAATATTTTAATGCCATATGCATCATCTAAAATTTTTTACTCCTTTATGCAAAACAAAAAGAGTACTTCCATAAAGGATCTCCTGCTTTCTGCTTAGCTTGTATGGAAATACCCTTTGAATTTTTATTTATATCTTGATGTTAATTAGATTCTCGAAATAAATTACTGAAAGCAAAAAGAGATTTTAAGTGAAAATAAAAATTCCCATCAGCCAAGCTTTTACAAGCTTTGCCAGCAGGAATTATCTTTTAGCCAGAACAACATGCTAATGAATTTTTTTGTATAAATATATTTTCGTTTACTAAAACTCATAAATTAATCCGAAATACCTGGTAGTAAACTGCATTTATTAGATTTTTATATATTACCATAATTATCTATCAAGTCAACCAAAAATGAATTGCTCTATACAGTCATTATAAACTCCGGTAAGAATAAAATAGCACATATCTCCAGTGAAGATATGTGCTATTTTAAATAATTACCAATAAATAATCTAGTTAACCAGCTATTTCTTCTGACTTTTTTCTCTTTCAGCAGCCTCGAGCATTTTCTTTGCAATTCTAAGCTCGGTTTTTCTTCTGGTCTCTTCAGTATAAACCCTGAGTTCTGCTACCAGCCTGTTATATCTGGTTATAAATATAGTATCTCCTAGATTCTCGGTTAAATACTTTGTAAGATTAACCCTTAACTCATTGGTATCAATTTTTTTTACATCATCCTCGTAAGCCATCTTTCACCCCTTAAGTATCTTTAATCCTATATCGGAACATTACCTGACTTTTATTAATTTTTAATAATATATTTAATAATTATTTTTTATTATTATCTCATATTTAATTAAAAATTTCTATAATAAAATGATTAAATTTTATATTTCAGCTTATATTATAAAACAAATTTAAAAATACTTAAATACTTTTTTGAAATTTATATTTTTAATCTATAATATTTCTAATGAGGCCGTAGATATAGCCGCACATTTTTGAAAAATCAATTTGTAGAAGTAAAAGAGGTATAAAAAGAATAGATAAAAACCTTTCCATTCCATGAAAACAACAGCTTTCATTACCACTCCAGGCTCTGATTAACCTTCTGTATGGCTTATAGACATAACCCACAAAAAGAGGTACCAGTATGAACAAAATCCATTTGCTGAAATAAAACGCACTGAATAAAATAATTATAAGAACAAAAAATGCCGCAAACCTGATAAGATGACGGTTCAAATACATTCTGCCCCTCGCATCACCCTTCGCGTATCTGAAGAATTGCCTGGATATCTGAACAGGGCTTCTCCTCATTTTCCAATAAACAACAGAATCGGGATTAAATCTTATCCTGTAACCGGCAGATTTTATATTAAAATTAAATTTCATATCCTCTCCATAATCCATATTCTCAGGGTAACCGCCAATATCAATCCATATTTCCCTCTTAAAACTTATGTTTCTGGATGAAGGCATATACCACTCAGTCTTTATTTCTCCTTTTGCAGGCATAATACATACAGCGAGGCATTTCTGTATAAAATTTCTGCAGAACGGAAGATTCAGGCCACCAACTACATTACATGAGGCATCATCATAGAACCTGGTAATTTCTCCCAGCCAATTTTTATCCAGGACACACCCGGCATCACTTACGCAAATAATTCTGCCTGATGTACTCCTTATTGCCGTATTTCTCCCCTCTGAAATATTTGCCCCGCTTTTTTTAATTATTCTTACACTGATAACCGAGACATTACTTTCCTTATCGCTTTTTATTTCATCTTCGGTGTCATAATTTATTAATGCTACCTTAAAACTACTTTTTTCGCGGGAAGCTTCGTCCTTAAAAAACCCCAATGCAATCTCGTAAGTGTTATCCTTTGACCCACCGTCAACTACAATTATTTCGCCAGGCAGATAAGTCTGCTCCATTAAACTCTTAAAAAAATCAATAATGTTTTCCTCTTCATTATAAACAGTAGTTATGAAGCTTACATCAGAAAGAACCTTCTTTTTGTCATCGCTATTATCCAATGTCATATTTTAAATCCCCAAAATACAGTCTAAAGACTTTAAAATATGTTGATAGTCTAACCCTGTCCTTACTTCCGGGTTTAAATATAGACAAAACTGCAAATAGCAGTATCCTGTTCAGAATCCCGGCTACGTAAAGTAAACTTAACAGTCCAGCATGGATTATAGAGTAATTCTTCTTAAAATATAATCTTCTGCTCTTCCAGATTCCAGCCTCTCTTACAGCCATGTCCCTGGAAGCAATACCGCTGTCAGAGTGCTCTATTACGAAACCGGGGTAGTAGTAGTTTCTGAAATTCTTTCTATACAATTGGAGACAGAGGTCACTATCTTCACTATACATAAAATAATCTTCATCAAACATGCCCGCCCTAACAAAATGATCTTTCCTTACAAACATAAATGAGCCTGTAAGCCAGTCTACTTCCTTCTGACTGTTATGATCCCACCAGCTCAGGAAATAAGAGCCGAAAATACGGCTTTTTTTAAATATCCTGTATAAGAAATAACTCTCATAAAACTGCCTGGCCAGTGTCGGAAAAGACCTGGCACTGAATTGCAGGGTTCCGTCCGGGTTCAATATTTTTGACCCTACAATTCCCGTTTTTCCGTTTTTATCCCTTTCAATATAAAAACTAATTAAATCCACCAGACTGCCGCTCACCAGTCTGGTATCGGGGTTTAAAAACAACAGATACTGTCCTCTTGCTCTTGATGCCCCAATATTGGAAGCCCTGGAAAAACCCATGTTTTTCTCGTTCGTAATTAAACAAAACCCGCTATTTTTACTGTCCTGCCCTTTTAAATATTCTACACTTCCGTCATTTGAATTATTATCCACCACCAATATTTCATAACTTAATCTCTCTTCTCCGGCACACTTTTTGATACTGTTGATGCATTCCTCTATAAAATCCAGACTATTATAACTTACAATTATGATGCTAATATCCAATAATACTCCTGACTGTTTACCTTTTGGTTAATCTTCCATAACCTCATTAACTATTGAGACTAAGTTTTTTTCAAAATTAGAATTCGAAAATCTTCTACAGCTTTTAACTGCATTTCTGTCTATTTCCTCTATATTTACTTCCTTACTTATTATTTTTAAAGTAATATCTTTAAGCTCCCTCCAGCTGTCGAAAAAGAACCCGTCATATCCGTCTTTTATAATTTCCTTCTGCCCACCTTTATTTATAACAACAGGAATGCATCCAGCCGCCATTGCTTCTACAGTAGTTATCCCAAAGTGTTCGAATTTCTCAGGGTGAATTTCTTCATCTTCACCCAATCCTGAAGCATGCCAGAAAATATGTGATCTGGCAAAAATTCTTACCAGTTCCCCCCATTCTATATTAGTTATTATTCTTATAGGATAATTTTTACTTGCAGCTCTTACTTTTTCTACATACTCCAGGTGGCTTGCTCTATTATCAACGCCACCTACCAGATACAAAGTATAACCCTGCATCTCAACCGGATACTGCTCCAACAGTTCCTTGAATACCCTGGCTAATTCCAGCTGCTTTTTGTTATGATGTTCAGGGAAAAACCTGCCCACACTTAAAATAATTTTTTCCTTCTTTCCTGCTTTAAAGTTGTCAATGTCTACCGGGGGAAACAGAATAGTACTTTCCCTGTTCCACAATTTCTTTATCCACTTTTTAGAATACTCTGATATTGTGATTATCTTATTGTAAGTCTGCAGAAATATTAAATCCCTGGGATAAGTTATAAGAAATAAGGGGAAATATCCTAAAATTTTAAGAACGGCTCTTTTAAAAAAGTTCATCTTTCTCCGGTCATAAATAACCACGCCAAGCTTCCTGGAATCCTCAGAATTTCTATCAACCTCTGCAGGAATGAAAGTGTCAGATGAGATTAGAACACGGACAGAACCTCCAGTAGAATTTAAAGGAATTTCAGCAGTTTTTTTAACGCCCCTTTTTAATTCAATATCCTCATTATATAAAAATCCATTATCCTCCGTCTCTCCCTCAGATACTTTAACATTCACCCTCATCAATCCAAGGCTACTTGCATAAGGATTTTTAAAACCAATCCTTAAGTACTGGCTCGACTTCTTTACTTTCAATATTGCTTTACCGTTGCTCCAGCTGCCTCTTCTCAGCAAAAATCTCTTGGGTTCATACAAACCTTCCTCTACTTCCATTTCATCAAAACTATCCGCTAGTCTGTCTGCAAGCTTAAATAACCATCTTGCCGGTCGTCTGAAGAAAAACAATAAAAACTTATGAACAGATTTAAAATCCACATTAAAAGGAGTGGGAAAATAACATAGATATATGTTTTTGCAGCCATACGCAGGAAGTGAACTCAGATAAGTGGCATTTATGAACAGGTCATATTTCTGTGTAATTTTTATGGCATAATCTTCCGATACGAAAGGGAATATTTTTAAATTTACCCTGCCCAGATCAAGATTAAGCCTTGTGGAAATTTTTTCCAGGTCAGCAAATATATCAGTGATTAAATCTACTTTAAATTCTTTTTGTTTAGATAGGATTTCTGCAATCTTACAACTATATCGCTCTCCACCCCCAACCGTCGACAGATATCTATCGTAAATAGCAATTCTCTTCATAAGATATCCTGTTAAAAATTCCTCATCCAGCTTTTAATAGTTCTATCCTGCACCTTACTGTTAGTCCTTATTCTAATTCTGTTCATTAAATTCCTGGGCAGTATATAAAAAAGTTCAAAGAAAATCCTGATCCTGATTGGGATATCAATTCTTCTTTGTTTTATACCTCTTAATAAATTTACCAGATAATATAAAATATTAATTATATTTGAAAAAATAAATACCAGGTAACTTCTGATAAATAAAAATGGCCAACCACATTTGAAAATCATAAGAAGCCTGTTTCTAATTACATGATAGGTGAAATCATAAGACCATTCTTTACTTGTCCCACAGTGAAAGTGCCTTACAACAGATTTAGGAGTAAAGAAATTTTTCCAGCCAGCCAGCCTGGATCTCCAGAACAAATCAATATCTTCATAATAGGTGAAAAAGTTCTCATCAAAATAACCAACTTCTTCTAGCATTTTCCTATCCATCACAAAGCTGCTCCCGGAAAGTCCAAAGACTTCCTCTACCCGGTTATATTGCCCTTCATCAAAACTTTCAAAACCCCTATCCTTGCTGTAAAAGGATCTATTTATTTTAATTCCACAACTATTGATAATGTCTTTCCTGTAAATAAAAAATCTTTTCGGAATCTCTATTCTCACAGTCCTGGATTTCCTCGAAAGCTCAATATCCTCTAATATCTCTTCACCTATCACCAATTGTAAATTATTAGGTGAAAAATACGATGATACACTAAACTGTAGTTCTATACTCCTACCCAGATCCTCTATAGGTAAAGCCAGAATAGCATTGCCCTTTGACCAGTGATAAATTTTCCCGCTATCATCGGACTCTGCAGGATAAAATCCATCCAGATACTTAACACTCTCATTTAAGGTGCCTTGAGGATCACTATCGCCCCTGATACTGTCAACTACCAGATCAGATATCTTAATACTCAGTCTTCTGGATTCCCTGCTATTCCCTATTTCTTTTTGATTCTTACTACTGGCAATTAACTGAAGAGGTAAATACGGATAATAAAAAACTACTTTAGAACCCACGGCTCCTATTCTGGAATCATCAGTGGACTGTCTGAAAATAGACAGTATTTCAGATAGCCACTCTTTTTCAATCATGCAGTCGTTGTTTATCAGAGCTATATATCTCCCCTTTGAATGGTTAAATCCCTCGTTATTTCCTCCGGCATAGCCTTTATTTCTCTTAAGAGCAATTATCTCTACTTGAGGAAACTCTTTCCTCACAAACTCCACAGAACCATCAGTAGAATTATTGTCTACCATTATTATCTGGATCTCTTCAGGTGAGCAGTCAAGGCTAAGTATAGAATTAAAAAGATTTTTCAAAAATATCTTGCCATTAAAATTTACAGTGATAATTGATATCAAAGGTTCATCATCTTGCGCCAATTAAAAATCTCACCTTACCTCCAATCGAAATATCACCCTCTGGAAATTACAACCACTCCTATAGTTATTATAAGCGCACCTACCCAGCGTATGGGATTCACATCCTCTTTTAATATAAATTTTGAAAGGACAAGGATCATTACATATGTAAAACCAAGAAATGGGTAAGCAAAGCTAAGATCCACCGCAGATATTACTATCAACCAGATAGCAGCTGAAACAATATATAAAAATAAACCGGACATTACCAGGGGGTTCTTTATTACACCTAAAAAGAAATGCTTAAGGGCATCCAGGCTTCCAAAATTAACCATGCCAATGCGGTTTATACCCACCTTTAATAACAATTGACCGCCGACGGCTACAAAAATACTTAACAAAATAAGCAGTATGGAATTTGTTAAACCCAACTTATTACTCTCCTTAATCATAATTTTACCATACTCTTATAACAGACCTCATATTTAAAATCTATGATTTCTTTGCCAAATAATATTTGTTGGACACAGTAAGTCCCATCACCCTATCAAGATTTTCAAAATCTCTCAGTAATACTTCCAGTTTTTGATCGATGTCTATGAGCAGTCCCGATTCACTCTTGGGCTTGAAATCACCCAGAATCTCTCTCAAGCTGCTAATATCATAACCCAGGCTTTTAATTTCTTTATAGAGAGTCCTGAATATATCAAAATATATCAAAAGCAGTCTCTCCCGGTTCTTGCGATTTAGTTCATTAATTTCGCTGTTGATTTGAATCTGAATATTATTATTGATAGCCTTTATAGATTCATTATAACTCTTTCTTAAATTCTCAAGATACATACTGGTAAGAAGATACATATACCTCCTGAGCTTCCCCTTGATAGTTTTATCTTTGGTTAACTCTTCGGAATTTAAGATATCCAACCGGCTTAAAAGTTTTAAGGACTTAAAATTATCTCTATCCAATTTTATCTCAAAAAGCTCGAATAATTCATTCTTGCCATATATTTCATCAATCCCATCTTCGCCAATGTCCATCGCCGTTGCCGTATACTCAATTTTATTCCAGATACCCTTATCTACAACTTCAAAGCCAGCATTCTTTAATATGAACTCAATAGTAAAGTCGTCAATCCTCACATTGGTTCTGCTTCTCTTCTTCCCCTCTCCTAAAAGTTTATAAAGTCCTCTTTTCTCAGGAATTGATAGAAACAGTAGACCCTCTTTTTTTAACTTTGATGCAAGCACATTGGTGAGATCGTAGAAAAACTTTGGTGTAATTTTAGAAAAAGCATTATTTACAATAATGCCGTCAAACTTAGTCCTTTGCGTTATCCTGGATTTCAAAATTCCAACCTCATCCAACTCACTGCTCTCATCTTCCGGAATTACAAAATCGCCATCCACTTCAAGACAAAATATTTTACCTATATCTTTTTTATTTATAATCTCTTCGTCCCTGTATTTATTGGAAGTTATCTTTAAAACATTGGCGCAACCTTCGAAATTATTCTTTATGATCCTTGAAATTTTACTGTTCTGTAAATCTATAAGCTCAATAATTTTCCTCTTATCAAATGCATAATATGAATCTACACAGTACTTGATCAGTGGCCTGGTCACATTCTCCCAGTAAAATCTGGGTGCAACCTTATTTAAATTTTTTCTATAAATTTCTTTTAAACTCTTATTGGTGACCATACTTTCCATAACTCTTGCCAGCTGGTGGGCATTCTCATATTGTACTACTTCACCTATATTTTCGACTTCTACCATTTTTGCAATAGAATCTCCCTCAGTGGTTATTATTGGAAGTCTTGCCCATATATAATCTATAACCCTGGTCCTATAAGAAAATTCAGTCTCAATTCTCTCATGATGAATTGATAGCCCTGCATCTGAATCCAGGAGGAAAGTCTGCCTTATATTGTACGGAGTCCATTCATTAAAAAATACATTTTTATTATATAAATCCAGTTCTCTCGCCAGTTTTATTGCTTCTACACATTTCCTCATCTCGGGAAGTTTCGGATCCGGATGCTTGATTCCCATAAATACTAGTTTTATATCCTCCCTGCTCCTGGTAATTTCCCATAATGCTTTAACTGTTGTAATGGGATCAAGCCAGTTCCATATTCCCCCTCCCCATAAAATTACCCTGTTTCCTTCTTTGATACCAGGTATTACATCTCTAATAGATAAATTGGAACGTACAGGAGGGTCGGAAGGTATTCCGGAAGGTACAACATTAATCAGGGATCTTAGGGTGTTATCGGAATCATAATTGTATGGATTTATTCTGCCCACAGCATTTAACATCCCTATCCAGTAATCCCTCTGCTTCTCGCTGGCACAAATAAAAAAATCGCCAATGGTAAGCTGGAGTTTTAATATATTCAGATTATTGCCATCAATTCTTATCCTTTCTACCATATCACTGTCTTTAAACATCTCCAGGCTTTCTAAATTAAAAGGATTATAAAGATCTACAATAATCTTGCCCTTAAAATTTTTTAAGAAAGGAAAATAGTAAAGAATATGACCCTGAATCAATATAATATCCGAACTCTCAACGCTTCTCTGTAAACTTTTATAATTATTCATTTTATACTGTTTGGTTTTGAATCCTTCAGTATCAATATCCACCTTGTTGGGAGTAAGTAAAGTGACATCCAGATAATTTGATAAAATCCTGGCAAATTCATAAAACCTTATGCCGGGTCCGGCCATATTTTTACCAATAATATCATAACTTATTATACAGATCTTAGATTGAATCTTCTTACTTAACTCGTCGCGCACCTGTATCATATCTCCTATGTTATAAAAATTATTTAAAAATACCCTTACAATCCCCCAAATTCTCTGGGTATCTTCACATAATTTTAAGTTGCAATCATTTTAACTCTAATTTATTTAAGATTAAATGTTTTTTTAATTTAATTACTAAATTATAAGGCAGAAACACAAAATTTATAAAGTAGGCATAAAAAATCGGTAAAATCTGATCACCTGTAGCCTTATATTTCAGCCATTGTAGTTCACTCCTCCAGAATTTTCTAAAAAAATTTAAAAACCCTGTATTCATCACGGCGCATCTTATTCTGTTTTTATGGTAATACCGGTAAAATCTCTTGCTGAATCTCCCGACCGATGCACCTTCAAAGTGCCTGGCAACAGAACCAGAGTTCACTACTACCCGCCTTCCGATCCTTCTGATCTTCAAACAATAATCAAGCTCTTCAAAATATGCAGGCCTGTATCCTGTATCAAAACCACCCATACTTCTAAATAATCCGAATTCTGTAACAAAAAAAGCTCCGGTAACATAATCTACATCCTTTATATTATTTACTAAATTACTTACACTACCCGCGCCTTTTTTCTGTATTAATTCCTGTTTTAAGCTGGAATAACTTTTTCCAAAGTCTATGTGAGAAGTAGTAAAGTTATCCTTAATTTTCCCACCAGAATGCTGCACAGTATCTCTTTCGTAATCAAGGATGAGCCCACCTGCGACTCCCGTAATTCCTATATCTACCGCTCTCCCTGGAAATGGTATTCTACCATCTGCAATTTTAAAGATTGAGATTATTCTTTTCAGCGCATCCTGTTTCAAACATACATCCGGATTCAATAGAATCAGAAACCCCAGCTGCTCCTCTAAATCTTTCCTCTTCTTCCTTATAAAATTAAATACTGCATAATTCACAGCCCCTGAAAACCCTGTATTTCTTTTAAGGGTAATAAGCTTGAAATTGTTACTGGTTATCTCTGTGGATATATTTCTAAATTCCCTAATTTTTGTAATAGTATCGTCTCTGGAATTGTTATCAATAACTATTAAAAACCAATCCTTATAACTCTGCTCTGCTACTGAACGGAGGCAGTTTTCAATAAAATTCTGGCTGTTATAAGTTACAATTATTATTAGACTCTTAATACCCATATCATTATGATAATAATCTGTATATTATAAGGAGAAAAGCGGGACAGGTTCCTGATGACTAACCGGATATCTTTCTTCTAGCAATCTTTAAATAACTATAGATTTTATAAATAAAACCCTTCTTAACGATTCCTTCGAGCTCTGATATCCGCTTTTCCCTCTCCTCTATCATTTTTTTCTGGTTCATGGTTATCTTCTCTAAATTCTTAATAGCCTCTTCTCTGCTGAAAAATAATCTTCTTTCCTTGCCTCTGTCAGGAGAAAAGGCAGGATTTCTAACCCAACTTTGTAATTTTTCGGTAGTCTTTTCAAACTTGAAATTTGACAGTGCATATTCTTTTCCGGCAATTGCGGTTTCACTGACCTCATCGGTATTATCTGCCAGATAAATCAGTTTCCTGCTCAAATCTTCATAATCATAAGGTTTAAAAGTGTAGCCAATCTTTTCTTTTTCTATTGTGTCAGTTAATTCACAAACATTTGACGACAGGACACAGAGCCCTGCCCTGAACCAATCAAGAATACGGTTTTTACTGCCCAATCTGACTTCATAAATATCTTTATCAATATTTATACCTACATTTGCCTCAAAATAGTAATTTGGTACATCTTCTCCGGGCACCCACCCTTTCATTACAAACCTGTCCTTATAAGGACTGCTGTTTATCATGGACAGGAAGCGGGGATAAGTTTTTAGATCCTGTTCCGGTATCTCTCCTCCGGTGGATACAAATTTAATCCTCGGATTCTTTTCCATCGCTCCTATAAGGCCTTTATATAGAGTATCAACATCTGTCCAGGTGTTGTATCCCCCGGTCCACAGCACTACAAAATCCTCTTCTCTTATATTCTCTCTCCCTCTAAAAACATTCTTCGTATGTTTGTATTCAACCAGAGGTAAACCACAGGGGGTTGTATTGGTAAAATCATAATTCGATGTATATTTATTGAGTCTCCCTATTGCTCCCAGTTCCCCTATTAAAGCATACTCTTGCCTCGAAGATACACACGAGAAAATGTCTGCATTGGAGATAATATTATATTCACTATTCCAGTAATGAAAGAGGCAGTCGTCATTTTCATCGACATAAGCACGGGCCTGTGCTTCAGCCATTACATGACCAAATAAATCTGCCCAGAATGGTACAGCATCAACAATATTATTTTTATCTTTTAAATAATCAAGTAATTTCGACGCTATATGGGAAGGGTAAAAAGTACAGCCAATTATGCAGTCCGGCTTGAATTCTGTAAAAATTTCAGATACTAATTCGATGTTTTCAAAATCATCTTTCTTAAGTATATTGTAATCAAAACCCTGCTTATCTTTCGAATCACCGTTGTAAATAAAATCCTTTACATACCTGGAGTTGAAATCATCTGTATATGCCGATGGAATAGCATAATTGCAAACACATATCCTGTGACCCTTCTCCAGAAGGGGTAATATAAACTGCCAGGTCCTGATGCCGGTTCCGTATACTTTCCTGTCATTTTCAAACGGAAGCGGGCTCATACCCAGTATAAATACTCTACTCATATTAAATAAAAAGCTCTAAAAATATAACACCTTTTCATCTTACCTGTTCTACCTATATAATCAAAATTATAAACTATTACTATTTTTATGGACAAACTTTATTTTTAAAAGTGTTTTTCTAATTATAATTGTACTAGCAAAAAATTTATACTACTATAAAAAACGATAAAGGGATAAAAACAAATTTAATTTTTCATGAAAGCTATATTAATAACACTTCTAATTATTTTTTTATTAATAACAACTCTCTTAAGCATTGTTATAATAAGCAGAAATAAAAGCACTACCAGTGAAGAAGTTTATAGTTCCGAAACCATAGAAAGTAGCAAAAATAATAAAATTACCAATCCGGATTCAAATATAGGAACAATAAACGATATAATAAACAACCTACAAAAATTCCTTACCAGTAGCCTCTCCAGCAAGATCAATACAATCAGTAATGGAAATAAAATTGAAGACAGCAGTCATACATTCAAGCCTCCGGGTAATAATGAGTCATCTGATACTCTTACCCAGGAGAATGAGAAAGAAACCGAGCAGATACAACCCCAGTATAACGAAATTGATTACACAGAAGAAATATCAGCAGAGGAAGACGAGAAAGAAGAGATAACACCAGAAGAGGAAGAAAAGATAGAAAATGGAACCATTAAATTCTTTCTGGATGGAGATATGGAAAATGGTATATATCTGGGTGAAACAATATGCAGCATAGAATCCACAGAAGCACTTCAACTGTACGGAGAGGATTTTAAAAATACTGGCTTTAAGTTTATCCGGGAAAATAATGAAGACATAAATCTCCTCCCCGGTTCCACTCATTATATCTATATTTATTTCTACGGGACTAAATCAGGATGGGATTACATAAGAAAAGAAGTAAATTTATCAGGAGAGAAAGTACACGAAAAAAATATAATGATATCCATAGACGAGCCTAAAGAAAAAACAATCACCAGTAGTCTCCAATCAATCAAAGGGTGGGCTGTAGATCTGAGAAATAACGATAATGCCGGCATAAAAGAAATAGAAATATATTTGAATGGACCTAAAGGATACGGAAAATTTTTAGGCAGTGCACAGTATGGTATACCAAGGC
This sequence comes from uncultured Actinomycetota bacterium, assembly GCA_964415365.1. Taxonomy (GTDB): domain Bacteria; phylum Actinomycetota; class Humimicrobiia; order Humimicrobiales; family Humimicrobiaceae; genus Hydromicrobium. The sequence goes on along the minus strand of CAYPYW010000006.1, from coordinate 47,441 downwards.
AGGATGTGGTGGATTTCTTTGAAAATCAAAATTACTTAAACAGTGGTTATCAGTTTGAGGAACCTATCGATCTTGAACCGGGTTCTACCCATACCATATTTATCTATGCCGCAAGTTCCGAAGATGGCTTATTGAATTACGAAAAAAGGGAAGTTTATTTATCAGGAGTGAAAGAAGAAAAAGCAATAATCAACACTCAAATTAATATGCAGAAACTCAACCAGAACAGCATTATTGAAATAACCGGCTGGGCTATCGATAAAAATGTTCTGGACGAGTATCTGGAAGAAAAACAAAAAATTGAGGAGGAAACCTCGGAAAGTGATGTACAATACCTTATTAAAAAAGTGGTATATAACTCTAACAGAGATGGCAACGAAAACATATACAGTATAAATATCAACGGAACGGAACTTACCAGGCTAACCGACTATTCCGGAAACGACCTGTACCCGGAAGTATCACCGGACGGTGAAAAAATTGCTTATACTTCGGATATAGGTGGCGTATGGCAGATAATGATTATGGATTGGGATGGTAAAAATAAAAAGCAGATTACCTATAATAATTTTCGAAGCGCGTACCCGAGCTGGTCTTATGACTCCAAGTATATATATTTTGAAGCTTATATAGATGGAGACTGGGAACTATTCAGGATCAAAAGCAATGGAACAGAGCAGAAAAGACTAACCTTTAATTCAGGTTCCCATGACTGGCATCCAAGTGGACATCCATATAAATACGAAATTATTTATGAATCGGGAACAACCGGTCACGAAAATATTTATGTAATGAATCACAATGGTTCAGGAAAAAGAAATATAACCGGAGACGGCCCCAGAAGAAGAGTTCCGGACGTATCGCCTGATGAAACTAAAATAACCTATATGAGGTATTCCGGTGATAATTGCGATATCTGGATTATGGACTATAATGGACAGAACGAAACCAAGCTCACCAATAATCCGGATTGGGACGGCCACCCTTCATTTTCACCAGATGGGAAATATATCGTTTATGAAGAAAGAAAAGGTTCAACGGAAAATCTGATTCTGATAGATCTCGCGACCGGAGAAAAAATCAATATAACCAGTTCATCCCACATCAATAGAGATGGCAGCTTTCTTTACAGAGAATAAGACATCTCAAAGAATATCTCAATTTAATCAATAATTTGATGCTTAAACCTTTTTTTTGGATAGGTAAACTTCAACCTTACCGATGCTCCTACTGAAATGCCCAGCCAGATAGCCCATATTGTATCTCTGGAAAAAAAATAAAAAACAAGTTCCGAAACAGTAAGGTTTGAATTAAAAAACCTGGTCACCACCAGATTAGTTACACCTGTGTTATAAAGTATTAAAGCAAGAGCAGGAATACAGCCCGCAATCAAAAACACTCTTATATCAAAATAATTTGTATCCACCACCACTCTCATGCTTATGGCTATCAAAAAACCAATCATAAATCCAAGAACAAAAACAATAAACAGTCTTAAGAAATTTAAAAAGCCAGCAGGCAGATTATATCCTGCCAGTGCATCCATAATGTTATCAAAATAAGCAAAAGCAGTATAATAAAGGATTATATTTACAAGACTAAAGACTATAAGAAAAAATCTTATTTTCTTTTTTGATATCATTCTTTAATTATAATAGCAGTGCGAATAATCAAATGTTAACTTAAAAAGATATTAATTTCAATTAATCCTGTATTCTGCTATACTTTAAAACTCGAAATATACATTAGGAGTTATATAACAGCCATATAATTGCAAACGGCATACTGACTAAAAAATACTCAGGCGTATACCCTGTATATTTAGAAATTAAGCAAAAATGAGAACAGTAATCATAATTATTATAATTTTATCTGTAGTTGCAGTAAGTATTTTCGGATTTGTAATTGTCAGATATATCCAGGGTAAAACATCCCCTGCACCCGAAGAGGAAATAGCTGAACCAGAGCCGCCCGATACGGTGATTGAGGAAGAGCCCGAAGAGGAAATCGAAGAAGAACCGGAGGAAGAGGAAATAGATCCTGATAAAATTGCTGTGATAGAAGTTTATCTTGATGGTGACAGGAATACCGGTATCTTTCTCGGGGAAGCATTATACGGTATGACTTCCGACCAAGCCTTCATGATTTACGGCGAGGATCTTGCAGAAACAGGTTATGTTTTAGCTATTGACAACGAAAAATACACATTTGAACCAGGTTCAGTCCATTATCTTTATGTATACGCTCTGATACCAAAATACGGATGGAATTATACCAGAGAAAGAATTGTAATCCAGGGAGAAGAAAATCTTGATACAAATATCAGACTATCTATAGATAGTCCTAAGAATAATCAAGTAATAGCTGAAGCCGATAAATCTAATATAAAGATATCAGGCTGGTCAGTGGATACTAATTTCACTGATACTACCGGAATAGACAGGGTGGAGATCTATTTAAACGGTCCAAAGGACTTCGGGAAATTTCTGGGTGAAGCAAATTATGGAATAGAGAGACAGGATGTAGCCAATGCACTAGGAAATGCAAACTATACTAATTCAGGTTATTCTCTTGACTTTGACGGGAGCGAACTTGAAGGCGGGAGTGAAAACACCGTATATATTTATTCCTTTTCGACTTCCGGGACTTATTATCCTGGTTTTATAAATATCAAAATGGAAGGTGAAGAGAAAGAACCAAACGTTACATTCTCAGTAGAAGAAGCAAATCTGAATAATGACTCAATAGAGATAAGTGGATGGGCCATAAGTAAAGATGATGTTCTGCAGGTTAAACCCAGAAACCTGGATATAGAATACTCTGTTAAGAAAATAGTCTTTACTTCAGATATAAATGGAAGCGAAGATGTGTATAGTATGAACCTGGACGGTTCCGAACTAACCCAGTTAACAGACCATCCCGGGAAGGACAACTATCCTTCCGTTTCACCTGACGGAAAGAAGATAGCTTATACTTCGGATATCAATGGTACATGGCAGATTATGGTTATGAACTGGGATGGAACTGATAAAACACAGCTTACCAGTAATCCATGGAATAGCGGATATCCAACCTGGTCTTTTGATGGAAGGTTTATTTATTTTGAGGTATATCAGGACGGGGACTGGGAAATATACAGAATAAATAGTGATGGAAGCAATCTGAAACGGTTGACATTCAATCCTAATGTCTACGACTGGCATCCGGCCGGTCATTCCTTCCAGTATAAAGTTATTTATGAATCCGGAAATAAAGGAAACGAAGATCTATATGTGATGAATTATAATGGAGAAAATCCAGAGCGTATCTCCGGTACGAACATGAGAAAAAGAGTTCCGGATATTTCTATAGATGGTAAACTAATTACCTTTATGGGTTATGAAGGCAACAATTCTCTTATCTACACTATGGATGGGAACGGAGAAAATATAAAAATGGTCTCGGGTTCTCTGGTAAACTGCGGACATCCTAGCTTCTCTCCTGATAATGCTTTTATAGCCTTTGAATGTACCATCGACGGTCAACAGGAGATATATGTCATCAGTCCTGATGGCTCAAATCCTACCAGGCTGACTAATGCTCCGGGGAATGATTCTGATCCTTGCTTTCTATATCAAATACCTTAGCTGATTCAGATTCCAGATGTTCCTGTTCCAACTTCCCGATCGATAAGTGTTTGTATTCCCTTTTTAAAAAACTAAGGCGTACAGATGTACCTATTGCAAAACCAAGCCACAAAGACCAGATAGTTTGTCTTGAAAAGAGATAGAATGCCAGTTCACTCAATGTTTCACTGGAATTGAAAAATTTATTTATAATAAAACTGGTTATGGAGCCCTCTGACAGTATAAGACATATAAATGGAAAAATTCCGACAATAAACAGATTCTTGAAACTAAAAAGGCTTTTCTTCATTTTTAACCGCAGTATAAGCATCACAGTTATACCGATACAAAAACCCACAACCAAAAGTGCTGTTAATTTGATATAATTTACTGCCGTTGAGGATAAACTTGTCACTCCAAAAATATCCAGAATATTATCAAAATAAGAGTAAACTAAAATATAAAAAACCGTATTTATAAATGAAAAAACGATTAAAAAAACTCTCAAAACTCACACTCGCTTCTTTGTCTTAATGAAAGCCAACTGTTTATAATAAATATTACAGCCTCTGGCCAATATCACCCAGGTATTGAGAAACATAACTGAATACTGTATGTGCTACTACCACAGCACCTGCCGAACTGTAATGCACTCCATCAGTAAGATATTCTCCTGGATTTTGTGAAAGCGGAGTCAATACATCTATAACTACTGCACCGTACTTAGCCGCAATATGCCTGATTATATTATTCAATTCAACATATTCTTCTTTTCCGGGCTTAAGAACAGGACCAATAAGATTGATAAATACTCTCGCGCCTAAATTACTCGCTTTGGCTACAATACTTTCCATATTACCCTGGAATCTTGAAATATGAGGTCCTGCATCATTGGTTCCGTAAGCTATTATGACTATCTGTGGATTATATATAGCAACAGTACTGTCAAACCTTGCATTTCCACCACTGGCCATTTCACCACCCTTCGCACTTGCAATAGTATTATAATCAGCATAAGGATAGTTGGCCTCCAGAAGGTCATCAAACATCTGTACCCAGTTGGACATTTCTATCAGGGAATCACCCATCGCTACAATATTCATATTTACGTGCCCCCTGACAGTCATGCTTTTCGAGGGGAGTATAACTTCACCATTACTGCTTTCTATTTTAAAAGCGGTAGTTATTGTTCCGCCCGAATTAACCAGATTTTCATTTACTTTTATTTTGAAAGTTATTTCTCTCTCTTCTCCCACTCCAAGATTCTTCAGGTCCCATATCAAACCCCTTATATCATCGCTCCAGCTTATTCCTTCAGGAGTACCCGACTGGCTGATATAAGTTGCTCCGGCAGGTGTCGGACAGACAACTTTATAACTTTCTTCTATCTTATCACCCGTATTCCTGACGACAATTCTTACATTTATAATCTCACTAGCCCAGAGATATCCTCCATTTTCATCATATAAAAATGCTTCCGACGTAGTTAAATCGGTAAAACGTTTTATCTCCTCCTCCACCGACTTTTCTATGACACTCGATCCATATTTCAAGGCACTATTGTTTATAATACTTACATCTTTGGTTAGGTTATCCTTTACCCTGACCTTAAATGATAAAGTCCTGGGTTTATTTATTTCCATATTATCAATATTCCACAACACAGTACTGCCTTCATATTCGCCTGAACCAGTAATAGAATCTTCAATTATATCCACATATTCCGAGAAATTACTTTTAATTTCTACATTGGCAGCATTCATGTCACCGGTATTTTCCACTATTAATTTATACTGTATGACATCACCCAATCTTAAAACTCCACCGTTTTCATCGACAGCTTCCAGCTTAAAATTATCAAAATTTGGATTGCTCTCTACCGTACTTGTTAAGTTTGCATTGATATCGTTATTAAAATTTTCTCCTCCGCTCTTATAACTGAACTTTGCTCCGTCTAATTTTATTAAAGTACCATTATCCAGCGGCTTTTTGACTTCCACTATAAAATCTATTGCACCTTCCTCATCTCCCTTGATATCACCAACTTCAAAAGCTACCACTCCATGAGCATTTTCTGAAATCTCATTGTGACTTGATGATATAAAAACTGCATTCTCCGGTATTTTCAACTCTATCGTAAAATCTTCTACCGCTTTCTTCCCTGTATTCTTATAATTTATTGTATACGTTATTTGATCACCGGGTTTTAAATACTCGCCGGAACTGCTGGATATAAAATTAAACTCCTCATTGCTAAATTTTGGGGGATAAATAATAAAGTAATAATATAAAAAATATGACACAGAAGCTACAACAATGAATATAACTACAGGATATATCCACTTTCTATTACGTTTTATATATTCTGAGAATCTCTTATTCATTTTTTTTATTTCAAAATCACCTATACCTATAAAGCAGCTTTCTATTATACCAAAAAAATTATCCCTAAATAAAGCCCCTCAATCTTTTATTTCCATTTCGATGTCGTCACAATTCAAATAATTATAATGATTAGTTATCCTGAATTTTATAAGAGACTTTCCAGGATTGGTACCTTTAAGCTTCACAATCAGATTAATTTCATCTTCCTTTTCTATTATATATGAATCGTTTACCCACATATATATACCATCACTAGCGCCAGGGTATTGGTCAATATACCCGTCAGGACTAACTCCTATAAGTTCAATATTATCCGGAAGTTCCAATTCAAGCGAACTAATTTTAATGCTTTCTTCATTTTCGTTCCTAATGGTGTATTCCACGGTAAATTCCTGACCGGTTTCTTTGATATGTTCATCAGTCATATACTCAATTACGATGTTCCTATCCAGATTCAAATAACCTACATATTGATTCGGCGGGATATAACTATTAAACTCAACCCTCTTTATATCATAGAGATTTATTGTTCTCATATCTTCAATTCCGTTCCCGTACCTTACTGCACCCCTGTAACCTGCATCGGCTATTAAGTGCCATTTCGAAAAAGAATGATTGTCATAGGGCCATGCAAAAAACAAAACTTCGTTTCCAAGGTGGGATTCTATATCATCCTTTGACTGGATAAGCTCGTATAAAAACTGTTCATCAGAAGACAGACCCAGTCTTATGTGATTTACAGTATGGGATAGAAATTCACACCCATATTTATTCATCTCGATGATTTCAGGCCAGATAAGTATGGGTCTTATTACTTTAGCCCTCTCGTTGAAATACCTGTTTGTTTTTCTATCAGCATCAGAACCACCAATTGCACCTGTAACCAGAAAAACAGTCATCTTGTACCCATATTTTTTGAGTATGGGAAAACCATTTGTATAAACATCCTGAAATCCATCATCAGAGGTTATAATTACCGGCTTTTCAGGCAGAGCTTTTCCATAATCTATATATTTCAAAAGGTCTGCAAATGTTATAGTTTCATAACCGCACTCTCTTAAAATCCTGCATAATTCATCAAAATATTCAGTATAAAGCTCTATCGGTTCTTCTATGCGATCTTCTATTGCGTGCAATCCTATTATTGGAATATAATTTTCCTCAAACGGTCTGACACCGTAAACCATTATGCTATAAGCAGGACTTATAAAAGGATCTACCTCATCCGAAGATATTTCTAACCTGCATGAAACCTGTGTATCTTCAGTTATATTATCTATTAAATTTAAACTGGTATTAAAAGAAATCTTTTCCCCGGCATCTAAAGTATCTACGCCCCAGCTGGTCTCTTCATTATTTAATGCAAAGAAACCGGGTATAATAAGGTTAACTTTTACATTTCTTGCTTCCGTGTCTCCGCTATTTACAATATTTATATTTATCTCCAAACTTTCGCCAGGATATGTGTCACCACCATTCAAATCCACAATCTCCATACTGGATTCTGAAAATGATGACAATAAACCACTTGTATCATTACCCCAGATTTTTTTATATGGGGAACAGCCTAAAAAAAATAAAGAGATACTAGCTACACAAATGAATATTACCAGTGTATAAATTATTTCTTTGGGATTTTTATTTATGAGCTTCATTAGAATGTCCTACCTTAGATTTTTACCCCTTGCATTACAACCGAATATCTGCACAGTCCAAAAATATATTATTCTCTTATCTCCATCTCGATATCATCACAGTTTACATAAATACCAGTTGTTGTCGCTCTAAATTTCATAAGAGACTTACCGGGTCTAATGCCCCTCAGCTCCACAATCAGATTAATCTCACTTTCCCCCTCTATCTCATACGAGTCACTTACCCACATATATATACCCCCACTGATACCAGGGTACTGATTGATATAACCTTCAGCATCAACTTCTAAAAGTTCTATATTATCCGGAAGTTCCAGTTCAAGCGAATTAATTTTAATATTTTCTTTATTTTTGTTTTTAATGATATATTCCACAGTGAATTTCTCGCCAAATTCTCTGGTATAACTATCACTAGAGTAACTTATTTCAATATTAACTTTTGGTTCAGTAACTTTAAAGAGTCTCAAGATCTCATTATATCTATACCAGTAATAGGTTCTTCCTACCTGTTCGGCATTAAATACAGATCGCAGCGTTCTGGTGTTACCTACAAAATATACAGATATACCATTTTCAAGACCTTCAATCATATCATCCAATGCATAGCGGGGGTTGGTATGGTAAATATATTCTATTTCTTTTTCGCCATATTCATACGTGTCTACAAACATTCCCACATTAGCTGCCCTCGCCAAAACATATACTCTGGAACCACTCTCCATATTACTAAAAGCCTCATCCCAGAATTTATAAATAGGCAGAGGTTCAGAAAGATCAAGTTCACTATAATGTTCCAAAACAAGGGAAGAGGGTAAAAAGGCGAAAAACAACAATATAATCGCTATTAAAAAATATCTTAAAAAATTATCTACCTTTAATATCTTTCTACTACGTAGTGACTTATTAAAAAGAAAAACCGACCCGTTCAGTATAGATAAAAGTCCAAATGCGATATAAAAAGAAATCACAATCATAGAATCCAGCAGATAATTTGGATTTGCATGACCAATATACAGCGGCGGTACTATGAAGTTAAAAATTATAAGCAAAAACGTGCAGATACCAAATTTCTTATTTTTTCTTATTAAAAAGATAAATCCTGCCACAGCTATAATAATCAGTACGATACCATAGGTGCTGTAAAGTATGTTTAAATAATCTTTTATTACCTTAATAATCAATGAAATATCTTTATCACCAAAACTTCCGCCGTGGATTTCTCCTGTGACTCCCCTTCCTGTAACGTAGAATAATAACCTCAGTAAATTATTTACCTCTCCGAATCCCTGAAGGGATCTTATGAGAAGATAGAAGTAAGACAAAAGGGGCAAAATAAAAAAACCTGCACTGATAAAAATTGCCTTCAAACTTTTAAAAATCCGGGGATTTATGATAATGACATATAAGACAATTGCCGGCACAACAAAAAAGGTGAGAGGATGATTGGTTAAACTTAAGCCCAGACAGAAAAAGAAAAAGTAAAGATATTTCCTTGTTTTATTTTCAGAATAAACAATCGCCGAAAAAATCAATAAAGCTACAAAAAAAGTATTCAATGTATCAAACTCCAATCTATTTGCCACACTCCAGAAAGGCACAATAAAGGCAAATATCATGGAGCTTATAAAGCTTACATATTCATTTTTTGCTAATTTATTGATGGCTAAAAACAAAAATAAAGTAGTAAAGGCACCAAATATTGCAGAGAAAAGGTTAAGCCTGTAAGCAAGATCACCAATTGGCAGATAAGTAAAAAGTTTTAAAAACATTGAAAATGTCGGATAACCGGTCGGTACCATAAGACTCATTTCAGGAATTTGATTCGCATACCAGCCTGTATCTCCTCCGACCAATTTAGGTTCCAGAGTAACTACATAAATAACCAGTGGGATTATAAAGGAAAATACGGAAAATATTGCTATTCTCTTGCTCACAACAAATTTTTTAATTTTCTGCAACATATATACCCTTCAAGAAACCCGAATAATAACATTTCACAAATTGAATATTATGACTCCGGCAATAACCAGAAGATTTCCTATAACTCTCAATTTATCAATATCCTCTTTAAGAATTTTCCAGCAGAACAACATAATAAAAACATAACTCAATGCAGTAAAAGAATAAAAATCAGAAAATTCTATTACCCTCATTGTAACCACGGAAAGAAATGGAACAAGTATAAACAAAAATATACTCGCCAGTAGATATTTATTTTTAAGATTATAAACCAAAGGTTTCTTAAAATCTACTTTAAGAGCTCCAATTTTAAATATAACCTGTGACAGAGAAACCAGTAATTGAATTAAGACAGCCAGAGAAATATAGAGTGCCATTTATCAGACACCCTCCATTTTTTTACTTGACATAGTTATAATAACAACTCCAATCACAATTACTATTGAACCTATTATCTTTTTTAAGGTAATATCCTCTTGGAATAAAACTTTTCCTAAGAATAAAGAGATAAAATAATTCAAGCTTAAAATAGGATATATAAACGAAAGCTGGAATTTCCTATTCAAAAAAAACCAGAAAGTAAATTTCAAACCATAAGTTATTATGAGAACAGATAGCCATAAAACAAAAATTTTCGAAAAAGTAAGGTTTATCCCTAAATATTTACTGGCTACTATAGTGGATAAATTAATAACAATAGTAAGAACAATTATCAATATATAAAAAAATTTCTTATCTGTAATTCCAGATGTTATTTTCATATTGTTTAAATAAACCAGACTCAAGCTAATATCGTGAAACACATTTTATACTAAAATCGATTAAATATTAAGTTCTTTTAAAAAATATAAAGCCTGTTATTTTTTACGTTATAGTTATAAAATTGTTTAAAATGGATTTTGACATTTTTTTCTTTAACAACAAAAATCGCAAAATTTAAGATAATTAAATTCATATGATAAAAAAATTATTGGTCTCAATCCCAGCATACAACGAAGAAAAAAAGATAGAAGAAGTAATACGAGATATCCCAAGAAACCTTGATGGTGTATCCGAAATCCATATCCTGGTTATAGATGATGGTAGTACAGATAATACCGGCAAAATAGCCAGGGGCTCAGGGGCAGAAATAATAAAAAACTACTTTAATATGGGACTTGGTGTATCATTTGGCAAGAGTATTCAATATGCTCTGGATAACAATTTCGATTTAATGGTCAGTATCGACGGAGACGGTCAATTCAATTCGGAAGATATCCCCAAACTTATCAAACCTATTATGGAAAATAATGCCGATTTAGTCACTGCCTCCAGATTTGTTGACAAAAGCTACTATCCGCAGATGCCTCTATTCAAGTTATGGGGAAATAAATTAATGTCAATATTTATAAGCAGGCTGGTTGGTAAAAAGTTTTATGATGTATCATGCGGATTCAGAGCATATTCTAAAAGGGCATTACTGTCTTTAAATCTCCAGGGCAAGTTTACATACACCCAGGAAATATTTATTGATTTATCATTTAAAAAACTAAATATTATTGAAACTCCCATAAAAGTGAAGTATTTCCCATCAAGAACTTCAAAAATTTCTTCCAATCTTTTTAAATACGGAATAAATACTCTCAAAATTATTCTTGAAACTTACCGGGATTACAAACCATTTTCATTCTTTTCTTATATTGCCCTTTTCTTTTTTATAGTAAGTATCTTCTTCGGATCAATCTTGTTATACACATATGTCTCAATAGGATCATTTCATCCTAATATCTGGTCGGGATTCGTGGGGGGTACTTTTCTTTTTATTTCCATAATACTTTTCATAGTCGGCATCTCTGCAGATATAATTAAAAGAATCAGGATTAATCAGGAGGAAATTTTGTTTCTTTTAAAAAGAAACGCCCAAAAGAATAAATGAAAAGAATCTTATTTATAAAAGTTCTATATTATCTTTTCTTTACAGTTATTATCTTGCTGGCATTAATTATCTTTTTAGAAATTACAAATTTCAGCCTTTATAATGACTATTTCAGGGATTTTTTTCACAAAATATTGAGTGTCTTCAACTTTTAATGATTATCCGGTATTTCAACGCAGCTATCTGCAAAGGTTGCCAGGCGTAAGAGAGGTATACAAGGAATGTATTGACGAATTTATTTTTGGTGAAATAATACGATTTTATGAAGATATTTCTTTTGTTCACTGAAATAAATCAAAAGTTCGGTCCCCTATACTATCAACATGGACTGGCTTATCTTTCCGCTGTACTTAAAAAGAACGGATTCCAATCTACTTCCCTAATCCACTTTGAACTGGAACCTGACCTTACAAAATGGGAACTATATCTTAAAGAACAACAACCAGATATAATAGGCGTCTATTCAACAACAGAGCAGTTTTCTTTTATCAAAAAACTTATCAGCAAAGCCCCTCAAGGTATATTTACTATATGTGGAGGACCCCATCCCACCTGTTATCCAATATGTATCGAAGATATCTCTAGACTGGACGCAATTTGCATTGGAGAAGGAGAATATCCAATATTGGAACTCGCAAACGCTTTAAATGAAGACAGAGATTATAGTAACATAAAAAACCTGTGGATTAGAAAGGATGGGAATATTATAAGAAATGAAACAAGACCGTTTATTGATAATTTAGATGAACTTCCATTTGAAGACAGAGAACTTTTTGACCTCCAGAGATCCATTGATAAATATGGGCTCAAACAGGTACGCGCAATCACGAGCAGGGGTTGCCCATACCAGTGTACTTACTGTGCTAACAAACAAATAAGTAAAACTCAATCCGGAAGCTACGTACGCTTCCATTCTGCTACATATATAATGGATGAGTTAAATTATCTTAATGAAAATTATAGGTTCAAAGAAATTTTCTTCGATGACGATATTTTTATGATAGACAGGCAAGTTCGTACAGAATTCTGCAGAAGATATCCTGAAGAAATTGGTAAACCCTTTGTTTTCGGCGGCCGCGTTGAGATTTGTACCGAAGAAATGTTAAAAGAGCTTAAGGCTGCAGGCGGGCGCAGGATTGATTTTGGTATAGAGTCTGGTAATGAGGATCTACGGCGAAACATCCTGAAGAGAAGTATGACAAACAGGCAGATTTTAGAAGTCACAAAGATGGCTAAAGAAATTGGATTCCAAGTTAAAACTCTAAACATGGTAGGTCTTCCTGAGGAAACCACTGAAAAACATCTGGATACTATCAGCTTGAACTGTGAAATAAAACCAGATGTTGTAAGCATGGCAGTATTCTATCCCTACCCCGGGACTGAGTTATATGATCATTGCATCGAAAAGGGATATTTCAATCCGGATGAACCCATACCTGAAGGATATATCTCACGAAGGAGTTCATTGCTTGACCTTCCTGATTTTTCCAGGAACGATATTGCAAGATGTTTCCAGAGATTTGGATTTCGTGTTTTCAGGAAATTTTCTATAATAAAAGCCATAGGATATGCTGTCATATATTCTAAATACGGCGAGTTTTTCATTCGTATTACTGCATGGTTACGAAATATTATAGTTAAACTACTTCCGGGATTTTAAACAGCATCATTTTTTTTAGATCTGCCTTCAAAATACGGCCTTACAATATATATGACCCCTCCTATTGCTCCCATTATAATTAACATAAGTAATATAAGAAGAGAACATAATACAGCTTTCTCATTGTTTACTCCCATAGCGACCATAATAAAAACCAGAGAATTTTCCCGTAGCCCAATGCCACCCACAGAAATGGGAATCATAGCTATGGTTGCTACCACTGGTACAATGAAAATAAACGCAGTCAAACTCAGATCGATTCCCAGAGCCATAGACGCCAGCCACCAATTAAGTATAACTGTAAATTGAAGGAGGAAACTAAAAATCAATACTTCTACAAGCACCGCTTTGTATTTTTTGAAACTTGCCAAAGTGTTATAAACATTGGACAATTTTTCCGTTAGTTTACGTATAAGTTTAAATTTTCTGGAAATTTTATCCAATTTAAACAAAGAAGGATTAATAATTAAAAAACTCAGAATTAAACTTATAACAAAAAATATAATGATGGGAATGATCACCGAGCGGTGCCCAATTGTAGTAAATCCTAAAAACAAAGCTATAATAGCATAAGTTGCTGCACTTACTACCCCGGAAAACCTCTCTACCAGAATTACCGAAGCTGATGTACCTAAAGGAATATTACCTTTTTTTGATGCATCGTAAGCTCTGAATACATCCCCTCCAATGCTGGTAGGTAAAAAATTATTAAAAAAAGAACCTATAAGAACAGTAATACTTAACGTGGCAGTGCTCAATTTTACTTTCTGCGTATTTAAAAGAGCCTTCCACCTGACAGCGGTTATATAGGTTCCCAGAGCATGAGTTGAGAGTGAAAGAAGAAGTAAAAACTTATTTGACGATTTTAAGATTTCAATTATATCGGAGAAAGCTTTTATCTGTGTTCTAATTAAGTAAAAAATAAGAGAAGCACTTATTGCGATTCTTACTAAAAGAAGTATTGTTTTCCTGTTTTTTCTGTAAAAAAAAGTAATTCTACTCTTCATCTTCCTTAAGCAAACTATTCAATTACTTTCTGGATCTGGCAACTCTGGCAGGAACCCCGGCAGCTACTGAAAAAGGTGGGATGCCTTTTGAAACAACTGCTCCTGCTCCGATAATAGTATCTCTTCCTATGGTAACATCATCAAAAACCATAACACCTGCACCTATCCAGCAATTTTTCTCTATCTCTATACCATAGGAAGGCTTTTCCTGCTCAGATATAGGAATGTCTATTCTGGAATAATCATGCCCCCCGCCAATAATATAAGCATATGCGGAAATTAATGTATTCTCGCCAACGACTACCTTACTTGCCGAAACTATCTCACAGTTAAATCCTACCACTACGTTTTTTTCAAGGATTATATCACCATTCTTGCAGCTTAATATACTATTCCTGCCAATAAAAGTGTTTTTATTTATATAAATACCCTCATTATTCAAACCTTTTGCATCCAGAACACAATAGTCATCTATTACAACATCATCTTCGATGACTATTTTATGGGGATGCCTTATGGTTATAGATTTTCCAAAACTAACGCCTTTTCCGACTTTTTTAAAAAGAAGAGGATAGAATAAATTCCTAAAAAAAATACCTATAGCCCCACGCATGTCTTGAAACAACAAAATTATCAATTCGTATTTTAACAGACTAAAAAAACCTTTCTTTCCTACAAAAAGATTAATATATTTGGCAATCTTCGATTTATCCCTGGCAAAAAGTTCCTTCTGTATTTTATCCTCATATTTTTCTATTCCAATCGACCCCCTTTCCAGTATCGATAGAATAAATCAAAAAATAATTAATATCAATTCTCCTTAATCTCTTAGATGATCCTTTACAAAAATCCCAAGATACTCAAGTGGAATACCCACAAAAGTTTTCCTTGTAATCCTATCACAATCCCTGCATGGAATGGTATTGCCAATTATACCAGACTTAAATGTTTCTCTCATACTTTTTATGATTTCACCGTTAAAAATTTCACCTATCCTGATTTCATTTAAACTTCCCAGGCAAATTTTACCTTCGAAGTCCTGTGGGCATAGGAATACTCTTCCATCATAAAATATAGTCAATGAATACCAGGGAAAAGTACAGGAAACTACCTTCTTATTCTCTTTTCTTTCTCTATCCAGCCCGTTTAACTCAAGCAAGCCGCCCCAATTATGAGGAACTCTTAAAATTATTCTATCCAGGGGAAGATTCTTAAAATTCTTTAGAAAAACTTCTCTTTGCCTTCCTGTTTCTTTTTTGGACACTTCCTCCCTCTGTTGAATGACCTGAATGATAGTGTATGGTCTTTTTGATTTAAGTTGTTTTTTTATTTCAAGGAAATCCACAATCTTACTTAAACTCTCCTCAAAGCTTGCATCAGACCTGTTTTTTTCATATACCTCCCTGGTATAACCGTCAAACGAGAAAGAGATTAGATCCAGGCCGGCCAGTACTATATCCCTGCTCAACTTTTTACTCAGAAGTGTCGCATTGGTATGGATTCTCGTTTTAATCCCGCTACCGGCGGCATACGAAATCATTGGCACTATATCCCTGTTAAGCAGCGGCTCTCCTCTGTGAAATAGGTTTACATCATGAACTTTCCCGGAAACCTCGTCAATTATTCCTTTATATAAATTAAAATCCATATCTCCTTTCTGCTCCGGTGGAAGATTCTTATTTACACAAAAACGACACTTCAAATTACATCTGCTTGATGCCTCAATCCAGATTCTGATAGGATAATAACTGCAATTTACTGATTTTAAGAGGTAATTTTTATAAACTCTGGCAAGGTTAAAAAAACGGTTTATTTTCTTCATCATATACCTATACTTACTATAAAATTATATCTCTAATCACATAGGTAGTTCTATTTTGAACTTTATGATATACACGTATTAGTACTTCTGCCAGCAGTCCTATTGTAATAAGCTGCACACCTATAAAAATCATGAATATGGAAAGGATAAAAAGAGGTCTGTCAGCCAGAGATTGATGGAAAAAAATTCTCATTATAATAAGATAGGCAGTCACAATAAATCCGATCACACCCGATAATAAACCCAGCAGTCCAAACATCTGTATAGGACTCTGAGAATAACTTAAAAGAAATTTCACCGTAATTATGTCAAGGATAACCCTTATCGTTCTGGAAAGACCGACTTTGGATTTTCCATATTTTCTGCTGTGGTGTATAACAGGCACCTCCGCTACTCTTACTCCCATCCAGCTGGCTATGGCAGGAATATACCGGTGCATCTCACCATATAAATTAATATTTTTTACCACTTCTTTCCTGTAAGCTTTTAATGTGCATCCATAGTCATGAAGACGGACACCGGTGAGCCTGGAAATTATCCTATTTGCAACAATTGAAGGAAATCTTCTGGTAATTGCTTTATCTTTTCTGTCCTTACGCCAGCCACTTACGATATCGTAGCCCTCATTCAGCTTGCTTAGTAAAACTGGAATATCCCGGGGGTCGTTTTGCAAATCTGCATCAAGGGTAATTACTACTTCACCCTCAGCATAATTAAAGCCAGCACTCATGGCTGACGTCTGCCCGAAATTTTTTCTGAATCTTATAATTTTAAACAATCCGTTCTTATTGTGCACTTTCAAAAGTTCATCGAAAGTGCCGTCTATACTTCCATCGTCTATAAGTAATACTTCATACTTTAAATTCATTTTAGAAAGAGCTTCGCTCAGGCTTTCGTAAAGTTTCTCTATACTTTCTCTCTCATTATAAATAGGAATAACAATAGATAGATCTATGGCTGATTTAGTCTCTTTAAAAGCATTATCCATTGAATAAACCTTCTTTGCTCTTTTCTTTATACCATTTTACGAATTTTATCAGACCTTCCTTAATATCGGTTCCAGGAAAATATTTTAACATTTTTTCTGCTTTTCTAATATCAGCATGAGTCGCAAAGACATCACCAGGCTGGCTATCTATAAACTTCAGGAATGTCTTTTTCCCCGTGGCAGTTTCTATTAATCTTATCAAGTCTATTAATCTGACCATTTTTGAATTTCCTAAATTGATGATCTCAAAACCTTTTATCCTGTCCAGACTGTTTACCATACCAGAAATCACATCATCAATGTAGGTATAATCCCTTAATGAGGACCCGTCTCCGTAGATTTCTATTTCCTCTCCGCCCAGTATCTGCCGGGTAAATTTATGTATCGCCATTTCCGGCCTCTGGCGCGGACCGTAAACCGTGAAGAATCTAAAACAGTAAACTGATATTTTATACAGGTCATAATATGTATAACAGACAAGTTCCCCTGCTTTCTTGGTAGCAGCATAGGGAGATATGGGATGATCAACATTATCTTCCTCAGAAAACGGCAATTTTTTATTCCCACCGTAAACAGATGACGAGGAAGCAAATATAAATTTTGTAATGTTGTATTTTTTGCAACATTCCAGTAAGTTCATCGTACCCAGAATATTAACTTTTTCGTAAAGAAGAGGATTTTGTATTGACGGTCTTACACCTGCTCTTGCAGCCAGATGGATTACAATATCTATATTAGTTTTCGAAAATATCTCCTCCATCTGGTTAATACTGGTTATATCAGAACGATAAAGTTTGAAACATTTATTGCCGGCAATTTCCGAAATGTTATTCTCCTTTATGGCAGGATTATAAAAATCATCAAAACTATCAATGCAGATTACTTTTGATTCCAGACTTATCAACTTTTCACAAAGATGGGAGCCAATAAATCCTGCTCCACCGGTGACTAATATGTTCATTTTTTAAATTCAGTACTTTAATAACTATAAAAATAAGAATCAGTTTAAAAATTTTAACTAATTATACACAAAATAAAATATTTTATTAATTACAAAAAATATTGATAATATGATTCTGATAAAAAAGAAGTAGAAGAGATTTTCCTGACAACAAAGGGATTGTAATCAGGGAGGAAGAGGCGGTATAATTTATAAAGTGTAGTAATTTAATAGAACACATACATACAAGTAGATGATACTCCTGACAGGATTGCAATAAAAGTAAAGGAAATTCATATGAAAATTGGCATTATGCTGAGACACATAAATGAACTGGGAGGAGTGGTAGTTTACACGAAAAATATTATTGAAAACTTGCTGGATATTGATAAAAAAAACGAATATGTTTTTTTATATAATAGCCCCTCCTTAATAAGCACTTATTCCAAATATAAAAATGTCAAAGAGATAATCATAGATACAAAAAATAAGCTGCTCTGGGATCAAATCGGTGTCCCTAGAGTAATAAGATCGGAGAAGATCGATGTAATCTTCAATCCAAAATTGTCCATTCCACTGTTTGCTTCTTCCAAAAAGGTGTTTACTCTGCCTGGGTTGGAACAATTTGCCTTACCTAATGTATTTAGATGGTATGACCACATATATTTTCGTATAATGACACCTCTCTATTGCCGCCGGGCAAATGCCATTATTGTTATGACAAACACAGGTAAGAATGATCTGATAAAATATCTCCATATAAAAAGTAATAAAATCAAGGTTATATACGCATCGCATCATAAGAGATTTGAAAGCATAAAAAACGCGGAAAAAATTTTAGCAATAAAACATAAATATAATCTCCCTAAAAAATATATATTTTTTATAGGTGGAATAACCCCTCTAAAAAATTTTTCAAATATTATTAGAGCCTTTAAGATAATAAAGAACAAGATTCCTACTAAGTTAGTCATATGTGGATTTAAAAGGTGGAAGTATGCCAAAGACATCAACTTAATAGATAAACTTAAATTACAAAATGATGTTATAACTCTGGGGTTCGTTCCGGATGATGATCTTCCCTATCTTTACGATTCAGCTCAATGTCTCTTATTACCTTCCTTATATGAAGGTTTTGGCATACCTATACTGGAAGCGCAGGCCTGCGGATGTCCGGTTATTTGTTCGAAAACGGGATGTACGCCGGAAGTTTCCGGCGAAGCGACATTATTAGTAGATCCATATAACTGTAAAGAAATAGCACAAGCAATATATGATATTTTAAACGATAGAGATCTAAGAGAAAGGCTTATAGCAGCCGGGCTGGAAAATGTAAAAAAATTCAGCTGGTCCAGGACTGCAAGACAAACTTTAGAACTATTTGAAAAAACATATCAATCTCAAGCTTCTTAAACTTATGAAACATAGATTCAATATTACTATCCATAATATCCGTGAGTTTATAAAACGAAGAAAACGCATATTTAATATAATTATCCAGCTGGCAGTCAGCATTATACTTATAATTTTACTGCTGCGCCTGATAAACATTGCCGATATGATCTCTCTTCTCAAAAATGTAAATCCTTATTATTTTATTCTTCTCCTGGCTCTCATTACTCTGGACAGAATTTTCATGGCATACAAGTGGCATCTACTGCTTAAGATTAAAGATATGAGCATTTCTCTCTTTAGTACCATAAGAATTTATTATATAGGGACATTCATAGGTTTTTTTCTACCTACAACTGTTGGCGGAGACATGGTCCGGGTTTTAAAACTGCACAGCGAAAAACAGAGGGGAACTGATGCGCTGTCTTCCGTAATACTGGAAAGGATACTGGGATTCATAGCTTCTGCCGTTTTAGCTCCAATCGCAGCCTTATTTTTAATATCTTTTTTTAAACTAAATGTATGGCGTTTCTTGTGGATAGCGGGGATAGTTCTGTTTCTCTTTACCATACTGATGTTAATTTCATTTAGCGAAAACATAGTCCGGAAAATAGATAGAAGCGAGAAATTATCCAAAAACTTTTTATTTAATAAATTTAAAAAACTTTATCTATCTTACGCGGAATATAAAAATCACAAAGGTATACTTGCTTTATTCTCAGCCTTATCCGTTTTAGAGCAAATCGCACCGGTAATCGGTAATTATCTTGCCTGTCGTGCATTAAATCTTTCGATACCATTCATATATTTTCTGCTCATAATCCCCCTGGTGCAGCTTATCTCAAGAATTCCTATTTCCTTCGAAGGAATAGGAGTCAATGAAGGACTCCTGGTATACTTTTTCTCACTTCTGAGTCTTTCGAGGACAAGCGCTTTTACTATAGGTTTGCTGGGTCATATTGCAATTATTATCGCGACACTTCCGGCTCTGTTCTTTTATATCAGAGATATTAAAACCTCCTTCAACCAGAGCAGGCGTGAAGGCTAATCAGTTACTGTTTTTCCAGCAGAAGTCTTTCTTATTAATCCTAAATGATATAAAATATCGGAAATGATTTCCGTGAAAAATTTCTAACAGTTTAAAAATTATTGTATTATTTGAACTAGTTAACTGTTATTAAATTCTTTAAGGAAAGGAAGGGAAATTGAAATTATTAGTGACCGGCGGAACAGGCTTTACAGGAAGCCGTTTAGTAGAATATTTAATAGATAAAGGGCACCGTATTTCAGTACTGGACAATAAAAAAGGACTTTTCTATGACCATCTTATAAAAAAAGGTGCCGATATTATCTTAGGATCAGTCACTGACCGCGAGACAGTAAAAAAATCCTTGGAAGGTGTAGAGGGTGTCTTTCATCTGGCTGCAGCCTTCAGGCAGATTAATGCTTCTAAAAAAACTTACTGGGATGTCAACATAGAAGGAACCCGTATTCTTTGTGAAGAATCACTCAAAAAACCGTTACAAAAATTTGTTTATTGTTCAACCCAGGGTATTCATGGAGATATCAAAAATCCTCCCGGCAGCGAAGATTCTCCTATAGTACCTGTAGATTATTACCAGTTTACCAAATATGAAGGGGAGAAAGTAGTAAAAGAATTCACAGAAAAAGGACTTAAAAGCGTTATTATAAGGCCAACTGCAATTTACGGTCCAGGTGATCCGGAAAGATTTCTATATCTATTTCGTTTTGCAAAAAAAGGGAAATTTTATATGTTCGGCAACGGAAAAGCTTTCTATCACCCGGTATATATAGACAATCTCTGTGACGGCTTCTATGCAGCCTGGGAAAGCGATAAAACAAATGCCGAGGCATACATCATTGCTGATGAAGAGTATTTTACCATCAAAGAATTGGTTAAAAAAATCGGTCAGTCAATGGACGTGAAGGTAAAATTTGTCCAGCTGCCTTTCTTCCCCTTGTATATAGCAGCCTGTCTATTCGAATTTCTATATAAACCTCTAAAGAAATCTCCTCCCCTGTTCAGGCGCCGGGTTGACTGGTACAGGCAAAACCGGGCTTTCAAAATAGATAAAGCCAGACAGGAATTAAATTATAGTCCCCGGATAGGGATCGAAGAAGGATTAAAAAGAACAGCAAAGTGGTATAAAGATAATAAATATCTGCAAAATTAGTAAATAAAACCCCTGCTTAAATACAAGGAGAAAAAATAATGTGCGGAATCTGCGGTTTTAACTGGAACGATGAAAAACTTATCCAAAAGATGGTTCAAAAAATCCATCATAGAGGACCGGATGCCAATGGCATAAAAACTTTCCCCGACTTTTCTCTCGGAAATGCCCGTTTAAGCATTCTTGACCTTTCTGCAAAAGGTAATCAGCCAATGTCCAGCCGTGATGGGAAACTGTGGATTGTATATAACGGCGAGGTATATAATTTTCCACAGATAAAAAAGGAACTCCAGTCTAAAGGCTATCAGTTTAACAGCAATACCGATACCGAGGTAGTCCTAAAAAGCTATGAAGAATACGGTGTCAGTTGCCTGGAGAAATTCAATGGTATGTTTGCCTTCGCTATCTGGGATGAAGAAAAAAAGGAACTTTTTCTGGCCAGAGACAGAATCGGAATTAAACCTATTTATTATTACTTTAAAGACGGCATATTAATCTTTGGTTCCGAAATAAAGAGCATTCTTGAAGCAGACTGTGTAAAAAAAGAAGTTAATTTGCAATCTATGTATTATTATTTAGGTTATGAATTTGTTCCAGCTCCAGACACTATGTTCAAGGATATCTATAAGCTCCGTCAGGGACATTATGCGATATTCAAGGACGGTAATTTAAATATAGAAAAATACTGGGATCTTAATTTCAAACCGGAAATCTTTGATGAAGACGAGGCAACAGACAGAATTTTCGCCACTCTGGAAAAGTCTGTTAAAAGACGTTTAATAAGCGATGTTCCACTGGGGGTTTTCCTTTCCGGGGGACTTGATTCCAGTACCGTCGTGGGTTTTGTCTCCAGATTATATCCAAAAAAAGTCCGGACTTTTTCCATCGGCTATAAAGATAAAACTTTCTCGGAACTTCCTTACGCCAAAACAGTTTCCGACTTTTTCAATACGGAACATAATGTACTTATGATTGACCCAATCTCACCGGAGGACATCGAGAAAAGCCTTTATCACCTGGATGAACCAATGACTGATCTATCTACTATCCCTTTTTATCTCATTTGCCGTAAAGCTAGAGAAAAAGTAACCGTGTGTCTAAGTGGGGAAGGTGGAGATGAAATGTTTCTGGGATATGATAGGCTTAAAGCAGCAAGAATGAACCGCTATTATAATATTTTCCCCTCCTTCTTTAGAAAAAAAGTTATAACGCCACTTATCTTGAAATTACCCGATCAACCACAAAAAAAAGGTGCCATCAATATGCTTAAACGATTTATTGAAGGAACTCTTTATCCTGAAGAAGCAGGAGCCATGCGCTGGCAATACTTCCTGAACCCAAAAATTGAACAAAATATTTTCAATGAATCTACCCGGGCTGGTATATCTTTTACTTCTTTTGATCCAATATACTATTTTTCCCGAATCTGCAATTCAGATCTCCAGATGAATAAAGATATTTATGTGGATATAAAACTTACCATGGCTGACAGTGTTTTAATGAAAGTTGACAAGATGAGTATGGCCACCTCCCTGGAAGTACGGGTACCCTTTCTGGACCATGAAATTGCTGAGCTCTGTGCTTCTCTTCCTGCCAGTCTAAAACTTAAAAATTTAACAACAAAATATATTTTGAGAAAAACCCTGAAAAAATACAACTTTCTTCCCGAAAGCATCATCTATAGAGGCAAGCAGGGTTACAGTCTACCCGTTAAAAACTGGCTGAGGGAAGAATTAAAAGACTATATGATAGATCTTTTTAAAAATTCACCCATCATCAAAGAAAATTTTAATAATTCCTATTTATCCGAGCTCGTCAAAGAACACCTGGAATTAAAACACAATCATAACCATATTCTATGGGCTCTGATAAACTTAAGCTTGTGGTATAAGAAGTTCTTTATCTAACTAACCTATTTATCTCTATTTTTAATATAGTCTCTCAATGCTTCTTTCCAGTTTCTCAAGTCAGTAAGTCCAATTTTTCTTAAGTTAAGGTTATCAAGAACTGAATAATGAGGTCTTTTAGCTTTTGCTCCAAATTCTTCTGTGGTAGTGGGTAATACCTTGGTAGACAATTTCATGAGCCTGAATATTTCACAGGCAAATTCATACCAGGAACAACTCCCGGTATTGGTCATATGATAAATACCGTATTTTCCGATCTGTATCAGTTCAAAAAGCTTTTCCGCAACATCCACAGTACTTGTAGGAGTGAGTACCTGATCATTTACAACCCTTATCTCTTTTTTACTGTCTGACATCTTTATCATAAGTTCCACAAAATTTATATTTCCCTTACCTGTGCACCCCACATGACCATAAAGTCCACTAAGTCTTACTATATAATATCTATCAAGTATATACTGCACAGCCTGTTCCCCTGCCAGTTTGGATATTCCGTACAGGCTGAGTGGTCTGGCACAATCATCCTCTATATAGGGTTTTTTCTTCTTTCCGTCAAATATATAATCGGTACTGAAATGCATAAGAGGAATATCCATTTCCCTGCATATCATTGCCAGATTTTTAACACCTAGCACATTTACTTTAAAAGCAGATAAAGCTTCATCTTCACATAAGTCCACATCATGAAAAGCAGCTGTATTTATTAAAAGGTCTGGATTAATTTTTTTTAAAATACTCTCACTTACTTTATAGTCACAAACATCAATATCTTTCAAGCCCACAAGCCCAGCTATTTCTATTCCTTTTTTTGTAAAATAACTATTAATATCAGTTCCAAGCTGACCATCTACTCCAATAAGCGCAATTTTCATTATTGAATCCCCCGAACTAAAAACTTTCCTATCGAATCAAAAATTTCAAAACAAAGTAAACAACAACCTCAACCGCAATCAGTACTGTGTACGAAACCGCCAACCAGAAGATTTTTCTTTTCTTTCTCGCAATAACAGTTATTCTCAAGATCTCTATAATAATTATTCCCAGTATAAACAGATACAGAAATGTAAAGTATTTATTGGAAAATAATTTGCCGAAGAATTCAGAAAAAGGATGCTTTTGGTACCAGTGCTTCAACCTGAGCTGGTCAAAGTAATCTTTTTCTATTCTGAATACATTACTTTCCGGGTTTTCCAGAAATCCACCAACATCTATTCTGGAAAGATCATAGCCGTCATTTATCCTTAAATCAAACTCCAGATAAGTATAATCCTGTACATTAAAACTAAATCCATCAGAATAATCTTTATCATTCAGAGTGGCTGAAAAATCAATTTCACTTTCCCCTACTTTAGCTGTGTCACTTTCTTCTTCCCAACTCTTTAATTCACATTCAGTTATTTTCCCGTCCGTTGAAATTACGCCGTCAAACTTTGTATCTTTGCGGTCTACACTCCACTCAACAAATATTCTGTTGTCTTCTTCCCATATATAATAACCATAACTGGCACCCGGGATGTAAGAAACTCCCCTGCATCCTCCAAAAAGCAGTATAATCAAAATTGTAAGGACGCTATATATGACTATTTTTACTGTAAAATTTATTCTATTCATGCTTATTTAATTTTTCCTGTTTTTAATTCAGCTGTCTGCATTTTTAATTCATCCTCCTGCAACTTCTTAGTATCCTTATAGATCAAATATATCATCCACAACGATATTCCTGTGAAAATGCTTCTGAATATATTTACAAACGCAGCAGAGTCATAAAAGCGCTCAATAACCGGAATGATACCGGTGAGATACACAAAATATTTATGGTCTATAGGAGCAAAGACATACTTGGTCACCAGATCTCCCCAGTATATCAACAGCACCAAAAGCAGAACGAATTGAACCCAGTGATAATACAGCAGTGACTTTCTTCTCACAAATATAACTATCAGAAAAGGAACCGCCCATATCATATACTGAGGATGGAAAAAACAGATACCTAAATAAGCCAGGTAAATTATTGCACAGTAATTCAGAAGTATGTCAAAACTCTTCTTTTTTATGTGCAGGAAGCTTAAAATTATGAATATATATACAGCTATAAAAATAAAAATACTGCCGTGAGATCCCGCGACCAGATCCAGTCTTGGCGTGAGCAGATATTCAAAATGCTGGGCATTGAGCAGCGACAATATCACACCTTTACCAAAATAAAAACGACACAAGATTTCAACTGCTGCTATGCCGGAAAATCCTGCCAGAGATAATATAATATAATCTTTCCTGGTGCGCACGAGATAAATCACAAGTACAGGAAGAATTAATATCGGGAAAAATCTTAAGGCTATACCTAAACCAAGTATTATAATTGCCCAGTATTTTCTATCCTTCTTTGCCAGCAGCAGGGCGATAAGGGTAATAAACATCGCAATAATGTCGTGTCTTGCAAAGATATAAAGTACAAATATTATTATGGGGTTAAACACCCAGAATTTGAAAACCTGCAATTTTTTCTCAGGCTCACCACCAAAGGAAAGTCTTAAAATCAAGAACATACACACTATGTCAAATAAAAGATAGAGTAGTTTAAAAAGGGTAAGTGTTGTAAACACATTATAGGCACTGTTGAAACCAATCCAGGATATCCACGTATCTTCTTGGAGTAGAACAGAAAATATCTCATTTATTGCAGGAAATATGGACTTTATGATAAATAAATAAACGGAATGGATCATATTTGTAAAAAACTGCAGGTTGTCATATCCTAAATCGCCGGTATAAATTGTCTGTGCAGCTCTCTGATACGTTGAGAGTAAATCCCTCTGGAAGAAAAATGGTAGAAAAATAAACCTGACAAAAAGCCCTATAAGAAAATACCTGTATAGAGTTCTTAATGATTTTTTATCTTCAAAAATCTCTTTTGTAAAAATTAAGCTTCCAACTTTATTAAAAAATGTTTTAACTCCCATAAAAGAAATATTCTGTCATTAAATTTTTTTACAATTGCCTCATATTACTATTTTCTTTCACTTTATAGAATGGCAAACTCAATATAACCATTGCTATTAGTCCTAATATTACTATAAATGTCAATGTGATTATATGATAACCAAAAGCAACCGCCTCCCAGGCAATACCAGTTATGGTAAATCCCAGTACTCCAAGAATCAGTAAAAAAGCTCCTTCATAAGTCCCAAAGCCAGCAAGAGCGTGAGTCGGAAGAACTGCGGATATTTCTGCAGCCTCTACAGCCAAAAATATAATCCAGAAATTCAACTCTTTAAAAGTGTACCCATCCGGCCTTAACATGGCATAAATCAGCAAATAATAAGAAACGAACTTTAGAATCCTTATAACAATTGAAGAAAGAGATACCTTCCAGTATATTTTTCTTTCCTGGATTATTTCAATATTTTTTTTGATATCAATAAGTTTCTTATAAATTACCTGTACGGTTTTGTTTTTACCGATTCTGTATTTTCTCAAGATTTTTTCCATAATCGTGACTATAAATCCGACAACCTTCGAAAAATACAACAAAACCAGAATAAGAATAATAAGCAGCGCCAGAGCTATAAAAACGACCGCCAGATAGGAGCCGGAGAACTTATTGATAAGAACCACTATAATAGAAATTACAATAAGTGAAAAAACAATTACCAGATCGAAGATCAGCACTATTGCCAGAGTAGATATACCAACTTCCAGTGGAAATTTGAACTTTCTCTGCAGCATATATACATAAGATAACTCGCCAGTTCTCGCCGGAAGTACCATATTAAATGCATTCCTGACAAGAACAACCAGAAACATATCCATCATATTAATTCTTTCGGACCCAACCAGTATTTTCTTGCGGTATGTTCTGAGGAAAATACTTACAAACATTACTGCAAGAGCTACTATGAGAGAGGGCTTATTTATCCCTACGATTGCATCTCTTATCTGCCCGATGCTTATTTTGCCCAGAAGATAATAAACCAAAAAAGCTCCAAAGCCAACCACAACTACAATGTTTATGATTCTAAATATAAGCCCTTTTTTACTTATTTTTTTATTTTGATTCTCCGGATTCATACTTTCTCCAAAAATCTTTCTTTTCTATTTTTTTACTATCTGGTTGGCCGACCTATTTACCCTTCAGATAATTGGATACATATTTGAAAGCTTTTCTGGGACCATTGTGAAAAAAGTGATATAAAAATTTTTTTGTTAGATAACCGATATGCTTTTCTGCATACTTTCCTGAATTTCTGCCTATCAGATTACTATCACCTTTGTCCGCCAGATCATCCCCTTTTAACTTCTTTTTATAAGCACTTATGATGGGATCTTTACAGAATTTAATAAGCGGTTCACATATTTTTTCCCAGGTATATTCTTTTGCAGTGTTTTCTATATTCCTTACACATTTATCATAATAATCTTTATCATCAGCTAATTTTAATATTGCATTTACAAGATCATTTGTATTTTTCTCCCTTACTGTAATTCCCAGATTTTCTTTTTCAACCATATCGCTTAAGGAATCACCTTTTGTTGAAATTATAGGCAGACCAGCCCACAGGTAATCCAGTATTCTTGTTCTAAAAGAAAACCTTGTCTCTATATGCTCGGGGTGAGTAATTATTCCAGCATTTGACTCCAGAAGATAATTCTGTCTGTCGTCATATTCAATCCACCCAAAGTTAAAGAAAACATTTTTATTATATACGCCCAATTTTTTTGCCAGATTAACGGTTTTACTTACAAGTTGCAATTTCTTCACTTCAGGATTGGGATGCTCCACCCCCATAAAAAATAACTTCACGTCACTTCTTATTTTGCTGATTTCAGCCATTGCTTTTATGAGGGTTAGTGGGTCAAACCAATTGTATATTCCACCGCCCCAGATGATTACAAAATCATCTTCTTTTATTCCTTCTACTTCACCTCTTAAAACCTGCCTTGTGCGCATGGGTTTACTGTCAGGAAGCCCAAAAGGTACTACATCTATCATTCTCCTCAAAGTGGAATCCTCGTTATAAGAATAAGGGTTTACTCTATTTAAAGCTGCCAGCATCCCCAGCCAGAAATCTCTCTGTCTCTCGGATGCACAGATAAAGAAGTCGCCATAATGAAGCTGTTCATTTAAATTATAGTATATTAATTTATGAACCTTGAGCCTCTTATCAATAGGTTCATCCCTGTATTCAGCCAGGGTAGCGAGGTTATATGGATCATAAATATCCATAATTAAAAATTTATCAGAATTTTTTATGCTGGGATATTTAACAAAAGTAGTACCTCCACTTAAAACAATATCTGCATTTTTTATTATATCCTTAAGTTCGCTATCGCTTCTATACTGTAGTATTTTAAACTCCTGCTCCGGAACAATTACCTCATTCGGAATCGCCAGCACAACATCCATATACTGCGACAGAACCCTGGCAAAATTCCACACCCTGATTGCCGGACCTGCCATTTCCCTTGATACAACTTCACTTGAAACTATCAGTAATTTTCTTTTTATTCCTTTCTCAAATAACCTGTAAACTCCCATGGATTTCAATAAACCTATCTGATTTTTTTGATACTCCTCATCCGGAGAAACTGCCAGAAATTGACCCTTAAAATAAGTAAAAACAGCCTTATCGTCTCTTTTTCTGTTTTTTTGAATTTCTTCTCTTTTCTTTCGAAGAATAGGTAAATTATCAAGAAAATCTTTAACAGCCATAATAGAACTTAATGGTTCCCTTGATATCTTTAAATTTTCTATCTCTTTATCCAATTTTTCAGATAAATCTTTTGTTTCCTTTGTGCCATTTATCTTAAAATCGTAATAATTCTTATAATCAAATTTAAAATCAACAAAAACTCTATTAAAAACACTGGCAAGGGTAGCGGAAAGCACCTTTGGTAAATTCTCATCATCATAATTTTTAAAAACCGAATAAAGAGAATTCCTTTCCTTGAGAAATCGCAGCTTATCTTCACTGAATTCTTTTGAAGTTCCATGATGATGATGATAAACAATAGACCCAGGAGAGAAGATAATTTTATATCCCAATACCCATAGTCTCCACCCTAAATCCACATCCTCGTAGTAAGCAAAAAAATCCTCATCAAATCCTCCTGCATCCAGAAAAATCTGCTTGTTTATTAACATCGCACCGCCGTTGACAAAAGGAAGATACTGGTACTGGTTGTGTTTATCTTTATCTATCGAAACGCCGTAATCAATTTGAAAGCCTTTACCTTCAAAATTAATCATACTGCCGGCAAAATCAAGTGTTTTCCCATCCATAGATAAAACTTTGGAGCCTGAAGCAACCGTTACATTATTACAGTAAATAGGTCTGAGAAGTTCTACCAGCCAATTCCTGTCCACTCTGGTATCATTATTCAAAAAGGCCACATACTCTCCTGCTGCATTTTTTGAGGCCTGGTTATTCGCATAAGCAAACCCCATATTTTTACTGTTTTCTATGATTTTTATATCGGGATAATTTTCCTTTACAAATTTCACTGATCCATCCACAGATCCATTATCAACCACTATTATCTCTATTTTGTCCATAGGATATTCTATCTCTTTTATACTGTCCAGACAGGGTCCGAGATAATCCTTGCCGTTTAGATTGACTATTGAGATTGTAATTTTAGGATAATCAGAAATATATTTCATTCAAATAAACTCCTAGAAATAAAACAGATTAAGGCATTGACCTAGATTAGGATAAATTATAACAAACAATTTATTTTAAACAATAAGTAATGTAAAATGTATTGAACCAATAATTTTTTAATATTATGAAACAAGTAAACATTGCTTTCATAACAGAAAGAATGATCAAGGGCCATGGAGTAGATTTAGTTGTAGATAGACTTGCGGATGGCCTGGCAAAAATAGGTTACAACTGTGAAGTATATTGTAATTATTTTGATGAAACCTTTACAGACAGAAAAGCCTATAAAATTAAAAAATTTCCTTACACTAAACCTATAGATAATCTCATCGTTTACGAGAGAATGATTAGAAGATTTGCCCCCTATTTGAATAATAAAAATATAGATTTATTTATAATACAGTCCTTTCCATTCTATAGCTTAATTCCAAAATTAAATAAACCAACCCTGGTGGTTGATCACGGAATAATATCTTTAAGCGGATTGCCATTCAAAAGAAGACTCCGGTTCAAATATATGGAAATTAGCCAGAATCTGTCATACTTCAATAAAGCCGGCAAAGTAATAACTGTATCGCAATACCTTCTTAACTGCCTGCCAAAGAGGATAAGAAAGAAAGCTACCTATATCTATAATGGCAGTAATCATTATCAAAAAATTGATTTTTCAAAAGAAGAAATGGAAGATTTTAAGAGACAGTTAGGCGTTGAGCCAGAAGATATCTTATTATTATTCGTGGGAAGATTGAATTTTTCGAATCAACCTTATAAGGGATTGGAAGAACTTACAAAAATCTATCACCACCTGCACCGGGAAAATAACCATATCAAACTTCTTGCTGTTGGATACGGCTCCAGGAACGATGAAGAATTATTAAGAAACCAGGGAATACTTTCCATTAAAAATGCACCGGAAGATATTATGCCCTTGATTTATAAATCCTGCGATATATATACGACCTGCTCTCACTGGGAAGGTTTCGACCTACCGGTTGTTGAAGCACAGAACTTCGGCAAGCCGGTAGTCTGTTACAATATTGGGGCACATCCTGAGGTTTTAATGAATAATGAAACCGGCTCCATAGCAAAAGACAGTAAAGAATTTACCAAAAAATTAACAATTCTCATAAATAAACCGGAAGTTAGAAAAGAATTTGGTGAAAAAGCAAAAGAATTCTCAAAAAAATTCACCTGGGACAAATCCGTTAAAGAATATGATAAAGAAATAAGAAAATTACTTAACATAAAAGAAGTTGACATAAAACCTGCATATGAGGTGGATAAAAGTAAAATAGAAAAAGACGAAAAAGTAGCCGTGATCATCGTCAATTACGAATCATCTTATCCCTGTATGAAAGAATGTATAGATTCCATCAAAACCCAGACCTATAAAGATATAGAGATCACTATTTTTGATAATAATTCACAGAATGATACTCTTGACTCCATTAAAAAGCAGTACAAAGATTTAAAAATAATTTACTCCGACGAAAATCTAGGCCTTGGAGAGGCAATAAATCGCGCTCTTGAAAAAATAACAGCTAAGTACGTGCTGATATCAAATTTTGATGTAGTTTATAATTTTAAAGCTATAGAAGAGCTGGTAAGCCAGATTAACAACCTGGATGAAAGTTATATTGGGCTGGCGCCCAAGATTAAATTCTACTACCAGCAGGAATATATCGAGAGTGTCGGAACCTATATAGACAACAGCCTGTACATTGGATACACAGGCAAAGGACAACTGGACATGCAGCAATATAACAGACCTGAAAATGTTTTTGGGGGTTCTTTTACCTCATTTTTTATTAAAAAAGAGGCCTTTGATGATTTAATAGTCGGAAAAGTGGATCCCACTTTCTTTCTGTTTTATGAGGATATAGATTTTTGTTACAGGGCAAATACTTTAGGTTATAAATTCCAATCATGCCCGACTGCAGTTTGTTATCACAAATATGCTTATAGTTTCAGGGATGACGCCTCCTTTTTCCAGAACAAATACTATTATCAAAAATTAAATCTTCTAAAAACTGCTTATAAAAATGCTGAAGCACAAAACCTCAAAAGAATAATGGACATAGAATTAAATATACAAAAACAAAATTTAAAGGATAAAAGTTTAAAGAATACAGCCCGGAATATCATAAGAGACTTCAATGAAAGCCTGGATTATTTAAAAAAATGCAGGCCAAATATCCAATTCTCGAGGTTGCTTTCGGATGCCGATATTTTTAAGTATTGCTGGGGAGAATTCAACTTTTACGATGAGATCAAAAATGAACCTGTTTACTCTGTGTTAAACTTACACCGTATATATCAGAGATTATTTGTCTTAATAGGAAATGAAAAATACGAGGAATACACTAATTACTTGATTAATCTGGAAAATACCAGAATACGAATTGAAAATGAAAACTTAAAAAAATTACTGCACAGTAAATTACAATACGAACCTAAACTTATTCATGAATTTATCGATAAAATCAGTTAATATAAAAACCATACCATGAGAATAGGTATAGATATATCCACTGTTTTAAATCATGGCCAGGACATAGGCTCAGGTAGGTATATAATAAACCTGGTAAGAAATCTCCTAAAAATTGATAGAGAAAATACATATATCCTGACCGGAAGATATATTACAGAAGAACATTTACCGATAATTTATGATTTAAAATCAAATCACCCTGAAAGTAAAATAAAACTTTACTTTTATAATACAACCTCAAAAAAACTTAACCTGTGGGACAAAATCAGGTTCCCGACTGTTGAGCTACTGGGTTTTAAAGCCAATATCCTTCACTGTCCTGATTACCTTATACCCCCTACTTTAAACAAGAATATCATTCTAACCATTCATGACCTTGCTTTTATAAGATTTCCCGAATTTAACTTCGACTGGTTCATAAAAAAATATAGCCGGGAAGTTAAAAAAAACGCACATATTTCAAGGAAAATAATTGCGGATTCAGAAAGTACCAAAAGTGATATCGCTAAGTTCTTCCAAATAGACCCGTCTAAGATAGAAGTAATTTATCTGGCAGCAGATAATATATTCAAGAAATTGTCCGAAAAAGAAAAGGATATAGATGTGCTTAAAAAATATAAAATAAACAAAAAATATATCCTTTCTGTAGGAACTATAGAGCCCAGGAAGAATTTTATAACTTTAATTAAAGCTTTTGATCATATAAAACAAAGAAATACTGCCTACGATTATAAACTGGTAATAGTAGGAAGAACAGGATGGAAAAGCGAGGCTGCTTATCTTGAAAGAGAAAAAAGCCCTTATAGAGAAGACATTTTATTTACAGGCAGAGTCCCGGATGACGACCTTGTTCAAATATATAATCAGGCAGAGCTATTTGTCTATCCTTCCCTCTTCGAGGGTTTTGGCCTTCCTATCCTCGAAGCAATGAGCTGTGGCCTTCCGGTAATAGCTTCGGATACATCATCCCTTAAAGAAGTAACCGGGGACGCAGGGATTCTCGTGCCACCGGGTGATGACATAGAACTTCAAAACCAGATACTGAATATCCTTGAAAATAAAGAGATAAAAGAGAAGCTAAAAGAAAAGTCATTAATTCAGGCTAAAAAATTCAGCTGGGAAAAAACCGCACAAGAAACACTGGATATTTATAATAAAACCATACTGTAAAAAACATTTTCTAAAATAACGTTGATATTATTTCCTTTCTATATTTATCTCCGGATTCAAGTCTGCTAGGCCTTCCGCTATATTTCTATGAATAACATTCATGTTAAACATATTATTTATCCAATCACAGTATGTTTTATTATCATTGTAACCAACAGCCGGAGTTACTGAGTATTCTCCTCCAATTAGAGCCACTTTAAAGGAAAAAGCCACAGTGGCTTCATTGCCCTTTTTAAACAGACCAGTTCTGACATTCTTCAATCTGGAATTGGTGCCATAAATAATATTACCCCGGTAATCAGTTATCCTAATACCGAATATCGGTTCTTCTACACTTTCTTTAAACAGCACCTTATAGACAATTTTTACCTCATCCCCGTAACTGCAGTAATCTACTGCCCCTCCGCTCTTATCTAAAAGACTTATA
This sequence comes from uncultured Actinomycetota bacterium, assembly GCA_964415365.1. Classification (GTDB taxonomy): domain Bacteria; phylum Actinomycetota; class Humimicrobiia; order Humimicrobiales; family Humimicrobiaceae; genus Hydromicrobium. The sequence goes on along the minus strand of CAYPYW010000006.1, from coordinate 13,264 downwards.
CTGCTGATTTCTGCATCTCCTGACCCAAACCGGTTTATTGTTTCTCCATCAATACTTAAGTTTGACAGCTTGCTTATTTCTTCTCCATCAATGACTTTCCGATTGCTCTCAATTACTGTCTTAAATATCTTCTTTCTTTCCGCTCTCTGCTGTTCTATGATTCTTTTTTTCTCCAGCTCTTCAACATAAGCCCGGTATTTCGCCACTATATCCAGGGGTTTTCCCATATCTATTATTTTTCCGTCTCTCAAAAATATAACCTTGCTGCATAAATCAGAAATGGTTTCAAGATCATGGGAAACAATTATAATTGTCTTACCCCTCCTCATAAAATCATATATGATTTTATAACATTTGGCTTGAAAAGCTTGATCCCCCACAGCAAGGACTTCATCTACAAGCAGGATATCCGGGTTAACATTAATGGCAACCGAAAAACCAAGCCTCATATACATCCCAGAAGAATAATTCTTTACAGGTGTGTCTATAAATCTCTCCAGTTCTGAAAACCCAATAATATCATTTAATTTCCTGTCCACATCCTTCTTTTTCATTCCCAGTATGGCAGCATTTATATATATATTCTCCCTGCCAGTAAGGTCCGGATGAAATCCCGCCCCCAGCTCCAGGAGTGCTGAAAGAGAACCATTTACAACTATCTTCCCCAGAGTTGGATGTATAATTTTTGCCATTAACTTAAGCAAGGTGCTTTTCCCCGAGCCATTCGGACCAATTATACCGCAGGTCTCGCCACGTTTTATAGAAAACGAGACATCGTCAAGAGCCAGGAATTCTTCATAGGTAGTGCGTTTCAGCTTGAGGACTGTTTGCTTTAGGCTGGGGATTTTTTCGTGGTGTATCCTGTATCTTTTTGTCACTGACTTTACTGCTACTGCTATATCATTTCCTGAACTTTTTATTTTTTCTTCCTTATATTCTTTTCTAACGCTGTTCATATACTAAATCTCCTCAGCAAATCTGGGCTCCAGTCTTTTAAAAATAAAATAGCCTACAAGGAACATTAAAATAGTGATACCCAGAGCAGTCAAAGTTTCAGAAACAGAAGGAAATCCTGCTCCCTCAGGATATTTTACAAAATAGAAGATATTGCGGTAATAAGCCGCATATACGGTCATCGGATTGATCTTTATAATAAACTGAAATCTTTCCGGGACCATACTTAACGGATATATAACAGGGGTCCCAAAAAACCATACCATCATAATAATGGTTATAAGATGCTGTAGATCCCTGAAAAAGACATTTAAAGCCGAGACTAGAAGAGTTACTCCCACCACCAGAAAGAATTGTATAAAAATTACCACTGGAAGCAGGTATAGATAGATATAAAACCTGTAACCCATAATTCCCAGTACAATAAAGAGAGCCGCAAGTTCCAAAAGGAAATTAAAAAGATTTGCCAGTACAACTGATAATGGAATAATCTCCCTGGGAAAATAAATCTTATTTACCAGATTGCCGTTGGCTATAATACTACTGGCACCGTAATTGACAGAATTTGATAGAAAATTAAACGGAAGCAAAACACAGATCAAGAAAATTGCAAATTCCTGAATCCCTGCCCGGAGCACAATAGAGAATACGAAAGAATAAACCAGCATGGTTAAAATAGGATTCAGGAGAGACCAGAAAAATCCAAGCACTGAACCTCTATATTTTACCTTAAGCTCTTTTTTTGTAAGGCTGAAAAGAAGTTCTCTATACGAAAAAAGTGTTTTAACGCCTGAAAACATTATATTATCATACCCTGTTTAAGGTTATCCTTTCCTGCTCAAATCAGCGATTATTATAACATTAATGAATTAAAAAAAAATTACAAAAGATTCATGACCTAAAGTTCCATTTCTATCATCTCAAATCTTTTCACTCCAGAAACTCAAATTTGCCTGTTAATATGGCTAATTTTCTTGTATCATTTGTAAGTCCCCTTTCCTTCGGAACCCAGCTTCTGCTGCACGACAAGGTAAAAGTAAGTTTTTCCTTTGAGTATCCGGACAAATCTATTTCTATATCATGCCAATCACTGTCATTAATTCTTGCCACTTTTACCAGCTTATTATCTATAAAAAATCTTACAAGTAAAGGAAGAAGATGTCCCGCAGGATCCAGATCTCTTACCGGAATAATAAGTTTATTTCCGCGTTTTTCTATAACCTCGCTGGCATCAATGTCCGCCCATCTTATACTTCTGCCCTCAAAAGTTTCCTCTTTGTAGAATCCATATTTGTTTTCCCAACCGACTAAATTTTGCCTGATATTTATGGATAGACTTGACCAGGAACTAACAAAGAAACTAATAAAGAATATCAGAATAATAAGTATAAGACTTATCTTCTGCTTCAGGTCCAGCCTGACCTGTCTGACAACATCCAGGGAGCTCTTATAATTCTTCACACTACTATTACTTTTTACATTATTATAATCCGGTTTGGAAAATTTAAACTCCTTGATCTTCATAAATGCAAGCATCAACCCAATTATGAGCCAGAATGAAAACTGGATTTCATTGAAATTGGTATGAGGACCCAAAAACAACAGTACAACCATAGAGATAAAAGAGATAAAAAAGCCTGTCAAAAACCAGTCCACTTTATCCCTCTTACCGGTTATCTTTTGATTATTAAAATAATAAAATACTTTTTTTATCATCAAAAAGAAAATGAGAAGTACAAGCAGCAGTCCTGTCAAACCCAGCTCGGACAGAATCTGTAGATAATAGTTCCCTGTATAATCAACTATCCTTATAGATGAATTGTTTATTTCGTAATAATTAGGCAGTTCGATTATGAAACTCCCCAGTCCTACACCGGTAATCTTGTAATCCCTTAACATATTCACAGCCTGGGCCCATATGAAATGCCTCTCCGATGAAACTGACTTGAAAGCTTCTATAAACCCTGCCTGCCTGTAAACATTGTAACTCATCCATATCGTATCCACAGTCCTGTCAAATAAAGCAATACCTGTTTCAGGTGGCCGGTACTTATCTTTTAGCTCAATCCGGCTGACCATTAGAGTTGCAAAGAAAGAAACAAAAAGAAGGATTACTATAAGAACAACCGAGGCCAGGGCTATGGAAAAATTTTTTATTTTTCGGGACTTCCTGCTTTTCGCGATCAATATTTTTGTAAGTTTGGTCAACCCAATAATAATAAATATTATCAGTGCCACTACAATTCCCAACATTGCATTTCTTGAACCCGAGAAAAAAGTTATAAGCAGGAAACCTCCCAGCAGGATGACAAATAATAATTTCAGATACCATCTTTTATAATAAATAATCAATATAATATACAGAGGGAACAGCAATATTATGTAATTTCCCAGTGAATTTGGGTCAGTAAAGGTGGCGTTAATGCGGTGAGCTTCGGCCCACTGCCTGAAACTGCCAAAGGTTGGGTTAAAGAAATACTGGTAAAATCCAACTATAAAGAAGATCACATTTGAAGTAATTATTACAATAACTGCTTTTATAATATCTCTAATATCCTTAAAAGCATTGAAAACAATAAACAACAGACCGAATCCTATTATGTAATTAAAGAAAAATTTTATAGTCCATTGTATAGACTCAGTAGATCCGGTGCCTTCTATATTTACTATAAGATTATAATATTCTGTTGATAGAAAAGGCGCAAAATTCAAATAACGGTAGATGGTTACTGCAACAGAAATTAAGATGATTATTATAAATGTAAATACTGCCAGCCCGATTTCATTTTCATAATACAGGTCAAATTTATTCGGGTATAGTTTATTTTCGATATTTTCCGCTTTATTTACAAGAAAGCCCAGAAAAAGCGAAAAAAACAGAAATAATATAGCCCTTATACCTTTTACGCCCAGAATTACGGTCAGTGAATTCAGAAGCGGAATGAAGAAGATAAAAATATAGAGTCCTATCTTTATTCTATAAACAGAGATAATGAATACGGCAAATATAAGTGTATTAATTACATATAACAGTGCCGGACTTTGATAAACAACGCCTTTGTGGTATAAGAAAAATATTGTAAAAAAACCAGTAAAGACAAAGAATCGAAAAATTCTATCCTGAAAACCGTAGCCTGTTAAAATATGATTTTTCTGCATTGTCTACCTTTAAATAAGTATTTACTTTAAACATGAATATACTTTATAAAGATTTTACCAGAACTTTCAATCTAAGATAAATTAAATCAAAAAAAATAGCAATAAATATAAGGATAGGTATGAAAATGATTTAGTTTTACCCGGAATTAGATTGATTCAATTCAAAGAGAGAGGTACAGGCTGTTTATCCTTTTGTAAAATTAGAAACCATATATTGCATTTGCAAACAATATGATCTTATCTGTATAAGTACTGCCCGGTGCCCAGTTCCCGTTTAAGAATCCTAAAGTAGTATTACCAGTATATTTGTAATGCGAACTCCCAAAATGTCTGGGGTCATACTGGCTGTTGCAGTACCCATTTATATGATCCGGATAATAATACCAGGCAAGATGTGCATAATGAGCTATTATTCCCAATTCTTCAGTCGCAAAGCTATTACCCGGAACACCGCCTCCGGTGGCTCCCATACCGCAGAAGTTATTCTGGTTGGGCTTAACATCCCCGGTATATTCCAGAAATCCTGTTTCATGACACATCTGTGCCCAGGCTATATCCGCCCTTATGTTAAATAATTTCCCATAACTGATATATATAGGAGCAATTCTTCTTGCCCATTCCACTTTATTTGAACCCCTGTCTACAAAAATCTTCACAAGCTGATCCACAGTCACTTCCGTATAGCCAATCATGTTAGTAGAGTTGGAAATTGGTGTAGTATTTACTGGATAACCGCTGGTTTCTGCTGCTATCGTGGCCGTGCTCGTTTTTGCTTCTGAAGATGCACCTGAATTATCTTTTACCGTAAGTGTAACTGTATATGTCCCTGCTGAAACATATTTATGAGTAGGTTTTGCCCCGGTTCCTGTCGAGTTATCACCAAAATTCCAGGTATACTCGGCTATACTGCCGTCTGAATCTGTTGAAGCAGAACCATCAAGAGTCAATTCCTGATTTACCGTCCCCTGGTAAGGTCCACCCGGATTTGCTGTGGGTATAATGTTTTCAGGAGTTTCTCCACCATCTCCTTCTTCACCGTCTCCACTGCCTCCTTGTTCTTCCTTCACAACATTTATCTTAACCGCTGCAAGGCTATAATTATTATTCGCATCATAAGCATATACCCAGAGTGTATTTTCGCCCTGCGGCAGCGATTCCAGAGAAATCCTAAGCGCATACCCACTGTCTAAAATATCCTTTCTGCCAAGGTCAGGCCTCTGGTATATTTGTGCCGTTCCCAGGAAATTATGCTCATATCTGTCCCTGCCGTTATAAATTTCAACCTTTGCCAGTTTTACCGGTTTTTTATTTACAAGATCCGCAGCCCAGCCACTTATAACAAAATCCTGGGAAATACTTGCGTTCTTCTTAGGGGTATCAATGACCATAGTAAATACACCTGTATATCTTCCGATAGCCCTCGATACCACCTGTTCATTCTTAACTGTTGCCGTGGTCGTTTTTGCTTCTGAAGATGCACCTGAATTATCTTTTACCGTAAGTGTAACTGTATATGTCCCTGCTGAAACATATTTATGAGTAGGTTTTGCCCCGGTTCCTGTCGAGTTATCACCAAAATTCCAGGTATACTCGGCTATACTGCCGTCTGAATCTGTTGAAGCAGAACCATCAAGAGTCAATTCCTGATTTACCGTCCCCTGGTAAGGTCCACCCGGATTTGCTGTGGGTATAATGTTTTCAGGAGTTTCTCCACCATCTCCTTCTTCACCGTCTCCACTGCCTTCCAGTTCCTGCCCCTCCTCTGTTATAACAGCAGTGGTCTGTTCCAGTATAGAACTGGCTTCCTTGTCATCTTTTACCGTAAGTGTAACTGTATAAGTTCCAGCCGCAGCGTAAGTATGGGTAGGCTTTTCTCCAGTTCCGGTTGAATCGTCACCAAAATCCCAGGTGTATTCGGCGATACTGCCATCTGAATCGGTAGAAGCAGAACCATCAAATGTTATTTCCTCATCTACTGTCCCCTGGTAAGGCCCGCCAGGATCTGCTACTGGATAAGCATTCACATTTACAGTAACAGTATCAGTTGATTTGATATTCTCAAATGCTGTTACCTCAAGCTTTACAGTAAATACTCCATCTGTATCAAATGTGTGCTTTATAACCGAGTTCTCGGTCGTTATGTCATACACTCCGTCGTTATCCCAATCCCAGGAGTAAGTTATTGTCCCTGCTTCCGCCAGTGGAGATATTGTACTTCCAGAGGCGTCAAAGGTAAGCTCTTCTCCCACATTTGCAGCCAAATCCTGGCCGGCATCCGCCGTTACCGTATGCTCAGTGGTATCAGCTCCCTGCCATACTTCATTCGCGAAAAGTACTATTTTATTTGTGTAAGTACTGCCCGGTGCCCACCTTCCATTCAGGAAACCAAGAGTAGTGTCGCCCGTATATCTACTATGCGTATTTTCAAAATGTCTTGGATCATACTGGTCATTGCAGTACTCATTCTTATGATCCGGATAATAATACCAGGAAAGATGTGCATAATGAGCTATTACTCCTAATTCCTCCGTAGCAAAGCTATTTCCAGGAACTCCACCTCCGACAGCTCCCATACCACAGAAGTTGTTCTGCTCAGGTTTTACATCCCCGGTAAATTCCAGAAATCCTGTTTCATGACACATCTGTGCCCAGGCTATATCCGCTCTTATATCAAATAAACTACCATACTGTATATACAGTGCTGCCAGTCTTGTGGCTCTTTCCAATTTATCCGAGTCTCTGTCTATAAACAATTTTACAAGCTGATCAACGGTTACTTCCTTATAACCTATTACACTGGTAGAGTTGGATATTACACCCTCATCTTCCGGAGATTCCTCCTCGCCACCTTCTTCATCTTCTTCAGTAATATTTGCACTAACCTGAACCGCAGCTGATTGAGCACCTTTATCATCCTTAACTGTAAGTTTTACTGTATAAGTTCCGGAGTTAGCATAAGTATGTACGGGATTTACTCCGCTTCCAGTGCTCCCGTCACCAAAATCCCAGAGATATTCAGCAATACTGCCATCGGAATCCGAAGATGCAGAGCCGTTAAAGGTTATTTCCTGGCCCGTCTTCCCCTCATACGGTCCACCAGGGTTGGCTACAGGGTTACTGTTTGGCTGTTCGACAGGATCATCTTTAATTACATTTATCTTGACCATATTGTAGCTATAATTGCCACTCGTGTCATATGCATATACATATAGGATATTCTCACCCTTAGCCAGAGAGTCAAGATTGATATGAAGCAGATAACCACTGTCAAGAATATCCGCTCTACCCAGGTCTGGCCGGTCAAATCTGGATGCAGTTCCGAGGAAATTAGCCGTATTTCTTTCTGCCCCTTTGTAAATTTCTACTTTTGCCAGTTTCTTCGGAGGTTTATTATTTAGATCTGCTGCCCAACCACTAATCAAGAAATTTTTATCAATGGTTGCATTATTTCCAGGATAATCAATTACCACAGTAAATCCTGCCGAACTATTTCCAGAACCACCTGTGTAACCTCCTGTGCTCTTATTTATACCTTTCGAAAACTCATTTATAGCATTAAAGAGCCCTGTTGCACATTTTTCCTGGAAATCTGCTGTTTTGAGGAGCCCGGCTTCGGTAGGATTTGAAACGAAAGCACACTCAACAAGAGCTGCTGGCATAGTAGTATATTTAATAACCCTGAAATTAGCAGTTTTTACGCCACGGTTCGCCCTGCCAATCTGGCTTACAAGTCTGGATTGCACAAGGTTCGCAAGCTGGCTTGACCCATTTACTCCGTTCGCGTTCCAGTAGGTTTCCGTGCCGTTTGCAGATGCTGAAACCGAAGCATTATTATGAATTGAAATAAAAATATCAGCTCCACTGCTGTTTGCCATACTAACTATTTCGTCAAGGGTATGATATTGATCTCCGGTTCTTCTCATGATAACTGTAAAGCCAGCAGCTTCCAGCTTTGCCTTCAGCCTGTTGGCTATTGCTATATTGGCATCTTTTTCATTAAGCCCATTCGCAACCGCACCAGGATCTCTCCCACCATGCCCGGCGTCAATAAATACTTTTATCCCATTTCCGGCTGCATTAAGATTTTTTACAGCAGGTAAAAGTACCAGTGAGAAACTAAATACAAATATAACAAAAAAAATTGCAGCTAGTTTTATAATTTTTGTAAATCTTTCCATGCTCAATAAAAATTAGTTTTTTATTAAATCATTCCTTCTGTAAACAGGACCGCTTACATCCAGCATTCCCAGAATATCAAGTTTCTCGCCATCAATATAAAAAGCTACTGAATCTACGTCAGAAAATTCGGTTAGCGTATTTACTATAGAGTAAACCAGTAAAATATCTGCTGTATCACTTACGATTCTATCATCTACAAAATTAGCTGACAGGTCTACACTTGCCAAACCTCCTTCCACCTTCACCGAATTTATTATCGTGGTATCAGGTATAATACGGATTAGACTGCTGTCTACTGGTAGTTTCATAAGTTCATACAATGCCTCTGTATATTTATTTTCTGAAGATACCTTTCTTGATTCACCAACTAGATACTCTCCCTGCTGATCGGCATAATATACCTTTATTGTCAATTCACCCTCCGAAGTAGCTTGTTCATCTTCTGCCTGAGTCTGATTATTTTCTTCTAATGAACCGTTTTCTTCAGAAGAATCACTTGTCTCTTCTACTGATTCTTCTGTATCAGTGGATTCTCCATTTTCTGTAATACTTTCGTTGGAATCAGTACTTTCTGAAATATTCTCAGAGTCCGAAGAGCTGTTTAAATTATTTTCAGAAGTAGTATCGGTACCGTCAACCGTCTCACAGCCAATACTAAATAAAATTAATGATAGGATTAATAAAATGCACAATGTAGACACTGCTGTGCGATAGAAAACTAGCAGTTTTCCTTTGACACTGTTATTTTTCATTGCTACAAATTATTTATTTTTTTACTATTTAAATTGCTATAACTATTTCTACTATTCATTTACACTGTTAGTGATAAGTATGATTACACAAATATTAAACTATGTCAAGTTCCTTTAAGAATTCAATATAAAATTGTTACTTACAATTATTTGATTATTTAACGCGTTAAAACAATTAAAGTTCTCTTAATCAATAAAATATCTCATCTTATAATAATTTAATAATCATATAGACTCATTAGTATCTTTATTTATTGGAGGTTTAATGCTATCTTCTTTCATATAACTTAAGATAAGTTCAAAAATAAATGATCTTTAATAGTTTCTTAATAATTATAGAAATACCTTTGGAAATTTTTTATTTTTAAAATATGAAAAGAGAACTGATCAGATTTCTACGTTGTCCATACTGCCTGAAAGAAGAATTATCCTTCCCAGGAACCAGTGAGATTAATATAGATATAAAAAAAGATGAGATAAGAGAAGGATATATTAAATGCAACAATTGTAATAAAAATTTCATTATTAAAGATGGGATAATAGATTTGCTGATAAGTTCCGATTCCGAAATCACAAGCGAGCAAAAAGGGTGGGAGGAACTAAAGGAAGCAATCGTAAATACAGATGAACTGATGCTTTCCCTCCCGGATGCCATAGGAGAACATAAATCAGCATGGAGGAGCCAGGCCGAAAATTTTAAATATATGTTCGAAAAAATAGGCTTAAGCGGAAAAGAAGCCATCCTGGATCTGGGGTCCGGAAGGTGTTGGTCAACAAGATTCTTCGCCCGAAATGGCTGTTATGCAGTCGGAATAGACATTCTGCTTGCAAAATATGTAGGTCTCCTTACCAGCGATATTTACATCCAAAACGAAGACATTTATTTTGAGAGGGTTCGCGGCAACATGAATGATCTTCCTTTCAGAGATAATATATTTGATATAGTTTTCATCACGGCAACTCTCCATCACAGCTCCAATATTTATGTCACACTAAAGGAGGTTTGTAGGGTACTCAAACCTTCAGGAAGACTGATTTTAACAAATGAACCAGTTGGAGGACTTAAAAAAAGCAAACTGGATTGCGCAGAGATTAAGGTAGGTATAAACGAACACGTCTACAGGTTATGGACCTATGTGAGGAATTTAAGAAAGACAGGATTTACATATACCATATATCCCTATATGGGCGGCTACTTCCCTGTTATTGATAAAATCAAAAATATATCATCGGTATTACCCGGAAAGAAATCTTTTTATAATAAAATTCTAAAACCCCTAACTTATCTCCAATTATTATTCTTTGGCGGTATTTTGAATTTAATTGCTTATAAAAGGGGAAAATAAAAAATTTATATAATTACAAATCAAAGAGATCTTTTACGCTTTATAACTAAAACGACCATTCCTGCAATAATAAAAATAAAGCTAGACAAACTTACAACAAAAACAACCCAAAAATGACTTGGAACATATTTAAACAATATAGTATGTTTCCCTTCTGGAACATAAATACCCTTAACTATTCCATTAGTTCTATAAACTTTAGTTTCGATATTATCAATATATGCCCTCCACCCGGGATAGTAGGTATCTGAAAATACCAGGAACGAATCATCTTCTGAGGTAGTTTCCAGTGTAACTTCATTGTTTTTATACTCAATTATATCTACATGTGTATTTTCTGTATTAAACTTTATCCCGTTAAAATCAATATCCTGTACAAGAGCAGATGTCTTAACATCAAACCTATCATAATCCCATAATGTATCTTCTTCCCAGAGTATACTTCTTGCCTCTTCCAGACTATCTATATCTATAATTTCACTTACAAAGTAGAATCTTGGCATAAAGTTTTTATTTTCTAAAATCATAGTACTATCATCCTCATACACAGTCTCATAATCATAATATCTGACAATCTCATGTATTTCTAAATCTTTTATCGAAAATTCCCCGACTGAGTCTGTAAACACTCTAAAATAAATATTTGTACCGGAGGGGATGCCTTCGGAATTGATTACCCTCTCTACTTTCATATATTCTTCTCCTATATCATCCGGGTCTAAATAAAACTCTTGATTAGGATCATCATAATTATCCCCAGAAAAATCAAAATGGATGTAGTTATCTAACTTTTTATTTTCCCTTATCTCAAAGCTAACCATATAATCCCTGTCTATCTCAATATCAATTGTGATCTTATATAGTTTGGCTGTGTTCTCACCACCACCTATTATTATCTCGCTCTTGTCAGTTGACAGCCAGGAATGCTTGAATTCCGCTTCGCTATATCTAACTTTATCAAGAACAGGTTCTGTGTCCTTCCAATATGATTTGGTAATGTTATCTTTAAATTCATCTGTATTATCCACAATAGGAAGAATTATATATTTAGTATTTAGGGTTGAAAGTACATTATTATTTCTTAGAAATTCCTCCAAGTTCGTGACGTAATCTGAACTATTATTAATCCCAGTTATATAATTGTACTCTCTCAATAATAATGTATCATAGCCGGTTATAGCGTCTATTTTCTTATCTATATTTTTATTATTACAAAGAATAATACCAGATACTCCCGGGCTAACAGGGTAGATTCTAAAAATTTCATTTTCTTGATTTAAGAAATATAAGTCTTCTGAATTTTCTACTTTATTTAAAAGGTAATTAATATCGCTATCTTTTTCATAAAAAAATCCAAATGAAAATAAATCAAGAAATATTAGTACAACAAATAGAATGTATAAAAATTTATTTCTTTTAAATAAAAATAATAGAAGTAAAGAAATCAAGCATAATATAATAATAATGGGTATAAAAACTGAATAATTGGTAAATTTTAGACTTTGTAACAGATACTCTATCTTGTCACCAGGAACTCCCAAAAAATTTATAAAGCTATCCCTTAGATTTGTCTTTAACAAACAGTAAATAAAACCACATAATATAGTGCTAAAAAAAGCTATTATCACTAATAATATTTTTTTTCCTTTATTCTTGTCTATTTTTATAAAATAATCCAAACCAAATCCAGCAAGGATTGAAAAAGCAATACCAAATTCAAACCAATTTCTGGCTGGTACTCTAAACATGTTAAATAACGGAACATAATACATTAATTTATACAAAGGTGTATGATCTCCCAGAACTAAAAAGAAAGAAAATATTAATATAAAAATCCAGAGATATTTATGTTTATTTTTTATAAAAAATCCAAATACTAAAAGAGGAACGGTGAAAATGCCAAAGTAAATCACCATCTCTGTATAATTCCAAGGACCAAAATAAGTTGGGACACTCTGTAATTGATAAAATGGATTACCATATATAAACGGAAAAAATAATAAAATTAGTAATTTAGGACTAAAAGAAAAAGAGCTAAAATAACCGTAATCAATTTTTTTTAAAACACTATAATTCATTAACTCATAAGTTTGAAAAAATTGAACACTTATAAGTAACAACCCAATTAAAAAAATAGTTCCTGATAATAAGAAATAATAATTTTTACCACCATTAAAAATAAACGTATAATAAATAATATATGTCAATATAACTAAAGAGCTATATAAAAAAATTTGTGGTTGGCTAGAAAAAAAAGAAATACCATAAAAAATTGAGCCAACAAATATATACTCAAACTTTCTAGATTTCCTATATTTTTCAAGAAATAACAAAATTAATATCACCCAAACCATTCCATAAATATTTGTAGCATGACTCCTATGAGTTACCATCGATCCGCTAAACATAAATATTAAACCGCCTGTAAAACATGCAATCTTACTGAGATTGTATTCCTTCAAGAAAAGATAAAAAAATATCCCTGCTAAAGAGTAGCTAAGAATTACTGATAAATTATAAGAAATTATTACAGGAAAGATTAAACCCAGGATTAATGTTAAAGGAAAAAAAACATTCGCTTGAGGGTTGGCTAACAACGGGAATCCACTAAAATTATATCTATTCCAGAATGGCATTTCCAGATCTTTTATCAATTCAAATTTTAGCTGATGGAGTGGGAAGTAATATGCCGTTGGATCACCTGAGCCTAATATTACTGAGTTTAACTTGAGTCCATTTTTAAAAAAAATAAAGGGTAAGATTAAGAAAATAAATATTATTAGTATATCTATTCTATATTTTTTAAAAAATACTAATAAATTATTCATCTGTTAAATTGATTTACCTAATAAAAATATCGATTTTTTTTATTTT